>NZ_CAKJTJ010000005.1 GCF_917563925.1 Sutcliffiella rhizosphaerae
CTAACCGCAAGAAAACTTGTGCGATTGGTGGATGCGCTACTACGTAGTCACCAACTCTTTACGCCTGAAAGGGGCGTGAAAGAATGACGTAAGAAACGTCATCGCTATCCTTAATTAAAATTCCAGTAAATGACATCTAGTTGCTGGATTAGTTTCGTGATGTCTTTTTTAAGCAAATTGACCTTTGATAACTTCATATTCTTTTATTTTTCAGTTGACATATTACCGCAGGTCTTATAAAGAATAAATTATGTAATGCATGTATTCGCATTATTTTGTATTTACGACATTTAGATGAAACTCGTAATAATCATTATTCATCAGCTCTTTTTCTGCAATAAGTTTAATGTAAGGTCAAGTTTACAAGCAATTTGCAAATGAAAAAAAATCGACTTCTTGGGGCCAGAATTAAGAGCCATTGTGAAAAATGATATAAATGATGAAAACAACCATCGAAGCCCAGGTCTGTATGATCTGAACACGGATGGTTGTTATAAGGGAAAGACCTATTAATAAGGTAAATGAATTTATCGTCTTTTATTATGTGCTGGGAAAATTTCAGGACATTGTGGTGGGAATTCTTTAGTAGGACATAAAAGTCCTTCGATGATTTCCTCACGTGGTCTACAAATTCTTGCTTCGATCTCTAGCTTAACATCAGCTTCCATTTGAATATCCAAGCATAAAATTAGATTTATATCCAGCTGGGAAAGATCAGGTGTTGCAATTAGATTTGCATCACAATCAAAGAATGTTATATGGCAGTCAAGCTCTGTTCCTTCAGGTGCGCAAAGCAAGAATGTTTGAACGGTTGCAAATGGAATTGGAGCAGAACAGCAAACTACATGACCTCTATCATCTACAATGTGAACAGTAATGAATCCTTTAATGAGTACTTTGACACGTTGTAGTAGAACATCATTCCCCTCAATTTCTACTTCTACATCTGGTCGTCCACCTGCTTGCTCAATTTCTTTACAAACTAACCCTTTATGATGCCGATGGTGGTGGTGTGCAAGTGTATCTACCTTATGTCCATGCTCATCAGATAAGAAGCATTTCACTGATAATGGACCTAATTTCTTATCACATAAAATATCTGCGATGTTATCATCTTCGTCATGGTCCAGATCACAAGCAAAAAGTCCATTAAGGTCATTCTTACAAATAGGTTTTAAACTAACATCTACTTGGCGAGTAACCCAGTCGTAAACTTTGCGAGTCTTTATACAGACTCTTTCAGTTTCTTTATGACTCACTAAAAACTCCTCCTATACTTTTATTACCCATTTGGGTTACGGGACTACTGTATAGTATGAATTTGTAGGGTAAGTGTGCTGAGACAATTACCTAAATTTATTATTTATCAGTTTTAGTCATAATCCATAAGAAAATGATTATTAGTAAGAGAGGAGAGTAAAAGGGAGGGGTTAGCATGAAATACACCAGTTATAATGACAAAATAATGCTACAACAGAAAATTATTCACCTTGGTTCAGAAGTTAAACGACTTAAAGCGGATATGGATAAATTAAAAAGTAAAGACTTCATAAAGAAGGTCGAAATGGAAAGAGCTGAGTTCGAATCCAAAATTTTAGATCTTGAAGAACAGTGTATTATTATAGAAGGAAAGAATAAGTCACTTGTACAAGATAAAATTCAATATAAAAAAGAAATCACAAGATTAAAGGAAGAACATCAAGCTAAGCTATTAACAATTAGCGGAGAAGTAAGTGCATTAAAGAAACAATGTGAAGAAGAAAGAGATCTTCACCAAAAAGCACTTGATGAAAAAGATAGTCTAAAGAAAAAACTTAGCCAAGAAAAAAATAAACACGACCGGGTTTTAAAAGAGTTGGCTATACAGACAGAGATTAATCAGGATCTTGAAAAGGAATACGACATGGTGAAAGAAACCGTAAAAGCATTAATTGAGAAAATTGAGGAAACAAGTAATGAACAATATGGATATCAGCAAATTACAGAAATAAATGAAACACTTCAAAAGGAAAATGAGACATATAAAAAAGAAATCACAAGATTAAAGGAAGAACATCAAGCTAAGCTATTAACAATTAGCGGAGAAGTAAGTGCATTAAAGAAACAATGCGAAGTGGGAAGAGATCTTCAACATAAAGCACTTGATGAGAAGGATAGTCTAAAGAAAAAACTTATCCAAGAAAAAAATGAACACAACAGGGTTTTAAAAGAGTTGGTTATACAGACAGAGATTAATCAGGATCTTGAAAAGGAATACGATATGGTGAAAGAAACCGTAAAAGCATTAATTGAGAAAATTGAGGAAACAAGTAATGAACAATATGGATATCAGCAAATTACAGAAATAAATGAAACACTTCAAAAGGAAAATGAGACATATAAAAAAGAATTGGAAGCTTTAAAAGCAGAAACAAAGATTGCAAAAGATGAAAACGCATTATTGAACAACGATGTAGAAAATTTAACTAAGTATATAAGAGAATTAGAGCAAAAAAGTAAACGTGTGATACACGAATCAACCGTTGTATCAGGAATGGATGAAGAAGAGAATGTAACTCCCCCGAAAAATGAAAGAATGCAATCATGGTTTTACAATAATGTGAAAAAAAACACATAACTATAACTAGCTTGGTGATATACGCGGAAAACCTTTTCGTGCGGTATGCATAGGATATTACTATCTATACTATGAACATATGGAGGTTACGCATGAATTACTATTACTATTCCAATTCCAATAAACCTACCAAAGAACAAATGCATATCATTACATCTTCCCATTCATCCACCACCAACAAGAAGAAAAAATCCTCAGGGTGCAATTGCGGGAAAAAGAAAAAAATAATTACAGAAGAATAATAATACCACTCCCCTAACATATCATCATATGAAAGGGGTGTTATTATGATGGACAGCTGGTTTTGGTTTCTTCTTCTCGGACTTGCTAGCTTTCGACTTACTCGTTTACTTGTATACGACAAAATCGCTCGTATCATTCGAAAATCTTTTTTGGATGAAATAGAAGAAATAAATGAGAAAGGAGAAGTGGAGGAATACATTGTTATTAAGGGAAAGGGATTACGTCGATGGTTTGGAGAATTACTCAGCTGTTATTGGTGTACAGGAGTATGGGCGACAACATGCCTTTTTTTCCTTGTGAATTATTTTCCATTGATCGGCCAGCCTGTTTTAATCATTTTTGCTGCTGCCGGAATTGCTGGAATCTTAGAGAGCGCGGTCACAAAAATAATAGAGTAGTGTCCGCTCATTTGCTGCCAGCATCAAGTTGTTTGCAAAGCACGAGCTCTTAATAGACGTAATGTACGGGGCATGTAATGTAAATTTAATAATTCCAAAATGAAGAATACAAATAATAGTCAAATTTGAAAGTCCTCTTATTTGAGTGGGCTTTTTTTGTGTTACATAAATACATAATTTACATCATTGTAATGAATATTAACTTATAGAGATGTTTGCAAAAAAGGGGTGAAGATATGAACAGGTTAGCACGTCTAGTAATAGTAGTTCTTTGTTTCACTATTGTAAGTGCATGTGGGAATGGTGAGGTGAAAGACCGTTTCCAAGATACAGTAATGCGTACATCCAATGCTAAAGAGGAGAAATCAGAAAAAGAGAAGCATGCAGAAGAAATAGCTAAGGATTTTGAAGAGATAAAAGGTGCGGTTGCATTTGATACCAAGGATGAACTTGTTGTTGCATTTGAAGTTAAACAATACCAGAAGTTTTTCACCGAGAAAATAGAAAAAAAGGTGAAAAAAGCACTTGAAAAAGAGTTCCCAGAAGAAACGATTGTTGTTTCTCATGATATGAAAATTCGTTTAGAAATTGATAGGCTCAGACGTGATATGGAACAAAAAAACTTATCAAAAAAAGAAGTGGAAAAGCGTATTGAAAAAATGAAAACGTTACGTGAGGAAAAGATATAGGAGCTGACAGAGATGAGTGGAAAGGATAATCAGTTGACACCAGAGCAACAACAATACAAACAATTTGAACAGAAACGGGAACTGAAAAGGCCGGTTTGGAAAAATTGTATTATTGCTTTTTTAGTGGGAGGAGTATTCTGTATCGTTGGTCAAGTTATTCAATTAATGTATATATATTTCTTTAATTTTACTGAAGTTACAGCGGGTAATCCGACGGTTGCTACGATGATATTCATTGCTATGCTGCTGACTGGTTTTGGAGTGTATGACCGAATTGCACAGTTTGCCGGAGCCGGGAGTGCAGTGCCTGTAACTGGTTTTGGCAATGCAGTTATCGCAGCATGTATTGAACATAAAACAGAAGGTTTTGTTCTTGGTGTAGGTTCCAATATGTTCAAACTGGCTGGATCAGTCATACTCTTCGGTGTGTTTTCTGCTTTCGTAGTGGCACTAGTTAAAATAATAATAATTTCGATAGGAGGATTCTGATGCTACAGGGAAAGCAATCATGGGTTTTTGCAAACAAGCCAGTTATTCTCTCAGGTGCAGCGATTGGGGGACCTTTTGAAGCAAAAGGTTTGTTAGCAAGTGATTTTGACCTACTCCATAATGATTTATGGCTAGAACAGGATAGCTACGAAAAAGCCCATCGTGTTTTATTAGAAGAAGCATGTCAGACCGCTGTTAAAAAAGCGAACGTGGATTTGTCACAAGTGCAGTTTATGTTAGCTGGTGATTTAATAAATCAAATGACACCGACTAATTTTGCAGCGGAAATGCTGGAACTTCCTTATTTAGGTGTTTTTGGTGCATGCTCGACTTCCATGGAAGGGTTAGCGCTGGCAAGTTTTATCGTTAACTACGGTGGAGCTACCTATTGCTTAACTGGTGCTTCTAGTCATAATACTGCTGTAGAGAAACAGTTTCGTTATCCGACAGAATATGGAGGACAAAAACCTCCAACTGCACAATGGACAGTAACAGGAGCTGGTGTTGGATTAATTAGTAAGACTGGTGTTGGACCTAAAGTGACGTCTGCTACTATTGGAAAAGTAATTAATATGGGCCTAAAAGACCCTTTCAATATGGGCGGTGCGATGGCTCCAGCTGCAGTTGATACCATAGTTGCTCACTTTAAAGACACTGGCCGGGACCCTTCTTACTATGATTTAATCGTTACGGGTGATCTTGGGGAAATTGGAAGACAAGTCTCATTTGATTTATTACAGGAAAAGGGATTAGCGATAGAGCAAGATCAATATAAAGATTGCGGTTTGTTGATATATGATAAAAGTCAGCCTGTATTAGCAGGGGCAAGTGGAGCAGGCTGCTCTGCTACAGTGTTATATGGACATCTATTAAACGAGATGAAAAAAGGCAGCTATAAAAGAATCCTTGTCATTGCAACAGGGGCACTTCTATCACCGGTTTCCTATCAACAAAAAGAATCGATTCCATGTACAGCACATGCAGTTTCGATAGAAATGGAGGGGTGAAACGAATGTTAATCACATTTTTTTGGGCATTTGTTGTAGGAGGGTTGATTTGTGTCTTCGGACAAATCATGTTTGATGTTTTTAAGTTGACTCCGGCACATACATTAAGTCTACTCGTTGTGCTGGGAGCTATAATGGATGGTTTGGGCCTTTACGAACCATTGATAGCCTTTGCTGGAGCTGGTGCAACGGTGCCGATTACAAGTTTTGGTAACTCACTTGTTCATGGAGCTTTGGAAGAAGCTCAAAAACATGGATTAGTTGGTGTGTTAACGGGAATGTTCCAAGTTACTAGTTCTGGAATTTCTGCTGCTATAGTATTTGGGTTCATTGGAGCATTAATTTTCAAGCCGAAGGGATAAAAAATGGATGGATGAAAAATTATTGTTAACATATAACCGCGCTAGTCTAAAAATGGTCCGTAACAATTTGCATGTCTATGCAATGGAAACAACGGAACCAGGAGCTAAAACAGCTTATCACGAATCAATGATGAAGATTGATGAAATTCTAGAAAACATTGATAAAAAATTGAACCAGATGTAAAAGAGGTCGAAGTTTAAAAGGGAGGTGTTTTCTTTGCCCCAATGGTTAGAAATAGCAATTAGATCATTTTCAATAATAATTGGTTTATTTATAATCACAAAATTACTAGGGAAAAAGCAGCTGTCTAAGCTGTCTTTTTTTGAGTATATCGTTGGAATTACAATTGGGGACATTGCAGGTACTTTGTCAATGGATCCTGACTTACATATAAAGAATGGCGTGACAAGTATTCTCATTTGGTCGTTATTTCCATTAGTGACATCAAGAATCGCGATAAAGAGCAAAAGGTTTAGGGACTTTATAGATGGAAATGCTACTATTTTTGTCAGAGATGGAAAGATATTAGAAAAAAATCTCCGCAAAGAAAAATATACAATAGATGAATTTTTAGAACAAATACGCAAAAAAAATATTTTTTCAGTGGACGATATTGAATTTTCGGCTTTAGAGTCTAACGGAGATTTAAGTGTAATGTTAAAAAAGGAAAAGCAACCAGCAACCTATGGTGATCTTTACCCCAATGTACCGAATGTAAAGGAACCTAAGACAGTTATTATGGATGGGGAAATACTGGATGAACCATTAGGGCAAATAGGAATGAACAGGAGGTGGTTAGAAGCCGAATTGGAGAAAAGAAATCTCCAACTCCACGATGTCTTTCTAGCGCAAGTAGACTCTTATGGAGAAATGAAGTTAGATCTTATTAATGATTCATTGGAAAAGCCTCAAAATAAAGAGAAGCAGTTAACGTTTATAACTCTGGAAAAATGTGTGACGGATTTCGGGCTTTTGGCTATAACCTCTTTGTCTAATAATTCTAGAATACTGTACCAGACTACATCAGAAAATATTGAGGTAATTAAAAATCGTCTCCGCCCATTGTTGAAAGATTAAGCTTCCATCTACTTCTCTTTACATAAGATAGTACGAGGTGAAGAAAATGAGTAAGTTTGATTTTGGGGAGGAGCAACTGAAGTTTCTATTTGAACGTTGGAATATGAATGGAAATTTAAGTGAATTGGATAAACAGGCAAAAGCAAATATAAAAACTACTGAAGAAGGATATCAACATCTTTTAGATATTGAGGCTAGGATGAAAAAATATATGGTAAACCTGGAAAAATGGGTGGAAGGTAATTCAAATACAAGTAAAGATGATAATGAAGAGGAATGAAAAGTGAAGGGGCAGCCCCTTTGCTTTTTATATGGTAAGAAGTTATTCTACACTTATTCACCGAAATGACCAGTAGAAATTTATTAATATTTGCACACATAGTAAATAAAATGCCCAAACAGTTTTTTAATTAATACATATAGTAATAGGGAAACTTCATTAAGGAGGTGCAAGGTTATGGGTTACTATGGAGGCTATCCCGTAGGTGGTGCGTACGGCTACGGTGGAGGCTATGGCGGAGGCTATGGTGGCACATTCGTGTTAATCGTAGTACTATTCATTCTTTTAATTATCGTTGGTGCATCTAAATTCTATTAATAATTAGGTGGTAATAGGGAAAAGTGCGGGAGTACCCGTGCTTTTTTTGTGCCGCCTCGTCTTATGCTTGTCGGAGCTGACCAAGGCGCTGCCGCTTTTCTGATTGTCTAGCTCCAGCACCTAGCCCCTCGAGGTCATAAGCCAATTCGTCCAGAAGGTAAAGAGCAACCTTCTTGCCGCCTCGTCTTATGCTTGTCGGGGCTGACCAAGGCGCTGCCGCTTTTCTAATAAGTAACATCTCATAGTTATTATTCATACAATGAGATATATCCGAGAGGAGGTTGTTGTGTGGAAAATAATCTTTTTAAAGGCATAGAGAAGAAAACTGGTGTCAGTATGAAAGATGTATTTGAGTTAGCCAACTCTATGCAGAATGCAAATTTCAAAGATGAGCAAACGATAAGAGGCCTGGTAACACGAGTTGCAACGCTTGCAAATAAAAAAGTACCGAAAGAATTAGAAGATAAAATTGTCCATACATTGATTAGCGGCAATAAGCCGGTTGATATGGGTACTATATCCAAAATGTTGAATGAGAAGAAAAAGTAAAATAACAATAAAAACATCTGCCAAAAACATAAAGGCAGATGTTTTTATATAGTTGCTAAATCATTAAGGACTATATTTCTATCGGTGTCTTTTTCAATATGGTCACAAGCTTCTTTGGCAAGAGTTACATATGTTTCTTTTTTTTCCATCTCTCCTGCAAGACTGTAGGCACGAGCAAGAGCTTCATATGCGAATGCTAAATCAAAATCATGGATGTTATGTGTTAAGCAGATTTCTAAGTTTCTCTTTGCATGAAAAAGGGAGGGTTCCGGACGCTTTAGAACAGCATAAGCCCTTGATACTTGCCATTCTCCCCTTGAAATGTTTACAGGCTCTCCAACTTCTCCCCAGTGAAAACGAGAAGCGTGAGCTTTATGTATCATTTGGAAATCCTCTTCAGTATTTCGGTTTGTTTTTTCCATCAAATCCCAAACTTGATTAAATAAATTAATTGCAGTTGTACGATGAAAGATAAATTGCTCATTCTCTAAAATGGTACTTGTCATCCAAAATCCTCCTTGATACTTTTCTTTCTATATATAATAGTATCATTTATTAACTTGGGATGTTTAGCTTTTTTTGTTGTTTGGAAGGTACATAAATTCCTCTGCTAGTAATCACTTTTTCTAAAAGGCAAATAAAATGTTCATCAAGATTATTAAGAATGGCATGTTTGTATGCAAATTGTAAAGAATCATCTGAAAGTTGACTGATGGAACCTGAGGAAACTGGGAGCAAAGACTTCACTAAAAATACCCCTTTCTTTCATCCTATATATGGGGTACATACCCAAATAATATAAAATCAAACATACTTTTTACCTAGAAATTTATTTTTTTATAAAAATTCGAAAAAAAACTGTAAATCGCTCTGGAATAGAGGATTTACAGTCTAATTTATAGAATATCTTTAATAAATCTACTCATATAAGCTTTTTTTCCACGCCTTGTTTCTGGGATAGATAAGTGTAGAGTTTCTTTGGCTCTCGTCATGGCCACATACAGCAGTCTGCGTTCTTCTTCCAATGCTTCCATTTCTCCGCTGCGATAGGACTCCAAGGAAAAATCATGTGGCAAACTTCCATCCACAGTACATAGTACATAGACATTTTGATATTCCAAACCTTTGGATCGATGGATAGTTGAAAGATGAATGGCATTTGAATATTGTTTGCTGAGCTTTTTCATTTCATCACTTTTAGCAATCATATCGTCTACATGAATAAGAAATTCTGTAATAGATTTGAACTTTCGAGCAACTACTTTAAGGTCACGAATATCATCTGATCCTTTTTCAAGAATATTTCCCTCATTCCCGCGTTTCTTGATATAGTCATCAAACCCCATGTCTTTCTCAATTATTTCTATCGCGACAGAAGGGGTAACTTTATTTATTGCCTTGAATAAAGGAAGGATTCGCTTAATTTTTTTTACTTGAAAAGGTTGGACATTTGTAAGCTTTCCTAATGATTCAATTAAGCTGCAATCTTGCAGAATACTGATTGCCTTGGCATCCTGAAGATTAGATTGTTTCAAAAAAAGAGCTGGGAAAATATCACTTAAAGCATATACATTGTTATCATCAATACCTAAACGCATGAATCCTAGTACCGCTTTCACTACTCTTCTTTTATAAAAGCTTTCATAGTCTTGATCGAGCTTGAAGGGTAAGCCTGATTGAGAGAGTCGTTCAAAAATGGCACGAGCTGCACTATGAGTACGGTACAAAATAGCAAAGTCGCTAGGCTTGCTTATGCCGTCTTCTAATTTTTGCTTTAAATCCTGAACAATAATCGTTGCTTCTTCTTCCTCATCATACGGATAGAAAAGGAGCGGCAGTTGTTTATTGTCCCGTTGTGCGACCATTTTTTTTATGCGCCGGCTATTATTTTTGGCGATTACTTGATTGGCAGCTGCTACTACTCCGTGAGTGGAGCGGTAATTTTCCGATAAGGTTACAATTGAAGCAGTGGAAAAATCCTGTTGGAAGTTCATTATGTAATCTGGGCTGCTGCCACGAAAGGCGTAGATGGATTGATCATCATCCCCGACAACACAGATATTACCATTCTTTTTTACCAATAACTTCATTGTTTCAAATTGGAGTTTATTTATATCTTGAAACTCATCGATTAAATAGTATTGAAACCGGTCTTGATATTTGCTAAGAAGTGCAGGGTTTTCCGAAAGAAGCTCATAACATCCGAGCAACATATCATCAAAATCGAACATATCTTTCTCATTCTTCCATGTTTCATAGCTTTGATATAAAGTCACAAACTGTTCTTCTAATTTGGTTGAAGCTTGTACCATGTTTGGCTTTACCATATTATTCTTCCAAAACCCTATCATTTGAATGGCTTGGTCAAATGGGAAATCCTTTTCGTCTAGACCGATGCTGCGGCCTGTTTGCTTAAGAAATTGTTCTTTTTGCCAATCCCATTTGATTAGATTATCTCCATTCCATTTGCTAGGTTGATGATGTTGAAGAATCCGGTAAAAGATGCTATGAAACGTACCTGAGAGCAAATTAGCAAAGGTGTGCGAACCAGGTTCATCATAAAGTCGCAACCTTTCCTTCATTTCATTTGCAGCCTTTGCTGTGAAGGTAATAAGCATGATGGATTTTGGATCAATTTTACACTCTTGCACCATGTATGCCACACGAGTTGTCAACACTCTAGTCTTCCCACTGCCAGCACCAGCTAAAACTAATAGTGGGCCTTCTACTGTAGATACGGCCTTTTGCTGAGCAGGATCGAGAATGATCTTCTTTTTAACTAACCTATCGAAAAACACATTTATATTATTAAAAGTTTCATTAGAATGTTCTTTCATGAAAATTGGAAGTCGAGATAATGCTGTTGGTGGTTTCCATTTATTTATTGGGTGGTTATTTTCGGCAATAATCTTTTTCCCTTTTGGATAACGAAAACCGTTTCTTTCTATGTAATCTGTTTCAGTAGGTGGAGTGCCATTTTCAGCAAATACCTCCTTTTGTTCCTTGTGATAAATGCTCTTATCTACATGATAAAAATGAGGATCTTGTTGTAATCCAAGGTATAACTTAACATTCTCTCCACATATCGGACAAGAGAGCTTGTTATTTATACCAGCATCAAAAACCTCTTGGTAAAGTTCTCTTGCCATATTATCAATATGTATCTTTCGATTGTTCCAAACTGCAGACTTCATATGTATAGACTCCTTTTACAAGTCAATCTTCTACATCGTACCACATAATATAATGTGAAAACATGAATGCCGAGAAAGTTTATGTTTTGCCAATTGCGGGAAAAATAAATAGGAGAGATGAAGGAGGAGAACAGGATGGGATACATGTTGCCGGTACAGATGGATACGTATAATCAATATGCGAATAGAACAGTTCTCGAAAAACAACGAATAAAGCTTGAACCAGTAAGACAATCAACTTTTTACAAGATTGATTCTCACTTAGCTTGGCAGGAAGTCCATCAGAACATTAAACATACATCATTTACCAATAAAAAAAATAAATCTACCAATTCCATAAACGAAAAACTGATGGCTACTATAACTGGAAAAGGATTGTTTATTAATGAATTTATATAGAGGAGAGCTTATTTCCGTTGACCATATGGAAGTGCTGTCAACCATACATTGTTATGAAAAAGAAGATCTTGTTGCCCGCAGATACTATTTTTGGTAAATAGGTTTTCCATAAACACCTTTTTATTTTGAAGCTGAATCATTGGTGAAAATAAAAATGCTTCCATGCAAGGTTCAGTCCTTGGACACGGAAGCTAACATTAAGACTTTTTCAAATGTTAAAAAATAAATAGGTATTCACGTGAAGTAACTCGTAACTCAATAAAATACGTGTTTTCCTTTATGCTTTTTAGAATTGACCATGTCATCTCAACAACCTGATTAAGGACTATGTGGTGCAATGGAGTGTTTATTTAGATAAATTAATTTTTCGATCTTCTTCTGAAAAAGGCATAAAAAAGATAGGTTTTCCTTCTTCCCATTCTGCATAAATGATATTCTTGGGAGTTCGGTGACCTGTTTTTTTTAGTTCATTTAGTAGCCACTGTTCACTGAGGTTATACTCATCCAGATTCTCAGTTAAGATTTCCCCATCAGAAATAATCGGTACTGGTAATGTTACATTTTGTGGTGGGATATTACTTTCCTGATTAGTAGGTGCGTCATAAGGATGTTTTTTCATAACACTAACAGTGCCATCTGTTTCTAAAAGGGCATACTCTATTTCCCTTAAGGAAAAAACCCCCTTAGATCGTAAAAGATGTCTTAATTGATCAATGTCTAGTTTTGCTTTTTTTAATTCCTTTTTGTTGATGACACTTTTATGGATCACAATAGAAGGTCTTCCTTCCAAAAATCCTCTAGTTTTTCTCCATTTTTGAGTGATTCTTTCTAAAAGGTAAATTAGAAGGCCCCAGAGTGCCAAAGAATAAATTATTTTCTCAACGCCAATCTCATTATCATAAAGCGCGTTTCCTACCAATTCTCCTAGTACAAGTGCAGAAATAAAATCGAAAGGTGTAATTTGTGTAATCTGGGTTTTCCCAAGTAATTGCGTTATAATAAACAAGGAAAAAAATCCAATGACTAATTCTACCGAAATTCTAGTGAAATCCATTAACATATCGTTTTCGTCATCCTTTACATTTGTCCATAGTGCTAGTATTTGCTAAGAATACAAATAATATGAAAAAAAGAGGATGCTCCCAGCAGTTCTACCTGCAAGAGAGTCATCCTCTTTAAATGTTTTTAGTCATAGTCACATGTGGGATGCCAGCATCTAAAAAGGTTCCAGATACAGTTTCATAGCCTAGTTTAGCATAAAAAGGTTCCGCATGTGTTTGTGCGTTAAGTTTTAAAACATGGATTTCTTTCATTTGTGCATACTCTTCTATAGTTTCCATTATTAACCTTCCAGATCCCTTTGTTGAGCGGTGGGAAGGAAGTACACAAATACGCTCTACTTTCCCGATGCCTTCTACAATGCGAAAGCGCCCAGCACCTACAGCTGTATCACTGTCGTACAATACAAAGTGAGTTGCTTCCGTTTCGTACTGATCAATTTCTTCTTCTAAAGGTACCTGCTGCTCATCAACAAATACGACTTTTCTTACAGTATATGCATCTTGAAGCTCTTTTTCTGAATTAACTACTTGTACATGCAATGTTTCAGCAATCCTTTCCACAGCGAAATGTTTCGTAAACCGTCCACATACCATCTTCTAATTGGTAAAGTAGGTGGAATCTGTCGATTGTTTCCTCATGCTCAATGTTTGTCATTTTTAAAGTTCCCAATACGTCTGAATGTTCATCGTCAGATAATTTCTGACCAATTGTTATGTGAGGAACAAAAGCGTATTCCCGGTTATCTTGGAAGTATCCAGTACCAGAATGCAGTTTTTCGTGAAGTTCAAGTAGCTCATCATTTGGGTCTACTTTCAAGTAAATAACATTATTTACTGGCGCAAAAGAGCTGACCTTATAAATATTTAAAGGGATAGGGGCAGTTTCTTTTGCAATTGCTGCAAGTTCATCTGTTACAGATTTCATGTCATTTTCATCAATCTCAAACGCATTTTTCAATGTTACATGAGGTGGAATCAATGCATAATGTGTGTCATAGCGTTTGCGAAATGAATTTGCCAGATCTTGAAGTTTTTTTGTTGGAAAAATAGCGATTCCGTATTTCATCCAATATCCCTCCTGTTAACTGTTGATAATCAACAAGGCAATATTAATCCTTGTAAAGTGGTTATTCATATTTTAACGTAATTTATTTCAAAAGAATAGAAAAGATTATTCATACCTATTTTAACATGGTAGACAAAGCCTTTTTTAAATCAGGTTGCCAATATGTCCATGTATGAGTACCTTCAAATTCTTCGTAATAAACCGAATAGCTTTTGTCTTTCATTAAAGTATGTAATGCTCTATTTGGTTCGATAAAGTTCTTCTTCTCGCCATTTGTAGTAGGAACCTCAGTTTCCTTAGTACCTATTACATGGTATAGACTAAGTAGGGATGGTTGCTCAAATTCAGTAACGGTTTTCATCACTTTTTCGTCTACATAAGGTGATTGCATAATAACCTTTCCGAAAGTATGAGGATAAGATAGTGCCGCCACCAACGACACTGTACCTGCTAAAGAATCACCAATTAATGCACGCCCCATACCCATTTGATAAGAAGGGTATTTCTCATCTAAATAAGGGACAAGCTCATGTGCCAAGAAGCGGATGTAAGCACTATTTTTTTCGCCGTCTGGATGATATTTATTCCAACGGTCTTTAACATCTTTATAAGGAATACCTACTATAATAGTGTTTTGCATTTTGTTTTCTTTAAGAAGTCTATCTGCCGTACTGCCAATACGTCCTAGAGTAAAATAGTCTTTTCCATCTTGTGCAATAAGAATGTTATATTTATATAAAGGAGAATAGTTTGCTGGTGTATATACCAGCAATATCATCTCTTCTTTGAGCTCGTTGCTAAACAGCGAAAACTCCTCTGTTCGCCCAAATTTTTTTGCCATATTCTTTAAACCTCCCACTGATGTCCATATCATTTCTAGTAAGCGCTTTATCGTTTATCATATCATATTTGTCCTCAAGTGTAGAACGTAAAGTCGTTTGCTAGCATTTTGTAAGTGGGTCAAGCTATAATAGTCTCGACAGTTTTTTTGTAGTTTTGGAGGTATGGAGAAATGAACAAATATTTGATATTAATTTTTACTATTATAGCTGTCCTTATCCTATCAGGATGTGCGGATAAAGAAGTAAACCTTGATAATGAATTCTCAATGAAATTGGAAGTAGGGGAACTAGAAGCAGTAAATCAGGATGAGCAGCCTTTTTCAACTTCAGATCAGAATGGGGAATACTGGCTAGCAAATTTTATTTTTACAAACTGTAATACGGTATGTCCACCTATGACGGCTAATATGGCAAAAATGCAACGAGAAATGAAAGAAGCTGGAGTGGAGATACCGATTGTATCATTTAGTATTGATCCCACTAATGATACACCTGCTGTAATGAAGGAATATGCGGAGCTTTATCAACCCGATTATTCTACTTGGACTTTTGTTACTGGATATGCCCCCGAGACTATTGAACGATTTGCGAACGTCTCTTTTATGGTTCCGGCTGCAGAGGAAGAAGGAACAGATCAATTCATGCATAGCACCAAGTTTTTTCTAATTGATAAAGAAGGATATGTTAGGGAAGGTTACAGCGGTCTTGACGTACCTTATGCGGACGTTATTAAGGATATTAAGAAAGTAGTGGATTAACTAAGGAGTATTACAGTCGGCTAGTGAGGGATAATTTATGAGGATAAAAAAAGTAAGTTGTTTAACACAAGAAGAGTATAGCGAAGTAGTGGAACTGCTTAGTTTATGTGAGCAGCATGACAAATTAGAAATAAGCGCAAGCATTAATCTTTCCACTCTAAAAAAAGCAGATGACGGACAACATACGTTTTTTTTAGCTTATGAAAAGGAAGTTCTTACAAGCTTTTTAGGCATGTATTCATTTGTAGACCCTAAAAAGCTTGAAGTAGCAGGCATGGTTCATCCTGCTTATCGAAATCAAGGTAAATTTTCCTCGTTACTGAAGTTAGCAAAGAAGGAAGCTAGTGTGCGGGAAGTAGACGAATTACTCTATGTCTGTCCGGTAGAATCAGAATCAGCTAAGATTATTGTCAAAAAGCAAAGTGCAGTTTATTCTTTTTCTGAATTCACAATGGAATACAGGAAGGAATTACATCTTCCTCCATACAAAAATTTTGACCTATCGTTGAACATAGCATTGCAATCAGATGTTCAGATCGTAAGTAAACTGCTTATAGATGGATTTGGTTTTGGTTCAACAGATGAGTATGTGGCAAACTTAGTTAAGAGAAATATTTCACAGCCTGGTTATGAATTGTATTTAGTGACTGAGAAGAGTGAGCCAATTGCTACAGCTACAATTAGTAATGAAGGAGATGCGAAATATATAAGTGCATTTACTGTTGTGGAACTGAAAAGAGGGAAAGGATACGGACGTGCTGTATTGGAAGAATTAATAAAGTTGGTGCAAACGAAGGAACCAGCTAAACCGTTACGACTGGATGTAGATGTGAAAAATGAACTTGCGTTAAAGTTATATGAGGATTCTGGCTTTAGAACAACAAGTGGATACGATTATTATATAGCCAAGTAAGGGTTTTCAATATTTAGTATTAAGAGGTGGCAGCCAATGCTACCTCTAGGTGATTTAAAATTACACTGTTTTTTCATGTGGCAATTGTTGTTTTGGCAGGTATTGATCAACAAGTTTATCTAAATATTGAATTTTTTGCAATGCGGTACCATAGTCTATTTGCTTATAGTGATGTCCACCACCTTTTTCTTCATCCATTTCATCAGCAAGTTTGACAACTTTTTGTAAAGGGCTGCGATTTACATCAATTTCAGGTAAATATGAATCTGTATGGAGAAGGATGGCTACAGAGATCTGTTTTGCTTTTTGTGGACTTTCACCTAAGCGAATTAGTAGTTTATGGGCACGTTCTGCACCTTTAATAGCATGGATATCATTTTCACGGTAAAGTTCATAATCCCACTTTCCTTGCCGATACCATTCATAATGGCCAATATCATGTAATAGAGCAGCTTTTGTTGCTAAATCCACACTGACATTATATTTGAAAGCTAAATGGAAAGAATGGTTGGCCACTTCTAGTGCATGGGCAATACCGGATCGTTTCAAATACTTCTGTGTGATAGGGTGCATAAAAATATCTGTAAGTGTTACGTCTCTCATCTTTATCCCTCCTTTAAAAAAGTATTTCTTTACAGAATATCATATTTTTGAAGTTGTGTGCAAGAAAGATAGAGTCAGATCGCGTTTGTTTTATATTTTTGCTTTACTGGGTGAAAAGATAGAATATTTTCAATAAGAAAATACCGATTCTTCTTACGCAGGTAACAATAAGCTGTCACATTCTTTTCGGTAACTTTTAAAACTAGGATCGTTCTTTGGGTGATGTTTCCGTTTTTTGACAAATAAATCATTTCCACAGGTTTCTGTGTCTCTTTCAACAGATTAAGAATTCGGTGCATGTTAACAACTCCTTTTCTCTATTATATACGAACATATGTTTTGTATACATGGATTTACGAACAAATATTCTAGTTGTTTTATGTATTTAATGGAATATACTTGAATATATAAATAAAGGCAGGTGGAGTTTATGAAATCTTCTACAGCACTAAAGTGGGTAACAGGGGGATTAGAAGCATTTTTGGCAATTCCTATTTTGGGAGGAAGCATTGTTATTGGATTTGGTTATGCTCCGTTAGGAATCATGTTGATCCTACATATTGTTACGCTTTTATTTAGTATTAGAGAAGGGCAAAAATTTCATGGGAGCGTCTGGGGAATTGTAACTTCTTGTTTAGCTTGGATATTTCTACTAGGATGGCTACTACATACAATTACAGCGATATTACTATTCATAGACGCGTTTTCCTCTGGGAAAAATGAAAGGGAATTTGTTTCTTAAGGTGCCGAATAATTTCGGTGCTTTTATACATAAATAATTCTTTACAAAGTTGTCTAACCTCTCTATAATAAGTAATACAGCTTATATAGATCTGATAGTTCAGTGGGAGAACACTACCTTGACAGGGTAGGGGTCGGGGGTTCGAATCCCTCTCAGATCATTGGGTGCCAAACCCACGAAACCCTTCGGAACAAAGGGTTTTCCAACAAAAGACTACTCTTTCGGGAGTGGTCTTTTTCTCTAGAGATTTATTATATTGCACATTAACATTAAAAAAATCATCTTCAAACTTTTTAGCCGTTAGTTTTTGAAGCTCACAACTAACATGTGAATAGTAATCCAATGTAACCTGAATTCGACTGTGTCCAAGCCTATCAGCTACAATCTTAGGGTTTTCTCCTAGTGCCATTAACGTAGTTGCGTGGAAACAATATTCTTCAGTTAACCTTAGGAAGTCGTCCACTTCTTTTCTGCCCAGTGGTGGCTATTATTTAGATGATATTATTAACTATGCGTTAGTATTAGATCATAAAATACTTTTATGGTCTTGGCATCAAGATCCTCGTGATTGGGACAATCAAAGTGCAACTCAAATTTCGGCTCATATTATCCAAAATATCCAACCTGGAGATGTCATATTATTACATGACGGAGGCGGAAACAGGTGGGAAACTCTTAAAGCAGTCAACAAATTAATACCAATATTACAGAAAAAAGGGTATCAATTTGTAACAGCAAGCGAAATGTTAGAAGATGGGGACTAAATAAAATACACCCAGCTGAATGTGAGTAGGATGTTTCAAATATCTTCATGTGATGAGCTGAAAGAATACGTTAATAAAAAAAGGCCTATGCTATTTAGATGGCAAAGTCCTTCTTGTTTAGAGAAGATTTTATGAATCAACAGTATTAGATGTGACAATAACTACTATTTACCATGTTAAAGGAAAGTATGTATTTGAATTTTTGGGAGAAGAAATGACTTAAAATAAAGCACCTTACTCAAATAGAATAGTAAGGTGCACTGCAAAGGAATGGTTGACTCTTCACAACCAATAATAGTCTGGGAAATTTTTATGGATTATTATTCAAAATACAAAATCAAATAAAAATAGGTTTTATTATCAGGAGATTTGTCCCTTTCAAGTTGTCTAACTCCTTCATATGAATATAGTACAAAATGAAAAGGAGGAAGATAAATGTCTTCTTTATATTATCAATATAAAAGTAACTGTCGTCATCGTCACCATGACGACTGTGAAAAGGAAAAGTGTCATAGGGAAAAATGTCATGAGGAAAAGTGGGAAAAGGAAAAATGTGAAAAAGAAAAATGGGATAGAAAAAAATGTAAAAAGAAGGAAAAAGAGTGTGAATATGTTGGTGGAGTTGTAACGTCAGGTTCATTAATAGGTCTTGCTGTTACTACCAATCCAATTCCACTTCCTTTAACTAATCCCTCACTAATTACTGAATGTGTTTCAGTTGCTCCAACTGGAGGTTTAATTGTTGAAGAAGATGGAGACTACTTGATACATTTTTCAGCAGGAATTTTAGTAGCTTCCCTGACTGGCGGTCTTGGAGTATATGCAGGGTCTCGTTTTCTTGGTAGCGTAGGTCCACTGTCTGCAATAGGCTTGAGTAGTTTTTCAGCTATTGTTAGATTAGAAAGAGGAGAATTGGTTCAAGTCATTGCTAATGGTCCAATTGTAGCAGGTGTATTGTCACAAGGTTCCTTAACTGTAGCAAAAATCAGTGACTAATTCATAATAAACATGTAAACGACTATTACGTGTTATTCTTCCGAAGCCCTTCTGACCAGCAAGAGGGGCTTTTTATTTGTAAATGTGATATAAACTTTATGTAAAAAAAATCAAAATAGATGGTTGAAAACGATAACAAAAAATAAGAAATAACATATAATGTATCACACAACATGATTACGACTCATTGTGTGTGTGATTTATTCCCTCTAACTGGTCCTAGGGGGAGTATTATTCTTCCAGAGCCTCTCTGTGCAGCCAAAGGGGTTTAATTTTTTTTATGTATCAATAATATTATTTATATACCTCATTTCTCCAGTATTAATACTCCGAATCTTTTCTATAATTCTATTTTCAAGGCAGCATTACAAAAGCGTAACTGACCTTCTTTATATCTTCTATCTATCTCAACGAAATATCCAACAACATTAAACATATCATCAAGTTTTCCATAGGATCTGTTAGAAAGATATAAGAAAATTGAAAAGCTAAACCATCAACTACAAATCATCAATGAAAAAATAGATGCTATTCAGAAAAAGAAGTTTGTAGATGAATATCTTGAGTCGACAAGAAGTACAATAAAGTTGTCTGGTTTATTGGAATACACTAGTCAAACGATAGTTTAAGTGAAGAAGGAATATATAATTGAATTCCTAAGACAGCAGATGTTATCACTGTATTAAGTGGTTCAACAGGAAACTTAGTTTACGGAAAGATAGAAAATTCTTCAGATATTCATAAAGTGATGGGTAAGCGATGTCTACATGTGATAACTAGAGGTAAAGCTGGAAAGTTAACATATGTAAAAAAAGGAAACTATTCAACAAATACGAATGCATTTTTATTTACATTAAAAAGTAACGTTTATAATCTAGTGGGGAAACGCGCATGAAGAAGAGATATACTTGAAATGAAATGTTTAAAAGTTTACCTAGAGCCAATTTTTATAGAATGGTCCTCTAATTCTGATGTGGAAGTCTTCCCTCTTACTAAAATTATGGACATGTTAGAATTTCCCTTGTTCGAGTTTAACGAAGCTATGGAAGTCATTGTACAGAAATATGAAAAAGTAAATAATATAACACAGAATTTAGAGCAAGCGGTAGAGAAGTGTAACAATTTGTTAGATAAGGAGATAATTTAAGTATTCATAATTATATATAACGGTCCCATCTTAGAAGTGAATTCTAGTGTTTTGAGATAACTATCAGTGTTTATTAATTAAAGGAACCCAATGATGATGGTCTTTTGATGATTAGAAATGACTTAAAGTTAAAGCCACACTAGACTGAATACCTCTAAGACCATTGGGTCCCAAACCTATAGTAACCCTTTTAATTGTGAAGCAACCATATACTTACAACTTTAATTTTATTTCACAAATTGCACAAAAAATGCACATTTTTATTTTTCCTAGTTTAACTAAATTAACTGAAATTACTAAAGAACAATCATTTCTTTTAATATATCAAGTTTATTTAACTAAATTTACAGTTGTTCTAGATTAAACACTTGTGAGGATTTTGACAGGGTCGGGGGTTTGAATCCCTCTCAGATCATTGGGTGCCAAACCCACGAAACCCTTCGGAACAAAGGGTTTTCCATTAAAAGACCACTTCTTTGGGAGTGGTCTTTTTCATATAGGAATTCGTGATTGTTGACGAATTCGGATGTCACGGAACTAAAGTACGGTAAATCTAATAAAGCTTATTTAAGTGCAATTCGCGATATATATGATGGTTCCATAGTTATCTATATTTTAGGACACTCAAACAATAATGATTTAGTATTCAAGACAATGGATGTTTTAGGTTCTGACCGTCCACTTATTCATAGTGACCGGGGATATCAATATACCCATCGAGGGTTTAAACAAAGAGTAGATAAGGCAAAAATGTCTCAAAGTATGTCCAGGGTTGGAAGATGTATTGACAATGGTCCAAAGGAATCTTTCTGGGGAACGCTCAAAAGTGAAAAGTATTACTTAGAAAAATACGAGACATATGAAGAACTTTCTAATGCGATAGACGAGTACATACAATTCTATAATTATGACTGATATCAAGAAAGACTAAACGGCTTTACCCCTATGGAATATAGAGCTAAAGCCGCTTAAGTCATTTTGTTATTTCCACTGTCTACTTGACAGGGGGCAGTTCAAATAAGGCTTAGGTGCTCCTTTCTAAGTTTAGAATCATATTTACTTTACAAATAGAAAATTTTAACTTTACCCTTTAGTTTGGATTATGGGTTTCTTTGTGAGTATTTCAGGCTTTATATTAAATGGATAGAATACAAATAAAAAAGGCAATCATTTAGTTGCCTAAAGAATTTTAAAGAAAGTAGTAAAGAACTCATATTCTAATATGCATTATTAATAGAAATTGTGATCCCTTACATTACGGAAATAAATTAGTTAGGCAATATAGCAATATATTTTAATTTAAAGGTTTGGAGAAAGAAGTTAATTTTTGGTACTTGAAAATTAATTGGTCTAGTTCTTCACTTAATTTTATAATAATAGGATCACCAAAGCCTTGAATTAAGCCTAATTCAATTAATGTTTTTCTTCGGTATTCGATACAATCACGTAATTTTTGAACAGAAAAACAACTCATACTGGGTCCTCCTTGGAACAGGAATTTAGAACTATACATATTCTATTTTGAAACAAAGTGACAAAAAAAGAAATAGATTCGACAAACAAACTCTATTATCGACACGCTTTTATTACATACTTAAGAGCGAATCTCTGATGTTATATTTAATGAATTTTTAAGCTTCATTTAGTAAGCGGAACAATTAGCTATAGTAAGTCCCTTAAATATGCTTTTATTCTTATAAGAATAATCATATTATGGGATATTTTTTTGTAGTAATATAGTCTCGAATACCTGTTGGGAGATGGGACTATGAACTATTTGGATAAAGAAACAAGTATTGAAATATTTGAGGAAATTATGTTCTTGACTGAGGAAGTAATCGAAATGCACGAAATCTTTAATTCCTCCTATACCAAAAACTCTACAGCAATATGTTATAGGGTTAAAGAACAATTGAAAGAATTAAAAGATGAAATTAGCATGAAATTAAGATTACTTACTCAAGGAGAAATGAAGGGGTTTCCTAAAGATGTTGTACTCCCGGCATTATGTACAGCAAATTATCTGCTTGCTAAGATTGGAATGAATAGAATTAACCATAATAGTTATTTAAGTGTAAATAGGGAATTGGTAATTGTTCATTACTATATTAAGAAGCATTATAAGTTCTTATTAGAGTCTTGATACTTTGAATTAAGGATAATTTTCAATGACTCTCATTTTTCGCACTTAAGAAAAACCGAGTGACTAATGTAAGTTAAGTTATTTTCCATATGAATATTATAAAACTGGCCAGACAATACTTCTAGCCGGTTTTTATTTTTGTTCTATTCTATCCTCATTACATTTAAAGTTGCGCCATTACCTGCTTGCAATGTTGCAGCTCCTAGTAAGCCAAATAATTCAAGAGTTAAGGTTGCTCCTGCAGGTAAATCTACTATAAAGGATGCATTCAGATTTGAAGCTACTAACAGTGCATTAATAGTAAGAACAGGTACTGGTTCACCGTTTACTAGGATACGAGCGCCAAGTAGTAATGAAGCAGTCAAACGCACATTATAGGTAATTGCATATCTACCTGCTTCAAGCAATGTAAACACAGTGTTAGATGCATTGACAGTTACATCATCAGAGAGGTTTTGTGTAGGTAATGGAACTGGGGTACCACCTAGTACAACTGCAATTACTGTTCCAGCTGTATTTGCCGCGGAAAAGATGAATCTGTAACTATCGCACCAGTAGGATCTTCAGGACCGATAGCGCCTTCAGTCCATATATTTCCTTCAAATCTTATTAAATACTTTTATTCAACATATTATATAAGGTTCATAAAAAGCTGTTCGCCTATTTAAAATAGAAATAGTACAAATCTCCTAAAAATAGATTTATCTAATTCTAAAATCTAGTTATCCAACTATTAATTGTTAAAAGCATTTACTTAGAAGTGTACTACTTAAAAAAGGTTTTTGGCTTTGTGTTTTAACAAATCAAATAAAAAAGCTGCAATTCTATTTGTAAAATAGATTTACTGCTTATTTTTGTTTTTTGTTCCAATTTGATCATCTTTTTATGTGTGTTGATAGTTTTTTTCAAACAATGTTATTTTGGCTTAAGATGAAGAAATTGATTTATTTTTTGCTTTATCAAAAGGCTTAAAAACCCACTTTTCAAATGCTATTGAACAGTAAAAGGTGGCAGAGATTGTTAGAGCGCTTATCCATAGCTTCCAATGAATTAATTTTATCGACCTTGTCTTTTTCAAAGCATAGGCTTCTAGTAGTATTATAAATGAAGTGAATCCGGCATAATATGAACTTTTAATAAACCCATTTTTCATATGTGGGTAAAATCTGTTGAACATCACACAGTAAACGGGGAAAACTATATGTTCAAATTCAAAGCTTCCTTTATAAGATTTTTTGAAAATAAGCTTTTTAGGATATTTTATTAAGTTAAATTCAGCAACTATCAGTCCACTTATCCATGCGTAACTCTGTACAAAGAATAATACTACGGTTGAGCGGCGTATATTTTTTTTTGCTGCTAATAAAAAAAGCACAATAGAAGTTACGATAGAAATTATAAGAATTGATTTCTCTTTCATATTATTTATTCCTCCTTATACTATATTGCCCAAACAAATTTAAGTTATTCGACAAATAACGACATAATTCGAAAAACATAATGTTAAGGAGATTAAATGTATTTCATAAATATTTTTCCTCGTATAAATTTTCATTGACTTTATGTGTAGCTTTTTCCACTAATATACTAATATAAACAGGAATTGGAAAAGTTATCACGAAATAAGAATATGGGATAGGAAAACGAAGGAGGAAAGATTATGAGTGTGGAATCTGCATTTAATGGATTACAAGTAAAAATGAATGTAAACCCTGAAGAAATTCAACGATTAAATGCTGTTTATCAATTTAATCTGAGTGAAGGAAAGGTGTATCAAGTTAGCTTCAATGACGGTCATGTTAATATGGAAAACGGAGAGAAATTAGATCCTCAATGCACATTGCAATTATCCGACGAAAATGTATTAAAGTTGATAGATGGTAGTTTTAATACAACAATGGCATTTATGACAGGTAAACTGAAAGTTACAGGTGATATAGGATTGGCCCTAAAGCTGCAATCTGCATTAGAAAAATATAAATAGCTATTTTCCACAGTTCAAGACAGGCTAAAATAGAGTCTGTCTATTTTTTTTTTTGCATTTGTTATATCTGTACAGTCATAATCTATCATTTTGCATAAAATTTACTAGTCAGAAATATGGAGGTGAATATATTTGGGAGTAGTATATGTAGAATGTAATAATCACCGTAAAAAGAAATGTAAATGTCATGACTTTTCACACTGTAAGAAATGGGAGCATAGGGACAATGTTTCTAGAATGAATATGGAAAAGTCACGTAAACATCACTGCCGTTGTGGTAATGAATCTAGTCGACACCACCAACATTAATTTATTCAAGAGCTGAAAAAATTTCATGCAAAAAGCGGGCGGAAAATAATCACGGTTCCGTCCGTTTTTATGAATAGGCTCTTTTCTAAAAGAGTAATGGAAAATTCGTAAAATTAATTGGTTCTATTTCGCAAAGAAGTTAGAGTTTAGTATGTAAGGTTGGAATGTGTATTTCCGAGTCGGAACAGCTCAAGTAGAAATTGATTAGTTGGTGAGTATAGTTCATAAAAATAAATACAAACTATAATAACTAACTATGTTATGAAAGGAAGGCTCGATTATAAATGGCAATCAACCATGAACATATCCGATTAACTTCAGCAGAAATTGGCCATTTGTGGAGCAGTTATATGTTTGAAACATCTGTACATCATATGTTTTCTTACTTTTTAGTCCATGTGGAAGATCCAGA
Organism: Sutcliffiella rhizosphaerae; assembly: GCF_917563925.1. Taxonomy (GTDB): domain Bacteria; phylum Bacillota; class Bacilli; order Bacillales; family Bacillaceae_I; genus Sutcliffiella_A; species Sutcliffiella_A rhizosphaerae. Next base: position 25,364 of record NZ_CAKJTJ010000005.1, read on the forward strand.
TGTTAAGCAATATGTTGAACAATGTTTTCATGTTTCAAAAAAACATATTCACAAATATATCGATATATTTGAAAAAGAAAATTTTCCAATACCTAGAGGTATTACTTCCAAAGATATAAATTTGAATGCCCCGCGTTTATTTTCAGATGTCTTTTATTTGCATTACATAGATGGAATGACGAAATTTGCATTGAACGGATATGCGCTTGCTGTTTCAGAAGTAACTAGAAAGGATGTCAGGTTTCTCTTTAATGAAAATTTGGATGATCTACAAGAAGTAACGGAAATAGGGAAGAAGATATTGCTTGCAAAAGGATTGTACTCACGACCACCATATATCTCCACACCTAAAGCTGCTGAGTTCGTAAAAAACGGTCATTTTTTTGCCGGCTTTACAAATAAAAAACGGTCATTAACTGTGTTTGAAATGAATCAGCTTTTTCAAAACGTAAGATCCAATGCCTTAGGTAAAGCACTACTCAAGGGTTTTATTCAGGTCACAAAAGATAAGGTGCTGTCCGAATACTTTGTAAAGGGAAAGCTGATTGCTAATAAGTATGTAACAGTATTCTCTACGATTTTATTGGAAGAAGATTGTAATGTGCCATCCACCTATGGAAGTGAAGTGCTAGAAAGTAACATTTCACCATTTTCTGAGCGATTGATGCTTAATCATGTAGCACATTTGATTAGTTATGGGGTTACAAACTATGGGATGTCTATAGCAATGAGTCCAAGAAAAGATTTGGTATTAACTTATATGAGGATCGTAGGGGAAGTCATGAATTATGCAGGTGATGGGGCAAAGTTGCTTGTTAAATACGGTTGGTTAGAGCAGCCACCAACAAAGAAGAGTCACTAACTCCGTGGCATTAAAGAAAAGAGGCTAAGCTGCAGAAACCTCTATTCTTCAAAATATAAATGAGAATGCAGCTGGCACCTTGGATTAAAATTTGATAAGCAAGAAGGACAGTTTGCATTGCTTTCTCTGTACTCATTAATGGTTAATTCTTTTTTACATTTACCACAGAGAATGGCTTTTTGATGAAATTCAGACTTGGGCCACACATCAATTGAATGTTTTGCATGCTCTAAATGGCATTGGTAACAAGGATAATATTCCTTGCAACAATAAAATTTAATAGCAATAATGTCTTTTTCTGAATGATAATGTGTACAGCGAGTTTCGTTATCAACCGTTGAACCAAGAACTTGAATTTTCATAAGGTGTCACCTCCATTAATCGTATAGTTGCCAGACTATTTCACCTGATTTGTTTTTGGTGTCTAACTCGACTTGGAAATTATGCTTTTCATAAAAGTGAACAAGACGCTCTAAATGATCCCAATCTCTTTTGGCAATGTCACCCGTTATGGTATGAATATTTTGAACTTTAGCTACTTCCTTTAAATAATCCATACAAATAGATCCATATCCTTTATTTTCAGGTCCTTTAATATCTCCAATGAAGATGGTTGCATCATCTTTATAGGTTGCTTGAATGGAAAAGTCCCATTTTCCTCTGTAGGCTGTTTCGCAATCTGTTAACATGATTTTACAAGAATGATTGTCATAATTAGTGTAGACGACAACCCAGTTATCGTCTTTTGATTGATCAATACCGATAATTTGCCATTTTTTTGCTATTTCTTTCATATTGGTTTTCATACGAAACATTTGAAGTTCAAGCTCATCTAATTCTTGTTTCAATTCTTCTTTATCTTTTGTCTCCTCTTCTGCTAAAAAGCTAGTAAAAGACATCTAATCCCCCCTAAAAATCTTCAATAGAAAAGGCAAGTCATCTCAATATAGACAACTTGCCTTTTCTTTGTTTAATCGGTGCGCTAACAAAAACGCAATTAGTAACTTGCTTCACCACAAGTATGTGAGATCATCATTTCAAAAATGAACTTATTTGAACCAATATATAGTGAAAAAATTTATCATCGTTTGCCGCGGTATAAATTCCATGGTAGTTTCCCTTACTTAAACAACGTAAGCCCTACCTCTCATACGTCCTTACGGCTCCTTGGCCGTGCCAGATCGATTAAGCTTTTGTGTAAAAACTATATGGAACGCCAGTGCATCCTCGTAATGTCTTTGTGTTACATAAGAATGTCATAACGTTCTTCCTTTCTTTATCAAGTTACTAATAGATAATGGGAGAATCCCAAACACTTATTATACATCAAATTTATGGTATGTCAACTTAACCTTTATAAGTGAATTTTTTTATTACAGAAAAATGAAAATAAAAAAAGACAGGTGCGTGCACATGTCCTTTATTAATATGAAGTGTTTATTCCATACTAAGTATTTAAATATTTTTTTATATCATCAAGTTCCGATTGAATTAATTTCATGTATTCCAATTTCCCTACCTGGTTTAACTCATTCTGAATGAATCCTAGCAGTTCATTGATAGAATCAATTTTTTTTTCGACATGTTTAATATCGAATTCAGTTATTGTAGTTGGCTCATGGATAATATCTTTCCAACCACCAGTTTGAATATGATGGCGCCATTGTTCGAGTTCAAATTTTACATTTTCATAAGATGAAGTTTCGTTCATACATACTAAATGGATAGTACGATCGTGTTTATTACAATTATAATAAACTGTGAACAAAGTTGTCGGCGAATCTACTGTTTTTAAGTTCAATTCCATCTTTCCTGATGAATGGTTATGTAAAAGTTGCCTCAACTTCATTTTACTTTCTAAATCCACTAAATCTTGAAAATTGACGACCGGGAAAAAAATCTCGGTTACACTCTGTGATACATCAATAATTTGAAAATCGTCTCTAAGTTTAAAGTATGGGACAGGAATCCGGTACATTACAAAAGCACTCCTTTATCAACTCTTCCGGTTTCCTTTTGATAATTCTCTAGCCATTCAAAAAGAAATGTGGCATCCTGTGCAATAAGTGTACCTGGTGTACAACACGAAAGAAATGATTCTTCTTGATGAAAACGGCTACCAACTATAATTGTAAGAGCTGGATTGACTTTCTCTAAGCGCTGTAATGTTTCTTGTAGCTTTGAAAGATGATGCCTAACAGAAATTGAAATGCATACAACTTCTGGATTCCACTTTTTTATACTATATTCAGCGTAATCTACAGGGAGGTTAGATCCAAGATCATAGACATCCCATCCAAATTCTTCAAAAAGTGAAGCTGCCATTTTTAATCCTAAGTTGTGTTCTTCGCCTTCCACACAGAAAAACAAAGCCCGGGGAGGAATCTTATGTTTATTTAAACAATTGCTGACCTTTTCCATATGATATTTTGCTAGAACAAGCTCACATGTAGCTGTTGCCAGATGTTCATCTGCGACTGTGATAGTGTTTTGTTCCCATAAGTCCCCTACTTGATACATCGCATTACGAAACAAATTATCATATATAAAACCGCTATTTTTTCCTTGGTTCAGAAAGGAATGTACATTACTCCAACTACTTACTACATCCTTCTTTAATAAATATTGTGATAGTTTCATGGAGATTTCATTCATTCGAGCCCTCCTAACTAGACATAGATAATTTGAACACTATACTAATTCTCCTTTTTTATCAAGTGCTTATTACCAATTGGAAAAGTAGTCAAAATATCATTTTTAAACAAAACCATGAAAAAATGATAAACTATAGAAAGTGGATACAATTTAATAAAGGAAGTGTAAATATGAGCTATACTGGAAATTCAGAAGAGACTTTTCAACTTATTAAAGAGCTTGTCACAATTCCAAGCCCTTCAGGCAATACAAAAAAGGTTATTAGCTTTGTTGAGAACTACTTGAAAGAATGTGGCGTAGAGACAAAAAGAAATAGAAAAGGTGGACTTATAGCTACAATTAAAGGAATGAATGAAAACGAGCACCGGATGTTAACCGCTCACGTAGATACCCTTGGAGCTATGGTAAAAGAAATTAAGCCAAATGGGAGATTAAAGCTTACCATGATTGGTGGTTTTAGGTGGAATTCAGTAGAAGGAGAATATTGCCAAATCGAAACCACATCCGGAAAAGTGTATACCGGTACAATTCTTATGCATCAAACATCGGTTCATGTTTATAAGAATGCAGGAGATGCACCAAGAAATGATGAAAACATAGAAGTTAGAATAGACGAAAAAGTCAAGACTGATAAAGATGTCGGTGAACTAGGGATTGAAGTAGGTGATTTTGTTTCCTTTGATCCTAGAGTTCAAATGACGGATAGCGGATACATAAAATCAAGGCATCTTGATGACAAAGCAAGTGTTGCTATATTGCTACGGTTGATTAAACATATTCAAACAGAGAAGATAACATTACCTTATACGACACATTTCTTGATCTCAAACAATGAGGAAATAGGTTATGGCGGAAACTCTAATATTACTCCTGAGACTGTGGAGTATCTTGCTGTAGATATGGGAGCGCTCGGTGATGGACAGTCTTCGGATGAATATACAGTTTCCATCTGTGCCAAAGACTCGAGCGGACCGTACCATTATGAATTAAGAAAGCATCTGGTTAAGCTTGCAGAGGAAAATAATATTGGTTATAAAGTAGATATTTATCCATATTATGGTTCTGATGCTTCAGCAGCGATCCGTTCAGGGCATGACATTATCCATGGATTGATTGGACCAGGAATAGAATCATCTCATGCATTTGAAAGAACCCATGAAAGCTCAATTCAATATACAGAATCCTTAATTTATCACTATTTATTATCAAGTATGGTGGAGAATTGAAAATGGGCTGTCAAGAAAGTCATGATTAATGGCTTCCTGACAGCTCTTTTTTCATTATTAAGATGGTGTGATACTCTTTTTGAAATAGAAGGTTTTTTCAACAAAAATTTCTTAGTGTTAGTGAGACTGATATAGGTATAACCCTTGTTCTCAGTCACACAAGTAATGAATGGGCAATAGAAAACGGAAGAATCCTCATTCACAGTCATTCAAAGACCAAATTTGATTTACAATAACAAACAGCCCTAATTCCTTTTATTTGCATTCTAGTTAGGTGAAATACTCAATACGTGCATTTGGAAAGTAGGAGTGTATATAGGCAGAGATTGTATCTTTAATTTCCGATGCCTCGTCTTTCGTATAAACGTACTTTCCTATTCCGTATCGGCCCCATTTATATTGGCGTTTTGCTTCATCTAATTCAAGTTTTGTCATTGGATAATTTTGTTGGATTACCCTTTTGGCAGGTTTTGTAAATCGGTGTTGAATTAGTTCAAATGTCAAATCTTTAGTAGCTTTTACTGGCAGTTTTTCGTAAAGTTTTTCAAACAAGGTTTTATATCCCTCTTGCCAACCTTCATGCAAATATATTGGCGCCACAATAAATCCTAGTGGGTAGTCTGCATCGGCAACTTTTGCAGCCGCGTCGATTCTCAAATCCAACGAAGAAGTTCCAGGCTCAAAATTTTTGATTACATAATCCGCATTAATGCTAAAACGGAATCTAGTTTTCCCTTGATGATCTGCATCTAATAAATGGTCCACATGATGAAATTTGGTTACAAATCTTAGCAAGCCATGTTTAGACTGTCCAAAATATTCTATGGCCTTTTTTAACGAATGGGTAAGGTGGTCGATTCCTACAATATCAGAGGTACATGAGGCTTCAAACCTTGTGATTTCAGGAGCTCTTTCCTCCATGTATTTTTCAGCTGCTCCAAATATATCATCAAGATTTACATATGTACGAATATAAGGTTTGCTTCCCATTGTTGTTTGCAAATAGCAATAATGGCAATGTCCCATACAACCTGTTGCAAATGGAATTGCATATTCAGCAGAAGGCTTCGAGGTATCGAATTTTAATGTTTTACGTACTCCAACTACCAAGGTGGACTTTGCATTCCTATATTTTTGAAAATCATTTTTCCCAGGGAGATTCCGAATTTGGTTATGTGAAGTTGTTTCACGTATTTCTAGACCCATCGCTTCAAATTTGTTTTTCAATTCTTTCCCAAGAGGATAATCTAACGCCCGGGGTTCCATATATACAAGTTGAGGTATAAATGGTTTCATCGTATTTCCTTCCTCTCTTTACTCATAGCTAGGTCCAAAGTATTCATTATAAAGTGACTGTGCTTCCTCTAGAGAAGAAAAAAACACAAATTCATCTGATAAAGGGTAGTAAGTGTCATAGAGATAGATGGATAATTCCCCACCTTTATGTGGATTAGGAACGATGTTTGCCTGTTGAATGGTTGCCACATTTTGTGTATGGGGATTTCGGTAAAAAAGAAAAATCGTATCTCCTTCTTGCAATGTTGAAACTAGAACCTCTGTCTCGTTTTCCAATTTTCTCACCTGCTTTTTTATTGTCCCATCATTAGTTTCTATATCATTTAAAAATATATTCTTGTGAAAATATGTCATTTATCAGTAAATATTTTCAAAATAACGCAACTTTACCTCCAAAAAAGCGTCTAATAATAAAGAGAAAAAAGGAGGTGTTGGTATGAATCATGTTAATCTCCGTCCGAAAAAAAGATTGGCATTAAGAATATGGCTCGGAACACAATATTACATTATGAAAAGATGGTTGGAATGGAAGAAGGGAAACCATAAATATACAGAAGAACAATCAGAGGAAAAACTTCCATACAAAGCCTTTTTACATAAAACACCAACTCTTCGAAAATTAAAAGATGTGGATATGTGGTACCAACATAATAAAGTAATCAATATTAAAATTGCAGTAGAGAAATTAAATGGAGTGGTAATTAGACCTGGCGAAACGTTCTCTTATTGGAAACTTATAGGGAAGCCAACTAAGAAAAAAGGATATGTAGAAGGAATGGTCTTGTTTTATGGGGATTTTAAGCCTGGACTAGGTGGAGGGCTATGTCAACTATCTAATCTCATTTATTGGATGACTATTCATACATCACTAACAGTAACGGAACGCTACCGCCATAGTTTTGATGTGTTTCCAGATTCAAGAAGAACTCAGCCATTCGGTAGCGGAGCAACATGCTCATATAACTACCTTGATCTTCAAATAAGAAATGACACGACAAAAGCATATCAATTAATTGTTTCGGTGGAAGGAGATTACTTAAAAGGGGAATGGAGAACCGAAAGCCTACCAATTATTTCATACAAAGTTTATGAAAAGGAACATTTTATAACACCTGCCTATTGGGGAGGGTACTTGCGCCATAACATAATTCATAGGAAAGTTTTTAATAATCAAAATCAACAAGTAGATGATCAATATATAACAGAAAATCATGCGATTATGATGTATGAACCTTTATTAGAATCATCAACACAGAGTAGTTAAACTCCTTCAAAATGAACATGCTGCTATATTTCAGCAAGGTTTTTTATAGATTCTTTTTAATGATTATGACTATTACCTTGTAAACTGGATATGGAACTTGATCATTGCTGGTCCTTTATATTCAACCAAATGTAGAAAGAAAGCAGGCGGGAAGCGATTTTTCCTAGTTTCTTGAGAATAATGTACATACATCACATAGCAGGCGCATTGCGCTTTTTTTTTGTTTTCTAAAGTTTTGACTGTTTCTTTTAGTGGAATGAAATGGGTAGGTGGTGAATGGCGATGAAAGCAAACGTGTTAGTGATTGGCGGTGGTGTAGGAGGCTTAACTCTAGCGCTCAAGTTGGCGAAATGTGGGATTGGAGTCACCGTTGTGGAACAAACCAAAGGAACTTCCCATATGTACAAAGGGGAACTAGTTCAACCCAAAACCTTACAAATCTTTGAGCATCTTGGAGTATTACCAAGTGTTCAATTATCTGGTCATACAATAAACAAAATAGATTTGATAGAAGGTAATAAACAGGACACCCCTTCCAAATCAGCGATGAGCTATAACATCCTGCCTAAACCATATAACTACGCACTGATGATTCCTCATGAAACATTAAAAAAAATACTATTGGATGAAGCCTCAAAATTTCCTTCTTTTAAGTATATACAGCCTGGAAGGTTTACAGGCTTTGAACAAAATAAAGCAAAAGTAAAAATAAATAAAGAGGAAGTACTCCTGCAAGCAGATTATTATATTAGTGCAGAAGGGCGTAAATCCATTATAAGGGATTCACTAGGTATTCAGAAAAAGGAAAAGCAATACGATCACCATTTTCTTACAGTCACTTTTCCGAGACCGGCAAGTTTAAAAGATGGCAAAATCATTTCGACAGATGAGACTTTCCTTGGTCTTTTTCCATTACCTGAAAATCAAGTGAGAAGTGTCTATCTAATTCCTAAAGGGACTTATAAGGAAATGGTTGAAGAAGGAATAGATTCCTTTTATAAAAAATATTTGAAGCTCTATCCTGAGCTAGATGGGTATGTTCAATGTATAGAGTCGTGGAAGAAGATACAGCTTATGATCCCAGTACATTACCATATATCGGATTACGTTAAAGGAAATGTAGCATTACTAGGGGATGCTGCGCATAGTGTTCACCCGATGGCAGGTGAAGGGATGAATCTTGCTATTCAGGATGCTGATGTTTTAGGAGAGCTTTTGTGCTGGATGTATGATGAAGACAATCATACAGGAAGTTACCTATCTTATTATGAAGAGGTAAGAAAACCACGTGTTCAATATGTATTAAAATTAAGTCATCTTTCGGCATTGGCCTATTCCAAACCATTAAAATCGTTTGTGAACTGGAGAAGAAAGGTTATAGATCAGCTTACACAGGATCCAGTTCTACATTGTAAGCATATGCTCAACATCTCCGGACTTGGGATATGGAAAGAATCATTAGTTGACAGAGTCATCCAATCTGGTGTTATCCCAAAGAGAATAAATAGGGAAATAGAGTTGACTGAAAATCAACTTCTTTTCAAAGAAACAGATGATTACCCATGGAAAAAGGAGATGTATAGAGATGATAGGTGAATACATTAGACTTTTTAAAGCAAGAGGATATATGAAAAGGAATCTACCTTTTCTTTATAGTTGGCATGCCTACGTTGGGTATGAATTAGATTTATATGAAGCATTTAAAAAGCCAAGAACTATCATTGAGGTAGCAAACGATAAATCATTACAGGAGGATTTATTAAAAAGATGGGTAGAAGTAGGTGGAGTAATAGGGTATTTAAGGAAAAAGTCAAAAGAACGGTATCAAACAGTAAAGAAATTTATGGTACCAGCAAGCAAGTATAATCCTAGGTCAACCGGTGTTCTTTTGAAAGAAATGATGGAACTTCATATCCCTACGTTAATCAAGTATCCTAAAATAATGAAATCAGAGGAGAAAGAAGTATTCGATCAGCAAGAACATGGCATGGTGGTCGCACAGACTTCTTCTCTATTAGAACAGCTTGCTATACCTAGAGTGATGAAAGTAATGAAAAAAGCGAATCCTCAAACAGTAGTTGATGTAGGGTGCGGCAGTGGCGGTTATTTGTTGAGACTTTCTCGGAAGTTTCCGAAAATTAAAATGCTGGGGATTGAACTAAATAAAGATGTTGCAAAAGAAGCTGGGGAAAAATGTAGAGAGCAAAAACAAATTGATATCGTTTGTGAAGATGTACATGAATGGTCACCAAAAGAGAAAGTGGATTTTGTGATGCTAAACAATATCCTTCATTATATTTCCCCTCATGATAGGCTGAAGCTATTTAGGAAAGTCAGCAAATGGATACCGGAAAAGGGAGTATTGTCAGTTGTTTCTCCTATCCATAATTCTAAACATGGGGGTCAGTTTTCTAGCGTTTTTAACAGTTTTTTCACAGCGTTCGAGAATCTCTATCCATTACCTTCAGAAAGTGATTTAATAGAGCTTGCCAATGCTGCAAACTTAAAAATACAGAAGATGCAGCCAGTGATTAGGGAAGGTGGATGGTATCAAGTTACCTTCACGAAAAAATAATAGAAGCTTAATTAGGAAATTTAACACCTGATTGAGCTTTTTTGGTTGCTCTATCCTTTATTAGAATAGATTTCCTTAACTTTCTATTATAAGGAAAAGTCGTAATAGTACTTTAATATTCTCGTTAATCTCGTAATGAAATTGTTATTCTGCTGTTCTTTGAATCTAGTGAAAACATGATATTATGAGAGTCATTGAGTCAAATACATAGGAGGTATTTAGTATGAAAAAAACCATGTTTTCCTTGGTGACAGCAGCTGCCCTTGCAGGCACGTTTAGTTTAGGTGCAAATGCCTCTGCTGCAGAAGTAACAGTAAAGAAAGGCGACACGCTTTGGGACATTGCCAAAGCAAACAATATAACAGTAAATGAAATAAAAGAATGGAATGGACTATCGAGTGACGTAATTCATCCTCAAGATAATCTAAAAGTCGCACTTTCTGAACACTACAAAATAGTTAAGGGAGATACGTTATGGGGAATTTCCCAAAACTATGAAGATGTTACTTATCAAAAGCTAGCAGAGTGGAATGGAATTCCGAACCCAGATTTAATATACGCTGATGATGAAATTATTATTTACACAGCAGGAAATCCAAGTGCGGTTGATGCACCTGTAAGAGAAGAAGTGCCTGTAGACGAAACGCCAGTTGAGGAACCAGTAGAAGAGGTACCAGCTGAAGAAGCTCCAGTTCAAGCGCCTACAGAAGAGGAACCAGCAGAGGAAGCCCCAGCTGAAGCGCCTGCAGAAGAAACACCAACTGAAGCACCAGTAGAAGAAGTACCAGCAGAAGAAGCTCCTGCAGAGGAAGAAGAAGCGGCTGCTGATCCTGAAGTTGCACAAGAGCTTACGATGACTGCTACTGCATACACTGCGACATGTGAAGGTTGCTCAGGTATTACCGCTACTGGTATTAACTTACTTGAAAACCCTGACATGAAAGTAATCTCTGTTGATCCTAACGTAATTCCACTCGGATCTATAGTATGGGTTGAAGGTTACGGTGAAGCTATAGCTGGAGATACAGGTGGAGCGATTGTGGGAAATAAAATTGATATATTTATTCCTAATCACCAAGATGCTGTAAACTACGGTGTACAAGAAGTACTTGTGAAAGTTTATAAGTAAGATTAATTTATGGGACTGCTCTTTGAAGGGCAGTCTCTTTTGTTTTGGAGGGAAAGCTGAAAGTTAAGCAAAATTGTCATGAACTTTGGGCTTGACAAGAAATAGCCCTGCTTTTGGTTCAACATACGTGTTCAAGTAATGGACTTTAAAGCAAAATAACAAAAGGGATAAATTCCTCCATTACAATAGTATCAAGTGAAGACACAGTCGCGCATGTTCTTAAACCAGCGATAATCTAGCAAATAAAGGGCTTTTTTAAAAAAATGTTGCAATTTTTTGATTAATCGTACTAAAATAATAGTACGTACTAAAAAAACAGAACGTTAAAATAATATGTATTTTAAAAAGGAGTACAATCATATGAAAAATAAACAAACAAGAATAAGTAATGAGCAACTAAAGTTACTTAGTAATGCTCATCGAGTTCAAATAATAACCCTATTAAGCAATGAAGAATTAACGGCTAAACAGCTTGCCGAAAAACTAGGGCAGTCCCCTGGGAGTATTCATTATCATGTGAAAAAGCTCTATGATGGGGGATTAATTGAACTTGTCAGAACGAATACAATAAATGGAATTGTAGAAAAGTATTATCGTTCCATTTCTAATGGCTCTTGGTTTAACGCTGATGATTTGAACGCAAGTGATCCTTTACTAGAAAATGACGGGAATTCTGATGATGTTACGAAATTGTTTTTGCGCTTAGTCCTCTCATCAGAAGAAAAAGAGGAATTTTTAGTAGAAATGAAAAACCTACTTGAGAGTTGGATTAATCGTCCGACACGTATTACTGACAAGAAAAAAGAATTTGCTGTTGGAGTAAAAATGGTGTCTGCCGAATCTAGAGAGGGGGAATCTTTAAATGAAGGAAGTACCAATATTTAAAAATAGGAATTTTCTAATGCTTCTTTTCGGCAGGATTTTTACGAACATCGGAGATAGTTTTTACACAGTTGCAGCAATGTGGCTTGTTTACGAGTTAGGGGGATCGACCTTTTATACTGGGCTTGCGGGTTTTTTATCTATTTTGCCTAGAATTATTCAATTTTTATCTGGTCCAATGATTGACCGAATTCCATTGAGGAAATTACTTGTTTTTACCCAGGTTGCTCAAGGAGTTTTAGTTACATTAATACCAATTATGGCATATTTCAACATCTTAACGATAACAGTCGTATTAATAGTTGCTCCACTTTTAACAACGTTCAATGTCTTCGTGTATCCTGCACAACTTGCAGCACTTCCTAGAATAATTCCAAAAAATCAACTGATGAAAGGGAATTCCTTGTTCTCTTTGTCTTATCAAGGTGTAGATATTGCATTTAATGCATTGGCCGGTATTCTAATTTCTTTGATTGGAGTTTATACCTTATACATTATTGATGCGTTTACATTTGCTTTTGCAGCTATCTTCTTTATGCAACTTTCCATGGGAGTAGAGAATCGTATAAAACCTTCTGAAAAACAAAAATTCATTGTTAGCTTTAAAAGCTACTGGGAAGAATTGAAAGAAGGATCAGCTATACTTTTCAATACATTTTTTTCTAGACTTTTAGCTGGGGCAATTATTATTAACCTGGTGGGAGGAGCAACTTTTGTCGTACTACCTGCATTCGCAAGTGAGCAAGGGGGGGCACACTGGTATGGTTTTTTATTAGCAGCTCAAGCAATAGGTGTTTTTGTCGGAGTTTCTATTGCACCCTATTTAAATATGGAGAAATACAGATTAGGTATGATTTATATAGTTGCCTTTTTTATTAGTGGGATTCTTTGGACTACATCCATTTTTATGCCATCCATGTTAGCAACCGTAATCATATATGGACTTGCATGGGTACCGGGTGGAGTCGTAAATATATTGATCTTCACAGTTATTCAACGATTAATTCCGAAAAATATGTTAGGAAGGGTATTTTCTGCAGTAACGAGTATAAGTGGTTTAGCCATGCCTTTAGGAAGTTTAGGAGGCGGAATTTTAGGAACATATTTTGGTAGTAGTACAGTCATTTTATTAAGTGGGTTATCAGTGACAATTGTTTCTATTATATGGCTTATTGATCCTATAGTGCGAAGTATTCCTTCTACAGCTTCAATGGATGAAAACACATTTACAGTTGTGGCAAAATAATACCCCTTTCTATTACCTTCAAAATCAATTAAAATATGAGAATGTTTCAATATATTTTTGGTGAATGGGGGAGTTCATATGATAAGAAGACTTAACAAAGATGATCATGACAAGTGCTTCGCTTTTCTTAGATTACAAGCTGCTGAGAATCTTTTCATTATTGGGGATATTGAGGCATACGGATATGATCAAGACTTTCAAAAAATATGGGGAGAGTTTGATGAAAATGAGGAGCTAATGGCAGTATTACTTAAGTATGAGGAGAACTATATACCTTTTGCAGTTGGGGATTTTAATGCTGAAGGTTTCGCAACCATTATGAAAAGTGATCAAAATTTTAAAATGATGTCTGGATTAAAAGCGGTTACTGAAAAAATAGAACCATTTGTAACAGAACGTTTAAAAAGAAAAAGAGAGACATATTACGCAAAATGTACAAGTTTAAATGATGAACTTGCTGAAACTATTGAATCCACTGAAGTTAGGCAAGCCACACCTGACGATGCAGAGACGTTAGTAGCTCTTTTACAATCGATACCAGAATTCAGTGATTCAACTATCACTGTAGATAGAAAGCGGCGAGGATTGGAAGATGGGGTTTCCCGTACTTTTTTCATTAAAGATAAGGATAAAATGGTTTCCACAGCATCTACAACAGCGGAAAATTCATTTTCGGCTATGGTAGTCGGTGTGGCAACACTTGAGGGATATAAGAAAAAAGGTTATGCAACGCAATGTGTGGTTTCATTGTGTAGACAGCTATTAAATGAAGGTAAAGACCTTTGCTTGTTTTACGATAACCCAAACGCTGGTGCAATTTACAAAAGGATTGGCTTTGAGGATATTGGATTTTGGATGATGTACACCTTTGAGGATGCAGTATAATAGCTTTTATGCTTACTTGTAATGTTTATTCAAATGGAAATGTGGAATAAAGGAGTAGATAACCTCAACAAAAGCTGGTGAGCCGAAATGAAAATAAGAGAAGTCTTCCATGCTTATAAATCAATCTTGGTCCCATGCTTATTCATATTCCTTGGAATTACATTGATGTTTGCAGCGTCCTCATTGTTTCTAGAATTAGCGGAGGGAATTTTGGAAAAGGATACGTTTGCATTGGATGAAGCGATTCTTTCTTTTTTTCAATTAGTTGAACAACCCTTTTTGACAACATTATTCTCCTTTATCACAGAACTTGGCTCCATTTGGTTTATTACTCTCATAACTATCTTTTTGTCATTATATTATTGGAAAAAGGAACAAGATGTTATAGTTGCTATTTTTGTAATAATAGCATCGGCAGGTGGAGGTATATTAATTCTTCTCTTGAAGTATATTTTTCAACGAGAAAGACCATCACATGCACCTGAATATGATGGTAGTGGTTTCAGTTTTCCGAGTGGCCATGCATTAGGAAGTTTCATTATATACGGATTTATCATTTATTTATTATTCAAAGAGAAAAGATATATGAAAACTCGAATACTATTAATGGCTTCTTTGCTTTTGTTAATCATCTGTATTGGTCTGAGTAGAGTTTATCTTCATGTTCATTATCCCACTGATATTATTGCAGGATATTCTATTGGATTAATTTGGTTGATCTGTTGTATTTTTTCTATGAACCTGTCGAAAGTATATAGTAGGAAGGTCACCCGCGTGAACAGTTTAAAAAAGTAGACGGGCTAGTATGTGCCCGTCCTACTTCATCGTATTTTCTACTTCTTTATGAAATTCCTCTCTTATTACATCTGAATCATTAGTATCATACTCATCTTGTAATAAAGGAAAAATCTTCTCATAGATCATCGTTTGTCGATATAAGTCTCTGTCATATTCATGATTCAACTCTTTTATTGTCAAATTAAGTGCGTCTGCATAAGCTTTCTGTTGAGGGAACTCATGTGGTTCTACTTCTTCTTCTATCCAAGTACCCAATTCTTTGTCCGAAATAGTAACACTGTATTTAGTAGTTGATATCTCTACAAGTGCTTCATAATATTGTTTTGCATATTCCCCTTTTTCAATTGCTTCCTCTTCCGATAAATCACGTTTATTCATTAATTTTTCGTCCCCAATTGCACGAATCACCCATTTTTCTAGATCTTTATCTTCCAATTCCATTTTTTTTCCGCGTTCTACAACATCATCAAGAATGAATTTATATTCATTATATGAAAGTTCCATCCCGTCAAATAGCCCGTCTAAAGGTGCAGGCTCATTTATTATCTCTTCTTGCTGACATGCTGTTAACAATAGAAGAGAGCAGACGATAATAGAAGTAACCAAATGTTTTTTCATTTTATTTCACCTATAACTTTTTCTTTTATCGTACCAGTAAATGAAAATGAGAGCAAAGCAAAGGTGTTTTCTTATTATTAATGGTGCTTAGGTGAATGGGAAACGAAAGGTAACATGCATTGTAATTTCTAATTTTCGGAATATGTGAGATTTAATAGATGTTTATTTGAATTAGTATTAAATTTAGGAGTTGAGAGATTTGCTAAAGTTTGTTTCTACGTTTATGGTTATTACCGTTATCGGAGTCATAGGTTATCATTTTATTGATTATGTTGATGAAGGTTCTCTTTTTTCTTCAACCACTTTAGCTTCTGTTCAAGAAATTGAACATCAGGAGTATGAAGAGGCTATCATTTATCAGGAAAACAAGGAAGATCAATCGTTAGAGATTTTGTCTAAACAACACAAGTATTTAAATGATATAACTGGTTGGGGTGGAGCAGATACTATAGACCTTCGCAATTTAAAGACATCAGACGAATGGAAAGAATTAAAATCTGCTTTGGATTGGCTGAAATCAGAAGGCTTCGGACCTTCAAAAATTAGAAATGATATGGAAAATGCAAATGCGCTAATCCTTTTGATAGAAAGAGAGGATGATCGAACTGCATTAAAATACTTGCATCGAATATTACATGATCTCGATGTGACTTTAAATGAAGTGACGGAGCAAGAAGGGGAAACAAATATCTGGGGTGTTACACATGCACTTGGCAATAATCGTGAAATAAGAAGAGTGAATAATTATTTGAAGCAGAACTTTTAATTGGGGTATTTGCTAACACAAATACTAGGATATAGCTTTCCCTAACGATACATGTAAAACAAAAAGCCTAACTAAAGTATTCTTACATAAAATAAACAAAAAAAGCGGAAATCATCTCCGCTTTTTTTGTTTATCATTTTATAGTAAGTCCCAGCACATAGCACAAGACATCGGCGCTTATTTATTTTGCGGAAAATTCAATTAATTTGGTGGTAGAAAAAAGGAAATATGCCTGTTCTTGTAGAAGAGTATACTCAATGAAAGGAGATAAGGAGGAATCCGTCGTGAGAATTACAGAATTTATGGGCAATAAAGTCTGCACCATGATGATGGAATCAGAAGGATACAAAGTGATTATAGAGTTTATGTATTCTGAGATTCATCGAGAAATTCTTGATTACAGTTTCCGAATTAATGGCAATCCTACCTTGAATACTCGTAATAAAGTAAACGATAAAGCAGAACAGAGAATGTATGAATTGTTTCAAAAACTAACACATAATGTGACTTAGGTGACTCTTCAGGAGTCTTTTTTTTCGCTTTCTTACTTGGCTAGAACTCATTAATAAGAAATAATGGCTGCAGAGGAGGAACAATATGCCTATAAATTTAGATATGATTGAAAAATGGGATAGAGAGGATTCACTAAGTAAATATCGTGAAGAATTTTATCTACTAAAAGATTCAATCTATATGGATGGAAATTCATTAGGACTTTTGTCAAAGAGAGCGGAACAATCGCTTCTTTCTATGTTGGATTCTTGGAAAAAACGTGGTATAGATGGTTGGACTAGCGGAGAGGAACCATGGTTTTACCTTGCTGAAAAGCTAGGAGAAATGAGTGCACCGTTAGTGGGGGCAAGATCTGAAGAAGTAATTGTAACAGGATCTACGACTACAAACCTGCATCAGTTATTAGCAACCTTCTACATACCCGATGCAGAAAGAACGAAAATTGTATCGGATGAGCTCAATTTCCCCTCAGATATATATGCAATTCAAAGTATCCTATCATTAAAAGGATACAAACCAGAAGAACATCTAATCGCTATTAAGAGCAGGGATGGGCACACTATCGATGAGGAAGATATAATAGCTTCTTTGAAAGAGGATGTTGCTCTATTAATCTTACCTACAGTACTTTATAGAAGTGGTCAGCTGTTTAATATAGAAAAAATAACGAAAATCGCTCATGAGAAGGGGATAATAGTAGGTTGGGATGGCTGTCATTCGGTTGGTACTATACCTCATAAGTTTCATGATTGGAATGTTGATTTTGCCTATTGGTGCAATTACAAATATCTTAATTCTGGGCCAGGTGGAGTCGGATCCCTGTTTGTCCATGAAAAGCACTTTAATAAAACCCCTGGATTGATGGGGTGGTTCGGATCAGATAAGCAAAAGCAATTTGATATGGAACATACCTTTTTAAAGGCTAAAAATAGTGGTGCTTACCAAATAGGAACACCTCATATATTCAGTATGGCTCCGTTACTTGGAGCTCTGCAAATGTTTAATGAAATAGGGATGGAGAAACTACGTGTTAAATCTCTGCACATGACAAAAATTATGATGAGTCTAATCGAGCAGGAACTATCGCACTTTGGTTTTAAGATTATCAATCCGAAAGAGGATACATCTCGCGGCGGTCATATCAGTATCTTGCATCCGGAAGCAGCAAGAATATGCAAGGCTTTAAAAGAGCACCGTGTAGTGCCGGATTTCCGTAAGCCAAATATTATACGTTTGGCCCCAGTCGCATTATATAATACCTATCAAGATGCCTATGATACGGTAATAATATTAAAAGAAATCATGCAAAATAAAGAGTATGAAAAATTCACAAATGAACGTGAAGTGGTAGCTTGAGGGAGGGGAAAGATATGGAGATAATTGATATTTCAAGAAAATTGGATGTAACTACACCAACTTGGCCAGGAGATACTCCGTTTTCATACCGTGTAAATTGGTCAAAACAACATACGGGCTCTGTCAATGTTGGAAATGTTACGATGAGTGTTCATACTGCGACACATGTAGATACTCCTTTTCATTTTACAGAAGAAGGAGAGAAATTGGATGAGATTGCACTTTCCACATATATTGGTGACGCCTTTGTCGTTGACGTTACTGGAATAGATAGTGTCCAACTGGAAGATGTGAAGAATAAACTGAAAAATCAAGGAGGGAAAAGGATATTATTTAAGACAAACGGATGGAAAATAGCAACTATTTTTCCCGAATTGATTCCAACGCTAGATAAAAAAGTAGTGGAATTTCTGCAAGAACTAGCTGTCCCTCTCATAGGCTTGGATCTTCCTAGTGTCGATAAAATTGATAGTAAATCGCTTCCTATTCATCATGCTTTGCATATAGCTAATATACATATATTGGAAGGTTTAGATCTCTCAAGTGTGGAAGAAGGAGAATATCAACTAGTTGCCTTGCCTCTTAAGATATCAGGATCTGATGGCAGCCCAGTACGTGCTGTATTACTAAAACCGTGAAGGTAATTATTTGCTTTCTTCCCATCCTTTTCATAAAATATATTTATTCTAAGCGGATGAGGTATGAACATGAAAAAATGGCAAAAAGTCAGTTTAGTGGCCAGTGGTATAGTTTGTAGTATTGTTGTAATTACTTGTGTTTATTTATGGGCTACACCATATAAACTTATAGATGAAAATAGTCTAAAATCAGATGAAAACGTAATGGTAAAGGATAGTAATAATTGGATTACTTTCTTTCCGAGTGAAAATAATGATGAAGCAGGTGTAATCTTTTATCCCGGTGGTAGAGTTGAGGCAAATGCATATGCCCCAATAGCTAGACGCGTAGCTGAACAGGGAGTTCCATTCATTATTGCGAAAATGCCATTGCACCTAGCTGTATTAAGTTCAAACAAAGCAGATACTATTTTAGAGAAATTTGATGAAAGAGAATGGGTGCTTGCGGGTCATTCCCTTGGTGGGGCAATGGCAGCGAGGTATGTAAAGCACAATCCAGATAGAGTCTCTGGGCTCATATTGTTAGCGGCATATCCAGCAGAAGGAGATGATCTCACTGATTTTGCAGGGGAAGTTCTCACCATTAAAGGCCAGTTAGACGGAGTTATTAATGAAGAGCGGTTAACAGAGTCTGATCATTTGCTCCCATCCCAGACTAGCACCATTATCATTCAAGGAGGGAACCATTCTCAATTTGGTGATTATGGACTTCAAAATGGAGACAATGAGGCAAAAATTACTAAAGAAGAGCAGTGGAATCGTATCGTGGAGGCAATAGTGAGGAGCTTTTAATACTCCTCACTAATGAAATTAATTGATGATTCCTGTTCCTTTAATGTCCACTGTTACAGTAGGGTTAATTTCGATATTAGGATATACCTCTTTCCAATTTATCTTTTTCCATACATCATAATGGTGAATTTTAACCTCTTGACCTGTTCTTAGTACATCACTGTTTGCCTCTTGAATGATACCAACCACTTCAACTACCTTTTCTTCTATTGTTTGTGAAACTTTCTTTTCAAGTTCCTTCACTTTTTTCTTGCTAATTAATCCGTCCTTAGGATACTCCATAACATATGCGGTAAGATTAAGGTCCATATCAATCTTAATGTCAGTAGATGAACGAACAACGGATTTTACTTTTCTCTTAACATCTTTAATACCAATCATTAAATGTCGATTTTGAAAATTTTGTTCTTCTGGATGCACTACTATATTCAGTTGCGCTTGTTTTCCTTTTTTACCCATCAATAAAATTAATAAGGTAGACTGTTCAGCGTCTAGCTTCACACCTGTATAAACCTTATCATTAAAGAGCGCTACCCCGGTTAATTCAACGTCTTTTGTTTCGGTTTTTTTTAAAACTGGAAGGGAGAAATCACCAGTTGGATCAAACATAATTGGACAAACAGTCTGTACAGTTTCGTTTACAGCAAGTGTGTCTTCCTCAGAGGTAATAAGCAAATCGCTAATCGCTTCGGTTAAAAGCGTCTCTTTAATAGATCGCATGTTAATAATCTCTCCTGCCGTGCCTTCTACAATTGCTAACTTTGCACCTAGAGGAGCAGCAGGGTCGCGATACAAGATATCAAGTAAGGAGTAGAGATCCTCGGTTGCTAATTCTTCTCCTATTAAACAAACCCTCATTTTACTCGGTGAAAATTGTCCAGGTATTTTCCTATCTAATGATAAACGAGTATCACTAATCGTAGTCCCAATACCTTCTACTACGGCAACGGAAGCCTCACCAGGCTTTCCGCCGACACTTAGCGTTTTTGACTCTCGGATAGCTACGTTAGAAATGATTTGTCCATCTTCGCCTTTATCCAAACCAATAATAAATACTAATTTTAAATCTTTTAACAATTTTTGATCCCAGCATCCTGTAAGTAAAGTAAAGGAAAGTAATACGATTAAAAGACGAACGAATTTACGTTGAAGCAGCATGTTTTTTCTCCTTCCTCCATTTTTTCTTTATCACGGCAACCATAAAGAATAATAGTGGCAACACGAATGCAAAACTCAAAATAAGGTATTGGAAATATTTCCCTACCTGTTCCATTAAAAACTTGTCCTGGAAAAAGAATCCCGAGACAAAAATTGGAATAACAAGAAAAATTGGAAAGTATGCATGTGTATCCTTTTTAAATAGTTCTTTAAGTCCAATGCTTGCTTGAAACAGATAGATAATAAAGGAATTAGTCATCGGTATGATCCAGACCGCTAGAAAAACTAAATCTAACCGTTCTATCACTTCAAAAGAAATGGCTTTTAACATGTAAAGAACAGGTTCAGGTACAAGGGGTAATTCATCTGGACTAAAGTAAATTAAGCTTGTAAAAACAAAAAATGTATAGATACTGACAGTAGAGATGTTTGCGTATGTTAAGGTTCTCAGTGTCTTTGTTTTATTTAAAACTGTGTGATAGACGATAAGAATTATTTCGAATCCTGTTAATGCAATCATTACGTCTTTCGTTGCTAAAAAGATATCTTTCCAATTAGACTGTTTTACAGGCAATATATAGCTTAACTGGACGTCTTTATAGACGGAGATAGTGAGTATTATAAAGAAAAGAATGATAGGCGTTAATAAACTGAAATACCTTGCAATCATTAGTATATTGTCACTAGCTAAATAAACAGAGACGATGATAATCAAAAAGTAAATAACCCAAAAAGGTGTTAATGGGAGCATCCAATTATTAATTAAACTTGTCTGTAATACAGCTACTAGAGCTGCAACTGTAGTGAAATAAACCGTATATATTAACACAAACATGTTACCTAAAACTTTACCAAAAAGTGCTTTTATGATTTGGTAGAGGTTTTTCCCAGGAAAAAGTTTAACCAGATTTATGGAGATGAAAATCCATAGCTGAATCACAATACCTGCAAATAACGTAGCCATCCAACCATCACCTTTAGCAGAGTTATGTACTGCGAAAGGTAGAGAAAGAATACCAACCCCTAATTGAGTTTGTATGATAAGAAAGAAAAGCTGACCTTGAGAAATGGCTCGATCTACAACCTTCTTCATGTTTAATAACTCCTTATTATGACTTCTTATTTCTTTGTTTAGGTTGTGTATCCCTGGGCCGCTTCTTAAAGAAGGGAAGTGGCACACGTATGAGTGTATCTTTAAGCTCAGAAAACTGAAGCGTGCTTAATGGAGAAAAGTAAGGGGTACCAAAGGATTCCAGCTTGCATAAATGGATAAGAACAAACATAGCAAGGAAACTCATACCGATAAAACCAAACATAGCTGCCATTAACATAAATGGAAAACCCAACATTCTAATGGATGAACCCATTTCTGTTATGGGAATCATGAAAGACGAAATAGCAGTTATCGCTACTACAATTATCATCGTGTTTGAAACTAGATTTGCTTCCACTACTGCAGTCCCAATTACAAGTCCGCCAACAACACCAATTGTTTGTGCGATACGACTTGGAAGTCTGATAGCAGCTTCCCTTAAAATCTCTAACGTAATCTGCATGGCCAAAGCTTCAATTAAGGGGGGATATGGAACATATTCCAAAGATGATTTAATAGAAAATATAATTTCAGTAGGTAGTATTTCATAGTGAAACGATACAATGGCAATATAAAGCGCAGGGAGCATAACGGTTATTAAGAAACCGACTAATCGGAGAAACCTGATGAATGAACCAAACTGTGGTCTGCTATTATAATCATCGGGTGATTGAAAGAATGTAAAAAAGGTAGCAGGAACAATTAAAGCACTTGGGCTGTTATCTGCAATTACTGCAACTCTTCCATCCAATATATTTGCGACTGTTCGATCAGAACGCTCAGTACTAAGCATAGTTGGAAATATAGTCATATTTGAGCTGAGAAATTCTTCAATATGTCCCGGTGCAAGGACATAATCAATATTAATTTGTGATAATTTTTCTTCAAGCGTCTGAACAATTTTCGAATTAGCAATATGATCTAAGTAAATGATTGCTACTTTAGTATTGGATTCAAAACCAATGGTAAAATACTTAATTTTAATGTTTTGGTTATGTACTCGTTTTCTGATTAACGCAATGTTTGTTGAGAGAGGTTCGATAAAGCCTTCATGAGAGCCTCGAATTACTCCTTCTGTTTCAGGCTCTTTAATATTACGCGACGTAGGAGATTTAGCATCAAATACTAGCAATAGATCAGTACGATGTCTAACTAGCACACAGCTACCTTCTAATAGTCGTTTTGTAATTTCTTTGACACTATTGGTTTCCAAAATAAACGTTTCCGCCAATTTCATTTCCATACTGCCAATATTCATTGGCTTAATAATTCTTTCTTCTATTGTTTTTTTATCGACAATAGTTTCTATATAAACTAAGTAAGCTTCTTCATTTTGCAGAGGTGCATAATCTAAGATGAAGTCCTCAGAATGAACAAAGTGCTCTCTTAAAAAAAAGAGATTTTCTTCAAGCTTATCCGTAAATACGTCGGAATCTTTATTCATCTTCATAGACAATGGCACCTCCAATATTTGTATATTATTTTTTGTGTTTTATAACTGAATTATTCATGTGCCTAAATTATTTTGCTATACTTACCTTAGTTCATACTAATAATGTTGGAAATTTCAGTATCAAATTACAGGAGTTTTTGCAATGAATACTATATTGGTTTCAGTTAGAAAATTAGTGGAATTTGTAATGATGAATGGCAGTATTGATTCTAGATTTGTAGGATCGAATGTATTGCAGGAAGGTACAAAAACTCATCAACGTATACAAAAGTTAAGAGGGGAAGGGTACGAAAAAGAAGTATATCTTTCACTCAAGAAACAAGTGGAATCTTTTTTGCTACTAATAGAGGGAAGATGCGATGGGATTTATCATACAGAAGAAAGAATAACGATTGAAGAAATAAAAACGACCAAAAGGGAATTGAATACTATCACGGAATTAGATTACCCTGCCTATTGGGCTCAATTAAAAATGTATGCCTTTATGTATATGGAAGAAAATGAGATTTCGGAAATAGATATTCAAATGGTATATGCAAGAAGGGACAATGAAGATACTGTCACTTTTAGAAGACATTATAACAAGAAGCAGCTTACTATCTTTGCTGATGAAGTAATATATGAATACCTCCTTTTTCAGAAAATACTTTGGGGATTCCGAAAAGAGCGGGATCAATCCATAGGAGAACTAGTTTTTCCATTTGACTCATTTCGAAAAGGACAGAGAGATTTATCTAAAGCTGTCTATAAAACCATTCAAGAACAAAAAGTCCTCTTTGCAAAGGCTGCGACAGGTATAGGAAAAACAATGGCTACTATTTTTCCTGCCGTTAAATCTCTTGGAAAAGGTAAGTCTCAAAAAATTATGTATTTGACAGCTAAAAATGTGACGAAGACAGTGGTGGAAGATGCATGGAAACGATTAACTGAAAAAGGACTGTGCATGAAAGTTGTGTCCATTACCGCTAAAGAGAAGATATGTTTTCAAGAAGAGACATTATGTCAAAAAGAATTTTGTCCATTTGCGGACGGGTACTATGACAGATTGAAAGAAGGATTGACAGATGTACTCCGAAATGAATCATTGATGACCCAATCTGTGGTGGAAAGGTATGCAAAAAAACATCAATTATGTCCGTTTGAATTTTCACTTGATATTGCACTGTATACAGATGCCGTTATATGTGATTACAACTATTTTTTTGATCCGAAAGTAAGACTTCAGAGGTGGAGCGAGTTTCATGAAGAGAGTATCGTACTTATCGATGAAGCCCATAATTTAGTCGATAGATCTAGAGATATGCATTCAGCATGTATTACAAAATCAATTTTTTTACAAGCTTCTAGGGAAATGAAAAATATAAACAATGATTTATACCTACAATTTAAAAAAATCAATGATAAGCTACTTTCCTGGAAAAAAGAAATAATAAATAATAATCAATATGTGTTTGAAGAAAAGCCAACTTTCTTACTTGATGCAGTTAATGAGGCGGTGAAGGCATGTGAACAATGGTTGTTGACTAATCCATCACAAATGTCTTATCAGGATGTGTTAACATGTTATTTCGAAGGGCAGGATTTTTTACGAATTGGCAAAGAATATGATGCTCGGTATAAAACGGTTGTGACGCTATTCAAAAATGATGTAAATGTAAAACTTGTTTGTTTGGATGCTTCCCTATCTATTAAAAGATTGACAGATAAAACTGCAGCAACTATATTTTTTTCTGCGACACTACATCCATTAGGATACTTCCAAAGAATGCTCGGTAGCGATCAAGAAGACTATCACCTAAGTATTCCTTCCCCATTTGATTCTGATAAGGTCAAAGTCTATGCCCAACCTATATCCACCATATATAAAGACAGGGGAAAATCCATCAATCCTATTATTCAATCTATTGTGAAGACGTTCCATACTAAGCCGGGTAACTATCTTATTTTTTTCCCTTCTTATGAATACATGGATATGGTTTATGAAGAGTACGTACCATATGCGATAAGTGATGGAGTAACCACCATTAAACAAGACAGGCTAATGAGTGAGGAAGAAAGGATTTCCTTTCTTGAACTATACAGCATTCCCTTAAACAAGGTACTCATTGGATTTGCAGTACTTGGTGGCGTGTTTTCAGAAGGTATTGACTTAAAAGGAGAAAGATTAACAGGAGTAGGAATTGTTGGGGTAGGTTTACCCCAGTTATCTTTAGAAAGAAATGTAATAAAGGAATACTTTCATACTAGCGGACATAATGGTTTTGATTTTGCCTATGTGTATCCAGGAATGAACAAGGTGCAACAAGCTGGAGGGAGATTAATCAGAACAGAAGAAGACGAGGGGATTATCCTTCTCATGGATAAGAGGTTTTTTCAAGAAAGTTATAGGACGTTACTACCACCTGAATGGCGAAATTTCCAATAGATCGAAATCTCTAAACGAAAAATTTACATTCCATTAAAACTTCATCAACATTTTTCCATTATGATTAGGATAGCTTGATGTAAGGTGGGTGTAGATAATGAGTAATGAATTAAAAAAGGCACTAAAACAACAAAGAGAGTATTATATTGATAAACTATTGCTGATTAATGTATATAATGATAACGTCTTAAACGGACTAACTATAACTGAATTAAAAGAAGAATATAATTACTTTTATAATGATTTTCCAAGCAAAAAATTAACAATGATTAGAAAAGCGTAAGCGCCTTGTTCAGCCCCGACAAGCATAAGCTAAACAACTTTACCTTCTGGCCATTTTGGCTTATGACCTCGAATGCTGGGGGTAGAAACCTTTCGAACGTTAATAATATTGACTTTACTGATGAAAAAGGCATAACCCATTAATACTAGTGGGTTATGCCTTTTGACCTTTTGTTTCCCTAAGCTCATTTTTAAATGCTTCTTCTTCCTTGCTTTCTCCAAATTGTAGTGTGGTGGTAGGAAGAGAAACGCCTGCTCTTTCTTCTTCAATTATCTCCATTATTTTAAAGTTGATATCTTCCTTCACCTCAAGATATTCTCCCCAATTAACGCTTTTAGTAAAGAAATACAAAAAGATATCAAGACTGCTAGTACCAAAATTATCGAAGCGAACCATAATTGTTTCTTGATCGATGCCATCATGGTTTTTTAACATTTCTTCAATTCGTCTTACAACTCTTTCTAAAGTGGGTTTTGGTGTATCATATTGTAGACCTAGTGTAAAAGATATTTGTCGTTTTCCCATTTTAGACCAGTTAGTTATAGGTTCATTAGAAAGGGTAGCATTGGGAACTGTCACTACTGCTTGAGCGAAAGTACGAATTTCCGTACTTCTGAATGTAATATCCTCGACAACTCCCTCAACACTTGGGGTTTTTATCCAATCTCCAATGGTAAAAGGCTTTTCAGTCACAATAATTAAGCCACCAAGTAAATTTTTGATCGATTCCTGTGCCGCTAACGCGAATGCTAAACCTCCAAGACCTAAACCTGCAACTATTCCTCCGACATCAAATCCCCATACATCCAAGATAATGCTAAAAGTGAGTGCTAGTAGAATAAATCGTAATACTTTAGTGACGAAAGGCATGACAATTTTATCTACTTCCACTTCAAGGCGGTTGGTCAGATTTGTGAAAAGATTGGAGGAGTATGGAATAAAATTAAAAATCCCCCATGCAATCAATCCAATAATGGAAGAGCGTATTAATATGGAGAGAGTTGCAGCTTCTATTAATACGAATGGTGCTGCTTTCAGTGCGAAAAATATCCCCAATACTACAAAGAACATTCTGACTGGCTTATCAAATGAAATAACAATATACCTAAATAAATCAGTAGGTGTCTTACTGGATAATGTAAGTATTCCCTTGAAAAAATATTTGGTGAATAGTTTTCTCCAGACAAGGAAAAGTGTCAAGATGAAAAATGCTGCTCCTAAATCAATCCAAAAACCTGTGTCAGTCCAAAAATCGGCAGTCAGCGTTTCTGTAAACCAATGAATCATGTTGTTCAAGGCACAATCCTCCTCAGAGTGGTGCTAAGTATAATTATTTCGTTCAAAATTAGCTGGTTTCCT
Organism: Sutcliffiella rhizosphaerae; assembly: GCF_917563925.1. Lineage (GTDB taxonomy): Bacteria > Bacillota > Bacilli > Bacillales > Bacillaceae_I > Sutcliffiella_A > Sutcliffiella_A rhizosphaerae. The sequence continues at coordinate 52,636 of NZ_CAKJTJ010000005.1, forward strand.
ATTATGAATCACTATAATACTATGGAATATTGAAGAATTCAACGATTAGGCAATCCTTATGATAGTTCTAGCAGATCAAACTTCTATTGCTCGTTAGTTTCTTTGTCACTAAAAGTAATAATATAAGCATTAAGTCAGGTATGATGAAGAGAAAAAAACTCTTTCCTAAAATATCATAGAAAAGAGTTTTTATTCGATATGAAATATATATTTCTATCGATTAGAGGGCTGTTTGCATTAAGATTTCGCATAACAATCTTCTATGAAATAGCGCCTTCCTCATTGTGATAAGCATCCACCTGATCTAATAGCATAGTTTTTAAAGAAGTCAGGTAGTATGGTGAAACCATCGAAGTAATATCTTGCCAAAGTTGTAAAGTAGGTCTAAATACGATTATTTTGGAGACCTCCACCTTTTGTTTTTCTAGGAAAAGACGATACTTCCTGCAATCAATAGGTTCGGTTTCATCGATAAATTCAATAATGATACTGTCTTCAAATACAATAACGGGAGGGATTACGGCAAAGGCTTGCAACACAGATCACCTTTTCTTTTTTCGGAAGATTCTAGCTTCAGTATCAAATTCATTAGGGCATATGTTGATTTGACAAATGGTGAATGAACTAGCCCCCTCGACTTATACTTATTTGGAGCAGGTCAAGGTGCTTCCGCTTTTCTTACCATCCTTACCATTATTCAAAAACTATATACTTATACAGAGGTAGTCATTACGTGTTTTGTTTTTTTAGATAAGAAAGAACTTCCTTAAAGGGCTGATTGATTTTACAGTTATTGTACTGTTGAAATGGGTCTTTAACATGTTTGATCCGTTCTATTACTGAAAAAATCGTATACTTATCAGGACTTAAATCTTCCTTAACTTCCTCCCACAATAATGGAGTTGCAACTGTAGGTAGGTCATTTCCTCTTAATGAATAAGGTGCTATAATTGTTTTTCCTTCTCCATGTTGCATAAAATCTATATATACCTTATTTCCACGATTTTTCTTTAACCGTTCAACCGTGAAAAGAGATGGTTCTTTTGACACGAGATAGGAAGCAATAAATTCAGTGAAAATACGAGTATCGTCGTAGGAAAACTGTTTTTCTGGTAGTGGGATATAAATCTGTAACCCTTTCCTACCTGATGTTTTCACAAAGGAGGTGAGATGAAGTTGATCAAAAATTTCCTTCATCATGATTGCCCCCTTAACAGCATTTGAAAAAAACTCTCTGGCTGGAGGATCAAGATCAAAAACAATTTCATCAGGCGTATTTGAATAAACCGTTTGAAATGGAATATGGAATTCCAATGCTAGCTGATTGCCAAGCCAAATCAAGGTATCCAAATTGTTGCAGAGAATATGTTCTGTATCATCATGAACATATTTTTTAACAAATGAAGGTGCATAATCTGGACAGTTCTTTTGATAAAAGCTTTCACCATCAACACCATGTGGAAAGCGGATTACTGTCAATAGCCTGTCTTGGATAAATGGAAGTAAAAAAGGTGCACATGATGCTAAATAACGTAAGTAATCTTGTTTCATTACCAATGGTTTATTCCAAAGAGTTTTTTTCGGATTTGTAATAGATACTTTTGGAGGGAGTTCTTGTAATATTACATTCGAAAGCGTACATTGCTTCACGTCTACATCAAAACGAAATTTTTTAAATTCAGGATGTCTTAATTTATTTTGATATAATTCTAAAAAAAGCACATCAATGCATATACCTGGAGCAACATATAGGAATTGTGTATCTTCATTTAAAGAATTCTCCCTCATTACAGTTAATAGTGCTGATCTTTCTTCTGAAGAGATTCCATGAGAAAACAAGCCTATATCCTCTATTTCGTTTTCCTTAATATAAACTCCTATATGAAAGAAACCGTTCTTTTTATCAAAAGCTGTAATAAAGCATGTGGCTGTCTTAAAATTCTTCACCTTTATCCAGTCACTCGAACGCCTACCTAACTCGTATACACTTTTTTTTCGTTTCGAAACGATTCCTTCACCATGAGAATTTTGTACTTTTTCCCAAAGATAATTATTGTCTTCAGTAAAGGAGACTAAATGTACCCTGGCACTACTTTCGACCAATGGTTGAAGTGGAAGATCTGCTTGCGAAAAAAGCTGCTGGAGGATTTGTTTCCGTTCGACTAACGGGAGATGAGTAACATTCCTTCCTTTTAATTCAAGTAAATCAAATGCGAGTAGTGTCGCTGGAGCCGTTTTTGCTAAAGTATGTATTTTTTCGTTTTCCTTTATTCTTCCTCTTTTTTGAATAGAAGCAAAATCAGCTTTGTAAGGTGAAGTTAAAACAGCAAGCTCACCATCTAATGTTAAAGGCAGTTTATTTTTGATGGAATGAACATTCTTCAAGTAATGAAGAAAATCGAAAACTTCTGGAAAGGAAGAGTGTAATGGTTTACCATTCCTGCTTTGCATTTCAATTTTGTTTTGATCAATGCTGACTATACATCGAAAGCCATCATACTTCACTTCGTAAATCCATTCATCCCCTGTTGGAGGATACGAATATTGTTGGGAGAGCATAGGCTTTTTCATTGTAGAAAACCCTTTCATGTTAAAGAAAACATCTAACTATTTAGCTAGATGCTTTCTTCTTTTTTGTTGTTCTTTTCTTAGGTTTTTCTGAGGAAATAGATTTTTCGCTTGCATTTTCCTTTTCAATAGATGATACCCTGACTTGCTTTTGCCCTTGGTCTTTCGTCCGTTCTATACTTGCTTGTAGAGCACTCATTAAGTCGACTACGTTTGTTTTATCCCCCTCAGTTGGGGTAGTAGTTCCTTCTTCTTTGTTTATTTTACTTTGTACAAGGGCAAGTACAGCCTCCCTGTAATCATCATGATATTTTTCAGGATCAAAATCAGTGGTCAGTTGATCTATTAATGTAATGGCAGTTTTCAACTCTGTTTCATCAATTGCTTTTCTTTCGGGAACCCCAGGAACTTCTTTAACATTTCTTACTTCATCAGGGTAATGAACAGTTTCCATAACTAAACAATCCTTATAAACCCGCACTACAGCAAGTTGTTGTTTGGATCGAATCGTAATCTCAGCCACTCCAATTTTTTTGGAACTTTCTAATGCTTCTCTTAACAACGAATAGGCTTTATTTCCATTTTCCCCTGGTCCCAAGAAATAGGAGCGGTTAAAATAGATGGGATCAATGTCTTCCAGTTTTACAAAATCAATGATTTTTACACTTTTATCTTCGTGCTCTTCCTTTAATTCCTTTAATTCATTCTCATCCAAAATGACATATTTTCCTTTTACATATTCATAGCCTTTTACGAGATCATCCTGTCCCACTTCTTTTTCACAGTTGGGACATACTTTTTCATATTTAATGGGGCTGTGGCATTCCTTATGAAGCGTTCTCAATTTGATATCCTTATCCTCTGTTGCAGAGAACATTTTAATCGGAATATTAACTAAGCCAAAGCTAATCGAACCTTTCCACATTGTGTGCATGTTGTTTCACCCTTTTTGACAATATTACTTATTAGTACTCAACTGTAGATTGCCCTAAAAGTAGCAGATAAGTTTTACTAATACTGGAAAGGGCTTAAGGTATTAAGGATTAATTGAAACATTTTTTTAGGTATTTAGAAGTATTATAAAATTATTTTTTGACTCTCCCCCGAAAAAAATGAAACATTGACGTAACATTTAAATGAAAAGATGGATATTAGTTAAAGGGGGATTAAGGAAAATCACTATTTACTGAAAGAAATTATTGGGATTGACGCATTTTTTTCAAAAAGTTTATAGTTGGTATTATTTTATTTTTACAGTCGAAAATACCTTAACAGGTTTTTACATTGACATTTGCTATATAAAAGTACACCTTTATATATAGACAGGTGACTTTTTCTATAGTAGAAAAAGCCTCCTTCTTAATACATGCTTAAATTAAGAATAATGATATTCTTTTAAGCAAGAGGAGAGGTGAGGCCAGTGCTGAGCCTACTTTTTAAAATTGGCAAACGACGCACAAACACTCTTGAAGATGAAGTGCTAGAAATTCAAGCTGGCAACATTCAACTACAAAATAAATTAATTGATAAATATAAACCATTTATTGCTAAAAGTGTGTCTTCTGTATGTAAAAGGTATATTAGTGAAGCAGATGACGAATTTAGTATCGGTCTTATTGCGTTTAATGAGGCAATAGAAAAGTATTCGAAAGATAAAGGTAGTTCATTAATATCATTCGCAGACCTAATCATAAAGCGGAGAGTAATTGACTATATAAGAAAAGAAAGTAAAAATACAACAGTGACATTGTCAGAACATGAAGTGGAACAAGATGACTATACTTCCAATCGTATTGAAGCTACGTTGTCTATTGAAGAGTTCCAAAAACAGATTGATCAAGAACAACGAAGAGAAGAAATAAAATACTATCAGAGTGTGTTAAAGGATTTTGATTTATCTTTTAGTGATTTGATTGAATGTTCTCCAAAACATGCAGATGCAAGGCAAAATGCTATTGATGTAGCCATCACCTTAGTTCAAAACCATGAGTTGAAAAATCATTTGTTTGAAAAGAAACTGCTACCTATGAAGCAGCTAGAAAGTTTGGTTGACGTTAGCAGAAAAACAATAGAACGCAACCGTAAATACATTATTGCAGTTACCATTATATTATCGGGGGATTATATATATTTGAAAGATTATTTAAAAGGGGCGATAACGAGTGAAAAAAGGGATTGTGCTCGAAGTTCATGATGAACATGTCACTATTCTAACCCCTGAGGGTGAGTTTTTGAAGTCGAGAAAACTAAAGGGGAATGTGGATATTGGGGAGGAGATTGCTTTTTTTCCTTTATATCAAACAGAGAAAAGGAAAAGTAAAGCAGGAAGTGCAATTTTTCGTTTAAGATGGGCAATTGTCTCCATTTTGACGGTATTTATCCTCGCATCTACCATGATTCCTTCATATGTAAGTAATCAGGTATATGCCTATATCTCAGTTGATGTAAACCCAAGTATTGAGTTGGGGATAAATAAAAAAATGGAAGTTGTATCTCTAGATGCTTTCAATGATGATGGTAGGAGAATTGTAGGGCAAATTAAAAGTTGGAAAAAACAGGATGTCACAAAAGTCTCCTCGCAACTATTTGATATTATCCGGCAAAATGGATATTTGAAAGAAAATAGTGAAGTCTTAATTGCATCCACATTGACCCATGTAGAGGATGACGGTTGGAATATAAAGATGCAGGATAAGATAACTTCTATCTCTGAAAACATAAAAGATGACGAAATAAGTATCACCACGATGGAGTCTACTATTAATAAGAGAACTGATGCAATCAATATGGGGTTATCACCTGGTAGATTTATACAAAAGGAACAAGAAAAAGAAATAGTAGAAAAGGAAGATACATCTAAATCTGATGTTAATCCAACTGCACCGGTAAATAGGATGAAAGCAATTAATGCTTCTATTTCTAATAGTAATAACCAATCCTCAACATCAACGAAACAACATCACCAAAATCATAACAATCAATCAAAAAAACTGGCTAAGAGTATAAAAGAAGAGCGTAAAGAGCATCAAAAACAATTGAAAGAAGAGCGAAAAGAAGAGCATGCACAAAAGAAAGAGGAACGAAAAGAAATTAAAGAACAGGAAAAAAATGAGCGGAAAGTCGAACGTGAGCAAGCGAAAAAGGAAAGAAAAGAACAACAACATAATAACAAGCACATAAATAATGATAAAAATAATAACAATAATAACAATGGCAATAACAACGGTAATAATAACCAAAGTAATAACAACGGTAAAAACAATAACAACAATAACAACAATGGGAATAACAATAATAGCAACAACGGCAATAATAACAACAATGGTAATTCTGGGAATAAGGAAAATCAAAATGGTAAAAATTCAGGAAACAATAGAGGGAATTCCAATCAATAACACTTCAAACAATAGTGGAGCCCAGAGTGATAATACTCTGGGCTCTATCCATGCATATTCAATTATTTCCCTTTTAATTGGGACTGTGCTTGTGCTACTAGACGCTTTGTGATTTCTCCACCCACAGAACCATTAGAGCGTGCAACAGTGTCAGAACCGAGGGTTACTCCAAATTCTTGAGCTATTTCATATTTTATTTGATCCAATGCTTGTTCAATGCCTGGAACAAGAAGCTTATTACTTCGTGCCATTGATACCACTCCTTATTAGTTCAACTTTATTAGTTCAACTTTATTAGTTATGACAGTCACTTTAATCTGTTGTAACAATTAATAAAGTTGTAAAGTTAGTATCGGAAAAATAATCTGATTCATACTAGAAAGTATTAGTTAAATACTGTAATATAGGGATTACTTTACCTATCCTTTAGCTAATACTTCTAAAAATAAGAGGGCAATCATGATTAAGTTCAGAAGCTTATTAAGTGATAAAGTACATAATTTATCACCTGCACAATTAATCGTAAGTTTTTATTTCGTTGCTGTCTTAATAGCGGTAATCTTATTAAGTTTACCGATTGCGAGATATGATACTGGTGATTGGAGCTTCATTGATGCATTGTTTACTGCTGTTAGCGCAGTTAGTGTGACAGGACTTACAGTGGTAGATACGTCCACTACATTTACAGTTACGGGCGTCATTTTAATTGCATTTGTCATGCACTTTGGTGGAGTAGGAGTAATGGCGGTCAGTACTTTTATATGGCTTCTCTTTGGCAGGAAAATTGGCCTTCGCGAACGCCGATTGATGATGCTTGATCAAAATCAATCAAATCTTTCTGGGATTGTGAAACTTGTTAAACAAATATTGGTGCTCATACTGGCAATAGAGATGATCGGTACATTAGTGTTGGGATCATACTTTCTTATCTACTATGATACGTGGCAAGAAGCATTTTACCATGGTTTTTTTGCCGCTGTAAGTGCAACAACAAACGGTGGTTTTGATATAACAGGTCAATCTTTAGCTCCATTTGCTAATGACTATTTTGTTCAATTTATTATTATGATATTGATTACATCGGGAGCAATTGGTTTTCCAGTCTTAATAGAGATAAAGGAATTTTTTGCCCATAAAAATGGCAAGTTTCGATTTTCGCTCTTCACAAAAATAACAACCATTACATTTGCCTTTCTGATCACCATTGGAACATTGTTGATTATTGTATTGGAAATTGATTCTTATTTTAAGGGAATGTCTTGGCATGAAACGTTATTTTACGCATTGTTCCAGTCTGTGACGACAAGAAGTGGTGGACTTTCAACCATGGATGTTAGTGAATTTACGTTACCTACTTTACTAGTGATGTGTACACTTATGTTTATAGGTGCTTCACCTAGTTCAGTCGGTGGAGGAATCAGAACGACAACATTTGCCTTAAATATTCTCTTTTTATTTCATTTTGCAAGAGGACATAAACATATAAAATTGTTCGGTAGAGAGATTCATGAAGAAGATATTATTAAATCTTTGGTGGTACTTTTACTTGCTATTACAATCTGTTGTTCCTCTATTATTATTTTAAGCATGACAGAAGGTTTTTCTTTGATACAGATTGTTTTTGAAGTATGCTCTGCCTTCGGAACAACTGGCTTGTCAATGGGTATTACACCAGATTTAACAACCGTAGGAAAGCTAGTCATTATGAGTCTCATGTTCATTGGACGTGTCGGTCTTTTGACATTCCTATTTATGATGGAAAGTAAACGAAAGCCACCTAAATATCATTATCCAGTCGAACGAGTAATCATTGGATAAGTATAAGTGTGCATTTAGTTCAAGCAACATGCCAATTTATGTATAGGAACAAAACTTTAACAGGTTGATAGGACAGAATAGAAGAGTCGTCAAGTAGGTGGAAAACCACAACCTTCATTGGCGACTCTTCTTATTCTTGTGTGGTCAGTCAAGAATGTTATGCCTTTCATAGTGGAATACCAACGAAAAAGAAAACGCTTGCAATAATACTAATATTCATGTTATTCTTCATTTAAACCATTATCCGAAACGTTTTGGAGGAAACGCCGTGACAACGATAAAAGATATTGCGAGAGTTGCTGGAGTTTCTGTCACCACTGTATCAAGGGCTTTGAATGGCTATTCTGATGTTAATCCAAAAACCAGGAAAAGAATTCAAGAAGTAGCAAAAGAGTTAAACTATAGCCCTAACACGGTTGCCAGAAGTCTTGTGATGAAAAAATCCAAAACTATTGGTCTCCTTGTATCTGATATGAACAGAGAAGGAGTAAAGGACAATTTTACTTTTGAAGTTCTTTGTGGAATTAATGAAGCATCCGCCTATTCAGAATACGATTTGGTCCTATTTAGCACAACCTCTTCGAAGCAAAATGAAAAAACCTATACCCAGCTTTGTAGAGAAAGAAGAGTGGACGGTGTAATTCTTCAGGGGATTAAAACAGACGATCCTTATCTTCAAGAAGTAGTTGATAGTGATATACCTTGCGTATTGGTTGATATCCCTATGGAATCTCAAACGGTTGGTTATGTGACAACAGATAATATTGATGGTGCCAAAAAAGCCGTAAACCATTTAATCAGTTGTGGACACAAAAACATTGCCATGATTAATGGTCATGAAAAAGCAGATGTCAGTATCAGAAGGTTAAGGGGTTACAGAGAGGCACTAGAACAGAATGATTTAACTTTTCATCCCGATTGGCTAGTGAATGGTGATTTTAAAGAAGACGAGGCAGAAAAAGTAGCTAAGAAATTGCTAAAACAGTATCCTGAAATATCTGCAATATTTTGTGCTAGTGATCTAATGGCACTAGGTGTTCTGAAAGCTGCCAAATGGTTAGGAAGGAAAATTCCAGAAGACCTTGCAGTTATCGGATATGATGATATTACATTAGCGGCCTATTCTACTCCAAGCTTATCGACCATTAGACAGGATAAATTTAATTTGGGATTTGAAGCAGCAGTCCTTCTAATAGATATGCTTGAAGGGAAGAAACAAATTCATTCGAGAATAATTGATACAGAGCTCATTATAAGGGAATCTACATAATGAGCTTCCTATACAAATACCATTACATCCAGAAAAACCGAAACGTTTTGGGAAAAGATGGTTTTTTATTAAAGCATTTTCCAAAACGTTTCGGAAATAGCGAATAGGAGGGGTTATTTATGGATTATCGCGTAATAAAAGAAAATGACTTATTTTTATTGACAGACACAAACGGGAATATCCCAGAAAACCACCCATATGGATTAGGCCTGTATACAAGAGATACAAGATTTCTAAGCAAATTTGATATTAAAATAAATGGGCAAGAACCAATTTTATTGCATTCAGATGCTGCTGAAAACTATATGGCTACCATATTATTGACCAATCCTCATATGGAAAAGGATGGGGAGTTGCTTTTATGGAGAGAGTCGGTAGAAATAAAGCGAACCAGATACATTTTTCAAGATGTTTTTTATGAAAAATTAACAGTGAAAAACTATTTTCCGAAGAGCGTAAGCTTTGATTTAAGTGTTCAAATGGATGTTGATTTTGCCGACATGTTTATTGTTCGGGGCTTTCAAAATGGAGATATTGGAGAAAGAACTGGTCAGACGATAGATGGGGAGTCTTTAACTTTTCATTATCAAGGAGCAGATCAACTAGCCCGAAGAACATATGTAGAGTGGGACAAAAGAGCAAAATCTTTAGATAGCAACAAGGGGATAGTTACCTTTCATTTCTCATTAGAACATGAACAAGAAGAATGCATCACACTTAAAGTTATGCCTCAGCATGGTGACGATACAATAGGGGAGATATTACCTCCTGACATAGCGTTTAAAGAATTAAAGAAATCATATTCTCAATGGGATACTAACATAACGAAGGTGAAAACAGACTGCCTCCCCCTTCAGCGCTTGGTTGACAGAGGATTAGGTGATCTGCGTGTACTTTTGACAGATTTGGGTCATGGTAAGTTTCCGGTTGCAGGACTTCCTTGGTTTGGAGTTCCTTTCGGAAGAGATAGTTTGATTGCTGCTTTGCAAATGCTTGCGTTTCAACCTGAAGTTGCAAAAGGGACAATATATACAATGGCAAGTAATCAAGGTACAAAGGTAGATCCTTGGAGAGATGAACAGCCTGGAAAAATAATGCATGAAATGCGGTTTGGTGAGCTTGCTACAACAGAACAAATACCTTTCACTCCATACTACGGAACGATTGATGCTACACCACTATTTTTAGTTTTACTTTCTGAGTATGTAAAATGGACGGGGGATTTTAAGATAGCGGAAGATCTTAATCAAAACATAGAGGATGCATTGTCTTGGATTGACCGATACGGGGACAGAGATGATGACATATTTGTCGAATATCATCAAGAATCAAGTAAAGGGATTGCTAATCAAGGGTGGAAGGACTCAGGTGATTCCATCGTACACCGAAATGGGGATTATGCCACAACCCCAATAGCCTTATCTGAAGTTCAAGGTTATGTTTACCAGGCAAAGATGGGTATTGCAAACATTTTTGAGAGCATAGGTCGAGAAGATGATGCGAAAGTATTAAGAGAGCAAAGCCGCCTGTTAAAGGACAAATTTGATGACGAATTTTGGATGGATGATGTAGATTTCTATGCTATTGCTTTGGATTCCGATAAAAGACAGGTAGGGACAATCACATCTAATCCCGGTCATTTATTGTTCACGGAAATGTTGGAGGAACGCAAAGCTAATGCGGTAATAGATACATTAATTTCTCCAAAAATGTTTTCAGGTTATGGAATCCGGACGATGGGTGAAGGGGAATCAGGATATAATCCAATGAGTTATCATGACGGGAGCATCTGGCCACATGATAATAGTTTGATTCTCCTAGGAATGTCCAAATTACAGCAGCAGGAAGCTGCAAATGTTGTAATTGAGGGATTAATACAGGCTGCATCCTATTTTGAGTATGATCGATTACCAGAATTGTTTTGTGGATACGGTAGTTCCATCGGTAAAGCAGTAAAATATCCAGTTGCATGCTCTCCACAAGCATGGGCTGCAGGTACCCCACTGGTTATGATTCAAACCATTTTAGGACTGTTTCCAGATGCAATAAATAAAAAAATAGTCCTCAACCCTGTGTTACCAACTGGAATGAACATACTAGAAGTGGAAAAAATTAAAATCGCAACAGGTCATTTATCTGTAAAAGCAATAAAAACCGATAATGGAAAAGTGGAAGTTGTGATTTTAGAAAACACCACTGGTTTTGAAATAGCAGAAAATTAATTTGTATCCACGAAAAGAGTTTAAATGCCGACTTTTTACGGGTTCATTACAACTATCTTTTTAGAAAAAAGCCTTCATGTAAATGCAAGCGTTTTCTTCCCGCGCTGTATTGTCTCTTGAGATATATCACGGAATAGAATCCTATTTCATGAAAAGTTCATGTGTAACTACTGGTTTCAGCAGAGGTTTTTCCTCTGATATATATATTAAAAATGAAAGAGGGGTTTTCAAATGAAAGCGAAGAAATGGTTGGCAGTAATAGGGGTAACTACGATGCTTGTTGGTGGAGTATTAACAGGTTGCAGTGGCAATAACAATTCTACTGGTAATGAATCCGGTGAAAATGTGGAGATTACCTTAGCTGGCTGGGGTGGAAATCCTTCAGAAACAAGATTATTAAAAGAGGCTCTTGATGCATTCGAAGAGAAACATCCAAACATTAAGGTAAAACATGAAGTCATTTCGGATCAATATATGGATGTTATGAAAACACGTTTAATTGGTGGGGAAGCACCAGATGTATTTTATTTGGATGCATTTGAAGCTCCTGCATTAATTGAAACGGGAGTACTAGAGCCACTTGATGGTTATGTAACAGATGATTTTGATGTAGAAGATTTTGAACAACCTTTATTAGAGGCTTTTCAGCATGATGGTGTCACATATGGATTCCCAAAAGACTATTCAACACTTGCATTATTCTATAACAAGAAAATGTTCGAAGATGCTGGTGTAGAGGTGCCTACTACTTGGGATGAAGTAAGAGAGGTATCTAAAGAATTATCAAAGGATGGAGTTGTAGGTCTAGGAGTAGCACCTGAGTTAGCTAGAATGTACTATATTGCGGAATCATTGGGTGAAGAAGTAGTGAAAGATGGTAAAGCTAATTTTGGCCACGATAAAGTTATTGAAGCATTACAGCCAATCATTGACCAAAGAAATATAGATAAAACGTCAGCTCAGGCATCGGATGTAGGTGCAAACTGGGGTGGAGAAATGTTTGGCCAAGAAAAAGCAGCAATGGTCATTGAAGGGAACTGGGCAATTCCATTCTTAGAAGACACATTTCCGGATGTAGATTATGGCACAACAGAATTACCAACTATTAATGGTGAGCAATCAACAATGGCATACACAGTTGCTTATGTAATGAACGGTGCTTCTGAAAAGAAAGAGGCGTCTTGGAAATTAATTGAATATTTAACTGGTCCTGAAGGAATGGAAATTTGGACTTCTAAAGGATTTGCATTACCTACTCGTAAGTCTGTCGCTGAAAAACTTGGGTTCGATCAGGACGAAAAACGTGCAGCATTAGTGGCTGGTGCATCCTACGCAACAGTGTGGGCAAATGGTGTTAACTTACCTACTATTATGAATAACTTTAACAACCAATTCGTTTCAGCATTCCTTGGTCAAAGACCGTTAGATGAAGCGTTAAAAGAAGCAGAACAGCAAGCAAATCGTGAAATTGGTGAATAATTTCACTGAAAAGCTAAATTTGGAGGCTGACATACTTTTTTGTCAGTCTTCAAGATTAGTTTTCTACTGATTTCTTTGTGAAGAAGAATATATTTCTTCTTTAGAAAGAGTTCAGTAGATCAAGAACTCTTGTTAGGAAAAGGAGTGAATTTTATGAAGAAAAAACCTACCTATTCAAAGCGTTCATTAAGGGAAGCTACACAAGGCTACTCTTTTATGGCACCGACTTTATTTGTTTTGGCATTATTTATTATCGGTCCTATCCTTTATGCATTTTTCTTATCTTTTCATAAGGTACAACTATTAGGCACAGCAACCTATGACTTTGTGGGTTTAAGTAATTTCACCAATATAACAGATGATGGTCGTGCGTTACGGGCTTTATGGAACACATTTAAATATGTCATTATAGTAGTACCAACACAAACACTACTTGCTCTTATTTTAGCTGCAACACTTAATGCTGGGTTAAAGGGACAAAGCTTTTTCCGTATTGTTTACTTTCTCCCAACATTAACATCATCAGCTGTGCTTACATTAATATTTATGTGGATGTACAATCAAAATGGATTAGTAAACAAATTATTATCAATAATTGGACTGCCAGGTTATAACTGGATTGGCGATCCAAGTGTTGCCTTAACAGCAATAATGATAATGAATATTTGGGCAACAGCTCCGTTTTTTATGGTCATCTATCTTGCGGCACTTCAGGATATCCCGGAATCACTTTATGAAGCAGCTGAATTGGATGGAGCAAATGCTTTCAAAAAATTTCTTTATATTACAGTTCCTAATCTGCGTCCCGTCACATCATTTGTCGTGATAATGGGTTTAATTGGGACATTCCAATTGTTTGATCAATCATTTATCTTCTCTGGAGGTTCTGGTGGTCCTGATAACTCTACATTGACAGTAGTATTATTAATCTATCAATATGCTTTCAAGAGCCTAGGAACTATGGGATATGCAGCAGCGATCGCTGTTATGCTTTCCTTGGTAATACTAGTCGCTACCTTGTTACAACGTAAATTTTCTAAAGAAGAATCATTATATTAAGGGGGCTGCAGTATGAAGAAGCTAAACATTGGAAAAACGCTTTTATACGGGATATTGGGAATATATGCGATCGTTACGTTGGTTCCTTTTATATGGGCAGTCTCTTCCTCCTTTAAAACTTTAGAAGAGATTGTAAGTGGTTCTTTAAATTTTATTCCTAAAAATTTCACCTTTGAAAACTATAAGCAAATATTTTTAGAACAAGAACTCTTTCCAAGATGGTTACTAAACAGTGTTGTAATTGCAGTTGCAGGTACATCACTTAACTTGTTGTTTAACTCAATGGCAGGATATGCATTAGCCCGTTTGAGCTTTCCAGGCAGAAAAACATTATTTATTATTATCTTGGCTGTTTTAATGATACCAGCTCAAGTAACAATGATACCGAACTATCTTATTCTTCGTGAACTTGGTTGGTTGAATTCTTATCAAGGAATGATTGTACCAGCAATGATTAATGCTACCTTTATTTTTATGATGCGTCAGTTTTTTATTAACTTTCCAAAAGAGCTGGAAGAAGCAGCAGAGATGGATGGACTCTGTCGATTTGGAACCTTTTTCAAAATCGTTTTACCACTTGCAAAACCAGCACTTGCAGCCCAAGCAATCTTTGTATTTATGGGATTTTGGAATGATTTCATGCGACCATTAATCATTTTGTCAGACCCTTCTATGTTTACGTTGCCTTTAGGATTAAATACCTTTAAAGGGCAATATATTAGCTATTGGAACTATATAATGGCAGCCTCGATGGTCTTTACGTTGCCGGTACTGTTGATTTATGGTTTCTTTAATCGTTATTTTATTAAAGGGATATCTTTTACAGGTGGAAAGTGAAAAATCAACCTAACTGTACGGAACCCCCCAGTTCTGCTTTTTGGTGTTGTTCTTGGTCCCCTTTTGCACTTTTGATAAAAAGTATATACTAGGAGAAAGATAAAAACAGGGCTAAAGCACAGGCCCTGTTTTTGTTTTCTTTTATAAGGTATTTTTAATCTCTACCATAGCTGACATCTTTGTCTGGATGTGTAAAAGGAACACCTTGAGGTTTTTTCTGTTTTTCAATCAGTTCACGGTTTTCAGTAGAATTCCAGCCAATATCATTAGTTGGATGTACCCATTGATCCCCTGCCATAACTTCCGGATCGACTTCCTCGCTCCAATTATTCAATGGGGACTCTTCTGAATTATAAAGGCTGTCACCAATTACTACTCCCTGTTCATTGATAAATGGGGGCTGCATTTTTACTTTCGACCCTTTAAAAGAAGGTGAATTAATTTGGTGTGGCATTGTTTCCTCTAAATATGGTTCTTTGAGGGGATTATCTTTTTTTGACATGATTACATCACCTCCAATAGTTTGTATAGCTATAGCATTTTCAAAAAATAAATAAGTATGTGAGGTAATAGTAAAGTGGCTATAAGGAATTTGAAAATAAATATTGGGCAAATTAATTGTAGGGGGTGATGGTAGTGGCGAAAAGGAAAGTTGCACATGATGCGGCAAAAAATAATAATAAAACTCCAAAGGAAAGCTTACCAGATACAGAGTTCTCTGCGGAATATGATAAAGAAGATATGATTCGAGGTGCAAATCGCAATTCGAAAAAAGGCAGGCAAGGTAAATAGGAGGCTAAACGATGAAAGGACAAACTAAAAAACAAAAGCAAGCCCATAAGGCGGACCATGCTATTTCCCACGAAAGTTTAAAGGAAGAATTTGGTCCGGAATTTGGAGATCCAAATGCCGCAAAAGCATTTGAAGCTGCAATAGAGTCCATGAATCAAAAAAAAAATAATAAAAAATGCTAGCAAATCAGCTAGCATTTAGACTGTTGACAAACGCTGGTATATCTTGATATGCGCCCATTCTTAACCTCTCACTCAAAGGCTTGTATCTCGACTGACAAGCGTTTGCGACTAGTCTAATTTAATGTAGTGTTTTTAAACCGAATATAAGCGAATCAGCTTGCAGTATGATTAATTGGAAACAATTCGGTTTTATTTTGTGATTGATTAAAGTATATCAGTACATAGCTTTCGGCAGCTTTGATAGTACCTGAGTCCATAAAGTAAGCATAATCAAAATGAACAGACTCTATCATTGTATGCTTATATAGTTCTTTTTCATTTAACTTTAGAGCCATAAACTCCTGGCCAAGTGAGTTTGGATCCTGTAATATCTGCTTGTAAAGGTCTGTTCGTATATTCTTGGCTAGTCTGTCTTCCCACCATGGTTTACGCGGTTTGAATTTTTGATGACGAAGATAATCATACTTCATTAAGCTTTCAATTACAGTTAATGTGTCTTGATCCTCATTTTTCAAAAATGCATATAGTCGCTTGTAAAGATCTTCTAATTGATGCCCGATTCTGGACCAGCCTTCCTTGTCCCAAAAAGATCCGAAATTCTGAAAGAAATCAAAGGGAGTTTCAAATACTTTTGTGACAAGATGCTCCACCGTCGTATCCATTCTGTGATCATTCCAATACTTTTCTAGGACATCTTCTACTTGTTTAATTCGGATAATATCATCAAAGCTTAATACATTATTGCCTAATATCTCATATGGGGCATGATCCATATAAACATATTGATGATCCTTAGATCTAATACGTAATCCTGTACCCCTCAACATCTTTAAAAAGCCCAGCTGAAGCTCTTCTGGCCGCATCGCAAATACATCATTAAAGGTTTTCTTGAAGGAATGATAATCTTCTTCTGGTAATCCTGCTATAAGATCAAGATGTTGATCAATTTTCCCTCCATCTTTCACCATTGTAACAGTCCGTGAAAGCTTAGAAAAATTTTGTTTTCTCATTACTAATTCATTAGTTGCGTCGTTGGTCGATTGTACCCCAATTTCAAAACGGAAGAGTCCTGCTGGAGCTTCTTTGTTTAGAAATTCAATTACTTCTGGGCGCATAATATCTGCTGTAATTTCAAACTGAAAAACAGTTCCTGGTAGATGTTCATCAATTAAAAAACGGAACATCTCCATGGCATAACTACGACTAATATTGAATGTTCGATCAACAAATTTAATCGTTTTAGCGCCATTTTCCATAAGAAAGCGGATGTCTTCTTTTACTTTTTCTCTGTCAAAGTATCTAACACCGACTTCAATAGAAGAAAGGCAAAATTGACAACTGAAAGGACATCCTCTACTCGTTTCAAAATAGGTAACCCTCTTAGAAAGTTGATTTACATCCTCATCAAAACGATAAGGGGAAGGTAATAGTTTTAAGTCGACTTTGTTTCTTTGGGGGGATATTTTCTTTTCTGCTCCCTCACGATAGGCAAGTCCACTTATAGAGGCAAAGTTTCTTTCACCCTCAATTTCTTTCAGTAGTTGTTTAAAGGTAATTTCCCCTTCACCAAGAACGATAAAATCTACATCATTTAAGCGATCTAGCCATTCGGAGACATCATAGGTAACCTCTGGTCCTCCTAATACAAGGATTAGTTTAGGATTTATCTTTTTCAGCATACTCATGACCTTA
Source organism: Sutcliffiella rhizosphaerae (assembly GCF_917563925.1). Lineage (GTDB taxonomy): Bacteria > Bacillota > Bacilli > Bacillales > Bacillaceae_I > Sutcliffiella_A > Sutcliffiella_A rhizosphaerae. Next base: position 69,950 of record NZ_CAKJTJ010000005.1, read on the forward strand.
ATTGTTTCTTCGATATTCCAAATATAGCAGCTGAAACCAATGACATCAGCTTTTCTTTGTATGAGATCCGCAACAATATTCATGACAGGATCTTTTATAGTGTATTCAACCAATTCTATCGTGTATTCAGGATCTGCATAAGCTTTCAAATAACGGATGGCAAGGTTGGTATGGATGTATTTTGCATTTAGTGTTGTAGCAATTATTTTCATGGTTACCCCATCAAACTCCTATACTATTTTGTATAACTTAACTATTTTATCACAATTAGAGTTAGCAAGTAATAGTGAAATCGGGACTACTCCCTTGAACATCATTTTATCATTATCAACATTATCGCATTAAATATTACAAAATGATTTCTGAAATGACTTTTATATTGCGTTAAATGTTGAACAAAGGATTTATCCGAAGAAATGTAGAAGTTTAGTGGGATAGTTAATTGCCTGATTTGCCTACTAAATAATTGATAAGTGGGGGAAGATGAATGATCCAACATATGGTTAATGAAGAGACCAAAAAGTTGGAGCTGGAGGTAGAAACTCTAACCAACAAACTTCAACAATTGGAGAAAGAAAATAGATTTCTTCAACTTACATTTGAACATGCAAATGACGCCATCATTTTGTTTAATGAAGAACTCGAGTTCTTCCAGGTAAATCAAAAAGCATGTGAGCTTTTTGAATTATCTAAGGAAGAACTTTTAAAAAGGACCCTTTATGATTTTCTTGAATTAATGTCAAAGGAAGAAGTGGAATATCAAGAGGCTCAACTAGAAGAGTTGGGTGAATTGAATAATGAACTAATTGTACGTTTAGATAATGGGAAGATAAAGTTTGTGGAATATTCAACTGTTAGGAATCCAAATGAAATTGGGTTTGATATTTGTATCATTCGTGATATTACCCTTAAGAAACAATTGGAAAAGGAAACAAATAAGAATAAACAAATGTACCATGATGTAATAAATCGTGCAGTGGATGGAATCGTTGTATTTGATAAAGAAGGTTGTTTTATTGATGCGAATCCAGCTTTCTGTTCCAATTTTGCGATGCCAAAAATGGACCTTCTTCAAGCAAAATTGGATGATTTTGTGGAAGTTGATTATCAGAATAAAATGAAACAGATTTGGGATTTATTAGATAAGCATGGAAGAGTAAGAGGAGAGTTACCGGTTTATCTCCATAATGGAGAAAGGAAAAGATTTGAGGTTACTATAACTGCAAATATCTATGATGAGTATTACCTTGCAATAATGAGGGATGTAACTGAAAAAAGAGATATGGAGCTTCAATTACAAAATAGTGAAAGAAGATTTCGGGAAATGTTTCAACATGCATTGGATGCAATCGTACTTGTAGATAATAATGGAAAGATTATGCGTGCTAACCCTGCTGCAAGTAGAGCATTTGAACTACCACTAGATGAGTTGATCCAATCTAAACTAAGCCAGTTCGTTCCCAGGAACAATAAAAGGGTCTTTTCGATTGTAAAACAATTCGGAGCAAAAGGTGAAATAAGGGAAGAATTGGAATTTCATATGCCGAATGGACAAAAGAAGCTTCTCGAATTCACTGCAAATAAGGAAATTATTGATGGATTAAATATGATCATTTTTCGTAATGTTAGCGAACGTAGAAAAATGGAAAAGGATCTAAGAGAAAGCGAACAAAAATTCAGAAAAATATTTGATAACGCAATGGATGGAATCATTCTTTGGGACGATCATTGTCATATCATTGATGCAAATCCAAATGCTTGTAAAATATTAGGCTTTTTCAAGGAAGAATTAATTAACAATTCCTTAGCAGAATTCATTAATAATGATGTGCTTAATGATTTAAGAGTCCTTTGGAAAAATTATAATGATAGTGAAGAGTTGAGTGGGGAAATTTTGCTAAATAATGAAAATGGGATTCAAACCATCGAGTACTCAGCAAAGAAAAATGTAATTGAAGGACTCCATATGACCATTTTTAGGAATATTACTGAAAAGAGGGAAATGGAGGAGCAGTTAAAAAAATCAGATACCTTGACTGTTGTAGGCGAATTGGCGGCTGGGATTGCGCATGAAATTAGAAATCCAATGACAGCTTTAAAAGGATTTATTCAGCTTCTTCAAAACAGTTTGAATGAAAATCAGTATGACACATATTTTGACGTTATCACTTCTGAATTAAAAAGAATTGAATCCATTATTACGGAATTCCTTGTGTTGGCAAAGCCTCAAGCAATTTCTTATCAAAGAAAGAATGCAAGTGTCATAATGAAAGAGACACTAGATCTACTAAGTGCACAGGCTTCATTAGAAAACGTTCAGTTTGCAAGCTATTTTGAAGAGGGAGTACCTGATATATACTGTGAACCAAATCAATTAAAACAAGTTTTTATAAATATATTAAAAAATGCTATTGAGGTAATGCCAAAAGGAGGTACAGTCTCGATAGCCCTTCAAAGGGTTGAGGGACAAGAAATACTTATATCGATAAAAGATGAAGGAATTGGTATTCCAGAAGATAAGCTGAAGAAGCTCGGTGAACCATTCTATACAACAAAGGAACGTGGCACGGGATTAGGGCTTATGGTAAGCTATAAAATAGTGGAAGAACATAATGGAACGATTGAAGTTATTAGTGAAGTTGGAGTTGGAACGACATTTCATATTAAGCTTCCTATTGGTTCTCCAACCAGTCATTGATAGTAAACTCATTTTCATTTTTTGTGAATTTCTTAATGCTCGATATTGTCGTGCTCTTTTTCTGGTTTTAGTATAAGTAATCTGAATTATTAGTAGTGGAAAGTCCTAAACCAGGCTTTTTTCTGCATATTACCAACAAACAAACTTAAGAGAAGTGTCTAATTAAAAGAAGTGAGAGGAACACCTATGTTTTATTATGATTATTTTGAATCTCCCATAGGAACGCTCTATATAGTGTGTGAAGAGAATTATCTGGTGAAAATTGAGTTTGGAGATGATTTTCTAATTAATGCGCAACAACCATTCAAATACGATTCTTCACATGCCGTTTGTAGTATGGTAATTAATCAACTGAAAGAGTATTTTAATGGAAACCGTAAGTCTTTTGACGTTCCACTTCGATTTAACGGAACGGACTTTCAAATGCAAGTTTGGGAAGCATTAAATGGCATCACTTATGGAAAAGTAAAAAGCTATCAAGATATCGCTGTTGAAATAAACAGACCTCTTGCGGTTAGAGCAATTGGCCAGGCAAATAAAAGAAACCCTATCCCCATTATCATTCCATGTCACCGAGTTATCGGAAAAAATAAATCTCTCGTAGGCTATGCTGGAGATAAAATAGATATGAAAGAAAAATTGTTAACACTAGAAGGCTCATTAAATTAAAGAAAATATACACTGATATTTTTTCTTTATGTAAATGCAACTCCCATGTCATCATAGTGAAAGACGTGTAGACCCCTGCGGGAGGAAGGGACATGGGAAACCCCCACAGGGCGCAGCCCGGAGGTTCCCTGACCGCCCGCGGAAAGCGAAGCGTCTGCAATGAAAATCAACAGTTTAATGCAAACCTAAAAATAAATTGGGTTTGTCAATTGCCTGATACGATTGATAGCTTCAATCGTATTTTTTTTATGCTTTGGAATAGAAAGCTAGTATCATATATTATACTTTAATCATATTATTTACTAAGGTGAAAAAAGTTGCTCTTGCGCAAGAGTGGGAGGTCATTATATGGGGAAGACAAATAAACTTATTTTTTATGCGGAAGTTGTAAAAAAACTTCATATAATAAGCGACAAACAAAAAAATGAAATTTTGAAAAAGACAAACAAAAAAGGTTGAATTCCTCTTCCAGTTAGATTAGTATCTAATTAGATGTTTATCTAATTAGATTTGAGGTGATTATTTTTGCAGTTAGACAAGTTAGTGAACTTCTATAAAGTAATGGGAGATAAAACCCGAATAAAATTAATCGTTTTGCTAGCTTCAGGTCAATCTTTCAGTGGTCAGGACTTAGCAGATAAACTCGGAGTAAAACCTCCAACTATTTCCCATCACATATCAAAGCTAAAAGAAGTAAGTGCAGTCTATGAGAGAAGAGAAAAAAATACGGTGTATTATTATCTAAACGAGAAATCATTAAAGCAGCATAGCAATGGATTGTTTGACATATTAAATCGAGGTGTGAAAGGGGAGGTAACGATGAAACAGCATAAAGAAAAAGAGCAAATATTACAAAATTTCCTTACGAAAGAAGGAAAACTAAAAACCATTCCCGCCCAGCGCAAGAAAAAGTTGATTGTTTTTGAGCATATTCTGAACGGTCTTGAAATGGGGATTAAATATTCAGAGAAAGAAATAAATGAGCATATTAAACAATTCCATGAGGATTATTCAACAATCAGGAGAGAGTTTATTATTAATCATTATATGTATCGAGAAGCAGGCATTTATGAAATGAATCCTCAAGAAATGTGGTTGAAATAAACAAAGGTTTCGTCTAAGGAATAGACGAAACCTCGTTTTTCTTACTCAAATAAGGAAGGGATAGCTTCTTTATAGTTCTCGGTAATAATTCCTTGTTCGGTAATGATTGCGGTAATAAGATCATTAGGTGTTACATCAAATGCAGGATTGAATACAGCAATATCAGCTGGTGCAATTAAGTAATCCCCTATGTGTGTCACCTCATGTGAATTCCTTTCTTCTATTTCAATTTCACTACCAGTCTCTTTTGTGAGATCAAAAGTAGATAGAGGTGCAGCAACATAAAATGGAATCTGAAATGCTTTTGCTAATATTGCTAGACCATATGTCCCAATTTTATTAGCTGTGTCACCATTTGCAGTAATTCGATCAGCTCCTACAATGATGGCATCAATTTTTTTTGTCTGGATAGTGTGTGCAGCCATATTATCTGTTATGAGTGTCACGTCTACGCCTGCTTTCTGAAGTTCCCAAGCAGTAAGTCTCGCGCCTTGTAATACTGGTCGAGTTTCACTTGCGAAGACTTTTAATGGGAAATCTTGCTCCTTGGCAAGGTGAAAGGGTGCTAATGCTGTCCCATATTTTGCAGTAGCAATAGAACCAGCATTGCATATCGTCAAGATGCTATCATTTTTTTGAAATAGAGAAAGTGCATGCTCTCCAATTTGCCTGCAAGTAGCTTCATCCTCCAACTGTATTTGAATTGCTTCATGGATAAGATCGGTTTTTGCTTCATTAACAGTTGAAGCGTTTGTTGCAGTACGTAATAAACGGTCAATTGCCCAAAATAAATTTACTGCAGTTGGTCTTGAAGTGGCTAAATAATCCCTGTCTTTTTTTAAACGTTGCAAAAAGTCACTTACATTTTCTGTTTCATACGACCTAGCAGCAAGGGCAAGCCCGTATGCCGCAGTAATTCCGATTGCAGGTGCGCCTCTTACTTTGAGAGAGGATATCGCATCATGAACTTCCTCTATCGTAAATAAATCTAAAAAAACGGTTTCTTGAGGTAATTTTTGTTGATTTAATAGTTTAATATAATTATCCTTCCACTCTACAGAAAGTGGGAGGAGAGTACTCAATGTCATTTTTTAATCCTTCTCCTTTAACACTTGTTCAAGCAATTTCTCTATGTCGGTTGTTGACTGGATTTCTTCAGCTTTCAGGATAAGCTTTTTGCCTAAGGAAAGCGCTTTTTGTTTTATGAAAATCCTTTCTTCATCAGGAAAAATGGAGTCGAGATCTGCAACGTGAGAAAGACCGATCGTGCGGCGTATTATTTCACAACCAGCAAATCCAATTGCAGATTTAAAGGTTTCAGAAAACACATGTTCAATGTATCCGGGAGTTTTCGTAAATGCTTCCACACTATGGTTGTTCCAAAGCTGGGTAAATGTTTTAACGAAACTATCCCAAGCTTGATGAAGGTGATTGGTTACCATCTTTCTATTTTCAGAAGTTCTGGTTAATGATTGAAATAGAATATTAGCAAAAAATTGTCCAATATCAAATCCAATTGGTCCAAAAAAGGCAAATTCAGGATCAATTACTTTAGTATCAATCTCATTTGCAAATATACTTCCAGTATGCAGATCCCCGTGTAATAATGCTTCGCCATTTGTTAAGAATTTCAATTTAAGTTTAGCAACTTCTCGCTTTAGTGTCTGATCAGCCCAGAGATCTTCGATTGAGCTTAATAACTCTGGCTCAAAATCATTCGTCTCACTATCGAAGAAGGGATCAGTAAATACTAAATCCTCCGTGATTTTACAAAGTTCAGGATTAACAAATAATTGTTGCAGTTTCTTCTTTTCTTGTTGATTTAGTCCAAAGTCTGATGTGAAAAATAAAGTTTTAGCAAGATACTCACCTATATGCAACGAAAGGAGAGGATAATCTTTGCCTTTAATAAAACCTGATCTAGCAATTTCTAAATGTGATAAATCTTCCATTATGGTTATCGCAAGTGCTTCGTTTGTATAGTAAACCTTAGGTACAAGATTTGGAACAAGCGATGCAGCTTTCTTTAAATAGTTTCCTTCAATCGTGGCACGATGAAGTGTAAGGGGCCAGCTTTCTCCAACCACCTTTGCATATGGTAGTGCCTGTTTAATAATAATACCAGTATTATTTTCATCGACAATATGAAAAACAAGGTTAAGGTTACCGTCACCAATTTCATGACAAGAGAGTAAAGACCCTTCCTTGAAAAAATTTAGCTCTTTTGCAAGTTTGATGGCTGTACTTTCTGTGAGTGGTTCATATGCTCCCTTAGTTGTAACAGTCATAATTATTCCCCCATAAAAATTAGTCTATCATTTCGATTATCAGGGGCAATTTACATAATAAAAGCCCCTTTCCATAAGAAAGAGGCTTGAAGCGTACACTTCTCCCCTCTTATCTGCCAGAAATAATTTCTGCTGGAATTAGCACCGTGCCTTGTGAACAAATAATGTTCGGCGTTATTGTATATGTAACGCCCTGTCTCACAACAGTATTACGGTCGGTTGCTGGGTTTCATCGGGCCAAATCCCTCCACCTGCTCTTGATAAGAGATCGCAATATATTATTACGATAAGTATGTAATTATTAGAAAATTATTACTTGTTGTAGATAATAACAAGGCTAACGGAAAAAAGTCAACCCTTTTTTAAAAGGACTCATTTTTATCTTGTGAATTATGAATATTAGAGTATACAGAAGAAAAATAGTTATATATGAATATTTTGGATAAAACCTTGAAAAAATACTGGTCACCTGTTATTATTAAACTATTATTTTTGTTCGTGAATATGGAAAGTCAGAAACAAGTTTTCGTCTTGAAATGTTTAAAGGAGCAAGAATAGTAATATTTACGTGGGTCAACCACAAGGAGGAACAAACATGTTACAAGGTAAAGTAAAATGGTTTAATGCAGAAAAAGGTTTTGGATTTATCGAAGTTGAAGGTCAAGACGATGTATTCGTACACTTCTCCGCAATCCAAGGCGACGGTTTCAAATCTTTAGATGAAGGTCAAGAAGTATCTTTCGAAATCGTTGAAGGTGCTCGTGGACCACAAGCTGCTAACGTTACAAAATAATGCTAGCCTAATAGAAAAGGATCCTTTTTAAGGGTCCTTTTTGTTTTTTGAAAACTATGGTTAAAATCCTTTTCAAACAAAAAAAGATTGTACTGGAAGTAGTATTCCAGTTCCAATCTTCTCATATCCTCAATAATATTGAGGTCGTCTATCTTCAAAAATAGGAATTTTCTTTCTCACTTCATCTACTTTCGCCAAATCAACAGTCGCAGTAATTATTTCTTCTCCAACACCAGCTTCCGCTAGTACTTCTCCCCAAGGATTAATAATCATAGAATGCCCTGCAAAAGCGTTATTGGGGTCAGCACCAGAACGATTACAAGCAATAACAAAACATTGATTTTCAATGGCGCGGGCGATTAAAAGAGTTCTCCAATGTTCTACTCTGGCAAGCGGCCATTCCGCAACAACAAAAATCGCTTTTGCATCTTTTGTAGTATGGGCACGAATCCATTCAGGAAATCTAATATCATAGCAGATAAAGCCTGCACAATGTTCACCGTCTAGTTGAAACATACCATCCGTTTTTCCTGGTTGTAAATAGTGATGTTCATCCATTAAGCGGAATAAATGGAGTTTACTATATTCTCCTACGACTTCTCCATCGTTATTTACAGTTAACATTGTATTATAGATGCCTTTATTCGTCTTTTTGGCAATGGAACCTCCAACAATATGTACACCTAATTCCTTTGCAGCTGACTTAAGAAGTTTCGTGGTTACAAATCCACCAGAATCTGCAATTTTGTTAAGTCTTTCTAAATCATATCCTGTAGACCATAGCTCTGGAAGGACAATAATATCAGGTTTTTCTTCGCCTGCCACTTTTAGTAATTTATAAACTTTATCGATATTCGCTTCTGGATTACCGAAAGCGATATCAAATTGAATACAAGCTATTTTCCAATTCAAGGATAATCCCTCCATACAAAAAAGTACTTTACAAGTTGTACCTAACACTATATGATTTGTGACTAGGATTTCAAGAAATATTTGAAGAAGGTGGACTAAATGAAGAATTTTCAACAATCTGAACTTTTAAATTCTCTTCCGACCCAGTTTTTTGCTACACTGGTGGAAAAAGTGGGAAAGGTTGTCGCACAAGGTCATGATGTCATCAATCTTGGTCAAGGGAACCCTGATCAACCAACTCCAGAGCACATCATAAAATCCCTACAGGAAGCTGCTACTAAAGCTTCACATCATAAATATTCTCCATTTCGGGGTCATGACTTTTTCAAAGAAGCAATAGCCACTTTTTATAAACGAGAGTATGATGTAGATGTAGATCCAAAAAGTGAAGTCGCTATACTTTTTGGAGGAAAAGCAGGGCTTGTTGAAATCCCTCAATGCCTATTAAATGAAGGTGACACTGTGTTAGTTCCTGACCCAGGTTACCCAGACTATTGGTCTGGAGTTACCTTGGCAAAGGCAAAGATGGAATATATGCCTTTAAAAGAATTATATCATTTTTTACCAAATTATAAAGACATAGATTCCACCATACTTGAAAAAGCAAAATTAATGTTTCTGAATTATCCAAATAACCCTACAGGCGCAGTTGCTACAAATTCATTTTTTCATGAAACTGTCGAGCTGGCAAACCATCACGATATTTGTGTTGTACATGATTTTGCATATGGAGGAATTGGCTTTGATGGGAAAAAGCCAATAAGCTTCCTTCAAACTGCTGGTGCAAAAGACGTTGGTATTGAAATATATACACTCTCTAAAACCTATAACATGGCAGGATGGAGAGTTGGATTTGCAGTAGGAAATAAAAGTGTAATTAAAGCAATAAACTTGTTGCAAGACCATATGTATGTAAGCATTTTCGGTGCGATCCAAGAGGCAGCTGCAACTGCACTATTAGATTCGCAAGAGTGTGTAGAAAATTTAGTAAAATTGTATGAGGAAAGAAGAAATGTATTGGTGGAAGGACTAAGCAACATCGGTTGGGAAGTAACAGCACCAAAAGGTTCTTTCTTCGCTTGGTTGAAAGTCCCAAAAGGCTTCACATCTGAAGCGTTTGCCGATAAATTGCTCCAAGAAGCACATGTAGTAGTCGCACCTGGGATTGGTTTTGGACAGAGTGGTGAAGGCTATGTGCGAGTGGGGCTACTAACAGAAACAGAAAGATTGCAAGAAGCAGTCAGAAGAATTCGAGAGTTGAATATTTTCTAACATTACTATTGACATCAATTGAAAATGATGGCATAATCTCAACTAGATTTTAATAAAAGCTGTATAAGGTAACTTTATTGCGTATGCGATTTTTACACAAAGAATAAGTATGTAGCGAAGTATGAGTTGCAACAATTTTAAAACTAAATGTAAACTAATTTAATCTTATCAAGAGCAGGTGGAGGGACTAGCCCGATGAAACCCGGCAACCGACTTATTATTAAGCACGGTGCTAAATCTTGCAGCAGTAGGCTGATAGATAAGAGGATGTTATTAATACTAACCTCTTCTTAGCCGAAGAGGTTTTTTGTGTGGTAATTTTCGCAAGAGTTTCTAAATTTCGCAGAATCAAGATCGCGTAGAAGCAAAGTATCTATTAATCATCGTGAAAGACTAGATAGAAAGGGTGCACATAATGGCAGAGGTATTGGCAACATATTTAGTGCATGATAAAAAAGGCAATCTTGAAAAAAAGGCAGAGGCTATTGCACTTGGTCTTACTGTTGGTTCATGGACGGATTTACCACAACTCGAAAAAGAACAATTAAAAAAACATAAAGGCAGAGTGGTACGAGTTGAAGAATTCTCTGCAAGTGCAAGAGTGGATAGCTACTTAGAACATAAAGTAACGAGAGGTCTCATACAGATAGCATATCCTGCTTTGAATTTTTCAAATGATTTTCCAGCAATCTTAACGACTGTATTTGGAAAATTGTCACTAGATGGAGAAATCAAACTTCTGGATTTAACGTTCGATGAACAACTGAAAAAGCACTACCCTGGGCCGAAATTTGGGATTGAAGGGCTCAGAAAATTGACAGGTGTTTATGACCGACCATTTGTAATGAGTATTTTCAAGGGAATAATTGGTAAGGATTTAACATACTTGTCCGATCAATTAAAAGAGCAAGCAAGAGGGACAGTCGATTTTATTAAGGATGATGAAATTCTTTTTGAAAACGAACTAACACCTTTCGCAAAAAGAATTACTGAAGGTAAGAGGGTTTTAGAGGAAGTTTATGAAGAAACAGGTCATCGTGCAAGGTATGCGGTAAATCTGACTGGCCGTACTTTAGAATTAAAGGAAAAAGCTAAGCGAGCGGTAGACTTAGGAGCAGATGCATTATTATTTAATGCATTTGCCTATGGACTTGATACTCTACAAAGTTTAGCGGAAGATAATGACATAATGGTACCTATCATGGCTCATCCTGCAGTAAGTGGTGCCACAACACCTTCTGAATTTTATGGTATATCCAATGAACTTCTTCTAGGTAAACTACTTCGTTATGCAGGTGCAGATTTCTCGCTTTTTCCTTCCCCTTATGGAAGTGTCGCAATAGCAAAAGAACAGGCATTAGGAATTAGAGATGCTCTTACGGTTAATGACTCACATATCAAAAAGACTATTCCAGTTCCATCTGCAGGTATTTATCCTGGACTAGTTCCACTTTTGTATCAGGATTTTGGAAATGATGCCATTATCAATGCAGGTGGTGGGGTGCATGGTCATCAGTTCGGCCCTGCAGCTGGAGGAAAAGCATTCCGTCAGGCAGTTGATGCGGTACTTGCTGGCGAAACATTGGAAAATTACGGAGAAACTCATGAGGAATTAAAGGTAGCCCTTAAGCAATGGGGAAGCGTAGAGGTCGCAAAATGAGTGGGCGAATGATTTTTTGTGATTTCGATGGAACCATTACAAATAGTGATAATATTATCGCTATTATGAAAAAATATGCCCCAAAAGAGTGGGATGATATAAAAGACAAAGTTTTAGCACAAGAGATATCAATTAAGGAAGGCGTCGGCAAAATGTTTGCGCTACTGCCTTCATCTCAAAGAGAAGAAATAACAAATTTTATCGTTAATCATGCAGAAATTAGAAAAGGCTTTAAAGAGTTTGTAGCGTATACAAAGCAAGAACAAATACCTTTGTATATTGTTTCAGGTGGAATTGACTTTTTTGTCTATCCAATTCTTGAAAAATATATTGAAAAGAAAAATATTTACTGTAACGTTTCAGACTTCTCAAGTAAAACAATTTCCATTCTATGGCCACATGCTTGTGACCAGCACTGTGATAACGATTGTGGTTGTTGTAAACCAACTATCATCCGCAATCTAGCAGATTCCAAAACACATAAAATTGTCATTGGAGATTCCATTACAGACTTAGAAGCAGCAAAATTAGCTGATCAAGTAATAGCAAGGGATTATTTAATGGAAAAGTGTGAAGAACACTCTATATCCTTTGCTCCGTTTGAGACATTTTATGACGTGATAGAGATATTAAAAAAGAAGGTGGTGACAGTATGAGTCAATTGCTTAAAAGGTGGAATGAACTTGCAGAAGTAAAAGAGGAGTTAGCAAACAGAGATTGGTTTTTTGGAACAAGTGGAAATCTTTCTATTAAAGTCTCAAATGAGCCGTTACATTTCTTAGTATCTTCTAGTGGAAAGGATAAGCGCAAAAAAACAAATGAAGATTTCTTACTTGTTGATAAAAATGGAAAACAAGTGGAATCTACTTCATTAAAACCTTCTGCAGAAACGCTGCTTCACCAACAAGTTTACAATAAAACAAATGCAGGGTGTTCGTTACATATTCATACTGTTGATAATAATGTCATTTCTGAACTTTATGGTGATGCTGGAGAAATCGTTTTTAAAAGTCAGGAGATTATTAAAGCCTTCGGGATATGGGAAGAAGATGCAGAAATAAAGATTCCGATCATCTATAATTTTGCAGATATACCTTCTCTTGCTAATGAATTTTCCCATTATGTAAAAGAAGACACTGGGGCCGTTTTAATTAGAAATCACGGAATAACGGTATGGGGAAAAACAGCTTTTGATGCTAAGAAACATTTAGAGGCATGGGAGTTTTTATTTTCGTATCATTTAAAGTTACTAAGTGTAAAAAATGTACTTCGAACTCAAGCTGAAATATCAATTTAATGAATGAGGAGGAAATATGATGGCAGAAATCAGATTACACGAAACAGATGAAAGAATAAGTGGGAAAAAGCAGGTCGAGGAGTTTTTAAACAGAAATGAAGTTATTTATGAGAACTGGGATATTGCTAAATTACCTTCACATCTCACAGAAAATTATGCATTAACAGATGAAAATAAAACTGAAATTCTAGAGGTTTTCAAAGAAGAAATTGCTGCAATTTCTTTAAAAAGAGGCTACAAGGCTCAGGACGTTATCTCCTTATCAGAAACAACACCGAATCTAGAGCAGCTCCTACAAAATTTCAATAAGGAGCACCATCACACAGATGATGAAGTTCGCTTCATTGTAAGTGGCCACGGTATTTTTGTCATTCAAGGAAAAGATGGTTCCTTTTTTGATGTAGAACTTGAACCTGGTGATCTTATATCGGTTCCCCCAAATGTAAGGCATTACTTTACTTTGATGTCTGACCGTAAAGTGGTTGCTGTCCGAATCTTTGTGACAACAGAAGGCTGGGTGCCAATTTACGATAAAGAAGAAGTGAATAACTAATAAAAAGGTGATTTTCTTAAATGGAAATCACCTCAGTGTGAAGACAAAGGTACTTTTTCTTAAAGTTAATGCAATTCCCATGTTGATCGTAGTGAAAGACGCGAAGACTCCTGCGGGAGGAAGGGACATGGGAAACCCCACAGGACGCAGTCCGAGGAGGTTCCCGGACCGCCCGCGGAAAGCGAAGCGTCTGTAACGAAGATCAACAGTTCAATGCAAAGACTAAAAAAATGGGTTTGTCAACAGTCTGAGGTGATTTCCTTAAATGGAAATCACCTTTTTATGTTAATCAACCATGACTACAAAATGGAAGTTGAGGGAATATAATGATAGTCAATTAAAGACACGTAGGGAGGGAATGGAATGGACCAAGTCGTCATTATAGGTGGAGTAGCAGGAGGGATGAGTGCTGCAGCCAAACTTAGAAGACTGGATAAAAAGGTCAAAATTTTAGTTTTTGAGAAAGATTCGTATATATCTTACGGTGCATGTGGTCTTCCTTACTACATAGCTGGAGTAACAAAATCTCACCAAGATTTACTTGCAAGAACAAAAGAAGACTTTGAAAAAAGTAACATCCATGTGCATATTCACCATGATGTCACTAGGATAGATCCCAATCAAAAAATTATATATGTAACGGACCTTCAAACTGGACATCAGAAAACGGTCAAGTATGATAAATTGTTAATTGCAACAGGAGCAAAACCGATAATTCCCCCATTTGTACCAAAAGAAGTAAAAAATGTTCATACCTTAAAGTCAATGGATGACGGGATAAACATGAGAGAATTCTTTCAAGATGAGGAAATAAAAAAAGTAGGAATTATAGGTGCAGGATATATCGGTATGGAATTGGTAGAGTCTATGATAGCTTTAAAAAAGGAAGTTTGTGTAATTGAGCTCCAGGATCAGATTCTACCCAATTATGATAAGGATATGGTAGATGTATTAGCAGATTCTCTAAATGACAGAGTTACAATTAGCACAGGGGAAAAAGTAAAAGAGCTAAGAGTCCAAGATAAATCAGTAACACATATCATTACAGATCGAACTAGTTATGATGTAGATGCTGTGATTGTAAATATAGGAAATAAACCGAATACAGAATTTATCAAAGAATTAGGAATAAACATGCTAGATAATGGAGCAATTATTGTTAACTCACAACAGCAAACGAGCATTGCTGATATTTATGCTGCAGGAGATTGCGCGACAAGTCATCATTTAATTTTGAATAAGCAAGTCAATATAGCACTAGGAACAACTGCAAATAAACATGGTCGCATTGCTGCTTCAAATATGGCTGGAATTTCAACGAATTTTCCGGGAATTGTAGGTACAAATGTCGTTAAAGTGCTAGATTGGACTGTGGGTATGACTGGAATTACAGAAAAACAGGCAAAAGAAGAAAACGTAGAATATGACACAGTAGTGGTAAAAACGAATAATCACGCTGCCCACTACCCTGAAACAGAAAAAATTGTCATCAAGCTTGTGTATGAAAAGAATTCCAAAATTCTATTAGGTGCTCAAATGCTGAGCAAGGATGATTCGATTGCAAAACGTCTCGATGTGTTTGTGGTGGCGATAACAAATAAAATGACAACAACCCAAATTGGAATGCTTGACCTAAGTTATGCACCTCCCTATGCAACTGTTTGGGATGCAGTACAAATAGCAGCAAATGCAGCTAAATAATAATTTATTGCAATATTATGAATTTTCTTTATCCGGTAAAACAGTTATACTAATGGTATGGTAGTTCTACTACAAAAAAAGAGAGTAGTTAACGAAGGAGTGGGATATGCATGAAGGTGCGTTATAATTTTGTTGATAAAAAGGATGTACAGTATTGTGAACCAAGTTACACCGTAAAGCAAGCATATGAAAAAATAAAAGATTCAGGTTATCGTTGTATTCCAGTCTTGTCTAACGACGGGCGGAATTTTATTGGATTAGTATATAAAGTTCATTTACTTGATCATCTGTACGAAGGAAAAGGTAGCGAAGAAGATCCCGTTGAAGTATTGATTCAAAACGAGGATGCTTTCATATTTGAGGAAGAGTCATTTTTCAAAGCCTTTTTTACAATTAAACGATTACCTTTTATAGCTGTGATAAATGATGAAAATGAGTTTTTAGGGATATTAACACATGCAAATGTAATGGATGTATTAGCAGATTCATTCGGTATGACAACTGGTGGTTATACGTTGACAATTGCCACAATTGAGCACAAAGGTGCGATTAAGGATTTAGTTTCCATGTTAAAAGATATCAATATTGATGGAATGCTGACACTTGATAATGGAGAGAAATATTTGAGGCGTATTATTGTGAATCTTCCTGCTGAACTATCGAAAGAGAAATTAGATAAACTTGTAAAAAAGCTTGGAGAAAAAGAATTCCGAGTTACACATGTCGATCAAATAGATGTAGAAAAATAATAAACTGTGTAAGGAAAAATTGTTCTTTCAACAAAAAAGGGGCAGACTCCTTTAGAAACAGCTGTTATCTTGAGCCTCCATTAATTTCACTAGGGAGGCTCAAGACAAATGGAAAAAAATTAGTTATTAGGCAACAATTCTTTTTCAATCAATAAATTTGATAAAGTCACTATTTCAGCACGCTTTTGAAGTATAGGGATATATTCCTTTAAAACGTTAGCGGTTTTATCTCCTGCAATTCCAACATGACCAATGGCAATAATAGAGTCATCCACTTCCGTTTTTTTTATAAGTTGGTTAGTTTGTTTCACAATATGATTGGTTGTCATTATTTCATCGAAAAACAACTCATTTTCTAAATAAGGGACACCTAATTCGGCAGCAGTTTCGGAGACAACACTTTTATGTGAAGTCTTGCTGTCTAGAAAATAGAGGTTCCGTTCTTTACAGACTCCAAGGATAATCCTCATTATATGTTTATTGGCTGTTATTTTTGAACCCATATGGTTGTTAATTCCTACTGCAAATGGGACGGAATCAATAGCCTCGTTTACTCTTTTATATATTTCCTCATCGGTTAGTGTTGAAGTAATGGCACCAGGTCCTAGCCAACTACTCTTTCCTTTAAGGGGTTCCATTGGTAAATGGAGAATAACCTCATGTCCCAGTTTATGAGCCAATTCAGCGTCATTTTTTGTACTTGGCAGAAAAGGCATCACAGCAACTGTCAAATTTACGGGAAGATACAGTATTTCTTCAGTCCCTTTCATGTTATTACCAAGATCATCAATGACAATGGCCACTTTATTATTGATTTGTTTTTCGGCATGGGTAGCTTGTACAGGGAAATTAAAAATGGAAATACAAGCAAGACAACAAAAAATAAATCTCAATAGTACACCTCCCGCTCTAATTTTTGTATTCGACAATTTCTGCTACGCTTTTTTTATCTCTAGAATCTTGCCCCTATTTTTTACATAAACATGAATATTAATTCTATGAAAAAAATGTCTAACTTTGCGATTCTATTTACAATTATAGAAAATATTGTAATAATTCAAAGTGGACATTATCAGATTAAAGGGGCGAATAACGTTGTCATATGAGGGATACGTAGATCATCTACTATTATTAATTAAAGAGAAAAGAGATACGATGATAGTGGTTGCCAACAAGACAGGCTATATTAGTGAACAAACTATAAAGTGTAGTCAAGACTTGGACAAGCTAATTTATCAATATCAGGAACTCACTTATGAAAGTAATCGAGAAATGACAAAAAACCGCTCACAAAGAACGGCTAAAATATTTGAATCAACAAAATCATAAAGAGAAGGCCAAAAATAAAAGAATAGGTAGAAGATGTTTCATGACCATCCCCATGACTCTCCGGAATTAATTCCTTATATATGATATAAAGCATTGCACCAGCAGCAAAAGCAAGTCCATATGGTACTAAAGATGAAATGAATGATGTTAAATAGAACCCAAGCATAGCCATTGGTATTTCTACAATTCCAGTAAGTGTTGCTACTACAAAAGCCTTCCATCTAGAAATTTTCTGATTTATTAAAAACAATGCTACTAAAAAACCTTCAGGAGCATTTTGCAATCCAATTGCAAATGCGATTAAGTTTCCAGTCTCCTCAGCATCTGATGCATAGCTTACACCAACAGATAATCCTTCAGGGATGTTGTGTAAAGTAATGGCAGCTATTATTAACATTGCTTTTTGATCAAAAGCAATTCCCCGTCTATTATGTTCCAAATCAATATGAGGTATAGATTTTTCTAAAAGAGTTAGAGTGAATACACCGAGTAATATACCAATTCCAAATGGTATAAACCCTCCATATGATAATGATTCTGGAATTAAACTCATTGTAGCAGCAGCCATCATGATTCCTGCTGTAAATGCAAGAAGCGTGTCCCTAAAGCGGTGTGTCAGGGTGTTTCTTAAAAAAAGTATGGGTAATGCACCAATGCCGGTTGACATTGCAGCAAGTACACTTCCTAACAAAGCTTCGTTCATAATCTATGTATTCCTTTCTAGGTTTAATCTTTCTATAGTAAATAGATTTTTTTGTTAAAAACATTATTAGTAGGACTAGTTTAAAATATCAACAATTGAACAAATCATTTACTTCCACATTATAAAGGGGGAGGTAAATAATTTAATTAAAAAAGTAAATCTTTTATGTACTATGCATATTGTATCAATTTTATGTGCAGATACAAGCGTAAAAAACTTCTCATAGGGATGTACCTCTTCTATTTTAAGCGAATAGATACTTACCATACTTTTTTTTCATCAACATTTAAAGTCTATTTTCCATTTATCTAAAATCGGATGAAAGTCCATCCAAAATGAAGAAAAATGACGTCTTTCATCAATCATCAGACCTTGTACTGATAAAAATCAACAGAAATTTACATAAATGACGATTAATTATTAAGAAATTGTAAATACCCGTGTAATATAACCTATAAAAATAGGATAAAGTGTAAAAAATTTTAACTATTTGTAAAAAAACTGAAAAAAATGTAGCCATTATTAGGGAACATTCGCTATAATTTGAATTGTGTGAGAGAACACCATAAATATTCTTAGGGGGATAAACAGAATGAAAAAGTTTTTAACAGTATTCTTGGTTGCAATTTTAGCAATCAGCTTAGCTGCATGTGGAAGCAGTAATTCTGGAAATGGTAATTCAAATGCTACGGGTAACAGCAACACAGGCAATGACAACACTAGCGGAGAACAAGCAACAACTCCTGATAAAATTGTAATGGGGTTTGTACCTTCACAAGATTCTGAATCTATTGCAGACACTGTTGAGCCTCTTGCGAATCGTCTTGGAGAAGAACTTGGAATTGAAGTAGAAGGTCGTGTAATGACTGACTATACTGCTTTAATCGAGGCTATGGGTTCTAACCAAGTACAAGTTGGTTTCATTCCTGCTTTTGGATATGTTTTAGCAAACGAACAATATGACGTTGAAGTTATTCTTAAATCTATGAGACGTGGAAGCGGTACTTACAAAGCACAATACGTAGTGCATGCTGATTCTGGAATTGAAACATTAGCAGACTTAGAAGGGAAAGTATGGGCATATGCTGATCCAACTTCTACTTCTGGATTCTTATTCCCAGCTTCTCAATTAATGGATGAGTTTAATATTGCAACTACACAAGACTTACAAATGGATTTCTTCTCTGATACGTTACAAACTGGTGGTCATGATACAGCTGCAATCGCTGTATATGAAGGTGATGCAGATGTAGCAACTACATTTGATGATGTTCGTACTACACTTGAAGAAGAATATCCTGACATTTTGGAAAAATTAAAAGTTATTGGTTACACAGAAGACATTCCAAATGACACAATTTCTGTTACAAAAGAATTAGACAAAGAGCTAGTTGAAAAAATTAAAACAGTATTCTTATCTTTAAATGAAGATCCAGAAATGATTCAAATCATGAATGAAGTTTATAACTGGGATGAAATTACTACAGCTACTGATGGTGAGTACGAAGTAGTTAAAAAGACTTACGAAAAATTCAAAGATTCCATCTCTTTCTAATAAAGAGCGGAAGCAATTAAATATGCGTGCAATCTAGGGGGAGGTTGCTTCCCCTATTTTGTTATGTATATCCAGTATTGAGGGGGTTACAGCGACGTGATTGAATTTAAAGATGTTTCACTAGTATATCCAAATGGAACTAAAGGGTTGAAAAATGTAAATGTTACCATTAATGAAGGTGAATTTGTTGTAATTGTAGGTTTATCAGGAGCGGGGAAATCTACTTTTATTAGAAGTATTAATCGATTGGTTACCCCGACATCAGGTGAATTAATTGTAGATAATCAAAACATTCTAACATATCGCAACACTGATCTTAGAAAATTACGGACTAAAGTGGGAATGATCTTTCAGAACTACAATTTAGTTAAAAGATCTAATGTTTTGAAAAATGTTCTTGCTGGTCGTTTAGGATATACCGGAACATTACGTTCGATGTTCAATTTATTTAAAAAAGAGGACATGGCTCTTGCTTACGAAAGCTTAAAACGTGTAAACATCGAAGAAAAACTTTATAATCGCGCTGATGAATTAAGTGGTGGACAACAACAACGTGTAAGTATAGCTCGTGTTTTAACTCAAAAGCCAAGATATATTCTGGCAGATGAGCCAGTAGCTTCTTTAGATCCACCAACCTCCCATCAAGTTATGACTTATTTAAAGAAAATTAATAAGGAAGATAATATTACAACTATCGTAAATCTTCACTTTATTGATATGGCAATGGAATATGCAGATCGTATAATTGGGATGAGAGCAGGAGAAGTTGTGTTTGATGGACCTGTTTCTGAGGTGACTGAAAAAACCTTTGAAGAGATTTATGGTCGTGCGATTCGTGAGGACGATTTGCGCGGAGGTGTGGAAGAGTGAAGATAGAAGATAATAAAGTGGCTCCTTCACTACTTCCAGCAAAAACAAAATTTAGGTTAACCTTAATCTTTGCTGCGGTTATTGGTTTCTATATTTTAAGTACTGTTAAAACAAATGCTACACTTGGAGATCTAATAAAGGGTCTACCGAATATGTTTACGGTATTATTTAAATTTTTTCCACCTAATTTTAATGTTTTTGTGCATATTTTAAATCCATTAGCAACCACCATTCAAATGGCAATTATTGCAACTACTGTTGCAGCTTTATTATGTATCCCATTGAGCTTATTAGCAGCTCAAAACGTTACAACTAATAAATTTTTGTATACATTTGTTCGGACGATACTAAATATTTTACGTACTATTCCAGACTTAGTACTTGCAGTTATTTTTGTAGGGCTTTTTGGGATCGGTGTGTTACCAGGTATTTTAGCACTAATTATTTTTTCTTTAGGTATTTTAGCAAAATTGATAAGTGAAACAATTGAGTCTGTTGACATGAACCCAATGGAAGCAATGAGTGCCTCAGGTGCAAACACACTTCAGAAAATTGCATTTGCCCTTGTGCCTCAAGTGTTACCTCAGTTTGTATCATTTGTATTATATGTATTTGAAATTAATATCCGTGCATCCGTAGTCCTTGGGTTAGTTGGAGCGGGTGGAATCGGGATTGTCCTTAGTCAACAATTGAAATTCTATAACTATCCAAATGCCATGTTGATTATCATTGTCATTTTTGCAATGGTTGTCATTATTGAATACATTTCAACTAAGATAAGGGAGGCGATTGTATAATGGAACTAATATTGCCTCCAAAAAAGAAAAAATCGCCTATTAAACTATTAAGAAATTGGGGAATATTCCTATTTCTTCTCTTGATGTATGTGTGGACCTTTGTAAGTATTGATATTAACTGGGTAAGAGCAGCTGAGAGAATGGTAAATAACTTTCAAAGAGTTATTCCAAGGCTATTTAGCCCGGAATGGTCTGCAATAGGTAAGGTTTGGTCAGCGATGGTAGAAACACTCTACATTGCTTTCGCAGGTTCATTGATGGCAGCTATTTTAGCGATCCCTCTAGGATTTTTAGCCGCTCAAAATATGACTAAAAGTAAAATCCTTACAACGTTTGGGAAGTGGATTCTTAGTGGAGTTAGGGCCTTTCCAGATTTGATTTTGGCTATCCTTTTCGTTGTTGCAGTTGGTCCAAATCCTTTTGCTGGGGTTATGGCTATTGCAATCGGTTCGACTGGAATGCTCGGGAAATTATATTCTGAAGTCCTTGAATCAATTGATATGAATATTGTAGAAGCAATGGAAGCCAGTGGAGCAAATAAAGTTCAAATATTATTCCACGGGGTAATCCCTCAAATTATTCCGGAATTTTTATCGTATGCAATATACCGATTTGAAATTGATGTCCGTGCATCTACTATTCTAGGAATTGTTGGTGCAGGTGGTATTGGTACGCTTATCCAATTTGCGCAGATGAATCGAAATTGGGAAGAGATGGGTCTGATATTGTTAGTCATCATTATTGTTGTAACAATTATTGACTTCCTTTCTTCATCCATTAGAAAACGAATTGTATAAGTGAAAATTGGAGGGGTTGATCTTATGATCAACTCTTTCTTATGTTCAGCATAAAGGGAGGGAGTTTTATCATGCTACGATTATCCATTGTAGAAACTAGTGATTTACATGGTTCAATTCTGCCAATCAATTACGGTAATAATAAGTATCTACCTGCAGGGCTGGCAAAAGTATCAACATATTTAAAAGAATTACGAGAAAAGAATCCGAACGTTCTAACAATAGATAATGGAGATCTGATTCAAGGTACACCACTTACATATCATTATGTCAAAAAGCTTTCAACTAAAGAAAATCCAATGATAAAAGTGTTAAATCATCTTCAATATGATGCTGCCGTTATTGGAAACCACGAATTTAACTATGGTGATGCTATTCTAAAACAAGCAGTCAATTCTTCTGACTTTCCTTGGTTATCCGCCAATATTCTTGAAGAAGAAACGGGAGTGCCTTTTTTGGGAAAGCCCTATATAATTAAAGTAGTAGAAGATGTAAGGATTGTTATTCTAGGTGTAACTACTCACTATATTCCAAATTGGGAAAATCCAGAACATATTAAAGGGTTATCATTTGAAGATGCTTATGAGTCCACTAAGAAATGGGTCAACTTTATTCAAATAAACGAAAATCCAGATTTATTGGTCGTTAGCTACCACGGTGGGTTTGAGCGGGATCCCTTATCAGGGCAGCAAACAGAAACACTAACTGGGGAAAATCAAGGATATAAAATGTGCAAAGAAATTAGCGGGATTGATGTTCTATTAACTGGACATCAGCACCGAAAGATCGCAACAAAAATAAATGGTGTTTTAGTTCTTCAACCTGGTGTAAGTGGAAATATAGTTGGTCAGGCGGATATTACGTTAGATAAAAGAAATGGGAAATGGGAAGTAATTCGCAAAGAAGCTTCATTAGTTTCACTTGATGAAGTTAGTCCAGATCAAGAGGTAATCGAGATAATTAAAGAATACGAACAAGCAACACAGATGTGGCTTGATAAGCCAATTGGAAAGATAAAAGGAGATATGTCCATGTCTAATGCTCAAGAAATTCGGACAAGGGATCACGCGCTAATAGAATTTATCAACAAAGTTCAAATGCATGTTTCCGGAGCAACAATTTCCAATACCGCATTATTTCACAACAATGCACTAGGATTTCCTAGTGATGTCACAATGAGAGATATTGTATCTAATTATATATATCCAAACACTTTAAAGGTAATAAAAATCACAGGGCAGGATATAAAAGATGCATTGGAACGTTCTGCAACTTATTTTATTATCAATTCAGATGGCAAATTAGATGTTAATCCTTCTTTTACCACACCTAAGCCACAGCATTATAATTATGATATGTGGGAGGGAATTGACTACATACTTGATATAAGTAAACCGGTTGGAGAAAGAGTGATTAAACTAGAAAGAAATGAATGCGTTTTGGACTTGAGTAAAGAATATGAAGTAGTCATGAACAATTATCGCGCTGGTGGCGGTGGGGATTATATCATGTACAAAAATAAGCCCGTCATAAAGGATATCCCAATGGATATGTCTGAGCTGATTGCTAATTACATTCTAGAAAAACGAGAAATAGAAGCAACTGTCAATAATAACTGGAAAATTATTTGGTAGTTTTTCTGAGATAATTGACTAACTTAGATTATTGCATTAACATTAGTCTTAATTCAAGATATTTGAAAAGGAATGAAAATATGATGGCAGAAAGAATGGAACTGGACACGTCCCTTAAATTATTCATTGTACTTTCCCGTGCTTTCCGGGCAATCAATGACCAAGCTAATAAATCTATACAGTCCTTTGAGTTGAACCCTACTGAATTTGCGGTACTTGAACTACTATATCATAAAGGAGATCAGCCTCTTCAACAGATTGGCGGAAAAATCCTTTTAGCAAGTGGTAGTATTACCTATGTGGTCGATAAATTAGAAGGAAAGGGACTTCTTGCTAGAAAGGCCTGTCCAAAGGATCGACGGGTCACATATGCCCATATTACAGACAAAGGAAAAGAATTGCTTAAGGAGATATTTCCTAAACATGAAGAACACATTCATACTCTCTTAGGTGGATTATCTCAAGAAGAAAAAAAAGAAGCGATTGAATTAATTAAAAAGCTTGGACTATATGTACAGCCGATAACAGATCAGTCTTAAAAAATTTTAAATTAAAGTTCATTGCTATTCGCTTCCCATAATGTATTTCGCAATATAAGGTATTCTTTTTTTCTTTCCAAGTGCGTGACTATTAACTTACTTGCGATTTCTGGTAAGGATTATGATTGCCCTATTGAACCGACTTTTCTATAAAAGTCGGTTTTTTCACATTCAGTAAATGTTATGGGAAAAAATACTTATAAGTTAGAGGTTTTGAGTAACTTTTGTCGAATGTCTTTATGATGAATCTGTTATAAAGGGGAAATTACGAAATGAAATTTGAAGAGTTTGTATATACTCGTCCTAAAATGGATGAGGTAGAAGAAAAGTTTATGGCTGCACTTAATACATTTAAATCCGCTGAATCTGTGGAATTTCAGGAAGATGCAATAAGAGTGATTAATGATATTCGAAATCAGCTAAGTACGGAATTTAATCTTGTATATATTCGCCATTCGATTAACACGAATGATGAATATTATAAAGAGGAACAGGATTTTCTAGATGAAATAGAACCTTTGACAAAAGCATTGGATACTAAGTTTTATAAAGCGCTTATCGAATCTCCTTTCCGCAACGAACTTGAGACTAAATGGGGAAAACAGCTTTTTGCATTAGCGCAGTGCGAATTGAAAACGTTCGATGATTCAATTATTGAGTACTTGCAACAAGAAAATAAATTAACAACCAAATATTCAAAGTTAATTGCATCTGCAAAAATAAATTTCCGTGATCAAGAATTGACTCTTGCACAATTGGATCCATATACAGAGGAAGATAACCGTGATATAAGAAAAGAAGCAGTTGAAGCAAAATTTGGCTTTTTCAAAGAAAATCAGGAACAATTTGATAACATTTTTGACGAATTAGTAAAAATACGTACAAAAATCGCGCAAAAACTTGGCTATAAAAATTTTGTGGAACTTGGTTATGCTCGAATGACAAGGACTGACTACAATGCAGAAATGGTGTCAAAATTCCGTGAGCAAGTAAAGGAATTCATTGTCCCCCTTGCATCGAGTCTTCGTAAAAAGCAGCAGGAGCGCATTGGTGTTAACTCTTTGAAGTTTTATGACGAAGGGTATAATTTCAAGACCGGAAATGCTAAACCTAAAGGTTCTCCAGAGTGGATCATTGAAAATGGAAAAAAGATGTATGAAGAACTTTCTAATGAGACAAACGAATTTTTCCAATTTATGATTGATAGGAATCTAATGGATCTCGTTGCTAAAAAAGGTAAAGAAGCAGGGGGATATTGTACATACATCCCAAATTATAAAACACCATTTATATTTTCTAACTTTAACGGCACGAGTGGAGACATAGACGTTCTGACACATGAAGCAGGACATGCTTTTCAAGTATATATGAGTCGTGATTTTGAAGTGCCAGAATATAATTGGCCTACCTATGAAGCATGTGAAATTCATTCCATGAGTATGGAATTTTTCACATGGCCTTGGATGGACCTGTTTTTTGAAGATGAAACAGAAAAATATAAGTTTGCCCATTTATGTAGTGCTATTATTTTCCTTCCATATGGAGTAGCGGTTGATGAATTTCAACATTTTATTTATGAAAACCCTGAAGCTTCTCCGGCAGAGAGAAATAAGGCATGGAGCGATTTAGAAAAAAAATATTTGCCTCA
Source organism: Sutcliffiella rhizosphaerae (assembly GCF_917563925.1). Lineage (GTDB taxonomy): Bacteria > Bacillota > Bacilli > Bacillales > Bacillaceae_I > Sutcliffiella_A > Sutcliffiella_A rhizosphaerae. Next base: position 95,518 of record NZ_CAKJTJ010000005.1, read on the forward strand.
CAGAGATTATGACGGCAATCCTTACTTGGAATCAGGTGGATTTTGGCAGCGTCAAGGGCATATATACCAAAGTCCGTTTTATTATATTGATTATACACTTGCACAAATTTGTGCCCTTCAATATTGGAAACTGGCAGTTGAAAATCAAGAAAAAGCATGGGAATCCTACCTCAACCTCTGCAAACAGGGAGGCAGTAAATCCTTTACAGAGCTTGTTAAAGTGGCTGGATTAAGGTCTCCTTTCGAAGATGGATGTGTAAAATCGGTTGTAGATGAAATAGAGGCATACTTGAATGAAGTAGATGATAAATCACTTTAATTAGATAAAAGCTGTCGTGCAATTTACGACAGCTTTTATTATATAGATATTTCTTTCCCTTTTAGGACTAATTTTGTAGAATAGAGAAGATATAGTATAACCAATCCCAAAAAAGTTATTCATTCATTAATTAGAAAAAAGCGGTACGATATATAGATGATTGAATGAAAATACTAACATAAACTTGATTAGTTACAGAGAAAGAAGGGCTACCATGAAGACAATAGCATTATTTTCCAATGTGTCAGTAATAAAGGTTTATGGGGAATACCCTTTAGCTGTCTCAAATATTTTTACTGACTCCAGACAGGTGACACCAGATTCGGTCTTTGTTTGCATTAAAGGATATACAGTTGACGGCCATCATTACATATCTTCTGCAATAGAAAAAGGGGCTAGTGTAATTGTGGTACAAGACATCCCAGATCAAATGTACGAAGATGTTTGCTATGTACATGTAAGAGATACGGAGCGAGCAGCAGGGCATTTGGCAAACAAGTTTTTCGATTATCCTTCCACAAAGCTAAGAATTGTCGGTGTTACAGGGACAAATGGGAAAACTACAGTGTCTAGTGTAATAAATAGTGTCTTGAGAAGAGAAGGGTATAAAACTGGTTTAAGTGGAACAATTGAAATTGATATAGATGGTGAAAAGTTCGAAAGTAAGAATACTACAAGCGATGTTCTTACGATGCAACGAATGTTAAAGGACATGGTGGAAGCTGGTGTGACAGACGTTGTGATGGAGGTTTCCTCGCATGGACTAGTGTTAGGTAGGCTTGCAGGTGTGGATTTCCAAAATGGTGTTTTTACCAACTTAACCCAGGATCACCTCGATTTTCATGGTACAATGGAACATTACAAATATGCTAAAGGACTGTTATTTGCTCATCTTGGACAGGACTTAAGAAAAGATAAAGCGGCAATAGTAAATGCCGATGATGAAGTATCTAAAGACTATATTACTATGACAAGTGCAAGAATTATTTCATATGGAATTAAAAATGAAGCGGATTTCAGAGCGGAAAATATCCGTTTCCATGAAAGCAAGACGAGCTTTACCTTAAAAACAAATTTTGGTGAGTATGATCTGGATATTCCTTTTATTGGCGAGTTCAATGTATATAACATTCTTTCTGTCATTTGCGTACTTTGGGACAAAGGAATGCCGTTTGAAAGAATATTGATGCACTTAAAAGAAACACCGCCACCAAGTGGGCGCATGGAAATATTCCAAACTGGTGATAAGAGGAATGTCATCATTGATTATGCACATACAGAGGATGCAATAGGGAAGGTATTGGATAGTATCCGAATGTTCTCTACAAAAAAGATCATTTCCATTATTGGAACAGGTGGCGGTAGGGATAAAGACAAACGTCCAAAAATGGGTCGTATTGCTACTGAAAAGTCAGACTATTGTATTTTTACAACCGATAATCCATTAGATGAACCTGGTAAAGAAATAGTGGACATGCTTGCGGCTGGAGCAATAGATGATCAGTTTGAATGTATTCCAGACAGAGAAGAAGCAATCACTCGTGCTGTGGAAATAGCAAAAGAAGGAGATGTAGTACTTATTGCCGGGAAAGGTCATGAAAATTATCAGTTAATCGGAAAAGAAGTAGTACCGTTTGATGAAAAAGAAATAACCTTAAGAGCAATAAGGGATTATCCTTTGACAGAAAATATACCGACAACTTAATAACATTAGTGAGACTAGGTGTGATGATTTCCTCCTTAAGGGGAATCATCAGCTAGTCTTCTTTTTTATATATTATTAAAATATTCTAGGGGATGATGAGGGGAATGAGAAATAAGTCTACATTTATTTTATTTGTTTTTTTGTTTATTTTTGGATGTTCTAATCAAACAGTACCATCTATTACTAATGATATTCAAAATCATGCTGAATCCGAGGATGAAGGAACAGACAGTGAATCAGTAATTGAAAATGACAAGGTAGATGAGCCTTTAGAAGAAGTAATCGAAAAATTACAAGCGAAAGCAATTGAAGTTAAGGAACAAAATTACGAAAAACATTCGCAATTTTCTGAGTATGTACCTGGTGTGAAAACAAGACTTGATACAGATGATAAAGTGGTTGCTTTAACTTTAGATGCATGTGGTGGTGAAAATGGAAGTGGATATGATAAAGAATTGATTGACTTTCTAATTGAAAATAATATTAAAGCAGACCTTTTTATTAACGCGAGATGGATACATAAAAATGAGAATATTTTTCTTGAACTTGCTAAAAATCCTCTCTTTACTATCCAGAATCATGGAACGGAGCATAAACCACTCTCTGTAACTCCAAATAGTGCATGGGGCATTGAAAGCACTTCAAGTCAAGAAGAAATTGTTCAAGAAATAATGGATAATCAATTTTTAATATACGAGTTGACAGGAGAGCTTCCACGTTATTTCCGTTCTGGTACAGCTTTTTATGACGAGGTTTCAGTGAATATTGCTAATGACCTTGGTGTAGAAATTGTTAACTTTGATGTCATTGGTGATGGAGGAGCAACGTTTACGAAAGAACAAGTCGTAACGTCCATGAACACAGCTGAAGCGGGATCTATTATTATCCTCCATATGAATCAACCTAAAAGTGATACAGCAGAAGGCGTGATGGAAGCAGTGTTGAAACTAAAGGACGAAGGATATCGTTTTGTTCATCTTAGTGAATATGATTTGCACTAAATTACAATTTTGTAACAATTGGGTGATATATACATATTGAAAACGATACAGGTGACGATATACATGGGAGGAATATTATCATGGCCTGTATCTTTCATTGTTTATTTTCAGTTGTGCTATTATTTAATGTCTCTGCTTGTCAAACAAAAACGAAGGTGGAGAAAGCAAGCGAAAAATTAGGAGAGCATCTCGTCGCTGAATCATTAACCAAACCTATATTAATGATTCAAGAACAACCGTTTTATATAATAAAGATATCATCAAAAGAGGAGTTAAAAGAATTTATTAGTAAAAAGTATCATTTACCTTCCATCTTCAACAAAGAATTAAGAGCATTAAATATATCCTCAGATCACACAAATAAAGTCATTGCACTTGAAGTTGAAGGGGAGAAAAAACACCATAAAAATGACAAGGAACGAGAGCATATTATTTATGTAAAAGAACAACAAAAAGAAAATCTCCTTGAAGTTAGAAAGAAAGAGGATTCATATATGTCAATATCTACAAAAGGAACCGGCAAAAAGAGGGCAGATTCGGATATCGTAAAATATGCATTCTTTAATCATAAGGAAATGGAAAAGCGCGTTAATAAAATGATAAAGCATAACAATGTAATACCGTTCAGTACATTAAAAGCAAATAGGAAAAATAGTCTCTTAGGAAACCAACATCGCACTGAGGGGAAAATTCAAAATCAAGTTAAGGACGTCTTTATGAATGCGAAAGAGGATGCAATGATCATACTTCATAGTGAAAATAAAAAAACTTTTCCGAAAAAAATTAAGCTATATATTCCTGAATTTAAAAGTAGAGGTTTCCGATTGCTACGTAATACTTTAAAGCAGTCAGGTTTCTTTCTCGTATTAAGAGAGCAGATGAGTTCCGATTTAGACGAGTTTATTATTAAGTTCGTAAAAATGCGAAATTACTAAAATAAACAAAAAGTCCAGACACTTTTTACGAAGTCTGGACTTTTTATATTTCTATTTAGTTTTTACTACAATTGTATCTTCTTCAAGGTCAATATGAATGGATCTCTCCACCATTTCATCTAATAATATATCTGTAAGTGGATCTTCTATTTGCTCTTGAATTAATCTGCGTAACGGTCTTGCACCATAAGTAGGACTATATCCGAGCTCTGTTAGTTTTTCTTTTGCTTTTTCTGATAAATCTATACTAAAACCATGTTCTTCTTCTAGCATTGACGTAAGTTCATTCATCATAATATCGACAATCTCCATTAGATGTTCTTTCTCTAAAGGAGAAAATTCAATGATACTGTCAAATCTGTTCAAAAACTCAGGCTTGAAGTAAGTTGTTAAATTATCAAGGGTTATACTTTTAGATTTTGTGGATTGCTTTTCAAATCCAACTGATATTTTTTTATCCCCAACACCTGCATTACTCGTCATGATAATAATTGAGTCCTTAAAGCTTACTGTTCTTCCCTGACTATCGGTTAAACGCCCATCTTCCATCACTTGCAAAAATAGATTTAGGACATCGGGATGTGCTTTTTCCATTTCATCTAACAAAATAATGCTGTATGGATTTCTACGGACTTTTTCGGTTAATTGCCCTGCTTCATCATGACCGACATAACCCGGGGGTGATCCAATTAATTTGGAAACACTATGCTTCTCCATGAATTCACTCATATCAAATCTGATATAGGCATCTTTCGTTCCAAATAATTCTTCAGCAAGTGATTTAGTTAATTCTGTCTTTCCTACACCGGTAGGGCCAACAAACATAAATGCACCAATTGGTCTTTCTTTACGTTTGAGCCCTGCCCGGCTTCTGCGAATTGCTTTTGCTACTTTTTTCACAGCCTCATGTTGACCGATTACTTTTTTATTTAAAAGGAGTTCAAGATTTTTTAATTTATCTTGTTCGTCTTGTTGTAATTTCCCTACAGGTATTCCTGTTATTTCTTCCATAATACTTTGAATATCTGCTACAGTTACTTCTGCACTATAAATAGAAGAGTCATTGGCTGAGTTCCGTTGTTGTTCTAGAATTACCTCTTCATCTCTTAAAGCAGCTGCTTTTTCGTAATCTTCTTTTTCTAGTGCTGTTTGTTTTTCTTTTTCTATTTCAGTAAGTCTGGAGTGGATATGCTCCATGTTTACGGTGTTAAGTGTCAGGTTCTTTCTAGAACCTGCTTCATCCAATAAGTCAATTGCTTTATCCGGTAAGAAACGGTCCTGGATATAGCGATGTGATAACTGAACGCATGCTTTTATGGCATCTTCCGAATATGATACGTGATGAAACTCTTCGTATTTGGATTGAATACCTTTTAGAATCTTAAAAGCTTCTTCTGTAGTAGGTTCCTTAACTAATACTGGTTGAAAGCGTCGTTCAAGAGCTGCATCTTTTTCAATCTGTCGATATTCCTTTAACGTCGTTGCTCCGATCAATTGAAGTTCCCCACGCGCTAATGCAGGTTTTAATATGTTCCCAGCATCCATGGAACCTTCAGCAGAACCAGCGCCAACAATTAAATGTAGTTCATCCACAAAAAGAATAATATTTTTTCGTTTTTGTAATTCAGAAATAACTTGCTTTAGACGATCTTCAAACTGACCTCTTATACCTGTGTTAGCAACTAGGGCTGCAACATCAAGTAAATAAATTTCTTTGTTTTTCAGTTTAGAAGGGACATCTCCTTCAACAATCTTAAGGGCAAGTCCTTCTGCAATGGCAGTTTTACCTACTCCTGGTTCTCCAATCAGAACCGGATTATTTTTATTTCGTCTATTTAATATTTCAATAACTCGTTTTATTTCTTTATCTCTTCCAATTACCGGATCAATCAATCCAGTCTTGGCTATATTTGTTATGTTCTTGCCGAGTTCGTCTAATATGCTCCCGCCACCATGTTGTTTATTTGTTTTCTGTTGTTCAAACTTAGAAAATCCTTGTTGATTACTTTCTTCGTTTCCGTCATTGAATGGAAATCCTGAAAGGAAACCATTAGGCGTAGGTGATTTTAAGTCAACACTAATTTCTTCAAAGCAGGGATGGCATAAGAATAAATGCTTATGATCCTGGTTTGATTGTATTCTAAATTGGATTGTAGCTTTGTTAATCTCACATTTTTGACATTTCATCATCATGCATCCTCCTAAATGAAAAGTTTGACCTTATTTGACCTTTTGAGGTTGTAATCACATTATACTTTGACCTTTTTTGACTTTCAAGTATTTTGATTTATGTTAATTTATGGGATTAAGTTATTGGTTTGTAATACTAAAATTCTGAATATTTTATTGACTTTCATAAAGTGAGATTGCTATAATTGCAAAAAGTAATCAAATCAACCTAAATTTAATATCAACACTTCTTATTAAGAGTGGCTGAGGGACAGACCCAATGAAGCCCGGCAACCTTCAAGCAAAATTGAAAAGGTGCTAATTTCTGCAGATATTCATTCTGAAAAATAAGAAGAGGTCATTAACGATAAACCTCTTCTATGGAAGGGGTTTTCTTATTAGAAGACATATTAATGGATAATTAGCTGTTGATTAGACCTCAAAGGGAAGATTCATGAACATTTCTGCATGCGATATAAATGCTGCCACCTGCAAGAAAAACGTATTATGAAAATCCCAAAGGCGATGAGGTACCATAAACAAACCTTGGAAAGCGATGGGATGCAGATATTAACAGAGCATTTTAGAAAAATAACGTTTAGAGATTTCTGAAGAGAAGCAAGCCTAAGTAATTTCCTTTTAAAATGGTTCTTTTTTAAAATCATTCATAATATTGTTAAATAGACACATTACTTAAGTAGTGTTTTAGCATTTAAAAAAATTTCATATCTCTTATCCAGAGCGACTGAGGGAACAGGCCCGATGAAGTCCAGCAACCCTTCAAGAAATTTTATTCTTGAGAAGGTGCTACATCCTGCAGACAGTAATTGTCTGAAAGATAAGAGGAGAATAACACTCTCTTCTTATCCGAAGGGAGTTTTTTTATTAGTTTTTTCAAAAGGAGCTTCCTAAAAATAAATAAATTTGAAAAATTGGAGGTTAGAAAATGACAAGTAAAAGCTTTGACCTAGAAACTCTTTTATTACACGGTGGTCAATCACCAGACCCAGTAACCGGAGCACGTGCTGTTCCTATTTATCAAACAACATCATATGTCTTCGAACATACAGAACATGCACAGAACCTCTTTGCATTAAATGAATTCGGTAATATTTACTCGAGAATAATGAATCCAACGGTAGATGTCTTGGAGCAAAGGCTAGCTTTACTGGAAGGTGGTGCTGCTGCTGTTGCAACAAGCTCAGGGATGGCTGCTATTGCTTTTGCCGTTCTGAACATTGCTCATGCTGGTGATGAAATTATTGCCGCCGAAAATTTATATGGTGGTACATACAACCTATTTAAAGTGACTCTACCTAAATATGGTATTAACGTAAAATTCGTTGACTCATCCAATCCAGAGAACTTCCGTCACGCCATTACTCCGAAAACAAAAGCAATCTTCGGTGAAATTATCGGTAATCCGAGTTTGCAAGTGTTAGATGTGGAGGAAGTGGCTAAGATTGCTCATGAACACTCGCTCCCACTAATAGTCGATAATACCTTTGCTTCGCCTTATTTATGTAATCCGATTAAATGGGGGGCAGATATTGTAATTCATTCCGCAACGAAATGGATTGGAGGTCACGGTACTACAATAGGTGGAGTAATTGTGGACGCTGGTAAATTTAACTGGGATCACCCCAATTTTCCAGGATTTACGGAACCGGATGAAAGCTATAACGGGATTAAATATGCACACACATTTGGCAACTTAGCTTATGCAGTGAAATTAAGAGTACAGCTTTTGCGAGATTTCGGAGCATGCTTAAGTCCTCAAAATGCATTTTTGCTTCTCCAAGGACTTGAAACACTACATGTTCGTGTTGCAAAACATAATGAAAATGCTTTAGCACTCGCTCAATACTTAAAGAAGCATCCAGCTGTTGAATGGGTCTCATACCCCGGACTTTCCGAGCATCCAGCTTATGCTCTTGCAAAAAAATACCTAGGATCTGGTAATGGTTCTATCGTTAATTTCGGTATAAAGGGTGGGCGAGATGCTGGAAAAAAAGTAATTGATAATATTAAGCTTTGGTCACATGTAGCAAATGTAGGAGATGCAAAGTCACTTATAATCCATCCTGCCTCTACAACTCACCAACAGCTTTCAGTTGAGGATATTAAAAAAACTGGAGTGACAGAGGATCTAATCCGTTTATCTGTCGGCATTGAATCCTTAAAGGATCTTCAAGAGGATTTGGATCAAGCTTTTTTCATAGCAACGGGAAAATCCAATCAATCAGTTGTGAGTCAAAACGTATAGAAAAGAGTGAAATAGTTGAGTAGTAGAAACGAAAGGAATGATGATGCAATTTGTCATAAGGTAAGCATTGGTCCTCATTTATTAGAATGTGGAGTGGAGCTACAGGAAGTTGAAATAGCATACGAAAAAGCAGGTAATCCAATTGGTGAGGTCATTATTGTTTGTCATGCCTTAACAGGAAACCAGAAAGCTGTAGGTACAAAGGGAGATCCAGGGTGGTGGAGAGGGTTTATCGGACCCGGATTGTACGTGGACACAGATAAATTCCAAGTCATTACGATGAACGTTCTTGGGGGCTGTAATGGCTCTACTGGGCCAATCAGTATTAATCCTACAACTGGAAATTGGTATGGAGATGAGTTTCCAGCTATCACTATCCGTGACATGGTACATGCGCAGTTCAAAGTTCTTACTAAATTAGGTATAACTAGAGTGAGAGCTATACTTGGTGGTTCACTTGGAGGAATGCAAGTATTGGAATGGGGTCTTTTGTATCCAAATTTTGCGGAAGTTATTATCCCCATCGCAGTGACGCCATATTTCACTGATTATGCGCTTGCCTATAATGCAATTGGCAGACACGCAATAAAAGCAGATCCTGCTTGGGAAAAAGGTCAATATCCAATTGGTACTGTCATTAAAGGATTGGAAATCGCAAGAATGGTCGGTTTAGTTACATATCGATCGGATAGACTATTCAACGAAAGATTCAAAAGAGATCGGAAAGAAGTAGGAAAAGACATCGAATATCAAGTAGATTCTTACATGAAATATCAAGGTGAAAAATTTTCAAGGAGGTTTGATGCAAACAGTTATCTTTCCCTTCTTAAAGCGATGGATCAGTATGATATCGGATATATGCGAAATGGCTGGAAATCTGCACTAAATCAGCTTGAAGCGAAAACTTGTTTGATAAGCTTTAAAGGTGATTTATTGTATCCTTCTACTTTAATAAAAGAAGTGTCAGAATGTATGAATATCTTAGGAAAAAAAGTTACACATTTTGAGGTAGATACAATGTTCGGTCATGATGGATTTCTGGTGGAATTCGAAAAATGGGGGGGAGTCATCAAGAATTTATTAGAAGAAAAGGAAGTGACACAATGTCTAGTTTAAATATTGCATTACTTGGGTTTGGTACTGTTGGGAAAGGTGTATACCATTCCATAGATTCTCACCAGAAAAGATTACAAGAAATATTTCAAAAGGAAGTAAAAATCGTTGCGATATTGGTAAAGAACTTACAAAAACATAATATCCCAAGAAAGGATATTATCCTGACGGATAATTTTGAAGAAATCTTATCTATACAAGACTTGGATATTGTCGTTGATGCGATTGTTGGTACGGAACCAGGATTTACGTATTTACAAAAAAGCTTAAAAAGAGGCTGTTCCGTTGTAACGGCAAATAAAGAGATGTTTTCAAAACATGGAAAAGAGCTTCTTAATTTAGCTGGACAAAACAATGTTTCCATTGGGTATGAAGCCACGGTAGCGGGAGGTATTCCAATCATTCAAACCATTCGCCAACTACTGCAAGTAAACAGAATCGAAAAAGTGGAAGGAATATTGAATGGTACTTCGAACTTCATACTGACCTCGATGCGAAAAAATAAAGGGACTTTTGAGCAAAATTTAATCCAGGCACAAAAAAATGGTTATGCTGAAGCGGACCCGACAAATGATATTGAAGGATTTGATGCGTATTATAAAGGTGTCATATTATCAGAATTGGTTTATGGGGAAAAACCAGAAACAACACAAGCTGATTGTAGAGGAATAAGTGAGATAACATCTGAAATGATCGAAGAAGCTGACAGATTAGATTTAAAGTTTAAACACATTGTCACCATCAGTAAATCGGATCAACAAATAAATTGCACGGTGGAGCTTGCATTGGTCACTACCGAGCATCCATTCTATCAAGTGGAAGGGGTACAAAACGCCGTTTCCATTAATACAGATCTCGTAGGAAACGTAACATTAAACGGTCCTGGTGCAGGTATGTTTCCAACTGCCAGCGCTATATTAGAGGACATCATACAGCTTGACCGAAAAGTAGCTGTATCTCCATGTACACGTATTGTGGAACCTGACTATAACACTAAAACCAAATGGGTCCTTTTTTATCAAGGTAAATCCATTAATCTTCCTTCAGATACAAGTTTGTTCCATAGTCCTACTAGTAAAATTGTAATAGTAGAAACCGATGATGTATCAGGAATCAAAGAATTGAATCCGTCTATAAACTTTTTTCGGTTAAAAGGGGATTATATCTTATCCAAAGAAAAAGTTATCGTATAAATATAAATAATTTCTTCTTTCCGGCCTGCTTGTCTCATATATATGTGACAGGCAGGTTTTTGTTCTGCATATATGTGCAGATGGAGGGTGGACAAAGGTGAGAAGAAGTTGGCTTAGTGCTTTTCAAATCGCTGCAGTGTATGTTGGAACCATTGTTGGCGCAGGTTTTGCAACAGGAAAGGAGATTGTCCAGTTTTTTACACAATTCGGCTGGATAGCAATAATCACCATACTTATTAGTGGAGTTCTTTTTATTTGGTTGGGAACAAAAATGATGATACTGTCAAATCGCATAAATGCAAGCTCGTACAAAGAGTTTAACGAACATTTATTTGGTAAAGCAGCAGGTACTTTTGTCAATCTTTTTATGCTTGTGATATTAATTTGTGTTGGCGCAGTCATGCTCTCTGGAGCCGGTGCAGTATTTGAAGAGCAACTTGGCTGGTCCTATCAGATTGGCCTTTTCATTACGATGCTCTTGTCTGTAGGGGTTGTAATATTAGGGGTAAAAGGGTTGGTAGGCGTTAACGTTATAGTAGTACCTGTTATGATTACATTCAGTCTTATTATTGCAGGCAATGCTATTATGGATAATGGCTTGTCATTCTTAAGTCTTTCTCCATTAAAAGAGGGAATAAAGGGTTGGTTGGCTCCATTTATGTATGTTTCTTTTAATCTTGCGATGGCTCAGCCTGTACTTGTTCCATTAGCAAAAGAAGCAAATGATGATTGGGTGATTAAACGCGGTGGAATCATTGGTGGTGGCATTCTTTGCTTTATTCTTATTACATGCCATATTTCCATTGCATCTCTTCCTAGTTTTCAGGTTTTTGAAATACCAATGGCAGAAGTAGTAAAACTAAGTATGCTTTCTTTTTTTGGCTTCTATGTTTTCGTCATATACGGAGAAATTTTCACTTCTGTCGTTAGTGATATTTTTGGTCTACAAAGACAGTTGGAAAGTATGCTAGGCATATCCAAATATCTCATTACGATTGTATTAGTAAGTATTATATATATGATAAGCCAAATTGGATATGGCAGCTTAATCGAGCATCTCTATCCATTCTTTGGTTACGTAAGCATGGTTTTTCTCTTGCTGCTTATTATTAGAAAATAGACCTGGCGCAACATATAATTCTAAGCGCCAGGCTAGGTAACCTTAAAAATTGAGTGGTAAAATGCCTAGCAGCCAAAGATCAAAAACTAAGTGAGAAACAATAATTAGCACAAGAGATTTTTTCCATTGATATAAAATGCCCCAAACTAGACCTGCAAAAAGAGCAGCTGCCATCAGCATAATATTTCCAGTCCAAACATGGGCAATAGCATACAATATAGCCGCCGTTAACACGCTAAACCATGCTCCGAATTTAATCGTAAACTGTTTAAGTATATAACCTCTCCAAAAAATTTCTTCACCAGGAATAATAATAAGGATAAGTACAGCATAATGCCACCAAGATGTGGGGCCAACGATACTGTAAAGATCCCAAATATAAGAAGTTAATGGGAAAGGAATTATTTTTATACTTACATATGTAAGAAGAAAAAATGCGTACAATACAGTTCCGCTAACTACACCCCAAACAATAAGGGAAGTTGTTAAGGAAACCGAAAGATTGACCTTTTGTTTTCCTAGAAGAATGATCGAAATGATTGATAATATGAGCAGCGAGATAGGGAAAAGATACCAAAAATAGGTAGTAAATAAAAAGCTTCCTCCTATCAATACATTTGCTAAAACCCATATCGGTATAATTTTTCTCAATAAATGCAATGAAACTCCTCCATAAATCTTCTTTTACCCTATTTTAACAGAAACCTTCCAACAGTAAATGAGCATACTATTTGGGAAAAGGGATGAAAAGGAGCGGTAAACATGACTCAATCAAAAAAGCAGCAAGAAAGACAATGGAATACGAGAAAAGAATTACAAAATCCGCATGGGAAAGTAAAAAGTTTTGAAGAATTGTCTGATATGAATGAAAAAAAGAAATAAAAGTAAAGCCATTCCAACAATGGAATGGCTATTTTAATGGGTATATTGTGTAGTGATAAAAAGCATACTATTGGAAGATATTACAGGAAATGAGGATGCAGCCTTGAGAGCTCAACATGAAAAAAAGAGATATGTTGCCAGCATAAGTCCCTATACTACTAGTATCCTGCACTACCGGAAACCTTTTGTAGTCGCGTGGTGGGGAGCTGCATTCCCTGGATTTGGCCACTTCATGTTATCAAAGTACTTAACAGCTTTTATATTAATTTCCTGGGAAGTGATTATAAATAATTTAGCCCACTTAAATGAAGCAATTTTTCTTTCCATGCTTGGCAAATTTGATGAGGCGATTTCTGTTCTTGATCAGCGTTGGATTATTATATATGTTTGCATGTATGTTTTCTCCATATGGGATAGCTATCGCCTTACGATTGAAATGAACAAACACTGTACATTGGCGTACCATGAAGGCTTACCTGCGATGGTAAAAAACACTTCTTCTACAGAAATTAATGTGATTGATAAGAAAAACCCACTGCTTGCCCTTCTATGGTCTTTGTTAACGCCAGGTCTTGGTAATCTTTATGTTACAAGGGTGATATCCGTTATTTTTGTTTTGACATGGTGGCTTGTCATTACCTATGAAGCGAATGTATTTCCTGCAATTCATTTAACAATGGTTGGGAAATTTGAGGAAGCAACCAATATTTTGGTTCCACAATGGCTGTTATTTATACCTTCTATTTATTGTTTTGCTGCCTATGATTCATACGTAAGTGCAGTGGAAATTAATAATTTTGTTGATAGGTATTTAGGAAGAGAGTTAAAGAATAAATATCAGGATCGTCATTTCAAAATGCCGATATAGAAAAGGGCTGGAACGTAATGTATATTTTCGCTACCTTCAAATACAATACGGAAATTGAGCTTACATTACAGGAGCTAGAGGAATTAGGCTTGAGAAAGTATCAAATAATGATTGTTCCATTGGACAAAGTGGAATTTAATACTAAAACAATTGATTCTATGCATAGAACTGATGGTAGAAGCCTAATAGATTTAGCTGCGATATTTGGCATTATTTTTATGCTTTTAGGCGTTATTTACGGGTATGTATTGTCATTAGGACCAATTTTATGGGGACTTTTCGGTTTGTTATTTGGTTTTGTTTCTGGTTTTTTAGTAGATTATTTTTTCACCAAAAAAAGTGAGAGTAAAAGGAAGAAGCAAGGATCAGATGCGGATTTAATTCTTATGATCAGATGTCCTATAGAGAAGCAAGAAAAAGTGAAAGATATCCTTTGGAATAATCTTGTACTTGGAGTAGGAGTCGTGGATAGATAATGCGAGCGAGGTATGAGGAAGAATGTACTCTTAAATTATTCATGCTTTTTTTGTAGAAACTATCGCGGAATTATGGTATAGTAACATAGTTAATTTAATAGCAATCTTTCGTCTTAACGAGGACGAAAGGAGAGGTTCTAGCAAATACCCTCTATAAAAAACTAAGGACAGTTGTAAACTATATTCCTTCCTTAGGATATAGTTTTTTCATTTTTATAGACGTTTTGCATATGCGCTGAGCCTATTCATGTGGGCAGCGCATTTTTTTCGGTAAATGGAAGGAGAGGTAAACCATGAAACCAATAGAGAAAGCAATGGTTGTGTTTAGTGGCGGTCAAGACAGTACTACTTGTCTTCTTTGGGCAATGAAAGAGTTCGATGAAGTGGAAGCAGTTACGTTTCACTATGGCCAACGACACGAATTAGAAATTGAGTGTGCGAAAAGTATTGCCGAAGAGCTAGGTGTTAAGCACAGAATTCTTGATATGTCCTTGCTAGGTCAGCTTACACCAAATGCACTAACAAGAGATAATATTGAAATTGAAGAAAATGAGGGAGAACTGCCTAGCACATTTGTAGATGGGAGAAATCTCCTGTTTTTATCATTCGCCGCTGTTGCAGCAAAGCAAATAGGTGCAAAACATATAGTTACAGGGGTTTGTGAAACAGATTTTAGCGGATATCCGGATTGTCGAGATGTATTCATTAAATCTTTAAATGTAACATTAAATTTATCTATGGATTATCCTTTTGTTATTCATACTCCATTAATGTGGTTAAATAAAGCAGAAACATGGGAGCTAGCTGATCAGCTTGATGCACTAAGCTTTGTTCAGGAGCGAACTTTGACATGTTATAACGGTGTGGTGGCGGATGGTTGTGGGGAATGTCCGGCATGTAAACTTCGCAAGCGGGGTCTCGATGAATATTTGGCTTTGAAAAATAAAGGAGTTGCTTCATCATGATTCAACAGATATACCCTCAAGTGCAACACGATTTTACTTACGAACTAAATAAAGATTTGCAGATAGCTGCTGCACATTATATTCCAACTGAATCAGCTGGAAAATGCAAACAACTACATGGTCATACGTATTTTGTAAACGTAACGGTTGCTGGTGATCAGCTTGATGATGCGGGATTTTTAGTGAATTTCCAAGTATTGAAAAAGCTATTACATGACAAATTCGACCATACAACACTAAATGATCATACAGATGTTTTCAATAATAAGGATTCTAATTATTTTCCTACTACTGAAGTGGTGGCAAGAGTAATGTGGGAAACAATAGAACATCATCTTCAAAAATTGCCATCCAAACCAACCTGCTTACAAGTGTTTGTGAGGGAAACACCTACAAGCTATTGTATTTACAGGCCTAAAAAGGGAAGGACTGCGCAATGAGTCATACCATACCGGTTTTAGAAATATTTGGTCCGACCATTCAAGGAGAAGGAATGGTTATAGGCCAAAAAACAATGTTTGTCCGGACTGCCGGATGTGATTATCGCTGTTCTTGGTGTGATTCTGCTTTTACTTGGGATGGGACAGCTAAGGATGATATCGTCATGATGACTGCTGATGCCATCTATGACAGACTTCGAGAACTTGGGAGAAATGCATTTAATCATGTCACTATATCTGGCGGAAATCCTGCACTCTTAAAAAATATAGATAATCTAATTAATATTCTACACAGCCAGGATATTAAGGTAGCATTAGAAACACAAGGAAGCAAATGGCAGGACTGGCTTTTAGAAATAGATGATTTAACAATATCACCTAAACCTCCAAGCTCGGGTATGAATACAAATTTTGAAGTGCTTGATGATATGATAAATCGTATCGAAAAGAGTAAGGCTTCTCTAAAAGTAGTCGTGTTCAATAAGGAAGATTTGACCTATGCCAAACAAGTGCATAAAAGATATCCAGGTATCTCTTTTTATGTACAGGTTGGCAATGAAGACACTGTGACAGAAAATGATGAAAAATTAGTGAAAAAGTTGTTATCACAATATGAGTGGCTGATTGACCAAGTAATGAATGACGATGAAATGAACAATGTTCGCGTACTTCCACAATTGCATACACTTGTGTGGGGAAATAAACGCGGAGTATAAAAGGAGAGATTACGAATGTCTGGAAGAAAAGATTCAGAGCTGGAGGGTGTAACCCTTCTTGGCAATCAAGGAACAAACTATTTATTTAATTATTCTCCCGATGTATTAGAAACATTTGAGAACAAACATCCTAATAGAGACTATTTTGTTAAATTCAATTGCCCAGAGTTTACTAGTCTTTGTCCAAAAACGAACCAACCGGATTTTGCCACGATATACATCAGCTATATTCCAGGTAAACTAATGGTAGAGAGCAAATCATTAAAGCTATACCTTTTTAGCTTTAGAAATCATGGTGATTTCCACGAAGACTGCATGAATATTATCATGAATGATTTGATTGAACTAATGGACCCTCGTTATATTGAAGTATGGGGCAAATTTACCCCACGTGGCGGTATATCCATTGATCCATACACAAACTACGGAAAGCCTGGTACAAAATATGAGGAAATCGCTCAATACCGCCTGATGAATCATGATATGTATCCTGAAACGATAGATAATAGATAAACAGCGATGGTTTGATAGATAATAAGGGACTGCCAGACAAATGTACATACTTGCTGGACAGCCCCTTTTTTATTTTACTTTGAAATGTGCTGTAAATTAGATGTTTGTGAATTATTGCAAAAGGGTAAAAAGATGTCACACAATTATATAAAACCTTAGTATATAAATTAAAGAATAAATGGTATTGGGAATTAAGCTACAGAGTAATCAGATTGTCAAAGGACGGATCTGAAGATGCAGAAGAAAACTAATCCAAAAACCAGAAAAGTTGTGAAGTAAGGTAAAGATGGTTTAAAGTAATATTAAAAAGAAGAGGAGTAACAATACATGAAGCATGAGCGAAAAGCTTTATTGATTGGAGCTACTGGATTAATAGGTTCCTTTCTCGAAAAAGAAATTTTGGGGAATTCAAACTATAGCACACTAACTACACTTGTGAGAAATGCTACAAATCATGTCCATCCAAAATTAAATGAAGTTATTGTATCATTTGATAATCTATCCAATTACAAAGAGTTTTTTCATGTGGATGATTTGTTTATTGCGTTGGGCACAACTAGGAAAAAAGCAGGTTCAAAAGCAAATTTTGTAAAGGTTGATTTAGAATATGTGCTGATAGCTGCCCAACTAGCAAAAATATCAGGTGTAAAAAGGGTTGCAATTGTGTCAGCAATTGGTGCTGATTCAAATTCACTATTCTTTTATAACCAAGTAAAAGGTAATATGGAAGCAGCGGTAAGTGAATTAGAAATTCCTTCGACCTATTTTTTTCGGCCATCCCTATTATTAGGACCTCGAAATGAATTTAGATTTGGAGAGAAAATGGGAGAAGGAATGGCAAGATTTATGAATCCTCTACTTAGGGGGAAATGGAAGAAATACCAGGCTGTTCATGGAGAAGATGTGGCGAAATCAATGGTGAAATTCTTAAAGGATGCAAGAAATGGGAGACATGTAGTAGAATCTGATCTAATAAAACAGATCGGTGCGTTGTGATATTTTCTCGTTTTTATTTATTGAATTCGGGGAATAAGAATAAAAAAATGTAGGAGTGTCAAATATGTGCCAATCCAAAGAATTTAGAAGAATTCGTAAATCTGGCCATTTAACCATTCCCAAATCTATTAGAGAGCAATTGCAAATAACCGATGGAGATGTATTAATGATTATGGAACGACCATTAGGTTTACTGATGAAACAGATTGAAGAAGAACATGTTTTTAACGAATCTATCGTGTCCAATAATGGGAAAGTAAATATTCCGATTGAGATAAGAAGAAATTTAAATATCAATGAAGAAACACACTTTTCCGTTATGCTTGATGAAGAAAATTCTGCAGTCGTTTTAGAGATTATTAATGGGTAGAGAAATTTAGAGTGGACAATAACATACGAATAAAACGCATAAAATCGAATACACAGATTTTGATTTCATGCGTTTTTTATTCTTCCATGATGCAAAAGTAATCGTCGCTATTTTTTAATTATAAATCTTTAATTATTTTGTAATTTTTATGGTTTACTACAGTCCGTTGTTCTAACTCTAAATCACGATAATTATTCATATAAGTAAGATCCACAATGACAGAGTTCTCGTTTACCTTTTCGACAATTCCTTTTAGACCTTCTCTAAATTCGATAATGTTTCCAACTTCTGCTTTTTTCAACTAAATCTCCCCCCAGAATATCTTGTCGTCCATTTTTTATTTTTAGGACAGTTGATTAAAAGTGTTTACATTCAGTTTGCATTATTTTTGTAAAAACGTAAATAGATTCCACGTGTTTTTTCTAAATTTTCTATAAATTATTACCCAAGTTTTAATCATGTAACAAAATTTGATGGATGTTCATATATTATTTGCAGGGCTAACTGATATGCCCTATTCATTTTATTCCTTATCCCCCATGGAATCCCTTCTCTTGCAGAAGGGATTTTTTTGCATGAACTATAAAGGATTACCATTCTCATGAAAAAGGAAAAATGATAAAATAATGTTCAGTAATGAAAGGATGAGAAAAATGAATGAAGCATTAGTTAAGGATATTTTAGATAAGTTGAAAAATGGTGAATTACATGAATACAGAGTACAAAAAGAAGATTTTATGGCTTTTAGAGAAATACTCGTAGCAAGAGAGGACTTTAAACATTTTAGAGGAATCGCTAAGCATAAAGGTGAAGTTATATACCAATATTTACAGGAAGCTAGAAGCTGATATTGTAGTAGCGGCGCCTACAACCACCGCTACTTTTTATCATTATTCAGATGAATCTAAAATCAACATATAAATTCTTTTTTTAACTTTTTGATTGCTTCTCTTCTCCAAGACTTTACTGCACTAATTGATACACCTTCTTCACTTGCAATTTCATGGACTCTTTTGTCTTTGAATATAAATCCTTCTACCCACTTCCGTTGGTTTTTAGTTAAACAATTTAAACTAAACTCCAAAAATGATGGAAATGAGTAGATTGGTTGTTCAGGAATATAAAGAGTACAAACATTTATTTCTTGCCACCTAGCTTCTTTATTTAATTTATTTAGTAATTTTCCCCGGATGGAAGAATATGCATATGAAGTAAATGTCCCTTTATTGATGTCAAAGGCAAGGGATGCTTCCCAGAGAGCGATGGTTCCTTCGTGGAAATAGTAATCTTTATCTTTATGGATATTTAATGTATTCATAATATGGTGTATCATGGGAGTATACTGGTTTAATATTACTTCGAAACAAGGTTTCAATATAGGTTTCCTAACGAAAGCCTGCTTTCAATTATTACCGGTATCGTAAAGATAAGGGGAAATTCATTAATTTACACTTTCCCATTTTATAAATATATTGGTTTCTATATTAAGTAAATAGGCCATTTCCTTAAGCAGTGAAAGTTATATGAAGGTATATCTTTAAGGGGAATACGCCATTCTGAATAAAAAGGAGTAATGGATATGGAACACAAAAAAGAAGATAAATTAGCCAATCAATCTATGTTCCTTTGGAAAAATGGTGAAGATCAGACTGTTCAAGGGTTTTTAGTATTTCCTGACAACATACCTGATATAAAATATATAAAGAAGCTTTTACGTCATATGTATCTCGAAAAAGAAATTTTTAAAATGTCCATTTGGTTTGAAGGAGACGTCATTCAGATAGTTGGTCGAATTCAATCATTTCGATATACAAGCAACAAACTAACCATAAAAGATTTAGATAAGAACATCTACCATATTCGCATCTTTGATGTTATTGAAATTGTTAGACGTCCTAATAAATAATTCGTGAAGGAGTCCTGTAAGGGGCTCTTTTTTATTTTGTTTTACTGTTACTACAAGAATAGTGAAGTATATTCCAGTACTTTCTAGGGAAAATAAAAAGGAAATTTCCGCTAATTCCGTCTTATTTGTAGGCTTTTTTAAAGCTTACGTCTATTAGAACGTGTGAAAAATGGCTTCAGGTCCTTTTTGTTGATTTTGCTTTAAAACTTACTCTTTGCATTAATGGTGAAAAAGAGCACTTTTATATTTAAAAAAAGTTTGTAAAAACAGCCTAAGAGAAGGGAGAAAGTCACTGTGAAAAACCTTTTTAAGAAACTTTTTACAGGCAGTAAAAACCTATCGTCTGATAAAGTGGAAAGCATGTCCGTCACAGAGTTATTGTTACAGATGAATAAATCAGTTGACTTTCTTAGATTCTCCAATGTTACGAATGATGGAAGTAAAAAGGTATGGGTGAATTACTACTATACATTAATCGATACAGATTTTTTACATCGTGATATTTTGAACCATATTACATCAAGGCCTTGGTCAAATCTCCAGGACCTAAAAAATATCTTACCTATCGAAGCAGTGACGATCAGTTCGGATTCGAAAGAAATTTTAGAGAAAATGTTAACTGGATTTATTTTTGTCCAAATTGGTGAGCATGATAAATCAGGTCTATTAGTGCGCTCGGAATTCGTTCAAACCCGT
Source organism: Sutcliffiella rhizosphaerae (assembly GCF_917563925.1). Classification (GTDB taxonomy): domain Bacteria; phylum Bacillota; class Bacilli; order Bacillales; family Bacillaceae_I; genus Sutcliffiella_A; species Sutcliffiella_A rhizosphaerae. The sequence continues at coordinate 116,167 of NZ_CAKJTJ010000005.1, forward strand.
GCTGTGTCATTGCCTGAAGTAGAATTCAGTGTAATTGGTCCAAAAGAATCGTTTGTTGAAAATGTGGATTCTAATATTAATATGATTAGACGCAGACTTAGTACTCCAATGCTCACTATAGAAGAAAAGCTCCTTGGAACAATGTCTAGAACGAGAATAGCTACAATGTATATTGAGGGAATTGTCAACAAAGACAACGTAAATATCGTTAAGACTCGATTAGATGAAGTGCAATTTGATCATATAAATGACAGTTCATATATTGCACAGTTAATTTCTGATAATGATAATACAATCTTCCCTCTTTTACTTGACTCAGAAAGACCAGATCGGGTAGTTTCAGCTCTTGCAGAGGGTAAGGTTGTTATACTTGTAGACGGTTCTCCGCATGGTCTTATCGGACCAACGACTTTAGTAGAATTTTTCTCCTCCTTTGAGGATTATTACATAAGTTATTTCCTAGCATCTTTTTTTAGATTGATTAGATTATTTGGGGTAGCATTTTCCATATTGGTTACTCCACTATATGTAGCAGTTCTTACCTATCATTATGAATTAATTCCAAAAGACTTACTTAGTACGTTAATCTCCTCTAGAAGAGAGGTCCCACTACCACCTATATTAGAAGCCATTTTTTTAGAGTTGACGATTGAGCTCTTGAGAGAGGCCGGTGCACGACTACCCACCAAAGTAGGTCAAACGATCGGTATCGTGGGAGGGATTGTTATCGGGACTGCTTCTGTTGAAGCTGGACTAACTAGTAATGTACTCCTTATTATCGTTGCTTTAGCAGCACTTGCTTCCTTCACCACACCTGTATATAAAATGGGCAATACCATTCGCTTATTGCGTTTTCCATTTTTGCTGTTTGCACAATTATGGGGGCTCCTTGGAATAGTATTTTGTTTCTGTATTTTAGCAGCACACCTGCTAAGGCTTACATCACTAGGAAGACCATATCTGGAGCCTATTTATCCACCAAGGGTAACTGACATGAAAGATGCCTTATTACGCCTTCCATTCTCCATGCAAAAGGAACGGCCAGGACAATTGAGAACCCAAAAACCGCAACGAACCATTAAGCAAAAGCAAAAATTTAAAAAAGATATTGACGAATAATCTCATATGAAAGGAGGCAGTACATTGCAAAAGATCCCGACTAATTTTCAGATTTCTCCGTTTCTAGTCTTTTTCTTAATTCATGGGACTCAATTTGGTGTAGGGGCTTTAGGATATCAGCGTATCATTGCAATGGCTGCCGGCTATGATGCATGGATAGGCATCATCCTTTTTGGGGCTCTCACCCATATTATCGTTTATATGATATATAAAATATGTGAAAAGAGTAATGGAGATATTGTGAGTGCCCATCGTTTAGTTTTCGGTAAGTGGATTGGGAATATATTCAATTTGTTTTTTGTTTTTTATTTCATTTTTACTGCTGTTACCGTATTGCGTTCATACATTGAGGTTGTACAGGTTTGGTTGTTTCCAGATCTTAAAACTTGGTTTTTTTCATTGATTTTTTTAATGTTAGTCTTTTACTTAATTACTGGTGGTTTCAGAGTTATTACAGGTATAAGTTTTTTAGGAGTGGTCCTTCCTTCCTATCTTGTTTTGACCATTATTATGCCATTGGAGTATGCAAATTTTCGGAACCTCTTACCGATATTTGATCATCCTATTAAAGATATTTTAAAATCAGGAAAAGATATGACATTGAGCATGTTAGGTTTCGAAGCATTATTACTTTATTATCCTTACATAAAAAATCCAGAAAAGTCTAAGAAATGGGCACAGTTTGGTATTTTTATTACGTCCTTTATATATCTTGTATTTGCACTTGTTACTTTTGCTTACTTCAGCGAAGGGAAGCTACAAAAAAATATATGGGCTACTCTTTCCATTTGGAAAATAATCGAGCTGCCTTTTGTTGAAAGAGTGGAGTATATAGGAATTGCTAACTGGTGTCTTATCATTTTGCCAAATGTATGCATCTTCTTATGGTGTTCAAGTAGATTAGCGAAAAGAATGTCCGGTTTAAAACAAAGAACTACATTAATATTTATTACGCTCGTTGTTCTTATTTTAATGACTCAATTTGAAGACAGGAAACATATAAATGATTTGAACAAATACATAGGAGAGGTAGGGTTCTATATGGGGTATGTTTATATTCCTATCTTGTTTTTATTTGTAACTTTTGTATATTGGAGAAAGGGGAAAAAGAAAAATGCGCCTGCTTAGAATAATATGTCTCCTGTGTATTTTCCTTTGCCTATGTGGTTGTTTGGAGAAAGAGATTGTCGATGATATAAATATTGAATCTGTGGAAGGCTTTGATTTGATTGAAGAGGATCTAATTGTAGGGACATTTTTGGTTCCAGTTTATAAAGCAGATAAAACGATTGAAAATGAGACATTCAGTGCGGTTGCACATTTAAATAAAGACATTTTGCGAAATGCACAAAAGGAGTCGTCTGCGCCAATCGTAAACGGTAGTGTACAGGTAGTTCTATTTAATAAAGCGCTAGCGGAAAGAGGAGTTATTGAGTTAATGGATGGGCTGCAGAGGGATTCAAGTATCGGAACGGGTTTATTTGTTGCAGTAGTAGATGGACCTTCAAAAGAAATATTAGAAGAAAATCTTGGGGCAAGAGGAACTGGAGAGTACATATATGATTTAATTGAACATAATATGGATCGGCGAGATGTACCTAAAATAAATATGCATATATTTTTATCAGACTATTTAGAAAAAGGGAAAGATGCCAATTTGCCAGTCTTGAAGAAAACGGAAAATAAAGTAGAGATAATTGGAGTGGCAGTACTGAAGGGTGATAAGTATGAAATGCTCATTCCTAATAGTCAATTATTTTACTTTAAAATGCTAGTTGATAAGCATACAGATGGTTCTGCTGCTTTTAAAGTCCCTAATAAGGAGGAGTATGTTTCAGTAAAAAGTATTAGTTCTGACAGGAAATTTAAAGTGAAATGGAAAAATGGTATGCCATATATAAACATCCATGTTGAGGTGGACGGCGCCTTAAGAGAATTTACCGGCAATAAAGTTACGCCTGAAAAATTGTTGGAATTTGAAAAATTGTTTGAAGAAAAAATAATAGCTGAGTCGGAATCCATGATACAGGAATTTAAGCAAAGAGGGGTGGATCCAGTAGGCTTAGGCTATGAGGTGAAATCGCGAACAAGAGGCTTTGATTATAAAAAATGGAAAGATCAATTATATCCAGAAGTAAATGTTACAGTAACTGCAAAAGTGAGAATTATTAGTACAGGTATAACTGAATAGGCAAATATGAGATCCCTGAATATACTATGATATAACCTAAGATGGAGGGGTCCTGATATGCCTCAGAAGGTTTTATTGTTTTGTGATCCAGGAATTGATGATTCACTTGCCATTATGTATGCACTTCTAAATCCAAAGATTGACTTAATTGCAATTGTAACAAGCTATGGAAATATCGACCAAAATCAAGCGACACAAAATGTAGCTTATCTGTTAGAACTTGCAAATAGAAAAGGTGTCCTTCTTATAAGCGGAGCAAAAACACCTTTAACAGGAGAATTTACTCCCTTTTATCCAGAAATTCATGGTGAACAGGGGCTTGGTCCAATTAAGCCGCCATCCACAATAAAGGGAGAACTACTTAATTTTGATACTATATTTAAAGTGATTGAGAATTATAAAGAAGAGTTGGTCATAGTTGATATAGGTAGATCAACATCACTTGCGATAGCGTTTAATCTTGCCGGAAAAGAGACAATGAATATTGTGAAGGCTTATTTTATAATGGGAGGAGCATTTTTAACTCCAGGAAATGTAACACCTGGAGCTGAAGCCAATTTTTATGGTGATCCAATTGCAGCAGGAATTGTGATGAGTTCAGTAAAAAATGGCGTTTTATATCCTCTCAACGTTACAAATGATGCAGTTATTACTCCTGTTATGATTGAGAAAATAGTAGCAACAAAAAACAACCCTTATCAAGCGTTAATGAATGACATTTTCCAATATTATTTTGAAGCATATAAAAAACTAGTACCTGGGATAGAAGGCCCTTCATTACACGATGTCATGACCTTATTTGCAGTCACAACTCCTCAAGCATTCAAATACGTAGAAAAAGTAGTGACGATTGGTTTGGCTGAAGGTAACCTACGTGGAGTTAGTATGGCGGATTTTAGACCAAAGCCAGAAGAGGAGGGCAATAAAATTACAATTGCATGGGAGTTTGATTATCAAGCTTTTGCCGATGATTTCATAAAAGTCATGTCTGGTCCTCTCCCAATTAATGAAACTACCAGAAAAAAGTCTTAACTTTTTACCAGAAAAAAGTCTTAACTTTTTACCAGAAAAAAGTCTTAACTTTTGTGGTGGGATGGTATTTACATTACTTAAAACAATTCGTTTTCAGTTGAAAATATATAATAATAATTCCTTCATTAATTCCTAAGGTACTGATTTTTTTCTACTCCTGATTGAATTGGTTTGTTATGATAAAGTTATAAGAATGTTATGAACAAAAAGGAGTAGTATCCATGTCTTTTCGCCAATGTCCAAACTGTAAAGAAAAAATGAACTATAAAACAAAATTAACATCAGTATTCTTCGGGTACCGTCCAATTACTTGCTCAAATTGTGGAATTGTGTATGAGGTGGATGAAAAATTCCGATTTATTCTCTCACTTTATACGGTTATGATTCCTATTATCCTTGTATATTCATTTAGTGCTGCTGCAGGTATTCATTCTAGATGGATACAAGTACTGCTTGTGCTGGCATTAGGAACTCTAGGAGTTTTATATGCTGCAACAAAAGTACGCTATAACAAAGCCAAACATCAACCAATAAACGAAAATGTTAATAACAAATAAAAACGAGAGGGGGCGACCCCTCTCGTTTTTATTTGTCACTACATAGGTCGTTATACTTTATCAAGGACCCAGATTAAAAAAGCTGCAATGATGACTAGTGAAATCATATGAAGAATAAAAGAACTTAAAAAGTCTTTTAACACAATAAAATAATGAAACCTGCTTTTTTTGTTATTTCGGACAATCCTTCTCGCTCTCGTATCCATCACTTCACTCCTACATACATGAAGAAATTTGTAAGTATATTATACAAAAAATTCAAACAAATAAAAAAGAATTAAGTAGAATTTTGTAAAAAAAACAAATTTTATGTACAACAGTAGTATTCTACCTTCAAAATCCAATCCTAGCAATAATTTTATCGATATAATAATGAAGATTATTTGTATAGACGCTTTTTTAAAAAGTAATTGTTATTAATCCCTAAAAAGTTGGCTGCAAGATTTTCTGGCGAATTCAAGGGGAAATGAACACGACTGTAACGATATTTACCAGTTTCTTGCAAAATCCGTAAAAGCACCTAACGTTTACGAAATTGCATTATAAAAAAACTTGTGATTTTTACTTGTCATAGTGTACTATTTAACTAGAACACTATGACAGGGGGATGAAATATTAATGAGTGAAGCTTTTTGGGGATTGATGAAAAAAGAATGGCTAATTACAAAACATATTTTCTTTATATTGTTGACTGCTATGATTTGTGTCTGGTTTACAGCAGTAGTATGGAGTGTATTTCAAACAAACAGTGATCTAGCCTGGATTATCACTGCAATGTTGGTGTCTGTTCATGTGATCTATCTAGTGATGATTTTCGGGTCAGGTTTGGAAATGGAAGCAAAAACTCAGCTGTGGTTACATAATCCTCTGCCAGCTAGAATTCTGCTAGCAAGTAAATTAGCAACTGGTTTCTACATGCAATTGATAAGCGGTTTACTAACCATGATAATGTTCGCTGTTACATTCCTGTTAGGGAAAGCGGAGATTATTAGTTACTTTGAGGTTCCACCTAAAGTAATCGCTATTTCTTGGGTTCAAATAATATTACTGAGTTTGGAATTAGCAATGTATTATTTGTTCTATTGGACAGCATACCAGGCAATGTATAAAAATTATTATTTGAAAAAAATGAGAGTACCTCTCCTGATATTTCTTATCGTAGCAAGTCAAATCTTGTTTGTTTTTATAAACAAGCAAATAATAAGTGGTTTAGAAACTCTAGTCCCTTTATCTATAGAGCTTCCAGTCGCATTTTCTTTTAATATATCAGGTTCTGGAGTAGGAGCTATCGCACAAGCGGAAACGACATCTTTTTTAGGTATTATTTTTTCAATCGGAAAAATTGTTGGTTTCTTTTATTTATCAGCTTGGATTCTTCATAGGGTGGTGGAAGCTAAGTGACAACCCAATATGATACAAATAAGCCAATCTATCTTCAAATTATCGAAAATATAAGCAAAAAGATAGTTCGTGGTGAACTGATAACGGGTGAAAAACTTCCATCTGTAAGAGATATGGCTATTAAATCGAGTGTCAATCCAAACACCATTCAACGGACTTACAGTGAATTGGAAAGGATGGGAATTGTGGAAACAAAACGGGGACAGGGGACATTTATAACAGAAAATAAAGGGATGATTAGACAATTAAAAGAGGAATTGGAAAATAAAGTGGTAGAAGGCTTTGTACAGAATATGAAAGATATTGGTGCAAACGAAAAAGAAATAGTAGAAAGTGTGGTTAAGTACTTGGATCTAGTCAAAGGGGGAGGAAATCATTGATACTATTTAAAGATGTTAACAAATCATATGGGAGAGATATAGCTTTAAAAGATGGTGATTTAGCTTTAGATAAGGGGAAAATAATTGGAATTCTTGGACCAAATGGTAGTGGAAAATCAACCAGTCTTAAAATGATAGCCGGCTTAGTAAGACCTGATAAAGGAAAAGTAACAATTGATGGTGAGGAAGTTACTAGGCAAATTGCTCACAAAGTTGCCTATTTGACGGAACTTGATGTCTATTATGAAGCTTTAACTGTCATAGATATGATTAATTTCTATCACTCTCAATTTAGCGACTTTAGCATGGAAAAAGCGGAAAAACTTTTGATGTTTATGAATCTAGAAAAAAACAAAAAAATAAAAGACTTATCAAAAGGAAATAGAGGAAGATTAAAGCTAGTTCAGGCACTCTCCCGTAATGCAGCATATATTCTCTTGGATGAACCGTTTTCAGGATTGGATCCAATGGTAAGGGATTCCATTGTGACAAGTCTAATAAATTTCGTTGACTTTGGGAATCAGACCATTATTATTGCCACACATGAGATTGATGAAGTAGAATCACTGCTGGATGAAGTCGTACTAATAAAAAATGGAAACTTTATTGCTCATAAAAACGTAGAAGAAATAAGGGAGAAAGAAGGGCTTTCTATAAAAGAGTGGTTGATTAGCAAACTTAAGGAGTAGGAGGGTAGAAGATATGTATTATTATACTGGATTATTGGTGAAAGACTGGAAAATTTCCATGAAAGGCCAATGGCAAACTTTTTTATTACTACTTCTTTTGTGGCTGCTAGGTTTAGGAGCAAGCATACATTGGAAGTCGCCTGACATAGTTCTAGGAATAAGTTTGACACTTATTGGCATTCACATTTTTTATATTAGTGTCGATATGCTATTAAACTTCGGAGCTGAAATGAAATTGAAAATCTGGCTACATAATCCCGCTTCTTCTTCTGCTATGCTTACAAGTAAATTAACCATCTCACTTTTAAATTGCTTACTTTCTATTTTCTACTGTGTCTGCTTTTATGCATTTTCTTGTATCCTATTTGGGGAGTCTTTTCTTCAAGGAAAAAGCTTATATGATGCGCTTGCATTAATATGGACTATTATAGGAATTGCAGTGTACCTAGGGATATGGACCTTGTTTTTCTGGTCTTTATTCACCGCCTTGAAATCAAATCGCCTTGCGTATTGGAGATATGTGATATGCGGTATCTTTGCGTACATTCTTTTACGTTTACACCTTCATTTTTTTTCAAGTGAATGGTTTAGCATACTTCAATCCTTAGGAACATTTCAAGCGTTTGGAATCAGTACATCGGTTATACAACAGGATATGTATTATCAGGAAGTAGCTATGGGAGTCCAGATATCCAATTTCTCCATTGCTTTATTTATTTTATTTAGTGTACTTAGTATTGTAGTCTTTTTCTTCACGGCGAAAAACATTACAAAAATAGAAATCTAACAGGAGGTCATAATTTTATGGAAAAAGTTGCGATAAAACTTTCTAATGTTTGTAAGGATATAGGTAGTAAGCAAATAATTAAAGATGTTTCTTTTGAAGTCTATGAAGGGGAAGTTTTTGGTTTTCTTGGCCCAAATGGTGCAGGTAAAACGACAACCATTCGGATGATGGTAGGTCTTATGAGCATTACTTCTGGTGATATTCAAGTATCTGGTGCTAGTATTAAAACGAATTATGAAAAAGCGGTCGGACAAGTCGGAGCAATTGTTGAAAATCCGGAAATGTATAAATTCCTGACAGGTTATCAAAACCTTATGCAATACGCTCGAATGGTGCCAGGTGTTGCAAAACAAAGAATTGAGGATGTAGTAAATCTAGTCGGGTTAAATGGTCGAATCCATGAAAAAGTAAAAACTTATTCCTTAGGGATGCGCCAACGTCTAGGCATAGCACAAGCATTATTGCATAAACCAAAAGTACTTATTCTTGACGAACCGACAAATGGACTTGATCCTGCTGGTATTAGAGAAATTCGTGACTACTTAAGAGGACTTGCAAAAGAAGAGGGAATGGCAATCGTCGTCTCCAGTCATCTTCTATCAGAGATGGAATTAATGTGTGATCGCGTTGGTATCATCCAAAAAGGGGAATTGATTGATATTCAAACCATCAGAGATTTTATACAAGATGGGAAATCCTTCTATCAATTGGACTGTGTTCCGTTAGAAAAAGCAATTGAGCATGTAATTCAAAAGGAATTCACTTATACGGTTGTAGATGAAAAAATTCATATGGAAATAGACCGTACAGAAATACCTGAACTCATTAAAAGTCTAGTTGGAATTAATGTTGACGTATATGGAATAAAAGAAATGACGAAATCCTTGGAAGATAAGTTTCTTGAAAAGACATCTGAAGAAAGGGGGGCATAACAATGAAAAATCTAATTGTGAATGAATTGATAAAGTGGATTAAGCGACCTAGTTTTTATGTCATGAGCGGTATTTTAGTATTATTGAGTATAATTGGCGTTGTTTTAACCATTATGGTAGGGCCGATGATGGATGGTATGAACTCTTCAAATGAAGAACAGCTAAATTGGAGAGAAACGCTTGAGCAAGAAAATCAATATTTGGAATCGTCCATTATAGATGGAGATGAACGAGAAACAGGTCATCTTGAAAGACAATTGGCAATCAACGAACACCGCTTAGAACATAATATGGAGCCATCAAGTAAAACCTCTGTGTGGTCTTACATAGATGAAAACCTTGGACTTACGAGCTTAATTACTTTATTTGTCGTCATAATTGCAGGGGGCATGATCGCGAGTGAGTTTACGTGGGGAACAATTAAGTTATTGATGATCCGCCCAATCAGCCGAAGTAAGATACTTGTGGCCAAATATTTAAGTGTCTTAGTATTTATGGTTATTTTCCTAGCTATTTTCTTTATCACCTCCTTCATCACAGGTGCGATTGCATTCGGGTTTGATAGTACACCATTTCTTTTATATTTAAATGGTGAAGTTTATGAAGTTTATCCACTTTTATTTCTATTACTAAAACTTGGGCTACAAAGTATAGGTATTGTCATGTTTGCAACTATCGCTTTCATGATCTCAAGTGTATTCCGCAACAACTCATTAGCAATTGGAATCTCACTTTTTCTATTGTTTACAGGAACCCAAATTACAGCCTTGGTTTCAATGAAATTTGAGTGGGCAAAGTATTCACCGTTTGCCAATATTCATTTTCAAACATTCTTGGACGGCATGCCAATGGTAGCGGGAGTGAATTTCTGGTTTTCTGTTGTGATGTTTTTCATTTACTTTGTAATCTTGCATGTCGTAAGTTTCCTAACATTTGTGAAACGAGATATTGCAGCGTGATGAACCCGGCTAAGGCCGGGTTTTTATTTATTTTCGCATATTAGTAATCGTTGCTTTCAAAATTTAAGTTAAGTTCTAGGAATTTACTTTTGAGTAGCTGCTCGCATCGCAGGTTGTCCAAGAATTGCAGCTTAGTGGTGGATTTCCACTCTATCCCCTAGAGGTAATCGTGAAAACCTTAAGTAGTCTTATGAAAAGCTCAGATGATATTCTCCAAACCTATCGAGGTAAATCACGAACCTTTGAAGGAGTTTTAAAAACCTTTGGAGGTACCACTCACCACACAAAAAATTTCAAGCAATTTGAAAAAAGTCACAGTAACCTCCATTACTGGTTAACAATAAAATTACTTCTGTTAAAAATCTCGAGCAAAAAATTTAAACCTTTCTAACTTCCTCTTCGTTTATTCTATGTATCGATACAAATCCTAAAATAAAGGTGAGTTACAAATAATGATAAAAGTAAAAGGACTATCCCATCATTTTGTAGTGGGGAAAAAGCATAAGGAGCAGCGAGTTCCTGTGTTAAAAGATATTAGTATGTCTATTTTTGAAGGGGAGATTGTTGCAATAGTTGGAAAGAGTGGATCTGGTAAGTCTACCTTGTTGAATTTAATAAGCGGATTTATGAAGCCTACCGAAGGCATGATTGAGATTAATGGTCAAAAGGTAAGTGCGTTCTCTGAAGCCGAATGGGCTGACTTTAGATTAAAGCACATCGGATTTATCTTTCAGAGTTTCCAATTGATTCCCAGTATGACAGCTTATAGTAATGTTGAGTTGGCATTAAAGATTAAAGGGACATCAATAGATAAAAGAAGAAAATTGGTACTTGAAGTACTAGCTCGTGTTGGTCTAAAGGGTTTTGAAGACTTTTACCCTAATGAACTTTCTGGAGGACAACAGCAAAGAGTTGGGATTGCGAGAGCTTTAATTACGAAACCTAAAATAATTCTTGCAGATGAACCAACTGGTAGTTTAGATAGCGAGACAGAACAAGAATTTTTAGAATTTATAAGAGAACTGAATAGAAATGAAGGCATTACCTTTGTAATTATTACTCACGACATGGACGTTGCTAAGGTGGCACATCGAAAGGTAGAACTGATGGAAGGTAGTTTCATAGAAAGAGGAGAAATATATGAAGTTCATAGATAAATATCAATTTGTTAGAGAAAATATGAAGAAAAATCGTAGCAGGGTTTACATGACAATCTTAGCTACAGCTATGGGCTGTGCTTTTCTTATGGTACTTGCTTCTATCGGTTTTGGTCTACAAGAGACCATTGTAAAGGATATCACTCAAAATGACGTTGTAACTGAAATAGAAGTTGGAGGTAAGTCTTCGGAGGAGGAATCAAGTGGATTAACAGATGAAGACATAACTTATTTTGAATCATTTGAAAATGTAAAGATAGTGCTTCCACAAAAAAAATTAGAAAACTGGGAGGCGATTTATGAACTAGATGGATATACCTCTCAATATTCCGAAACGAGAGTAGTGAATTATGATTTAGAGACCGAAGCCGGGTTTACATTGTCTGAAGGAAGGATGCCGGAAAATGACAATGAAATTGTTGTTGGATTCCATTTTGCTGAAAGTTTATGGAAAGAGTCCGAATCCACTGAAAATGTGACTTATGAAGATAGTATTTTAAATAGTGAAATGACATTAACTGTCCCTCAATACTTTGGTGATAAAAGGGAAACGAAAGAATGGACCTTTAAAATTGTAGGAATTGGAGAGGAACCAGCAAATAAATACGCAATGGATAGCTTTGTTAACATTTCTTTGCAATCTATGCAAGAGATTGAGGCATTTACTGAAACGGCATATGGCGTACTTCTCGAACTTTACATGACGGATGAACAGATACAAGCTGCTAAAGAAGTTCCGTCAAATTATTCTTATCTTGGTGTTTTTGCAACGAGTATGGAGGAGGTTCTACCCATTTTAGATAAAATTAGGGAGGAAGGATACTATGCATATTCTCCATTAGAGCGTTTGAGAGAAGTAAATGTGCTGTTTGCAGTAATGAAAATTGGTTTGATTTTTGTTGGTACAGTGGCTGTCTTAATAGCTTCTATTGGAATTTTTAATACAATGTCTATGGCAGTAACGGAAAGAACTCAGGATATTGGGATAATGAAAGCAATTGGTGGAAGTCCAAGGATGATTAAGAGCTTATTCCTTATGGAGAGTGCATATATCGGGCTAATTGGAGCAGTAATTGGTACAATTGCCTCGTTTATCATAAGCTCTGCTGCAAATAAGGCGCTTCCAATTATTATGGAGTTAGTGTTTGACGAACAAATAGGTGACGATATCTTGCTTTCTTATATTCCTTTATCTCTCGCATTAATATGTGTTGGAATTAGCTTACTTGTTGCCACTTTATCCGGTCTAAAACCAGCTTCTAAGGCTACCCGTATAGATGTATTACAAGCTTTAAGAAGAGATATCTAAAACAAGTGTTACTTTTTTTATTTGTGGTATATACATTATAAGACACAAACTCCTTGATTTTGGCCTATTAAAAATAAAGTAGGTGATCAGGATGGAATTATTAAATATTTCTTATTTAAAAAAAGGACAACTATTAGGATTTTTTGATAAGTTCCCCTCTTCCAAAGTACTTTTTTCTCCAATTAAAAACTACTATTTTGTATCTTATGTGTATTGGGATGAAAGAGACGCTGTCGTTACAGAAGAAGACTTAGAGAGGATGGAAATGTTAATGAATACTTATCTCGGTAAAGAGTCATTTTATCGAAAAAGAAAGAATCTAAATGAAAAGGATGCACCAGCATAGCTAGGTGCATTCAGTTTGTAGACAAATTACTCTTGTTGCCATTGTTCAGATGTTCATTACTACACCATTTAGGTAAATGTCAGGAAGGCTTCATAATCATTAATACCAGAATAAAAAAGGCAAGAAAGGTTGTTAAACAATAAAGATTATTTATTTTATGAAGAGCTGCAGTTTGATGAGGTGGAAGTTGTGTGGAAGCACGGTTATCAGGGTTGAATAGCCATCTTTGCATTACGTTTAGAGATGGTGATATGAAGCCGATGATAATGAATTGAATAGCAAGATAAAGGATGAGTGAACCGAGTAGCCATACTTGTAAAATAGAACCGTAATTTCCAGTAAGGACAAGGAGAATTCCTGTAATAACAGCAAGTGTCCCAGCTATTTTTGGGAAATAATCTAGTTTGTGCTGCAACAGGACGTTGTGGCGAAGGTCTGAAATGGTTTGGTGTTTTCTAAGTAGAATATTTCCGAAAAATGTGGGACCAAAGCCGATTATTGCAACCATAACATGGATAAGTACAAGCCATTTCATAGGCATCCCCCCAATAGCATTGATAATTCAATATATGAGGGGGATGGAATTTTCATGTTCTTTTACCTATTTATCTTTACATTTCTTCGGGGGCATCCATTCCAAGTAAGTACAAACTTTCTTTAATGACAATAGAGGTTGAATAAACTAGTGACAATCTAGCATTTCTTTTTTCATCAACAACCAGAAATTTCTCTTGGGCATACCAACTATTAAAGCTTTGGCAGACATCTATTATATGTTTTGCTATAGTTGAAGGATCAAAGTTATTAATCGCCTTTTGGATTATCTGAGGATATACATTTAATAACTTCGTCAATTCCCAGGAATAGGAATCATTTAACCCTTCTTTCATTTCTTGTACGCTCCATTCACCTTTTCTTAAGATGGATTTCGCTCTTGCGTAGGTATATTGGACGTAAGGGCCCGTTTCTCCTTCAAATTTAAGCATATCTTCAAGAGAAAACTCTACAGAATGTAGCCGATAATTTTTTAGGTCATGGAAAATAATAGAACCAACACCAACCTGTCTAGCAACCTCTAATTTGTTTTGAAGGTTAGGATTCTTATTTTCGATATTTTGCTTGGCAAGTTGAATTGCTTCTTCGATAACCTGTTCCAGCAAAACTATTTTTCCTTTCCGGGTGGACATTTTTTTTCCATCCTTCAAAAGTAGTCCAAAAGAGATATGATACATTTCCTCTGACCACTCAAAGCCAGCCTTTTTTAAAACCGCTTTAATTTGTTGAAAATGGATGGTTTGCTCCTGCCCCACGATATACAAAGCCTTTGAAAAATGATACATTTCTTTTCTGTAGAGAGCAGCAGCTAAATCCCGTGTAGCGTATAGAGTTGCACCGTCAGATTTTTTAATCAGGCATGGGGGAAGCGAAGTGCTATCATCCATTTGAATAACTTTTGCCCCATTAGATTCTTCTAGCAGCCCTTTCTCAGCTAAAAGGGAAACAACTTTCTCCATTTTGTCGTTATAAAATGCTTCACCTTGATTTGAATCAAATGTAACTCCAAGAAGTTGATAGATTTTATTAAATTCGTTCAAAGACTCCTCTCTAAACCATTTCCATAAAGCAACTGCTCTTTCTTCACCATCTTCCAACTTTTTGAACCAAAGCCTTCCCTCATCCTCTAGGGAAGGATCAATGGCAGCTTCTTCATGAAATCGAACATAAAGTTTCAATAGTTCTGGAATCGGGCTTCTTTGAATGGTTTCATCATCTCCCCATTTTATATAGGCAGCAATTAATTTGCCAAATTGTGTGCCCCAATCACCAAGGTAATTAATACGAACGGTATTATATCCGCATTTTTCGAGAATATTAGCTATGGAATTACCAATTACTGTGGAACGAAGATGTCCCATCGAAAAAGGTTTTGCAATATTAGGAGATGATAGATCTAAGACAACGGTTTCTTGTTTTCCGATGTTAAGATTCCCATAGTTGTTTGTTTGATCCATAATGTTTTTCACCACGTGTTGTTGAACTTTATCTTTTTTAAAGAAAATATTCACATATGGACCAACTGCTTCAGCCTTTTCGATAAACTCATCTTTAAGTTGTGACGCTATCTCTATTGCAATTTTAGGAGGGGGTTGTTTTTTTATTTTTGCAAGGGAAAAGCATGGAAAGGAAAGATCTCCATGTTGAGCGTATTTCGGTTTTTCCATAAGTAAATTAATTTCTGATTGTGATAGTTCCTGAATGACTTGTTGAAGAGATTCAACAGCTATTTCTGTTAACTTCATTGCTTTCAACTCCTTTAGAAAATAAATAAAGGCTGTTTTCGCAAACTTTGCTGCTTTTACGACCCTTAATAAAAACTAGTTTTAATCATTACTGCCGTGCTCTTTTTCTGCAATTAGTTGATGCAAAAGGATAAGTTACAAGCAAACATTCTTTTAGAAAAGAGCGTAAATAAAAAAAGCCCGCCTCTTCAATAAATGAAGAGACGAGCTTTCGTAATTTTGCCCGCGGTGCCACTCTAATTGCATTTTCATAAATGCCGCTTGATTTCCTTAAGGTGGAAAGACCTGTCATTTCAAAAGTGCGCTTCGTTCAAGAACTTTCATTGGGCTCACACCATCCCCAACTCGCTTTAGCCATTCTAGAAGTACTCTCTTTATCATTAATGATTAAATATATAGTTAAAGTTATTATACATATTTAAGAATTAAATACAATACCTCATATACTGTATAGAAAAAATGTCTATACAGCATGCCCCGTATGATCGTTTCATATACTAATATGGAAATTTATTATGAATGGGGGAAAAGGCATTGCAGGAAAAACAGGTTGAACTAGAAAAAATGAACGCTTACGCAATTGATTTAGTACAAATGATTGTTAAGGATAGCTGCTCTATTAAGGATGACAAACTCAAAATTGCTTTTGAAAATGTAGCACGAGCAATGATAGATATGACAAATATCCATTTAAAAAAAGAAAAAGGTTCTCAAGAAACATTAAAAACAACCTTAAGTAAAATGAAAATAGCACATAACTGTATTTATGTATCAAACAAGACGATAAGCAAGTAAAAGCAATACCTAAAATTTTAATTACGTATTGTTCGATTGAATAAAGTTAATGTAGTTTTTGATAATGGCGTTGAATTCATTTGGGTGCTTAGTGGGAAGTTGATGCTTAGCCTTGGCAATAAAACTAATTTTTGTATCCGGTAGGAACGCTAAGAACTCTTTTTGATAATGGTGGACATAATAATCTTGACTTCCATACACTAGCTGTATCGGCACTTTAATTTTTGCGAGTCTACTTGTACAGTCATAGGTTAACCCTTCCGTATACATTTGAAATAATGTTCGGGGGCTCGTCAGTAAAATGTAACGTTCTAACTCTTTGGCAAAGCCATTTGAATAGGTATGAGCTTGTCCAATAACCTTTGCTATAATATTTATTCCATTTAGCCTAGATGCAAAAATTCCTAATATAAATTCCATCCCTAATAAACCCGTACTTACTCTAGGAAAAGCGCCAGATAGCACCAAGCCTTCCACTAAATTAGGATAAGTGAGTGCTGTTTCTAAAGAAATGGATCCACCGTTTGAATAGCCGCATAAAATTACTTTTTCAATTTTGAGAGAGTGACAAACATCAAAAATATCTCGAGCTAATAAAGGAAAAGTTATAAGCGTGTTATTCCTTTCGCTTTTTCCATTTCCACGTAAGTCTATGAATAAGAGCCGATAATCCTTGGCTAACGGCAACTGTTGTTTAAAGGTTATGTGTCCCATACCTGGAGGGTGTATGAATAAAATGGTTTTCGGGCCATTTCCTATTATCCGATAGAAAATATGAACTTTGTCTCTTGTTTTTATATAACCCATTTATCTTCCTCGCTTAAGTCTTTGAATGAAAGTAAAGAAGTAATCCTCTAACTAGAAAGCCAACCGTTAAACCAGGAATAACGAAAAGCATCGGCATCCAAACAGGTCCAATAATAGTGCCGAAAAGCTTTATTTTCCCAGACAACATCAATCCAACAGTCACGAAATATGCACAGCTGACAAATGGTAAAAAAATATAGGGCGATTGTCCGCCACCTGCATCTTTAAATGCGTCCCACATTGCAAAAAAATATAAACATGGATAGAACATGAGCCATAAATAATTGGCTTCTGTAATGGCAAGATTGATTTCTCCTCTAAAACTGTACATGATGATGGAATTAAAATTAGCTTGTACATTTATTAGGAACTCTAAGATGATAAAAGTTAAACCCTTAATATATTTTTTGTTGAGTAATTGACCAAATCCGGGTAAAGCAATACTCCATAATAGCCGTTCCACTGCATTATTCATTGTCGATACCTAGTTGTTATAAAAGCTATAGTCGAACATTGAAACATGTTAACTCCTCCAGCCATTACTCTACTAATAGCTTGACCAAATGGCTTTTTTTATATGTGAAAAAATTTCAAAAAAAATAAATAAAAAGAGGCAATTCAGAAAGTCAAAATTCACTTTCTGAATTACCTCTTGATTATTAACACAAATATGCCGCACCAATAATTACTAGAAGAATAAACAGGATGATAAAAAGGGTAAATCCTGAACCGTAACCAACTTCTTTGCTCATATATAAGTCTCTCCTTTTGGATGTTGATATTTACTTATATGTTACAAACACCCAATCGGTATAGGCGAATGCCCTGATTTAATAGCAATATAAGAAAATCGATTACATGGAGAGTTGGCCATTAAAAATGAACTTTACATAAATAAACTTGAATAGAGAGAAAGTGTGGAGATGAAAGATGACTTTCACTTCTTAGTCATAGGACAATTTCCTCTTTTCATAGATGTAAAAGAGAATCTTGTTTTTGTTTGTCTAGGAGGAGGGAGAACATTGTTTACAAGAGTAAATCGCTTATTGATACCCTTGCCAAAACCGAAACAACCAGATCCTAATGGAGCGGCGGCAGTTCAAGAACTATTAGGAGGAAAATTCGGTGAAATGTCTACCTTGAACAATTATATGTTTCAATCACACAATTTTCGAAATAAAAGGAAGCTGAAGCCTTTTTATGACTTAGTCGCAAGTATTACAGCAGAAGAGTTAGGTCATGTGGAGCTTGTTGCTACCACCATTAATCTTATGTTGGAAGGTGTTACTAGCCCTGCACCTCCTGATGCAACACCATTAGGAAATACTAAAGATTTAAGAAACTCATACCATTATATTGTTAATGCTCAAACCGCACTGGTTGGTGATTCAATGGGAAGGCCATGGACAGGGGACAATGTTTTTAATAGCGGTAATCTTGTACTTGATTTACTTCATAATTTCTTTTTGGAATGTGGTGCAAGAACTCATAAAATGAGGGTCTATCAAATGACGGATAATCCAGTAGCAAGGGAATTAATCGGCTATTTGCTTGTGCGAGGAGGCGTTCATGTGCTTGCGTATGCGAAGGCGCTTGAAATAGCAACAGGGGTCGATGTTACAAAGCTTGTACCTATTCCAAGTCTTGAAAATAGAGCTTTTGAAACTACCAGAAAATTTGAAGCGGAAGGAGTGCACCGGAAACTTTATACCTTTAGTGCAAATGACTATAAGGATGTGTCAATGATTTGGAAAGGAAGACACCCTGAGGATGGAGGCAGGCTTGAAGTTATCCAAGGGGCTCCACCAGGTGCACCAGTACCGGATCTTGACAATGTCCCAGAAGAATTTGCCCCAGGCATTTCACAAGAAGATTTTATGGAAATTGCCAAAAGGCTTCAAAGGTCTGCAGGAATTAAGTTAGAGGGATGAGCTTGTATATTTGTAAATAATTAAGATTAAATAAAGAATTCTAGCAACTGCATCAAGCCCCTCGAGGTCAAAAGACGATCCGTAAAGAAGGGAAAAACAAACCTTTATGACGGATCGTCTTATGTTTGTCGGGGCTATCCAAGGCGCTTGCGCTTTTCTTTTTAGATGCTTTTTGTCATTTTTAGAAGAAAAAAGAAAAATTTTATATGTAATTGTAGAATTATTCATGCTACTATATTTGTATACATAAAAACGTATTGATAGAGGAGAATGAAATAAAAATGAAAAAGAAAGTAATTGCCGGCACCATCGCCACTTCAATAATGTTTTCTGGACAAGCATATGCATCAGATTATGTCGTCAAATCAGGTGACTCTTTATGGAAGATAGCTAATTCTAACCAAGTTTCTGTCAACAATTTGAAAACGTGGAATAATCTTAAAAGCGATTTGATTTTTCCTGGACAAACATTATTAGTAAAAAAGAATGGAGCCACAGCCCCTTCTCAACCAACTCCAACTGTACCAAGTACTTCTACATATACAATTAAATCCGGAGATACTTTATCTGTTATAGCAAGGAATCACAACACTACACTTTCTGAGATATTAAAATGGAATCCTGATATAAAAGATGTAAACAGAATCTTTGTTGGTCAAGTAGTAAAAATAGGAGGACAAGGGGGACAAGCACCTTCTACTCCAGTTACTCCTCCTGCAACCCCAGCGCCAGCTTCAGGAACTTACACCATTAAGAGTGGCGACAATCTTTCTTCTGTTGCCTCTAGGCATGGAGTAACTTTGAATGCGTTGTTATCTGCAAACCCAACCATAAAGGATGCCAACAGAATTTCAATTGGACAAGTAGTTTCTATTCCTGGTAGTAAGGTTGTAACTCCTGGATCTAATAATACTGCCTGGGAAGCAAAAGCAGACGCTATTATTGAAACAGGTAAAAAATATCTTGGAGCAAAATATTTATACGGTGCATCAACCAACCGTACAGATGCCTTCGACTGCTCTTCTTTTACTGTAGTAGTTTATCAGCAAAATGGAGTTAATTTGCCAAGAACTTCTTCACAGCAAGGAAATGTAGGAAAAGAGATACCCCTTTCCGATATTCGTAAAGGAGATTTAGTTTTCTTTGATACAGAGGGAGACGGCACAATAAACCATGTATCAATAGTTGTTGACTCTAACACATTACTTCATGCTGCAACAAACACAGGTGTTGCTTTTGCTACATACAACAATTATTGGAAGCCAAGAGCAGTAAAAGCTGTCCGAGTATTATAAATGTAAATCTTTACAAAGTATTAATAGTGATTTTATACAAGCTTAATATACAAGGGGTATCATGAAATTATTAAGATGTTCGACACATTTTTTATGTGTGGATTCATATCATGAATACTCCCCTATTCATATATGACATACCTTTAATTGTCAGAGTATTGCCTGATAAAGATTCGATCTTTATTGGGTTTTTTTATGTCTATCGAGGTCTTAAGCTCGTCAAAATGCTAAAACCCAACCAATATCGCCACCACGTCTTAAGTTTGTCTGGGCTGACAAAGGTGCGTACGCATTTAAATTCCTCCTTAAGTCGTAGTATCTTTCCGTACTAAGCTGGAAATGACTGTAGGTAAAAGAATGAAAAAAAACCATTCTGGAGTTTGTTATCCAATGCAGTAGAAAATTCTATACTGTAATAGAGAACAGAACAAAGGAATGATGGAGGATGAAAAAAATGCTAACACTTTTTTTCGGAAGTAAGAAAATAAAGAACCAGAATAAAGAAGCATCCATTGACGAGAAAAGAAGAGAAATCTATTTGAAAAGTGATATTCCATATCGGTATTAAAAGAAGTTGCAGAAAGAGGGCAGCTTCTTTTTTTATATTCATCATACGTTGAATCAGTAATCTATAGTTTTATAAAATTTAACCTATTCGGAAAATTAAAGATAAATGGTATAATTAAGGAAATGAAGTTAAATACTTGCAAGTAGGTGAATACAGACTTGAATGGTGAAATGAAATTGGTGAAAGATATATTGGCAGGAAGTAAAGAAAGATACCAAGAAGTACTAGAAAGCTACAAAGATAGATTATTTGCTGTTGCATATCATCTAACCGGTAATAAGCAGTTGGCGGAAAAACTAATAATTACAGGTTTTATTAATACATATAATGATTTGCGTACCTATGATGAATCAACAATCTTTTCTAACTGGTTATATGAGAGATTTATTAGTTTCTTCAAAGAGCTTCAACATGCTGATAAAGCGGTGCCTTCATCTTATCATAATCCGCAGCTGATTAAGGTAGAAGAGGCACTCCATGAAATAGATCCGGAAGATAAATTACCTCTCTTGCTGATCCGTATTTTAGATATATCTCCATTGCAAGTCTCTTCGTTATTAAATTTAAAAATGGAAGAGATAGATAAAATGAATAGGGAAGTTATGGATGATATTCGAAAAAACACATTAAGCTTCGAATACTCTCCATTACATAGCCATGATTGCTATCAATTGGTTGAACTAATAGATTATAAAGACGATAATTTTCCAGAAGAAAAAAACAATGAAATTAACGACCACCTTGAATTTTGCCCTCATTGTAGAAATGTTCTTGCGGGATTATCACGGGAAAAGGCTTTGTTAGATGAAGTCCTGTTTTCTCCTTCCTTGCAAGATGATTTTGATAGAAAAGTAATGGATCAGTTGATAGCATATAAACCAATAAAACCTAAACATAAGACGTGGAAATACCAGGTAAGTGTTTTAGGATTATTAGGAGCAGTCGTAATCGCCATTCTATTTATTTATCCAAACGTTCAATCAATGGCATCAACGATAAAAACTTTTCTTGAACATGGCACAATCTACAACGTTTGGGCTAAAGGAACGTATGTAGCAACTGATAAGGAAATTTCCATTGAAATTACAGAAGTAGAGTTGGACTCTATAAATATGCTAATTTACTATGAGGTGAGAAAAGGGGATGAAGTATTAGAGGATTTTCAATATGGAGCAATTGATATTTATAATTCAAATTCGGTAAAGATTATCGATGAGAACGGAAAAGATTTCCCTATCAAACTAGCACTTCCTGAAATGTTTCATTATTCTTCCTTACAGGATGACCTGGGAGAGCAAATTAAACCGCATTTAATTGTTGCTCCTCTAAATGGTGATTCTTTTCCAGATGTATTTGACATTGAAGTAAGCCTTTCAACCCTTGAAAGTCGTTATGGAAATTGGGATTTAACTATTCCAATTCGATTTGATAAGGTAGAGGATCAAACTAAGACGGTTGTAATAAATGAACAATTCACTTATATTGACAGATTAGAAATTACGATAATTGATTATACAATTGGAAGAAATGGTGCAAGGCTTAGATATCAAGTTAATCACACAGATGATGCAATTCAGAGAATCACTTCAATATTAGAGGAGCACGAGCATGAATTCACCTTAAATGAATGGTTAGATAACAACAAGTACATTGCATTAATTCCGGTAACTGAAAATGAGGAACATTTGATCCCTCATTATTTTAATAATTGGGGTATGGAAGAATCCGAAACGATGGAATTATATTTTTCCAAGTACTATATGGATTATGAAAGGTATGAGGTGAAAGGAAAGGTTGAAAATCTTGACCAAAACATGTATGTGAAAATATGGGGAGGAAATTACAGTGAGCCTGCATTTTTCTCGATGACCATTCCTTTTGAAGAAACAGAACGCACACCTTTAAACGAGGTAATAAACGACATAGAACTAGTAGACTATCAATTAACTCCTTTAAAAGAAAATGAAAATCTATTTGAGTTAATAATTAGAGGGAAAGAGAAAGATGGAGATTTCTTTGGAGAAATAAATTGGAACATTTATGATGATAAAGGAGAGTACTTTCCTTATCAGGGATGGTATCATCATGAAGATAGTCAAAAGAATGGATTAAGACGATTGTTTCATGTTGAAACATATGATCCATATACAAAAACAGAAACCTTAACTTTAAAAGCTGACAGTATTTATATGCAGCTTTATGATATGGACGGAGAAAAATATCCTCTTTTTATAAAATCAGAGGCTGAAGAGGACGAAAGATGATAAATCAAGATTGGATAACAAGTGTATTAAATGGGAAAAAAACTGCTTATCAATATTTTCTTGATGAAAATAAAAACTCTGTCTTTCAAATTTTCATAAGATATACAAAAAGTCAGGATGAGGCAACAGCGAAAACGGAAGAATGTTTTGTGGAGATTTACAATCAATTACAGGATTACAATGGGAATGTTACGAAACGTTTATTTGAGCTGGTACTTAGTAAACTTCCAAAAAAAAATAATAGTGTCCTAGAAAGAGTGAGCGTTCCATTCTCTCATAACCCTTCACATGAGAGAATGGAGCAGGTAATAAGAAATCTTCCCGAAAACGAAAAAATTAGTTTGCTCTTATCTTTTTTATACCAAAATGAAGATGAAGTTGCAGAAATCCTTGGAATTAGTACTATCGATCTAAAGGATTCTGTAAATCTCGCAAAAGAATATGTAAGGAAAGAAACTATAAAAGAGCTACCTTTTTTAGGTGAAGAGTGCTTACATATTTCAGAATTGGAGAGTTATTTTCAAGATGAAATTGCTTTGTCTAATAAAACAAAAGTAGAAGATCACCTCGAATTCTGTCCAACATGCAGAGAAGTTATAAAAATGTTGGATATGCAGGAAAAAAAGCTGGAGTTGCTTATTAGACTACCTAAAGAGGATGAAAATTTTAATGAACGACTAATGCAAAAGATCACACCTTATTCACCAAAAAAAACTAAAAATCATTTTTGGAAATATCAGTCCTTCCTTGTAGGAGTTATAGTTACAGTATCGCTTATAATTATTTCAATCCTACCAACGATTTCTACATGGACAACGATGATTGGTAATTATATGACATACGGCACCATTTACAATGTCTGGAAGAAAGGCACTTATACAGCTACAGATAATGATATTACTGTTGAAATTAACAGCATTGAAATTGACCCAATTCATATGGTAGTTTCATACGATTTGGCAAGTGACATAAAGGATGTAAACAATACAACCTTTAATCATATAAAGATAGAAGCTGTAGATTCTAATGGAAAATCATATCCACTAGAAACCTCTTGGAGCCATACTGAGTTGGAGGATTTTCCTAAGGGGTTAGATGATAACAAAATTTTTATTAGACCTCTTATCGATGAACCATTACCAAATGAATTTACTCTCCAATTAACCTTCAGCTTATTAAATGGATGGAGGGGAAATTGGGAAATACTTATACCCGTTGATTATCAAAAAGGGATGAATGAAATAGAAGTAATTCAATTACAAGAAGTAATTACGATTGATGATAAGGTGGAGGTAGAGTTATTTTCTTTAGAAAAAGGACTTAATGGGAATAGGTTAACTTACGATGTTCGCTTTACAGAAGAAGAAAGTAAAAGATTAGAAGAAATTAGCACAATGGAAGATATGGGTTATTTTCATCCGGATTTATACCATATCAATCATGTAATTGCTCTTGTAAATGAGGAGAATGAATATATTATTCCCATAAACTATACTGCTGATTATTATGGATTAAATAGGTTAAATAGAGGTATTCAGAAGCCGTATCAATTAACATTTAATAATATGCTTACTGATAAAGATTATATAAATTATTTAGGGGAGGCTCAGGAAGACAGTACTTATTTTGTAGAGGTTAAGAGAATCCATTATTCTGATCCAGGAGGTGAATATACCTTTCACATCCCGCTTAGTCCAAAAATTGACGAGCCTTTTGAATACGACTTGGATGGCTTTGTAACGGAAAAGTTGACAGTAGAAAAAAATTAAAAAGGAGCTTTCCAAGTGATCATTACAGGTAGAAAAACCCAAGAAGAAAAAAGAAGCTATTACAATTGGGATTTTTCTGATAATAATGGTATTCAAAGGTTTTATCAAAACCATAATTATGATATTTATTCTTCAGGATGGGTACCAGAAACAATAGAGCTTATTAATGTACGCGTTTATCCAGAATCAGAATCAATGGATGTCTTGACAATTCGTTCTTCAAACATATATATTGATTATTGGTTTAAAGAAGGGAAGTATAGAATTCAGATTGATTAAAAGAAAAGCGGTTTGGTTAACCGCTTTTCTTTTAGGATGAATCTTGTGCCTAGCCTCCTGAGACTAGGTTTTTTATTTACAACCGATTATATTCCTTCAACGCATGCAAAATAACAATAGAAAAATACGGTTGCCAGTTTGGTAAGCCATGCTCATCATCCCATCCACCGTCTTCTCGTTGTGAATGTTCAAGATGAGTCAAGAATTTGTTAATTAGTTCATTTGGTGTCGCTTTAGCAACCAAGGAATCTGGGGTTGGCGCAAATTGGAAAAAGGTAAAATACTGATTTTCTGGTGCAGAAGAAGCACATTTTACTATTTGTTCAACGGCAGCAAGCTTTAGTTTCTCATTCTCAGCGTCATCTTTTGCATAACGATAATAATCAAAAGCATGATAGTTCATAAACAGCCAATCTGTTTTTTGAATCTTTTCTCTTGTTAAATGCTCTTTGACCCATTTTGCTGTTCTCTCTGCAATTTTCTCTGTACATATTCCATGACGAAGCAAATTTCCTGTAATAGATGCTGGGATTGCTTGTCCTCCTTCACTCCACCACGGAGAGAAAGGATAGTCTAAAAGAGTTTCTGGGTTTTTAAGACTACCATCCTCATTTTGATTTACTTCCACCCATTCAGGGGTTCCTTCAAAAATATTTCCGGCAGAAAGATTAAAATCTCGTAAAACCCCTAGCATGAACTCTAAGGCAAGTGGATGAGAATCTGGACATTTTATGTCATACTCAAAGCCATGTCCAAAACCGTTGTCCTCATTTTTATAACTCTTTAAAACCTTATGTAGTTGGGATAGAGAACCACTTTCGAACAAATGCTGAAACAATACTTTTTCCCAAAGAGATCCATTTAAATATACATAATCTCTTGCCTTCTGAAAATCTACTGCCATTGTAAACCCTCTTTTCTAATTACCATTCTCGTAAAATCTTTCGCCATTTACGAGGAGAATCCCTCCTTTCATCGGTTACAAGTTGCCATGTAAACGTTATAATAAGAGTATGAAAATTTTGAAAGGAAGTGTTAGTATGGAATTAAATTTAACTGGGAAAACAGCACTTGTATTGGCTTCAAGTCAAGGTCTTGGTAAAGCGATTGCTACATCGTTCGTAAAGGAAGGAGTTAATGTAGTTCTTGCGAGTAGAAATGACGAGAAATTACAAAGTGTTCAGGAGGAATTACTTTCACTAAATAACGGAAACGTATCATACATACAAACGGATATAACAGATCCAATTCAGGTGAAGGAAGCTGTACAACATACGGTTGAAACCTTTGGACAATTAGATATTCTTATAAATAATGCAGGTGGACCACCAGCTGGGACATTTGAACAAATTACAGATGAACAATGGCAGCAAGCATTCGAACTTAATCTATTAAGCTACATAAGAACCATTCGTGAGGCATTGCCACATCTGAAGAAAAATGGCGGGAAAATTATTAACATTGCTTCTTCTTCTATTAAAGAGCCTATTCCTGGTCTACTTCTATCTAATACATTTAGAACTGGTATTGTGGGATTAACAAAAACGCTTTCTAGTGAATTAGCAAACGATAATATTCTTATTAACACGGTTGCCCCTGGAAGGATTGCAACAGATCGAGTAGCTTTTCTTGATGAGGTTAACGCTGAAAAACAAGGAATAACGAAAGAAGAGATGGAAGAGAAAGTAAAGAGTGGTATACCGCTTGGTCGTTACGGGAAGCCTGAGGAATTTGCTAATATCGTGACCTTTTTAGTTTCAGATGCAAACACTTATATGACAGGCAGTTCCTTCCTTGTAGATGGTGGGATGATTAAGTCTATCTAGTTTAAACAGAGTTAGGAAGGAAATACACATAATGAAGAATATACTATTATTAATTGTTGGTGGCTTCGCTATCGGCATCCTTTTAGCCTTTTTAAATATTCAGTTTAATTTTTGGGGCTTTGTTGTCATACTAATTTTAGCTTTTGCAGCATTATCATATAGGGACGTCCGATATATGTTTTTATCAAAAGATATTGATAAAATTGAAAGATATTTAGAGAAAAAGCGGCATGAACCATACTATGGATTTATTTTAGAACTAGCAAATGGCAATTTATCCTTAGCGAAAAATGAATTGGATGAGCTGGAGCGTAAATGGAAAGGGAAGAAAACAGCTGTTTTTTGGGCTCAGTATTATTTAAAAGCAAAAAATCTATCAAAAGCTAAGGAAAAACTGGAACAAATTGAACAAGTGGATATTAGAACCTATATTCAAGCCGGAATTGCTGTTGAAGAGAAAAACTTCAAAGTAGCAGAAGAATTCAAATCGCTGTTAAGCAAAGACTGGATGAAACTTGCTATCGAGCTAGAGATGGCGTTGGGGAGGAAAAATTACTCATTGGCAAAGGAAAAAAAGGAACAAGCTTTAGCAGTCACAAAAGGCTTGCAATACTATATGCTTTATCGTGAGTTTGAGCAACTAAAAGGAGATTCATCTTGACATGTATGCATGAACAGACATACACTTGTAGTAGATACTAGTTGTTAGAAAATTTTTATTATTGAGGAAAATGTATATGGTGCTAGCAATTGATCGACGAATAGGTAAACATGCTATTCTTCTGGCAATGAGCAATGAACAGGAAGTGTCTTCGCTTACCATTCCCGTGCAATGGAAGAGCTGTATTGGAAAAGTAGGGTCCATGGATTCCCAAAAAGTAGTTGCGGCAATTGAAACAGCTGCAAAAAGAGAGGGAATCATCAAGACGGAGGGTTATCGGGAAACGCATGCACTCTATCATGCCATCATGGATGCACTTAGTGGAGTTACCCGTGGGCAGGTTCAGTTAGGAGCTGTCATGAGAACGGTTGGCCTACGATTTGCAGTTGTTAGGGGAAACCCGTATGAGGATGTAGAAGAAGGTGACTGGATAGCGGTTGCTTTGTACGGTACAATCGGTGCCCCGGTACGGGGGTCAGAGCACGAAACGATTGGGCTTGGAATTAATCATATTTAAACAGTAAAGAATTTTATAGCATTGCCCATAGTAGCTAATCATTAGGGGGCTGTACATTGACATTTTTTATGATGTCAACGTATAGCCTCTTTTTGCATTTTATGGGAAGTTTGAAGGGTGTCTAGCTCCAGCGCCTAGCCCCTCGAGGTCATAAGCTACCTTTGCGAGTTCGTCTTATGCTTGTCGGGGCTGTTCCATGCGCTTGCGCTTTTCTTAAGGGGGTCATGAATAATGGAGATACAAAAGGAAAAGGGGAGAGTATCAATGATAACTATGGATGGTAGTTCATTGAACTTAGAACAAATGAAGCGAATTCTGTTTCATGGAGAAAGAGTGGAACCATGTAAAGAAGCTTTGAAGAGAGTAGTAGAAAGTCGTGAGGTAGTAGAACAGATTGTAAGTAGTAGCAGGGTCGTTTACGGAATAACAACAGGGTTTGGCAAGTTTAGCGATGTACTAATTCCCCAAGAGGAAACAGCTGCACTTCAGCGGAATTTGATTCACTCTCATGCATGCGGAGTAGGCAATCCTTTTTCCGAAATGACAGCACGAGCAATGCTCATTCTTCGGGCAAATGCTTTATTAAAAGGCTTCTCAGGAGTTAGACCAATTATTATTGAACGCTTGCTACAATATGTCAACGAAGGAATTCACCCAGTAGTTCCAGAGCAAGGTTCTTTAGGAGCAAGTGGTGATTTAGCTCCACTTTCTCATTTAGTCTTGCCATTACTTGGAGAAGGAGAAGTTTTTTTCGAAGGAGTTAGGCGTGATACGGCAAGTGTGTTAGCAGAAAAGAATATAGATCCCATAGAATTGAAGGCAAAGGAAGGCCTTGCCCTCATTAACGGTACTCAGGCAATGACAGCAGTGGGAGTGATAGCATACCTTGAGGCGGAAATGATTGCATATCAATCGGAGTCAATTGCTGCCATGACCTTTGAAGGGCTGGAAGGCATTATTGATGCGCTTGATGCAGATGTACATTTAGCGAGAGAGTATCAAGAACAGGTCGATGTTGCTGATAGGATGCGGAAACTTCTTCATGGCAGTCAGCTTGTAACGAAACAAGGTGAGAAGCGTGTTCAGGATGCTTATTCCCTACGTTGTATACCACAGGTGCATGGAGCTTCCTGGCAGGTTCTAGGTTATGTTAAGGAAAAGCTGGAAATTGAAATGAATGCAGCTACTGATAATCCATTGATCTTCGACGAAGGAGAGAAGGTTATCTCAGGTGGGAACTTTCATGGTCAGCCAATTGCTTTTGCGATGGACTTTTTGAAAATAGGAATGGCAGAGCTTGCAAACATATCCGAGAGGCGAATTGAGCGTCTCGTCAATCCACAGTTAAATGATCTTCCTCCTTTTCTAAGTCCAAAACCTGGACTTCAGTCAGGTGCTATGATCATGCAATATTGTGCGGCTTCTCTTGTTTCTGAAAATAAAACATTAGCTCATCCTGCAAGTGTAGATTCCATACCCTCATCTGCAAATCAGGAGGACCATGTAAGCATGGGAACAATTGGTGCGAGGCATGCCTATCAAATTATACAAAATGTAAGACGAGTGTTGGCAATTGAATGGATTTGCGCCATGCAGGCGTTAGAATTCAGAGGGGTGTTTCTCGCTTCACCAGCCATGCAAAAATGGTATCAAGAAGGAAGGAATATTGTGCCAAGTATTACAGAAGATCGCATTTTTTCACATGACATTGAATTACTTGCTTCATGGATGAGGGAAGTGCACTAATATCTAATTCAAATAAAGGGGATGAAATAAATGGCTAATGAACAATTAAACGTAATTCGTGCACCGAGGGGAAATAAACTAACTACTAAAGGATGGGTGCAGGAGGCTGCGCTAAGAATGCTCATGAACAACTTGGATCCAGAAGTTGCGGAAATTCCAGAAGAGTTAGTTGTATACGGGGGAATAGGAAAGGCAGCGCGTAACTGGGAAAGCTTTGACGCTATTGTGGAGTCTTTAAAAGTTCTAGAGGAAGATGAAACTCTCCTTATTCAATCAGGTAAGCCAGTTGCTGTGTTTCGGAGCCATGCCGATGCTCCTAGAGTGCTGTTGGCAAATTCCAATCTTGTACCTAAATGGGCAAACTGGGATCACTTTCATGAACTTGATAAAAAAGGTTTAATGATGTATGGACAAATGACAGCAGGAAGTTGGATTTATATTGGCACACAAGGAATATTACAAGGAACATATGAAACGTTCTCCGAAGCGGCAAAACAATCATTTCAACATACACTGAAGGGGACAATTACAGTAACAGCAGGTCTTGGTGGTATGGGTGGAGCTCAACCCTTAGCAGTAACAATGAATGGCGGGGTTTGTATAGCAATTGAAGTAGATGAACATAGAATTGATCGGCGCCTAGAAACTAAATACTGTGATGTGAAGGTGAAATCTCTTGAGGAAGCATTAGAACTCGCTGATGAATATAAAACACTTAAGAAGCCATTATCTATTGGACTATTAGGAAATGCATCTGAGATTCTCCCGCAACTGGTAGAAAAAGGATTTACACCAGATATCTTAACAGACCAAACATCGGCTCATGATCCATTAAATGGTTATATTCCAACAGGTATGACTTTAGAGAATGCTACAGATCTAAGAGAAAAGGATCCCTCTATCTATGTGAAACTAGCCAAAGAGAGTATGGCAGAACATGTGAAAGCAATGCTTACACTTCAACGAAGGGGAGCTGTCACTTTCGACTATGGAAATAATATAAGGCAAGTTGCTTTTGATGAAGGAGTAAAAGATGCTTTTGATTTCCCGGGGTTTGTGCCAGCATTTATCCGACCACAGTTCTGTGAAGGAAAAGGACCGTTCCGTTGGGTGGCTCTTTCAGGCGATCCAGAGGATATTTACAAAACGGATGAAGTGATACTTCGTGAGTTTGCCGATAATACTCATTTATGTAATTGGATTAAAATGGCGCGTGAAAAAGTAGCATTTCAAGGCTTGCCTTCAAGAATTTGTTGGCTAGGTTATGGAGAACGAGCTAGATTTGGAAAAATAATCAATGAAATGGTTGCAAGTGGGGAACTTTCTGCTCCAATTGTAATTGGTCGAGATCACCTTGATTGTGGATCTGTTGCCTCTCCTAATCGTGAGACAGAAGCGATGCTGGATGGTAGTGATGCTGTGGCAGATTGGCCGATACTAAATGCACTGATCAACGGGGTGAACGGCGCTAGCTGGGTGTCTGTCCACCACGGTGGAGGAGTGGGAATGGGGTATTCCTTACATGCGGGAATGGTTATTGTGGCGGACGGAACGCAAGCAGCTGCCAAGCGCTTGGAACGGGTGCTGACATCTGATCCGGGAATGGGTATTGTCCGTCATGCTGATGCAGGTTATGACTTGGCCAAAAAGGTAGCGAAGGAAAAAGGTGTTCACATTCCGCTGTTAAAGGAGACTGAGTAAATTATGATATTAGATACTCTTTTAATCAATTGTGGCCAGTTACTTACAATGGATTATGCGACTGACCTGGTAAAAGGTGAACAAATGAACGAGTTGCCATTTATAGAGAATGGAGCGATTGGATGGAAAAATGGCGTCATTCAATATATAGGGACTACAGAAGAGGCAGAAACGATAGAACGGCTTAACACCATCGACTGTGAAGGGAAATTAGTTACTCCTGGACTTGTTGACCCCCATACTCACTTGGTGTTTGGTGGATCAAGAGAACATGAGATTGCCATGAAACAGCAGGGAGTACCTTACTTAGAGATTTTAAAACAAGGAGGAGGTATCCATTCGACCGTTCAAGCAACAAGAGATACGACTTTTGAGGATCTATTGAACAAAGCCAATTTCCACCTGAATAGGTTAATAAGTTATGGGGTTACGGCTTTGGAAGCGAAAAGCGGTTATGGATTAGAAAAAGAGACAGAGCTAAAACAACTGCGGGTTGTGAAAGAGTTGCAGAGTTCACGAAATGTGCCGATCGCATCTACGTTTTTAGGAGCTCATGCCGTACCAAGAAATACTAATCCTGATGTTTTTTTATCTGAAATGGAAAGTATGTTTGCTATGTTAAAAGAAGAAGATTTGGCTTCTTTTGTTGATATTTTTTGTGAAGAGGGAGTTTTTACAATTGAGCAATCTAGAAGCTATTTGACAAAAGCGAAAGAAGCAGGATTTTCTGTAAAGATTCATGCAGATGAAATTGTTTCCCTAGGAGGAACCGAACTTGCGATTGAGCTTGAAGCTGCATCTGCCGATCATCTTATAGCGGCTTCCGATCAAGCAGTTGAATGGTTTGGTCGTTCAGAAACGGTAGCTGTACTTTTACCAGGAACAACCTTTTATTTGAATAAAGAAAGTTATGCGAAAGCACGTGACATAATCAACTATGGTGGAGCAGTAGCACTTGCTACAGACTTTAATCCTGGCAGCTCTCCAACGGAAAACATTCAATTCATTATGAATCTTGCCATGTTAAAGTTAAAGATGACTTGTGAAGAGATTTGGAATGCAGTGACTGTAAATGCCGCAAAAGCCATTGGAATGGAAGGGATAGCAGGGCGACTTCAAGTAGGCAGAAGAGCGGATGTGATTATATGGAATGCACCGAATTATCAATATGTACCTTATCACTATGGAGTTAACCACACGAATACCGTTTTCATAAATGGAAAGGAAGCAGCAAAGGGGGGGGCATACCTTGAATAGACCAGCGTATCTTCTTCCGGCAGGAGAACCTCCGTTTGTTGACCGTCATTATCCAAAAGCGGCAGAGCTTTTGGTAGGATGGGACGGGGTCGAGACTTTAAAAGGTCCCACACTTATTGGAGTCCCTATTTCTAAGCCTTCGATTAGCCATTCTGGGGCAAGCTTTACCCCTGCTGTTGTCAGAAAGTTGTTTCATTCTTATTCTTCCTATGCTCTAGATGGGGAAGTAGACTTAAGAAATTCAGAAAGCTTGTATGATGCCGGTGATATTTATATGCATGCGACAGATATTAAAGAATCATATTTACGAATAGAGAAAGCGGTAGTATCTCTCGTAAAAGAAAACAAAGATTGTTTGCCAATGTTTATTGGTGGAGATCATTCCATTACTTATTCTACCATTAAAGCATTATCCATTAGTAAGAACGGAAAGATTGGAATCATACAATTTGATGCACATCATGATTTGAGGAATACAGAGGATGGCGGACCGACGAATGGGACCCCCTTCAGACGTTTGCTGGAAGGGGGAGTAATAGAAGGAGAAAACTTGGTGCAAATAGGTATTCGTAATTACTCCAACAGCAGCCATTACCATCAATATGCCAAAGAGCAAGCTATTACCGTATATACAATGAGTGATGTGAAAAATAGTGGGATTTTAAATATTATGAAGGAATCTATCAGATTCCTGAAAGAAAAAGTAGACCACATCTACATTTCCATTGATATTGATGTCTTAGATCAAGCGTTTGCACCGGGTTGTCCTGCTATTGGTCCAGGTGGAATGACAAGTGACCAATTGTTAGAAGCCATCCTTTTGGCAGGAAAAGAAAAAACGGTGTGTGGACTAGATATTGTAGAGATAGATCCTACTATGGATTTTAGAGATATGACAAGCAGAGTGGCTGTACATTGTGTATTGGAGTTTTTGCGGGGGAGGAGTTGTTTATAAGTAAACACACCCTAGGCATGGAAACCGATTTATTGATAAGTACTGGCCCTTTTAGCATTCATAAAAGGGCCAGTACTATAATTTACATTTTATCTAGACCTTAAGGTAATATTCCGTGTATTATTTTTTTTCGGAAATCAATTTATATAAGGCCTGCGTTCCACTGTTCTCCTCACCATTAGAAGAAAGCTTTACATACATGTCTCTAGCAAGTGATAGTCCTGGTAGTTCAAGTCCCATTCTGTTGGCTTCATCTAAGGCGATTTCCATATCTTTGATAAAGTGTTTTACGAAAAATCCAGGTTCGAAGTTACCAGCGATGATTCGGGGAGCTAGATTGGATAAAGACCAGCTTCCTGCTGCTCCGCTAGATATGCTTTTTAATACACTTTCTGCATCAAGGCCAGCTGAATCAGCATAAGCCAATGCTTCACATACACCGATCATATTGGTTGCGATAGCAATTTGGTTACACATTTTAGTATGCTGCCCTGCTCCTGGATCTCCTTGATGGATGATATTGCTACCTAAACATTCAAAGATTGGTAGACATGCAGCAACTGATTCTTTGTCTCCCCCGATCATAATCGTAAGACGGGCTTCTTGTGCCCCAATATCCCCACCTGAAACGGGAGCATCCATGAAGTGAAGTCCTTTTTCTTTGGCTTTTACATAAATCTGTTTGGCAAGAGACGGGGTGGAAGTGGTCATATCTATTAAGTAGGCACCCTCTCTAGCATTCTCTAAAATACCATTTTCATAAAAATAAATTTCTTCCACGTCTTTTGGATAACCAACCATTGAGATGATAATATCTGCATTTTTTGCGGCCTCTCCAGGATTTGAACTCCAACTTGCTCCTTGTAAAATTAAGTCTTGTGCTTTTTCTTTTGTTCTTGTGAAAACCTTAACATCATAGCCTTTTAAGAGTAAATGTTTTACCATACTATGCCCCATTACTCCGGTACCAATAAATGCAACTTTTGTAGATTGTGTTTTCATATGAAGCTCCTTCCGAGGGATTCTCTCCAATAGTTATCTTATTATTATACAATTATATAACAAGCGGAAATAGATTTTAAGGTACCAATAATCATAGAGTAGTA
The DNA here is from genome assembly GCF_917563925.1 of Sutcliffiella rhizosphaerae. GTDB lineage: Bacteria > Bacillota > Bacilli > Bacillales > Bacillaceae_I > Sutcliffiella_A > Sutcliffiella_A rhizosphaerae. Next base: position 150,803 of record NZ_CAKJTJ010000005.1, read on the forward strand.
ATTATTTATAATATTTAGAAAAATAAAGAAAATTGTAGTATAATGTAGAATATTGAAAAATCTATAGAACGGAATTTAATTATGGTAAATTCTGGTGATAAGAAGGGGGGAAATGATTATAATAGGCTCTGACTTTTTATTAAATAAGGAACAAAATCATAATGAAGAATCCAATTCAAAGGTCCAATTAATTATCATTATATCTGGAACTGGTACGATCAAATATGTATCTTCATCTTGTAAGGCATTGCTTGGATTTGAGAGCACGGAGCTAATACAAACCAGCTTAGAAAAATGGATTAATTCAGAGGACTTATATTTAATAGAAAGCATAATCTACCAACCTTCCACTCAAACTCATTGCTATTTCCGAATCAAGATGAAAGACGATTCTCTTCTTTGGGTAGAGGCTGTACTTTCGGAGGTACAGTCACTGAATGGGTCTGAAAAAGAAATTATTTTAATGCTATCACCCACTTCTGATTTGGGTGAAAACTTCCAAACTGCACTTGAAAAGAAATCAACCATGGACAAGCAAATGACAGTGCAGGAGTTAGAGCAAAAAAGAGTGTTGGATGATATAGGAGATAATGAGAATTATTCTGCATTTGACCTAATTGAACATCTCCCTAATGGGTTGCTCATCGTAACAAACGGCATTATTAAGTATGTGAATGAAGCAGCTACCACTATGCTGGGGGCATGTCGTAAAGATCAGCTAATAGATGCTTCTGTTTTTGATTATATCGAAAAAAATTACCACGATATTGTGAAGAAACGCATCACATCTGTGCAACAAGGTTACAGGGTTGGTCAAATGGAACAACGATGGAAAAGGTTTGATGGAAGACCAATTGATGTTGAAATAGTTTCTAACCATACTACATATAAAGGGAAGTCTGCTTGTTTTGTAATGCTTGTTGATATCTCACATCGGAAAAACTTCCATAAAATATTACAAAACAGTAGGGAACGTTTTCGAAAACTTGTACAAAATTCTATTGATACAATTGGAGTAATATGCGAAGAAAAGTGGACATTTATCAACGAATCTGGACTAAAAATGCTAGAAGTGGAGAATTATGGGGATGTCTTTGGACATTCCATTTATCAAAATATTAATGAAAAGGATTTCTTACATATATGGAGAGAGTTAAAGAAACAACAAAATAGTTCAAGGCTACCAACCTTTGAACAAGAATGGACGACAATGAAAGGAAATCAGATTTATACCGAAATAGTTTGTATTCCCACATCTTATCTTGGTAAAGATGCGATGCAAGTAATTATTCGAGACATTACAGAAAAAAAACAAGCAGAGGCGTTAATGCTTCAATCAGAAAAACTTTCCGTTGCAGGTCAGTTAGCAGCGGGAATTGCCCATGAAATACGAAATCCATTAACAGCCATAAAAGGTTTTTTTAAGCTTTTGGAAAAAGAAGTAGAGGAAAAGCAAGAGTATTTTCATATTATTGAGTCAGAACTAAGTAGGATTGAGCTTATATTGAGTGAGTTGCTTTTGCTTGCAAAACCGCATCAAGTATATGTTCATCCAGTATCATTACATACGCTTTTAAGAGATGTAACAACACTTTTAGAAACACAGGCTATTATGAATAATGTTTGGTTTGACATGAAATTGAAAGCTACTTCATCAGAAGTAAAATGCGATGAAAATCAAATAAAACAAGTATTTATTAATTTAATTAAAAATGGAATTGAAGCGATGACAAGTGGTGGGAGTATTTATATAGATACAAAAGAATCGGAATCAGAAGTTATTATTATAATAAGAGATGAGGGTAGCGGTATATCAGAGCATACGCTATCACGATTAGGGGAGCCATTCTATACGACAAAAGAAACTGGTACTGGTCTTGGCCTGATGATTTCGTTCAATATAATAAAAAATCACCATGGTACTGTCAAAATATCAAGCACAACCGGAAAAGGTACCACGCTGGAAATAGGTCTACCAAAAGCTTAAAATTTTTTTGTATTTTAGTAATTCATTGTTGAGAAAGGTATAAGAGCAAATAGAATTGCTAAAACTTATCATGGTATGATACGCAAGCATACTCTTTGCGATATTACAGAAAATTCCCTATACATTTTTACGAAAGGATAGTATTATAGGAGTTTATTCTGTAAAATAGGAGTTTTTAGAAAATGAAACAACAAGAGCAATGGACATCAAAAATTGGTTTTATTTTGGCAGCAGCAGGTTCTGCTATAGGTATTGGGGCAATATGGAAATTTCCATACATGGCTGGAACGAACGGGGGAGGAATTTTTCTTCTTCTTTTTATCCTTTTGACCCTGTTAATTGGAGCACCGATGCTTTTGGCTGAGTTTATTATTGGTCGGTCTACGCAAAAAGATGCCATTTCAGCATACAGAGAATTGGCAAAAGGTTCGAAGTGGCATTACATAGGTGTTCTCGGAGTTGTCATTTCCTTTATCCTACTATCTTTCTATAGTGTGGTAGGTGGCTGGATTGTGACTTATTTATGGAAAAGTGTTACTGGTGGTTTGTCAAACTATACTTTGGCAGAATTCAGTGGGCTTTTTGAACAGACGATAGCTGATCCTTTTCAAGCAGTTCTTGCCCAGTTTATCTTCTTAGGAATAACGGTTTGGGTAGTTCAAGCAGGAGTTCAAAGTGGATTAGAAAAATCCAGCAAAATTTTAATGCCTTTATTATTTATCATATTTTTTGTCTTGCTAGTGAGATCCGTTACTCTTGAAGGTGCTTACGAAGGGGTAATGTATTTCTTGAAACCTGACCCATCCCTGATAACACCAAATGCCTTTTTATTGGCGCTTGGAATGGCCTTGTTTTCACTAAGTGTAGGTATTTCCATTATGGTGACATATAGTTCCTATTTGGAAAAAGGAGAAGATTTGATTCGATCTGCAGGGTCAGTAGTAGTCCTAAATATAATTATTTCTTCTTTAGCTGGCCTTGTCATTTTCCCCGCGGTCTTTGCATTAGGTTTACAGCCTGATGAAGGTCCTGGATTAGTATTTGTAGTGTTGCCAGCTGTTTTTCAAGAACTTCCGCTAGGCGGTTTCTTTTTAATCTTATTTCTCGTATTGCTATTATTTGCAACTTTAACATCAGCATTTTCCATTCTTGAAATAATTGTTGCGGTAATCGTTAAAGGAAACCCAGAGCGAAGAAGGAAGGTTGCTGTTATTACAGGATTAATCATTTTTATGCTCGGTATTCCATCTGCGATATCATTTGGTGTTCTTTCTGATGTTACAATCGCAGGGCTTACAATTTTTGATGCAGCTGACTTTTTGGTAAGTAATATTGGGCTGCCACTTGGAGCACTATTAATATCCTTTTTTGTAGGATTCCGTATCCCTAAAAATATACTTGAAGATGAGTTTTTTCAGGGATCTCGTGTTAAAAAGAGTCTATTCCAAATCTGGTATTTCCTTATTAGATACGTAATTCCAATTGGAATCTTTCTCGTGTTTGTTCATTCGTTAGGATTTTTTAAGTAAGCTAAAAGATTGTTGCCATTACCTAATATATTCAGCATTAGAAATTATTTTTGTATGATGCTCGACTCTATCCTTTAAACTGATGTTGGAAAAGGACGGATTAAGCGTTTCTTTTGTAGAAGCTGCTTTTAAGTATGGATAAATACTAATAAATTCAACCATTAAAACTGTAGACAAGCTCATTGAAAATTGAGGCTGACTGCAGTTTTTTTGTTTTCAGAGACTGTAGGTTTGGTAGTGCTAGGCTAAAAGATAATGACTTGTAAAAAATTCAATTTAATAATGTATGCAACAAAACCAATATTTTCTATTGGGAAAACAGACTCATATCATTTGAGATACTCCTGATTTCCAAAACAGTTTTCCCAATATGAAATCAAGAGAACAAGTGATAAGATTTTGTTAATAGTTCTCAATTGTGGGAATTATTAAAAAACATTCGAAGGAGTGGACCATTTGAAAAAGTGGATGAAAAGTTTTTCGGCAATTCTTATTGCAATACTTGCATTCTCGTTGGCGTTTGGATCTGTTTCAGCTGATGCATCTAGTTCAAGTGCAGTTGGTGTTGCAAAGAAAGAATACTTAATAGGCTTTGCAAAAGGTAATAAGGCAAGTGCTCAATCTTCGGAAAATCTCATCACCTCCCTTGGTGGAGAAGTACAACATACATTTGATTACATGGAAGTTATGGAAGTAAGTTTACCGGAAAAAGCTGCAGAAGCATTGAAAAAGAACCCTAATATTGAGTTTGTTGAAGAGAACGTAGAAGTATTTGCATCTGCCCAAACAGTACCATGGGGAATTCCTCATATCAAGGCAAATACTGCGCATGCACAAGGAGTAACTGGAAGTGGTGTACGAGTGGCAGTTCTTGATACAGGAATCGATGCCAACCATGTCGATTTAAATGTCAGGGGAGGAGCTAGCTTTATTTCTGGCGAGTCTAATCCATACCAGGATGGCAATGGACATGGCACACATGTTGCTGGTACGGTGGCTGCATTAAATAATTCAACTGGTGTCCTTGGCGTTGCTTACAATGCAGATCTATATGCTGTAAAAGTGTTAAATTCGTCTGGAAGTGGAACACTTAGTGGAATTGCACAAGGAATTGAATGGTCCATTTCAAATGGAATGCACGTTATTAATATGAGTTTAGGAGCAAGTTCAGGTTCAACAGCTTTACAAAGGGCTTGTGACAATGCTTATGCAAGAGGGATTGTTGTTATTGCAGCAGCTGGTAACTCAGGTGCCATAGGAAATCAGAATACAATTGGATACCCAGCGCGTTATAGCTCAGTAATTGCGGTTGGTGCGGTAAGTTCCAACAATACTCGTGCATCTTTCTCTAGTGTAGGAAATGAGTTGGAAGTGATGGCACCGGGAGTGAGTATACTAAGCACAACACCAGGAAACAATTATGCATCCTTTAATGGGACATCAATGGCTGCCCCACATGTAGCCGGAGCTGCTGCATTGATTAAGGCTAAATATCCAAATATGACAAATGTACAAATTCGTGATCGATTAAGAAATACTGCAACATATCTTGGCACACCATTCTATTACGGAAATGGAGTCATTAATGTAGAGAGAGCATTGCAGTAAAGCTTTGGTAGCATCATCCTTTGTTCCAAGTATGGAAAAGGGGTGATGCTCTTTCTTTTGTAAAATATAAAAATATGGAGGAGTTAGAATATTTTAGCAGCTTAGCCTTTTACTTCTAACATATTCCATGATAATCCATTGGGAAAGCTATGCTTAATTTTGTAGTCACACACTTAAAGTTTTTGCTTACTTTCCCAATAACAATCAGTTAACAACTATGCTAGCATCATAATTAGCTAAATAATTTGATTATTTAGAAGGTTTTGTTTAGTTGTGATGACCGTGGAGGCTCCCGCATTCCCCCACCACGCGGAGTAAGGCCTCCAAATCATCTTAATAGACTAAACCCAAAATACTATAGGAGAGTGATGATCTTATGAACAGGACATTTCGAAAAATAGCTGTTGCAATATTGACAGCGGTGGTGGTTCTATCTTTTTCGTTTACGCCATCAAATGTAAATGCAAGTGCAAAGCCAGTAATGAAAGAATACTTGATTGGATTAAACTCTGGGGCTGTAACCAAAGCGGCTAATAATCTTGTCACTTCCCTGGGTGGTGGCGTGGAGCATCAATTTAAACATATGAATGTCTTACATATTACTATACCGGAAGTTGCGGCAGCAGCCCTAGAAAAAAACCCTTTGGTGCAATTTGTAGAAGAGAACATCGAAATGCAAGCAACTGCTCAAACTATTCCTTATGGAATACCACATGTTAAAGCGGATGTTGCACACTCGCAAAATGTAACTGGATCTGGAGTGAAAGTCGCTGTCTTAGATACAGGAATAGATGCTAGTCATGAAGATTTGAATGTTGCAGGTGGAGCAAGCTTTGTTTCAGCTGAACCTGATGCCTTAACTGACGGAAATGGTCATGGGACACATGTTGCTGGTACAGTAGCAGCGCTAAACAATACTGTTGGTGTATTAGGAGTTGCCTATGATGTAGAACTTTATGCAGTTAAAGTACTCGATTCAAGTGGTGGGGGAACACTTGCAGGGATAGCACAAGGTATTGAATGGGCAATTGACAATAATATGGATGTTATTAATATGAGTTTAGGAGGAAGTATAGGATCTACAACGTTAAGAAGGGCTTCTGACAACGCATATAATAGTGGAATCGTAGTTGTGGCAGCAGCGGGTAACAGTGGTTCTGGACTTGGACTGCTAAATACGATTGGATATCCAGCAAGGTATGACTCTGTTATTGCAGTTGGTGCGGTTGATTCTAATAATAATCGTGCATCTTTTTCAAGTGTAGGTAATCAGTTAGAAGTAATGGCCCCAGGAGTTGCAATTAATAGTACTTTACCAGGTAACCAATACGGTGAATTTAATGGGACGTCGATGGCTTCTCCCCACGTAGCTGGAGCGGCAGCCCTATTAATTGCACAAAACCCAAATCTAACAAATGTTCAAGTCCGTGAAAGATTAAGAAGCACTGCAACAGGTCTTGGATCATCCTGGTATTACGGTAATGGAGTTATCAATATTGAAGCAGCATTGCAATAGCAGATTAATAGCAAATACTTGTTTCTGTTTGAGGTAGTTGTAGGGCAAAAAAAGTATTGATATTCATCGTAAAGAAAAAAAGACTGTCCTTATGTCATGTGAATGGCTTAAGGACAGTCCTTTATAAGTTATGAAATAGTTGTTAAGTAGTTTTCGAATCTATCCATTGCTTCCACTAGTGTCTCCATGTTATAGGCATATGACACACGAACAAATCCTTCACCTAAAGGGGAGAATGCACTTCCTGGGACTACGGCAATTCCAGCATTTTCGACTAGCTGTTGTGCAAAATCAAAAGAGCTAATTCCATACTTTTGGATGGAAGGGAACAAATAGAATGCACCATCAGGTTTTACAACATCCAATCCCATTTTTACAAGTCTGTTATGCACGTATTCCATTCTTTCTTTGTACTGAATACTCATTACTTCTGCGTCATTAATTCCTTCAGTTAATGCTTCAAGCGCAGCATATTGAGAGATTGAGCTAGCGCATGAAACATTATATTGATGTACTTTCAACATTTGCTTCATCACATATTCAGGTCCAAAGACGAGCCCGATTCGCCAGCCTGTCATGGAATGGGATTTGGAGACCCCGTTGATGACAATGGTTTTTTCTTTCATTCCTGGGTAATTGGCAATCGAGTGATGTTTACCTGTAAAAACAAGCTCACTGTAAATTTCATCCGACAAAATAAAAATATCTTTATCCTTTAATAATGTAGCAATTTTAATAAGTTCTTCCTCTTGTATTGCTACTCCTGTTGGATTGGATGGATAAGGAAGGATAATGCATCTTGTTTTATCTGTGAGATGTTGTTCGATTTGTTTAGCAGTTATTTTAAAATATGTATCTCTTGTATCAATATATACGGGTGTTGCTCCACATAGTTTGATAAGCGGTTCATAGCCAGGATAGATGGGACCTGGAAGAATGACTTCTACTCCTGGTTCCAAAATAGTGCGAAAAGCGATGTCAATTCCTTGGCTTGCCCCTATGGAAACAATTACTTCTGAATCAGCTTCATAAGATAATCCATACTTATGTTGTACGAAATGTGCTGCGGCTCTCCGTAATTCAGGAAGACCGGCATTAGGTGTGTAATTGGTTTTATTGTTGTCGATGGCGTTATGTGCCGCTTCCTTAACATGGGATGGGGTATGGAAATCGGGCTGCCCGATCGTCAAGGAAATCACATCATCATATTGGGAAACGAGGTTGAAAAATTTACGAATACCTGATATTTCTATTTCGCGAACATTAGAGTTAATAAGATGTTCCATATATAGTTCTCCTTAAGGTATTTAGGTTAAATTTGTGGTTTTTCTTTGTGTAAAATAAGTATAAATCGATTGTTTTCGCTTACCTAGTTAATGGAAAAAATTTACAGACAGATCCAATCTGAAAACTTGTTTTTAGTAAGTGTAACCGACTTTTAGAACATTGTCCAAAGGATTATAAAGATAAATAAAAAGTATTAGTAGTTGTTAAGAATATAAGAAGATATGAATGTTTCCAATAAATTTACCGGAAACATTACAGATGATAAATAAAGAAGAATATGATAGTTATATTTGGAAAATCTAGGTATGAAGTGGGGTTGCTTCATGCCTAAATGTAAAAAGAAACGAACGTTTGCAGAAATTGTTACGAGGGAAGACCTACAAAAATATGATACAAGTAGGATAGGAAAAAGTGGAAAATGCTCTATAATAATTATAAACACAGAAAATTCACACAATTAAACCTTGCTGTTTCCATTGCCTGTGGAATGTACTCCTTTCACCTCTGAATTACTGGGATTTGGTGTCTGTTGGATTCCGCCTGAAAGGGGATTGTGTAATGGATGTAATTCTTCACATTTGGTTAAGGTTGTTGGAGAGGTATGCAGAGCAGGTGTTTTTTCAAGGTGAATCATCAGGGGTCGTTTCATTTTTGCTCATCGGGGTACTTGTGTATTTGTATAAGCAGGAAAAAAGAGCAAACAAAAAACAGTGTCCCTGCACAAACAAATCGGATCAAAAAGAAAACAAGTATCTTGATAAAAAAGAAGAAGCGGAATAATTCTCCGCTTCAGAATGCTGACAAATGCTTTAACTAGAATGTTACTCTAAACACTGTAGCGGAATAAACACCCGCTTTTTTTTATTGGAGATATGCAAATTGTTTTAGTAGGCAATTATAATCTTTTGAAAGAGTAATAAATTGTTGGCGGTTTCCCTTACTTAAAGCGTCATCTATTTCTTTCATTAGCCTTTTTTTATGAAATTGGAAGACAGAAGAGTCAACAATGATTTGCGCCAATTTTTCCTCCCTAGTCATTTCATAACTTTTAATAGATGAAACAGATTGTTCAGGTTGAAAAGAAAAATGCTTATTCATAATTTCTACCCCCTGTGCTAAATTTTGAATTGCCGAAAAATGGGTGAATCATGAAAAGGACGATAAAGATAGCTCATCCTTTTACCTATTATCTGATATTTCGTGTCATTTGTGAAGTCTGTTTTTTGAATATTGGGATATATCAGAAAAAATACTGGTAATGTTGCTAAACATTGTCAAAAAACAACTTGTTATTTAATTTGAATATACCCAACCTGCAACATTTAAAAACAATTCATTTAGAATTTTTGCAGAAACTACTTGAATAATGTGCTAAAAACGAATATTATAATGAATGTCTTTAAAATATATTCGGTTTTTGGAGGATTTTTAATGTTTGAGAGTTATTTTAATTTACAAAAATTCGGTACAAGTATAAAACAAGAATTTTTTGCAGGAATCACAACTTTCCTTACGATGGTATATATTATTTTTGTTAATCCTGCCATTTTATCAGCTGCAGGAATTCCATTTGAACAGGTCTTCATGGCTACAATAATTGCTGCAATTATTGGTACATTAACGATGGGATTATTCGCAAAATATCCGATTGCTGTTGCACCAGGGATGGGATTGAATGCGTACTTCACAAGCGTAGTAGCTACACAAGGCTTAACCTATCAGGCAGTTCTCGGCACAGTCTTTTTAGCTGGTTTGGTTATCATTGTATTGAGTTTAACGAATTTGAGAAAAGCACTTATCGAAGCTATTCCAGCTCCATTAAAATATGGAATTACAGCAGGAATTGGACTTTTCATCGCATTTATTGGTCTGAAAATGGCGCAGATCGTCGTTCCTAATGAGGCAAATATGATTGCGTTAGGTGATTTGACAAATCCTGTTGCTGCTCTAGCTATAGGTGGTCTGTTAATCACATTGATCCTCATGGCTAAACGTGTGTCAGGGGCTTTATTTTACGGTATGGTTATTACGGCTGTCGCAGGATATTTTTTAAATATGCTAACATTTAATGGATTTGTGGATTTACCGCCTGCTCCACAATTCATTCCACTCGGGGAAGCATTAAGTGGAGTAATTTCTAATGGGTTATATACTGTAGTTTTTGCTTTTATCCTTGTTACCATTTTTGATTCAACAGGTACCCTAGTAGGAGTTTCTGAACAAGGAGGATTAATGAAAGATGGAAAACTTCCACGCACTAAGGCTGCAACACTGTCAGACGCTTTTGCTACAACAGCAGGTGCGACGCTTGGGACAAGTCCTTCCTGTGCTTATATAGAATCTTCAGCAGGTGTTGCTGCAGGTGGGAGAACTGGACTGACTTCTGTAGTAGTTGCGGGCTTGTTTTTTCTATCTATGTTTTTCTCTCCAGTAATATCAGCTATTGCAGGTTTACCCGCGATAACTGCTCCTGTATTAATAATTGTTGGTTGTTTTATGATGGAAGGTTTAGCAAAAATAGCTTGGAGGAAGTTTGATGAAGCATTTCCGGCATTTGCAATTATTTTAACAATGCCGTTAACTTCAAGTATTGCAACTGGAATTGCTGTCGGATTTATTATTTATCCAATTATGAAAGTCGTTACCGGAAAAGCAAGGGAGGTTCATCCACTTATTTATGTTTTTGCTTTTATCTTTTTAATACAAATGATATTTTTCCCTGCGCATTAATGCTAGAAACTCTTATGTAAGGGGAAAATATCCATTTTTCAGGTGAACCAGGCTATTCTTCATGAAAATAATAGTAGAAAATCACCATTGTAGACAGTGCCCATTTTCTTAAGAAAACTTGGTGAAGGGTTAAAATTATTTACTATAAAGCTTATACTCCAAAAATTAATATAGTCTCTTAAAAGAATATTAATTACTAGCTAGCCCAAGAATGTAAAAATTCTTGGGTTTTATATTATCAGCGAATATAGAGAAAATCGGGTTATAAAAGCCTTTAATTGAATATTTACACTGATTTGTTTTCACAACAAAATTTTGGAAGAATAATCTTCAAATAACTCACTGTAGACGAAGTAGATGAACATGCCTATAATAGGTAGAGTGCAAATTTGACTTTATTTCTATAAACTCCCTTTTCAGAAGAAGCGGGCTATTTAGTTATGTTCTATTAATTGGAGGAACTTTGATGAATGATATATTTAATAAAACCATTAATTGTTAATATAACGATTATTTTTTCGTTATTGTTTAATGCCAATTTATTTTTTCCTTTCAGCAAAAGAAAACCGTTGACTTTCAAGCAGCAATTGATTTTTGGTCTTTTTAGTGCGTTTTCAGCATGTTTATGTATGCTTTATCCTATCGAAACATTAGAGGATACCAATTTTGACTTTAGAATGATTCCTATACTAATTGTTTCTTTATATGGCGGATGGTTTCCAGGTGCAATTTGTACTACTATCGTTGTAGTTTTTCGTTATTTTATAGGCGGGGAATTTGTTTATGTAGGTATAACGGTATCTATTTTAGCATTTACAATCGGCTTGATTTTTCGCTCATTTTTTTTAAAAAGTACTAAAAAATTATTTGTTGGTCTAATGATATTGTCATTTTATTATTTTCTATATATCTATATTTTGTATAAAACAGTTTCCTTCTTAAATATGAACTTTTATTTTGTTTACTTCCTTGCTTTTGGTAGTACATTTATTGCGCTGATATATACAGTGGAGAGACTAATAAAAGCAAATCAGCAATTGGATGAGACCGTTTATATGGATAAGCTATCCACTGTTGGCCAAATGGCTGCTGCTTTTGCTCATGAGATTAGAAATCCAATTACAACTGTAAGAGGATTTATACAATATATTAATTCTAATACGAAAGATGAGAGCTTAAAACAATATGCTCCGCTCATTCTAGATGAGTTAGATAGAACAAATAAGATAATTACCAACTATTTGACTGTAGCCAAGCCAACCAACATCACCTTAGAGTATGTAGATGTAAACAAAGTGCTCAAGGACTCTGTTGACTTGTTAAGGCCATTTGGATCTTATCGGAATGTCACAATTGATTTAGAACTTGAAGGTGATCACTTTATCTATAGCGATGAACACCATCTTAAACAAGCCATTATGAATATCATAAAAAATGGTATTGAAGCAACGGAAGAGGGGCAAGGTGGGCTAGTTCAAATAAAAAAAGTACATGGAGAAGTGAAAGGGACCATTGAGATATATTTTATTGATAATGGCATTGGGATGTCAGAGAAACAATTAGAAAAAATCGGTCTCCCCTATTACACCACGAAGTCAAAAGGGACAGGTCTTGGTAGTATGATTACTACACGGCTTATTCATGAAATGAAGGGCACAATCGACTATACAAGTAAAGTACACATTGGAACGACAGTAACGGTTGTACTACCCACCCTACGAAATATGAAGGAAAAGAGCAGGAAAGAAGACGAATAATCTTACCTGCTCTTTTTACATGTAAATGTGTCCTGTTAAAAATGGAAAAGCATCAAACTCTGGTGCATTGCCCTTCAAAATCTGATTCTTCACGCGGAGAAACCGCACACTTGCTAGTGTTTCTCCTTAGATACTTACTAGTTTTTCCACAGTGAGATTTCTCCAGTTTCAGGATTAACCTTATACCAGTCTCCGGATAATTTCTCTTGTTGAGAATTTACTTGGACGAAATCTGAAACATGAAATCCATATTCCCCATCATGCATTCCTTCAAATGAGATATCATTGTTATCGTGGTATGAGAGGTTAAGGTGCTCTTTTAAGATAGTTTTTGCTTGTTCCAGTGAAAGATGGTGATCTTCAATGGAGATAATGGCTTCATTCCTTGCATTTTTTATTAGTTCATCATTTGATAAAAAACCTCGCTTATCATGGGTATTAGTAATGCCTGGTCCTTTTGAATTCTCTTTGACATCGGGACTTGCACATCCAAAAATGATAAGAACTGTGAAAAGTTGAATTACTATTTTTTTCATTTTTCAACCCCCTAACCCGTAACCGGTATTAACCTTAGTATGAAATAAGAGGACAAATTCATTCCACTCTATTTTATGAAAATTAATATAATGTGAATTTGTGTAAATTTTCCTTGAAAATATCATTAAAAAAAAGGAGAAAAGACTTTGTTAGAGAATTGTCATCATAAAAGAAACTAAATGGGGGATCCATGATGGCAAATCTTGAACAGAACAGAGAAATAAAAACTGTCAAACCACGGTCACCGCTTGCTCTATATTTTTCACTTCCAATTCTATCGTGGGCGCTTTATGATTTTGCAAATACTATCTTTTCATCAAACATTATTACTATTTTCTTTCCATTTTATCTTCAGGAAGTAATTGGAACTAATGAGCGGATGGATCAAATTGCTAGCACATTCTTATCCTACGCGAATGCTACTGCAAGTTTTTTTCTCGTTCTTTTTTCTCCATTATTTGGAGTATTAATTGATAGGACAGGAAAGAGGAAAGGATATATTATTCCATTTACGCTAATAGCTGTTTTTTCTACCATTTTCATGGGAGTATTTGCTACCTTAGATACCACTCAAACATTATTTGGATTACCAATCAGCTTTGTTCTAGTCTTACTTTTATTTGTAGTAGCAAAGTTTTTCTTTCATTCTTCGCTTATCTTTTATGATACGATGCTTCCTGATCTTGGTACAAAAAAAGAACTACCACTTATTTCAGGTTTTGGAATTGCCGTAGGTTATATGGGAACTCTACTTGGTCTTACCGTCTATCTGTATGTGGGAGATAGTGGTTTTCATAAAGCCTTTATTCCAACCGGAATATTATTCTTATTATTTTCCATTCCGCTATTTGTGTTCTTCAAAGACAAGCCAAAGGAAATTATAGAGAAAAAATCATTTATTAGTGGTTATAAGGAAATATATCTCACCTTTAAAGAAATGAAATTATATCGTCCAGTTTTTCTTTTTATGGTGGCATACTTTTTCATAAACGATGCACTTGCAACAGCTATTGCGATGATGGCCATATATGCAAGAGCGATTGGTGGATTTTCTGCTTCAGAATTTATCTTGCTGTATCTTGTTTCTACCGTTTCTAGCATTATCGGTTCATTCATTTATGGATATATCACTAGAAGAATTGGATCCAAGCTTGCCGTTGCTTCAGTTACTGTGCTGCTTATTGTCGCATTATGTTTCGGAGTGTTCTCTATCGCACCGTGGATGCTATGGGTTGCCGGAAGCTTATTCGGCGTAGCACTTGGGGCAACGTGGGTTACTTCACGTACTCTTATAATAGAACTAACACCAGAGGGGAAAAGAGGGCAATTTTTTGGATTGTTTGCCTTCTCAGGAAAAGTTTCATCTATTGTAGGTCCACTCTTATATGGAACGATCACCTTGCTAATGGCGGACTATGGAAATCTTGCGAGTAGGTCTGCACTAGGATCCTTAATTATTCTATCGCTTATAGGACTCTTAGTCATCCTGAAGGTACCTTATAAGAGGGAAGCGTAACTCTTTCATAGGATTATGGAATGAGGCTGTCAATGAACAATGACAGCTTCTTTTTTTGTGGATACAAAACTGTAAATTTGTCAAAAGCACAAATCAAACACATATTACTTTCATTACTTATTAATAATTAATATAATCTGTATTGACAAGTTAAAATAATATAAATATAATAAAAAATATATTATTTGATAATAATTATTAAAAAGTATTTTGTATAAATGAAGTAAAAGGGAGAGATAGAGAGATGAAACTTAGAGAGCAGATGCCGGAATTGACCGGTGCTACAGAATGGATCAATGAAGAGGTGGCAAAAGAAGAGCTTTTAGGAAAAGCAACTCTTGTCCACTTTTGGTCTGTGAGCTGCCATTTATGTAAAGAAGCAATGCCAGAAGTAAATGAATTACGTGACGAATATGATGACGAACTTAATGTTATCGCAGTTCATATGCCGCGTTCAGAAGATGACCTTGATATCGGTGTTATCCGTTCTATGGCAATGGGACATGACATAACTCAACCCATATTTGTGGATGGGAATCACAAACTTACAGAAGCGTTCGAAAACAAATATGTACCAGCTTACTATGTTTTTGATGAGGAAGGAAAGCTGCGCCATTTCCAAGCTGGTGGGAGCGGAATGAAAATGCTGAAAAAACGTATAAATCGAGTTTTAGGCATAGAAGAAAAATAAGGGATAGGCATTGGTACTATTTCACAAAAATTATTCATGAATCGATAACCCCTTACATACCATATATAAAATTACTGTTTATGTGGGGGATTATTATGGTTTCAAAACAAATTACTGTTGTAATAAATAGAGAAATATATACGGAATTGATACAGGCTTTCGTACAGAAAGCAAATAATTTCGTGTCAGAAGTCAAGATTGTTAGACATAATAAAATTATTGATGGCAAAAGTTTATTAGGGCTTCTGTCGTTAGGGATAGAAACAGGAAATGTAGTCACAATTAAAGCGGAAGGCTCTGATGAAAAAGAGGCTGTCGAGTTTTTGGCAAAAGTGTTAAAAGGTGAAGAGGAATAATAATAAACAGGTGAAGCTGCTAGATTCGCCTGTTTTTCTATTTTCGGGAAGCTAATAGGTAACTTTTACATGTAACATACGGACAAGTTCATGTTATACTCATCGAATATATGATTGTCTGATGTTTACGAGGTAAATGCTTTTGGGTAAAGACCTTCGTAATATAGAAATGGAGGGAGAACATCATGAGAACTCGCGATTCCTTCTTTGATAATGCGAAGTTTATTTTAATATTTCTAGTTGTTTTTGGACATGTGATTTCTCCTTATCGTGCAAACGACGAGTGGCTTGTGTCCATTTATCATTTTATCTTTGTTTTTCATATGCCAGCTTTTATTTTATTGGCTGGGCATTTTAGTACTAACTACTATAAAAAAGGTTATTATGTAAAAATCATTACAAGGTTACTAGTGCCTTATTTGATTTTACAAACGCTTTATACTTTTTTTTACAGTAATCTATATGCGGATCCATCTATGAGCTTAGAATATTTTACACCAAGATGGGCAATGTGGTTCTTACTAAGTATGATTGCATGGAAACTGTTACTGCCTTTGTTTGCAAGATTTCGTGCTGCAATCAGTATTCCAACTGCAATTTTGCTAGGTGTAGGGATAGGTTTTATTGATATCCCTGAAAGATTCCTTAGTCTTGATCGAACCTTTTATTTTTTTCCATTCTTTTTGATTGGTTATTATTTGACTAAATCAAAGACAAATTTATTTCAACAGTTGAAAAGTGGTGCCTACCGAGGTGTTGCTACAGGATTCTTAATCCTATTATTTGTTGGTATCTATATTTGGCTTGGAGGAATTGATGGTGCAAGTATCCTTTATGGAACATATACGTTTTCTTCTATATTTGACATGTTTCTGCGGCTTGGGATATATGTAGGAAGTTTTCTAGTAACAGTAGCATTTTTTGCATTAGTTCCTAAAAAGAAAAATATATTTACGGGTATCGGCAGAAGGTCATTCTATGTTTACATTCTTCACGGCTTTATCATTAAATGGATATTTGAAACAAGTTTCGGTCAAGCAATCAACTCAACTTCAGGTTACATTTTGCTACTTCTTCTTAGTGTCATAGTCACAATTGCAACAGGAAACAAATACGTAGTCAAAGCCATTCAAACACCATTTGGGTATTTAAAAGAAAGCCTGTCCTTAAAAAATGGATAAAAAAAGGGCTGTTAGAAAGTCATTGACTTACTAACAGCCCTTTTTAAAACGATAAGAATGTATTTTTCTATGCGGTGGTCCGAAAGACTCCAAACCTAATTTTCCTTCCCCTTATTGTCCCTTTCTACTTACCAAAAACATATATCCTCCAATAAGTGCAAACATCACTAAGCTGCTTATTATCAGTTGATTGGCATCCGTCAAGTTGGAAAAGCTCAACATATATTCAGGGACAATATAGCAGATAGGCAGAACAATGGAAATCAGTGTCTTACTCCAAATGGAAATTCCAATCAAAAACGAAACGGCCAAACTTGCTACAATGAGATTCCCATAATAGCCGAGCAATATTATTGGTGAATCAATTAAATTCGGAAGAAACGCAAGCGCAAGAAATAAGGTGACAGAAAGTAAGCTCACCATACCTAACAAAAAGAACTCCTTTGATTTGGAGAAAGTATCACTAGCTACGTACTTGAAGGTCCCCATAAAGGCAAGTAATAGAATGACACATACTAGCGGATAACCAATGAGCTCGACTAGAGAGTATTGAAAGCCGCCGA
Source organism: Sutcliffiella rhizosphaerae (assembly GCF_917563925.1). Lineage (GTDB taxonomy): Bacteria > Bacillota > Bacilli > Bacillales > Bacillaceae_I > Sutcliffiella_A > Sutcliffiella_A rhizosphaerae. The sequence continues at coordinate 168,061 of NZ_CAKJTJ010000005.1, forward strand.
ACACGATATCCTTTAGAACAATACCGGAAAAGGCACCAAGGATGATGATTGGAACGTATTTAGCCCAACCCCGAACATCAAAGGACATTTCCTTTGAAATCTGTTCCATGTATTTCTTAGGAGAATTTCCAATAATATGCTCGACACTTTTGTTTTCCTTTTCTGCCTCATATAAATGGACTTCCAGTTCGTCGGTTATTTCATTGATCTCTTTTGTTTTTTTACCACTTGAGAAAAGGTAGACCCGTAAATTTTCTATAAAAGTATGACTCTTTTTCGATAAAGGTAGATTGGTCATTTGTGCTAGCTCCTTTCGGTTAATTGGTGTTGAATTGGCGCTTTAATAGTTTTCCTAAAAGGATTAACAAAAGACCAATGAGAATATTAATCCACCATACGATTTGCACTGCTGGTCCGAAATCAGGAATCAACCAAGCGATTAGCAAGATAATTGCGAAAGATCCTCCTCCATATAACCCAGCTTTCCAATACGCATTTTTATGGCTCTTCTTTTCTTGAAATAATGTAGATCGAATCAAGGAGAAGATTACTTTTACGCCAATAGCAGATGTCAAAAGAACGGGAAGGAATATCGTTAGCAAACTGCTTAGTGAGATAGACTCTTTCACATCAATAAATTTAGAAAGTACTAGATAAATTATTCCAATATTGATAGCGCCAAAGCCGAAAAAATTGAATAGAATCGTCGCGAAAAATGGAATAGTTTTCCGTTTCTTTTCTCTAGGTAACCCTTCAATAATTTCTTCTGCATAAGCTTTTGGGTCATCCCCGAACATATCTTTAGCTGTTCTGCCTTCATGTTGCACTTCAAGCATATGGTCAAGTAGTTCCATTAATAGCTCCTCGCCTTCATGTTCTGCAACACGAAAGTCTGTGCGAATGTATGTCAGAAAGTCCTCATATAATTCCAGATTTTCATCATTCAAAAGCTTTCGTTTTTGATTATTCTCATCGATTAATCTTTTTGTATTTTTCATTCGTTCTCACCTCTTTGCAATAGTTGACTTACTGGACCTGCGATCAGCATCCACTCGTTTGAGATTCGTTCCAGTTCTGCTTTTCCGCTGTCGGTTAAAAAATAATACTTTCGGTTTGGGCCTGATGCGGATGGCCGCATTTCCCCCACAATAAATCCGTTCTTTTGCAGTCGGAGCAGTACAGGATAAATGGTTCCTTCACTGATATCCGGCAATCCGACTTTTTGCAGCAACTGGGATAATTCGTATCCGTAAACGGCCTTTTCTTCTACGATTGCCATCACACAAGCATCAAGGATTCCTTTTAATAGCTGGCTTCGTGCTGCCATTTTTTCACCTACTTTAAATATGGTAAGGGTAACTTGCATAACAAGGTACCGAGGTTCAATAACTGTTAGTAACTTGCATTACATGATACCTTCATTATAAGGATAGCTATCTTGTAATGCAAGGTATTTTATTAAAAAAAAGAACGTAAAATATACAGTTGTTTTTCAATGCAGTTGCTTCGCTTTCTGCGGGTGGTCCGAAAGCCTCTTCGGAGCTGTTCCAATGGAGTATTCCCTTATCCCTTCCTCCCGTATGATAGTGGAAGGGAGGAAGGGGCAAGGAAGCACTTTAGCAAACAAGGAAAATGTGATCTCAATTTCTTCCCATACAAAAGGGGTTCATCCCCAGATTTTAAAACTGTATAACTGATGTGATTGAAAAAGTACTAAAAAAAATTAAGGAAGCTTACCTAATTCCTTTGAGGCATTACGATTAAATCTAAAGTATCTGACTATCCATATTCCAACAAGGGATAGGAGAGTAGAAACTGTAATAATTACCGGTAGAATGCCGGTAATGTTTGCAATCATACTGTATAGAATTCCAAAGACAGCCATCGTGAGTACTACCACAATAAAATGTACTTGACCATTTAAATATGCCATAACCCCGCTACCTGATAAGACAAGAACACCTAATAATAAAACCGCAATCACTGGAAAGAAATATTCCATGTAATGCATAACCTCCGTTATGTTGGTGTAAATAGATATTTATAGTATATCATAAAATAATAAAAAGATTCGCATTATGATATGGGGGACTCATATGATACGGCAGGCTGTAGGAGCTATTGTGAAAGTAAAAGCAAAGTATTTACTGGTTCATAAGGTGAAAATCAACACTAAGGAGGGTAAAAAAAACATATCTGGGTTATGGGATTTTATAAAAGGAGGAGTTAAGGAGAAAGACCAATCTTTACAAGAGGCAATATTAAGAGAATTGAAGGAAGAGACTGGAACAAACTTATTTGAAGTAGAAAAAGAATACAGCAGAAAAATCGAATTCGATTTCCCGCGGGATGTTGCGGAAGAAATAGGGTATCGGTCTCAACTTACAACAATGTTTCTTGTTTCCTTTTACGGTGAGTTATCTGATATTTGTCCACAAGATGATGAAATTGACAATTTTGGTCTTTTTACAAAAGAAGAAGTGTTAAATATGGTATCACATAGTGAAACGAAGAAATATTTTATTGACACTTGTGAAAAGGGAAAATATACTAGTAGGGAATAAAGAAAAGGAAGGTACAAGGTGCGATGTGGAATTAATCTGATTTTTAGGAGTGAACTCATATGGTTAATAAAATGAGGACCCTAGAGAATTGGATTAGTCTGCCCTTTTGTACTTCATGAAAATAGCAATATTTCACAATTGGTAAGATAGTGTTATTTATTCTATTTTATGTTGTCTATATGGTATGGACTTATTCATCAACAACCTCTCTAGGGTTCCTAGGGAGGTTTTTTCTATGATTGATAGGTCTGCTCATTTTTTGTAACACAAACACAAAAAAATAAAATGAGGTGCTATTATTGACAACACTTATTCAAGTAAAACAGTTATCAAAAAGTTTTGGAGAAAGAGAAGTTTTAAAAGATTGCTCTTTTCAAATAAGAAATGGAGAGAAAATTGGGCTAGTAGGTTGGAATGGTACTGGAAAAACGACACTTATCAAATTGTTAAGCGGTTTAATTCATGCTGATACAGGAAGTGTTACAACATTTCCATCCACACTAAGAATAGGATATCTTCCTCAATCAACAGAGTATGAAGTCCACATAGAAAATGAATTATACGAGCATGGTGAAAAGCTGCTACATGCAACGAGTGCACTTGGTTTAGACCGTAACATTACAACAGAGCGAACTAGATATGGAACGCTCAGTGGAGGGGAACGCCTAAAGTTGTCGTTAGCGAAAATATGGGCCAATCAGCCTCAATTTCTATGCTTAGACGAACCGACCAATCATCTTGACATGAGGGGAGTTAATTGGCTTGTGTCAGAAGTGGCAAATTTTGATGGCGCAGCAATCATCATTTCACATGACAGATATTTTTTAGATCAAACAGTTACTAAAATTTTTGAGATTGAGGATAGTCTTTTGACAATTTATGAAGGGAACTATACCGATTTTCGGAAGGAGAAGCAACGACGAATTGATCAGCAGGCATGGGATTACGAGAAGCAGCAGAGAAAGATAAATATGATAGAAAAGCAAGTCTCAAAGCTGAAACAATGGTCTGACAAGGCTCATAGAGATGCAGGAAAGCGGGACAATCCTGGTGAAAGAAAACAAATGGGTTTAAGGGAGCATGAAAGAGTAAAAGCAAAGAAAAAGGATAATCAAGTAAAGTCAAAAATGAAAAGACTGGCTCTCGAACTTTCAAAAAACAAAATGGAAAAGCCAAAAGAAGAACAAAAAGTTCAGTTTGATTTTGAATATAGTGGCAAAAGAGGTAAAAGAATTCTAGAAGCAAAAGGGCTGACCAAAAGCTTCACAACACATACACTTTTTGAAAAAAGTCACTTCTATGTAAAGCATGGTGAAAAAATCGGACTAATTGGAGAAAACGGTGTAGGGAAATCGACATTTATAAAAATGCTTATGGAAGAAGAAGAAATTACAAAAGGATCTCTTTGGAAGAGTGAATCTATAAAAATTGCCTATTTAAGCCAAGACGTTGACGATATGAATGATAATCAAACAGCTCTTGAGTATTTGAACTTAAGTGGGTGGGAGAACACTTCGAGAGCAAGAACTATATTTGCGAATATGGGTATGAAGGAAGAAAAACTCAACAAACCATTGAGTGTTACAAGTCTCGGAGAAAAGACTAGAGTCAAACTTGTTCATATGATTATGCAAGAGTATGATGTGTTGATACTTGATGAACCAACCAATCATTTAGATTTACCGAGTAGAGAACAGCTTGAGAACACATTAACAAGCTATATGGGAACCTTGATCATCATTTCCCATGACCGATATTTTATAGAAAAACTATGTGATAAACTTCTGGTAATCGAAAATAAACGAATAAAGCGAGTGGAAACAGGACTGGGAGATTTTCGTGGACAAAAAGATAAACAACTAGAGCCTTCAAGAAAAGAACACTTGGAAAAACTCGCCATTCTGGAAACGAAAATAACAGAACTACTTGGGAAAATTTGCATCGTAAACAAAGAAAGTGAAGAATATGCAGTATTGGATCGGGAATTAGTAAGCGTAATGGGAATGAAAAAGATGTTAAAAGAAAACGGTTGTGCAAAAAGTAACAATAGGTTATGAAATAAAAGTAAGGATGCAGCTCTAACAGGCTAATTTATTCTAATATAGCAAGCAGGAAAAGGAACATTATTTACTGCTTGCTATATTTAAAGTGTTCTGTCGGATTATTACTGAGTAATAGCTCCTGTATTGTTGTGGTTTCTTCGGTTTTCAATTACTCAGATTCCCATTATTATGGCAACTAGCTCTTCCATTTCAGGTTCAGAATCATAGATAGTAAGACGATAGAAAGCTGATTCAAAAAATGACAAGATGGTTTCAAATTAGGTTAGCTTCAGCTTTTGTCCAACATAAATCGTATTAGATGTAAGATCATTCAGTTCTTTTACCAGTTTTACGGACAACCCATATTTTTGAGCAATTGAATACAATGTGTCCCCTTTTTTCACAGTTATCGAAAAGCTTTCTGGTGCTGGTGAGACATAAAGTGGCTGACCAGCTATAATTATATTATTTGATAGGTTATTCCATTTCCTTAATTGTTCAATAGATGCGTGGTGTTTTTGGGAAATTGAGTATAGGGTATCTCCCTTTTTCACCTCTATGAGGATAGGTTTCTTTACTAAAAGGGTTTGATTTGTATAAATGGTTTCATGAGAAAGTTTATTCCAGGTTTTTAGGTCTTTTACTGTAACACCATATGTCTTTGCAAGAGAGAACAGAGTATCCCCTTTCTTGACTGTGGTAGAAATTACATCTTTTATTACCAAAGTATTTCCTGCCATTATTTTGGAAGAAGATAAGTTATTCATCTCTTTAAGGTCCTCTACTGATACATGATACTTTTTTGCTAAACTGTAAAGAGTATCTCCTTTCTTTATCGTAATAACGTTTTGTTGGGTGTCTTCGGCAGCAGTAGCACTTTCGTGTGAGGCAAGACCGAGACTACTAGAAATTCCAAAAGTAAGTACTAGAGCCAAAGCTAATTTTTGATGCTTTTTCATGTTAAACACTCCCATAGTTTTTAGTTTCATTTACTTTGACGGAGTGCGCAGAAATTTGTCGCTTGTACTAAAGAAATAGGGCTGCCCATTTTTGATTTCTGTAAGATTCAGATAACAAATTGCTACTGATTCCAGCTTTTGCACCATAATCATTATAGTAAGGGGCATAAAAAAAGAACCTGTAAAATCTTCAGGTTCATAAGATAAAAACTATCTGCTAGTCCATTCTGCTAACAAGTCATGTTCCTTTTCCCTGTGTAGCCCTGCTTTTTTCTCTTCTTCCTTGCGAGTTTCTTCCCATTTTAAAACATCATGTACAGTTTCTTCTAACGGCCTAACGGACAGACGTTGTTGAATTGCTTTTTCAATACTAATTGTCCCTGAGCCACGCCATGGTGTTCCTCCTTCAGTAAGAGGGAAATCTTCAGGTATCCATAACGGCAATTCAACCCAAGGCGCTACATGTTGATCAACTAAAAAGCTTTCCTCTACCCAAGATAATTCTGCATTAGATTCAGTTATTCTCTTACAAGTCAATAAGTACTCTTCCATTGTAATGGGGGTGGTAGGGCCTGTGACATTAAAGGTACCAGTCACTTTTTCATCTGCCATTTTTAAAATCCATAAAGCTAAGTCTCTTGCATCAATATATTGTATGTATCTATTTTTACGTCCCGGGGCGAGAACTTCTCCACCTTCTGCTATTCGATTTATCCAATAGGAAAATCGATCAGAATAGTCATAAGGTCCGACCAAAAGTCCAGAACGGACATGAAGCACTTTATTCGGCATATTACTTTCTGAAGCCAATTCACTCTCCGCTTTTAATGCCCCATAGTGTTTATTTATTTCTTCTTGTGTCCCATATCCAATTTTCTCTATTTCTTCTGGAGTCAATGATTGTACAGGATAATCCTCATTAATACTATCAGGGATCCAATCTCTATATACGGAAATACTAGAAACAAATGTGTAATGGTCTACCTTATCGGCTAATACTCTAGTTGATTCTGTTAAAGCTTTCGGTGTGTATCCACATGTATCGATTGCTACATCCCATTTACCATTTTCCAGTAAGGAAAGATCTTTATTACGGTCCCCAATTATCCATTCAGCTTGAGGAAACAGTTCTTGATGATTGCCACGGTTAAAAAGTGTTACTTCATGACCTTGCTTCATTGCTTCTTCTACAATAAATCTACCTAGAAAACGAGTTCCACCGATTATAAGAATTTTCATATGTAAACCTCCTCCAGTAAGATTTTTCTTGTTTTACTTTATTCTACGAATGTCAGGGAAATACCTTTTCCACACATTGAGCAAGCGGAAAAAACAGTATGATTGGAATAAATTCTACTGAAAATTGTAAAGTTAATGAATAGGTTACACGGTTTTTTCTTGTATGTTTCTACTGAAGTACCATTTTAATAATGGCGGCACTACCGTTATGATAAACAATAATCTTATCAGTTGTAGTGAGCTTACTACTGCTGGATCACCACCGACAGATGTTGCAGTAAGAACCATTTCAATAAGACCTCCAGGTGCAACACTCAATATAGCAGTTGGAAGATCTAAAGAAGTAAATGTTGCTAAGGCAACTCCTAGACCAAAAGATACAAAGATTAAGGCAAGAGTTAAACCGAAATAGACAAAGCAGTACTTGCCACCGAGTTTTAAATCTGAAAATGCAATACTTTTTCCCATCCCTATGCCGACTGTAATTTGAGCAAAAATCATGCATAACGATGGTAAGGATGGAAGCTCTACAAGAAAAATGTTCATTAAAGCAGTAACAATTAGGGGAACTATGATAATACCAGCAGGGATTTTTTTACGTAATAGGACACCAAATAAAACTGGAATAAAAAACCATAGGTATTCCCAATTCCAAATATTAAATGTTATCGCTAGTGTGGAGGGATTTCCTGCACCCTCTGTATTAGTAAAGGTATGTAATACAAAAAATGGTACAAAAAATAGTACCGTTAACAAGCGGACTGTTTGAAATATGATAACGAGAGAAGATTTTGCATTTAATGATTCGCTAGCGATCACCATTTCTGAAAGTCCACCAGGAATGGAACCGAACACACTAGTAATTTTGTCGACAGAAATCCATTTTGTCACAAGGATGCTATTTATTATACTTACTAAAATAAGCAAAATAGTTGCCAATACATAAGGAAGCAGATAAGGTCCGACTGTCAACAATGTTTGTTTCGTAAAATAAAGACCGAAAAAGAGACCAAGGATTAAAAAACCACTTTGTCTTAAAGGTTCAGGACAATATATAGATCGCTTGAAAAAACCTTGATAAAACATGATGAATGTCAGCGAACCAAGCACCCAAGGTAAAGGAAGGTTAAAAAAATAAAAAATAGCCCCTCCGAGCGTTCCTAAAATGTAGGCCTCTACTAGTAGTAAGAAAGGAATATTTCGCATCCCTAAACACTCCTTTGATTGAATAAAGTAATTGTAACACAAATATATTCATCTTATTGTTTTATTTTTCGTGAATCGAAATAATAGAAGTAGGTAAAGGGATTTAAAGAAATATTTCAGAGCGTTTTACATTTACAGAAAACCATTTCATTGACACTGGTCATAAAAAGTCATAAACTACTAAGGTTGTTAGTGTATTACATGAAAAAAAGAAAATAGGAAGTAGTGAGATTATGACATCAGAACAAAAAAAGAAAATGATTGTTTTAATGATAAATATGTTTATTGCCATTGGTAGCTTTGGTATTATTATTCCTATTTTACCAGCTTATCTCGCTTCCATTGGTGAAGGTGGTTTGGCAGCCGGTTTAATGATCGCTATTTTTGCTGGAGCACAGTTTTTCATGTCACCGATTGCAGGTAAATGGGCTGATCAATACGGCAGAAGAATCATGATTATTTTAGGACTAGCAGGATTGACGCTGTCGATGTTTGTTTTTTATGCCTTTGATTCCGTTTGGATGCTTTATTTTTCACGTATAATAGGTGGTGCTGGTGCTGCGTTATTAATACCCGCATTATTTGCTTATGTGGCTGATATCACAAGCTTAGAGCAACGTGCAAAAGGAAATAGTTATATTTCAGCATCCATGTCTTTGGGAATTGTAATTGGTCCTGGTATCGGGGGATTTCTTGCGGAGTATGGATTGAAGATGCCACTTCTAGTTTCGGCGTTGATTTCATTAGTTGCAACGATATTTTCTATTTTAGTATTAAAGGAAAGTAGAGAAGTAGCAGAAGTAGCTCACGTTCAAGAGTCAGAATCTATGATTAAAAAAATAGCGTTATCTGTAAAGAAGCCTTACTTTATCCCATTAATTATTACATTAGTAATGAGCTTCGGATTAATGGCATATGAATCTGTGTTAGGATTATTTATTGATAATCAATTTGGTGCAACACCAAAGGAAATAGCGATAATGATAACTGCTACAGGGATCATTAGTGTGATTGTTCAGCTATTTGTAGTTGATCGGATTGTAAGAGCCATTGGTGAAGGGAATGTTCTAAATACATTTTTAATTGTTGCAGCAATAGGATTCTTCTTGTCTTTATTTGCCTCAAGCTACAGTATCTTTTTCGGAATTACACTTATTATTTTCTTAGCAACCTCAATCTTAAGGCCAGTTATTAATACGTTGATATCAAAGCTTGCAGGAAATGAACAAGGGTTTGCTATGGGAATGAACAATGCTTACATGAGTATCGGAAACGTTCTTGGACCAACCTTGGCCGGAATACTTTATGACGTGAACTTAATTTATCCATTTTTGCTTGGATTAGTAATTTTAAGTATTACTATCTTTGTTTCTTTCTTATGGCAATCTAAAGAAAAAAAGAAGCTTATGAGTTTAGAGACAAAATGAAAGTAAAGTAAGTAAATGAAAATTTCTATTTACTTTTTACCAAAATTAACATATATTTAGATTAATCATTTATCAAAATAGAAAGCGAGGGATGTTATATGAGTAAATTAATTGTTAATAAATGCAACCAATTAAATATATTCACACAGCCCTTGCAGTGGAAAGAATAATTCTTTCAATAGAAAATAGATCTACTGCGGGCTGTGTAATTAAAAGCCCATGGTGAACAAAAGCGAAGATTAATTGATTGTTAAATTAACTTGTTTTAAATAAAGACCGTGAGAGCGGTCTTTTTGTTTTGCCCAAAATTCTATTTTCCATTGGAGGAAATTAATTTGAAAAGAAAAGATTTAGGTTGGAATGAGTATTTTGAAAAGGAATTCAAACAGTATGCAGAAGAAAGTTACTCAGTAGGAAGAGTAATGCTTGAACATAAACGTATGTACCGCCTAGCAACAGAATCAGGCGAATATTTAGCTGAAGTTTCTGGGAAGTATCGTTATAGTGCATTTGACAGAGAAGATTTCCCTGCAGTTGGTGATTGGGTGGTTATAAGTGAACGAAGTAATGAAAACAAAGCTACTATTCATGCACTATTGGCGAGATTCAGTAAATTTTCTAGAAAAGCAGCCGGCTTAATAACAGAAGAACAGATTGTTGCTGCAAATGTAGATACTGTTTTTCTTGTTCAATCACTAAATGAAGATTTCAATGCAAGAAGATTAGAAAGATATTTAGTTATGGCATGGGAAAGTGGTGCAAATCCAGTTATCGTCTTAACGAAAGCAGATTTATGTCAAGACATTGAAGAAAAGATAGAAGAAATAGACAAAGTAGCATTTGGAATTCCTGTTCATATAGTAAGTGTTAAAACAGCCACAGGCGTTGAAGAACTAAATTCTTATTTTATAGCTGGAAAAACGGTTGCTTTGCTTGGTTCTTCTGGGACAGGTAAATCCACACTGACAAACTATTTACTAGGCGAAGAGAAACAAATAGTACAAGAAGTGAGAGAAGATGATGATAGAGGTCGTCATACTACGACGTACAGGGAACTACACGTATTACCATCCGGTGGACTTATTTTAGATACCCCAGGAATGAGGGAACTTCAGTTATGGGAAGCGGATTCTGCACTAAGTCAAAGCTTTCAGGATATTGAATCCCTTTCTGAAAGGTGTTATTTTCGTGATTGTACACACAAAAACGAACCAAATTGTGCAGTTCAAGAAGCCATTGAAAAGGGGGAGCTTGATAATTCCCGTTATCAAAGTTACGTAAAACTGCAAAGAGAATTAGCATATTTGGAACGAAAGAATGACAAGCTTGCTCAACAGGCAGAAAAGCAAAAGTGGAAAAAAGTCACTTCTGGAGTCCGAAAATGGAAGAAGGGTAAATAGGAAGGTTGAATTGGAAAACCTTGATTATTTTTTACTTTACAAGTAGCAAGAAATAATCGTTAAGGCGTGTTCTTGTTAGTTTAATGTTAAGGTCGAATTTTCAAGCAGCTTGCAAATGAAAAACCCAAAACCCAATGAAAAATGCCAATTGAAAAGAAGTCCAAGCTTGGACTTCTTTTCAAAAAAGTTAGGCTGTAATGCTAATCTTGTCAACACGTTTCATAAAGGAAACAGAAAGAGTGTTGAATGTTTCACTCTCCTCTATATTGCAAACATGTCCACATTTTGGAATTACTTCTATTGATGCATTTCTCTCATGATTTACATAATTAATAGTGTTGTGTAAAAACATATGATCTTCTGATCCAGAGATATATAGTTTCGGTATACTGTTTTTCTTTTCCTTTAAGCGATCGAAAGTGGTGTAACCGTCCAAACCTGCTAATACCCAACCAAGGTAAGTTTCTTTTGACAATTTGTAAGCTTCCTTAATAAATGCTTCTCTAGAACTGGAATGATTTCTTTTCGGTAGTAATACTCGAGCAAAAATCCGGTATGGTACCATATGAGGCAGGATTTTTCGAAGTGGATAAAATACAGATAATCTGCAAAGAAACTCTCCCCATTTTTTAAGTTTGGGAGTAGCTCCTCCGAGAACCATAGATTTAATAATTTCTGGTTTTCGAATGGCGATTTCCTGCATAATGATGGTTCCTAGTGATAATCCCACAAAGTGTGCAGTTTTTATTTTTAAGTGATTGATTATTTCTATCGTTTTTTCAGCAGAATACTCAAAAAGATTTACATCTCGTTGATAAGGAGATTTTCCATGTCCAGGGAAATCTAACAGAAGAAGGTTATATTCTGAGCGGAATGCTTTCAGTTGTTTGTAGAAGATGGAGGAGTTCCCACCAAAACCATGAAATAGTACAATCCACTCTTTCGATTTTGGATGACTCATTGTTTTATAATACATATTTGTCCTCACTTATCTTGCGTTTTTAAAATCAACATTCTATACCCATAAGTTGGGCAAAAAAAACTTGCAAATTCAAGTATACACTTACATTACCAGGTTTCTCAACCTGCAAATTCTTACTATTTTGTGAATAGATAAAGGAGAGTTAAAAATGTATACCAAATATATGGATCCAGATTCGTTTATGAAGGGACCATTAATTTTTTCGTCTACCCATCTAATAGCTTTGATTATCACTATATTTCTAATAATAACTCTCTACAACGTAAGAAACTTCCAACTTATAAAGGGAATTGGTAGATGGGGACTTGTTATTTTTTTAGTTGGATCAGAACTATGGTTGAATTATTGGTATTTTATAACAGATATGTGGGATATTCGTTATACGTTGCCACTTCAATTGTGTTCTATTAGCTTATATATTTGTACATGGATGCTATTAACAAAACAAAAATGGGCTTTTGAGTTAGCATATTTTTTGGGGCTAGGAGGGGCAATACAGGCATTATTAACCCCAGAACTATTTTACGATTTTCCTCATTTACGTTTTATCCATTTTTTTGTTGCACATATTGCGATAGTTTTGGCAGTATTCTATATGCTTTGGGTAGAAAAATACCGAATTAAAATTAAATCAATGTGGATAGCTTTTTTCGTATTACAAGGAATAGCAGTATTCGTATTTTTCATTAATACCTTTACAGGTGGAAATTACATGTTTCTTGCCAAAAAGCCTGCAAATGCTAGTCTTATTGATTATTTAGGACCGTATCCTTGGTATATAATTTCATTGGAAATACTTGTACTTGTAATCTTCCTCTTACTATATCTTCCCTTTTATATTCTAGGAAAAAAAGATGAGAATGAAAAACGTTTGGAAGTCTAGCTCCAAACGTTTTAATATTTTCGTATTGTTTTTACTACATATTTATATACACCAAAAAAGATCAATGAAAAAACGATAATCACTAATATATCGATAAGCAACCCCATTAAAAAGAAACCTCCGAAGCATTTTTCTCCATTTTATCTGCATTTTTGGAAGTTTGCAAACTAATGAATAAAGGAACGTCCACTTTAATAGTGCAAATCTACTAATTTAATCATAATGAACGGTAAGAGCAAAAAACAAAAAAGATTATGTGTTACACTATGGTTAAGTCGTATTTTGGAGGTGTCATCTTGAAAATCAATGTATTTCTTGATGATAGTCGTAGATGTCCTGAAGGGTATATTCTCGCAGAAGACATTGACCAATGCCTCGCCTTGTTAGAGAATCATGCCATCGCGCATCTCTCTTTGGATCATGACTTAGTTAACAGAAGAAGGAATGGTCTGCTTCTCGTAGAAAAAATGGTTGAGTACGAGTTGTATGCGGATCGAATTACAATTCATTCCGCAAACTCGGTTGGGAGTAAAGCAATGTTCCATCATTTGAAAAAAGCGCAAGCTGAGTACAAAATGCCGAATCATATTAAAGTTTTGTTGAGACCACTTCCGCTCTAAGGGCTACTTCGCAAGTCCCACAACATACCGCCAGATGGGTTCGTTCCACTCTTTATAAACCGAATCTTACACCATGACGAAAAATCCATTATTATAGAAGCAACTAATTATTAACAATGATAAAACGATTAAAACTGGGCGGACTCAACCACTGTTCAGTTTTTTTGCTTTTGTTATAAATTATGAAATAATAAAAGTTGAAGAAGAGGAGGAGATCAGTTGGAAAAAATAAATGATTATTTGAAATCTAATATGAATATATTATTTGTTGGCTTCAACCCAAGTATTCTTTCCGGAAAAGTTGGACATCATTATGCCAATCCAAATAACAGATTTTGGCGTATACTCTTTGAAGCCGGGATAACGCCACGAAAATATGCTCCAACAGAAGACTTTAAGCTTTTGGAGCTAAATTATGGACTTACTAATATCGTTTCCAGGCCAACAGTAGGCGCTGCTGATATAACGAAAAAAGAATATCAAGAAGGAAGAGCAGAATTGTTAGAAAAAATCCTTTATTATCGACCGAAAATAGTTTGTTATGTTGGGAAAGGCGTTTATCAAGAGTTTAGTGGTAAGCGCAAAGTTGAATGGGGATTACAAAAAACTTCAATAGTAGATGGAACACTGGACTTTGTTGCACCTTCTTCTAGTGGCCTTGTAAGAATGAAAAAAGGAGAAATTGTTTCAATATACAAAAAATTGATGGTTATATTGGATCGTATACTTTGTAAATAATCTTATAGATAAGATCGATAGAAATATGTCGGTATCGTGGATTCAGCACCGTGATAATAGCCAGAAATTTCCATTCAAGACGAGATTTTTTATTGAAACGAAACATATCATAAATCGTATAGTAATCTTAGAGGAAAATAGCAATAAAAAATTCAGAATGGGAGGATAAACCGAAATGCAGATAATTTTATTAATAATTTTATTCGGACTATGCTTGTATGGTTTTAATTGGCTAATGGGATACAGAAAAGACCATATTACCATTGATTTTGATGAGCGGTATACGGATTTTAGAGAATATATTAAAGCGATAGAGGATGAACTTGTCGAACAAGGGAGAAAGGTCAGTTATAAAGGAAATCGAAATTTTATCATTGATGACCGTTCCTATATTTTCATAGAACGGAATGTTTCAATGGGAGGCTTCCCTGTCCAAAGAACGATTTTGAAACCTGAAAAATGACATAGTTGTTTCATTCATAGTACGCTATCCTATGACAAGGTAGCTTCTTTTCTTGACGATAAATCAGTATTATTATGTGTTCACTAAGATAAGAAAAACGCTCCTTCCGAAAAAACGGGAGAAGTGTTTTTTTATTTATCTAAGGCTGTTTTCTTAAAGATTGTTGCTATTAACTAAATGACAAGAAAAGAGCGCGACAGTAACGATTTAATCGTGTATCTAATTATATTCGGAAAAGCCACAAAGTTTGCGATAAATTATTAGTAGATTAGTCGAAATTTACAGTAGAGAATAAGAAACGAGCTGCCTCCATGTATTGATTCGACACCAATTACACTAGAGGGACTTGGGGTGAGGGCAAGTCTTTTTTATGCCCATATAAAAATAAGTGCAGGACTCTGCATTTCTTATTTGCAAAGGCCAGCACTTTTATTTTGCAATAAACAAAAGAATAGTAATGTCTATATTTTATATAGCTCGAAATATAATAAAAACATTGATTAATATTAACCTGACCAATGAAACATCAAACCCATCATTACCAACAGGCTCTCTTGTGCTCATATAAGCAGGGAATGCTTGCTTCTATAGTGGATTGCTCGTTGCTTAAATGAACCATGAAGAAACAAGAGTTTTTTTAACTAATTATTGTATCATCCTCAAAAAGACGAAGAGGAGATGCAATCTTACTGAGATATAATGTGAAAGCTAATCCTTTAATTCGAAGGTGAAAAATTGAGGTTTGGTGTTTATGTTAAAAATGATTAACAAAACTTCTTATTTAAAAGCATAAAACACTTCTTCCGATAAACGGGAGAAGTGTAATTTTCACCTAAGTATGTTCGCTTCAGGTAATGTTAATGCACCTGCTAATGTTGGCCTAATTGATACCTCATTAAAGGATATCCCTAACTGGACAGTTGTTTGGGCAATTTCTGGACGAATTCCTGAAAGTGTAGTTTTGACGCCAATAAGGTTTAAGGCTTTTAAAAGGTTGAAAATTTGGTCTGCAACAAGAGTATCTATTATTACGACACCAGATAAATCTATATATAGATGATTGATGCCTTTTTCGCCACATTGTTCGAGTGTGTGCTCAAGAATAAACTTTGCACGAGTTGTATCAATGTCACCTACAAGTGGGAGAAGAGCACGATTGTTATCCAATGCTATCACTGGAGAACTTAGCTCTTGAATCATCTCCTGTTGTGCTTGAAGTCGTTCATTGGAGTATTTCTGATTTTCTTCGACGAACTTCAATACTACATTATCAAATGCTTTAATAATGACATGATTCCATCTTAATTCTCTTTCCTTCTCTTCTTGATGCTCTTGAACAAATTCAGCTATAAATTCCAGATATTGTCCACGCACACGAAAGAATTCGTGTAGCGTAATATGGATTGGTGTGTTTAAATGTTCCTCATCTTGAGCAACGGTTTGAATCCATTCTTCAAAGTTATGAAAAAAATTATCTTCTTCTTCAATAAATATCTTACATAAATGCAAGTGGAAATCAAAATTTTGCTTCTTTAATGTCTTAATTACTAGTGGGTCTGTTGAAGCGTAAACTCCTACTGTAGCGCTCTTGTCTAATGATTCATACCATTCATCTGTAAGAACTTTAGCTTTATCCAGTAAAAAATTATGTAAGTCTTTATTTCGATGCATATATATTCCCCCAATTCAGTCATCTTTACCCGCTTTTAATAAAAATTAAACTTTGTTAGTACCCTTTTTTATAATTAACTAAATTAATTAGTTCATTATTTTCATTTATATATTTTTTAAGATTAGGTAAAAATATATTTTCTATTACCCGTTTTGTATAATGTTGCGTGGATCCAGATGTGTGAGGAGTGACGATTACATTTTCCATTGTCCAAAGTGGACTATTCTTATCTAATGGTTCATTTTCAAAAACATCCAACCCTGCTCCAGCAATTTCTTTATTATTAAGAGCATGTATTAAAGCTTCTTCATCAATTACTTCACCACGTCCTATGTTAATAAGGAAAGCTGAATCCTTCATTAGAATAAATTCATTTTTACCAATTAACTTATTGGTTTCTTGTGTCAAAGGAACCGTAATTACAATATAGTCACATTGAGGTAATACTTCTTTAAGCTCTCTTGGAGTGTACATTTTATCGACATACTCGTGTGAAACACCAGAGTGTCTAACTCCGAGGACATTCATGCGAAATGCTTTAGCTATTTTAGCTGTTTCTTGACCAATTTCACCAACGCCAATAATACCAATCGTTTTTTCATGAATTTCCATATTCATATGCGCATGGTGCCATTCCTTCGTTTGTTGCTGTCTTACATATGTATGAATTTTTCGTGTTAATCCAAGCATCATAGCAAAGATTGTTTCGGAAATTGGATAAGCATGAACTCCATTAGCACTTGTTAGCAGTACCCCTTTTTCGTCCAAAGCATTCAATGGCATACTATTTACACCTGCACTCCACGATTGAATCCATCGTAGTTTGGACTCATTATGTAGAACATGTTTTTGTAACTCTTTTTTCCAACCTACAATAACTTCAGCATTTTTTGCATGAGCTGTCCACAATTCTTCCTCTTTTCCAGCCACCACCTTCCATTCAGGTAGAATTTCATTTAATTGATGTAAATATTCTTCTCCAATATTGTGTGTCACAAGCAATAGTCGTTTCCCCATGGTTGCATAAACTCCTTTATTATAGTCTTTGCTTTATATTATCAGATAATCGATAATTATTTGAAAATTATATGCTCGTTTTCGAGGTGTTTTGCTAGAAAGTGTCGAATACATGATCCATCAACAGGATTAATTTTACTTTACCATAATAAGGTCTACAACTTTTTAATAGATTTAATTTAAGGGAGTGGGAAGACGCATGAAAATAGGTCTTTTAGTAGTAACACATGATCCAACAGGAAGATATATAAACCAATTTAAAGTGCATAAGTCATTCTTAAGCTCTTTGTATGATGATATCTATTTAACTGTAAGTGATCGGAGCGCTGAAACTTGGAAGGAAGAATTACAAGAAGCTAAAATGGTAGGCAAGATAATACCAAAATTAGGTGTTGCACATGCTCGTCGGGAAGTAGTCAAACTGGGTCTGGCTGGTGAGTGCGATTTTTTTCATTATGTAGATTTAGACAGATTATTAACTTGGTGCACAGCTTTCCCAGAAGAGTTAGAAAAAACTGTTACTAAGATCCCAGATAATCCTTTTACTATATTGGGTAGAACGGAAAGAGCATTTATGACTCATCCAGAAGATTGGCGTGAAACGGAAAAAATAACAAATAAAATATGCTCCCTTGTATTAGCAAAAGAAGTAGATATTACAGCTGGATCTTGTTCATTTTCCCGTGAGAGCGCTACCTACATAGAGAAACTCTCAAAAAATTCAATGACAGATGCTGAATGGCCAATGATTATTCATAGAATAGCAAGGAAGAAGGTAGCATATTTAGAATGTGAAGGGCTTGAATATCATTCTGAAGTAAACAATATGACGATTTCAAGACCAGAAGTAGAAAATTGGCTTGGTATATTAAAGCTCGCATATATCATAAGTGAATCGGCAGTGAAGACAGGAAAGGAATTGAATGGATGATTATATTTTAGAACACACTCAAAATGTCTAATTGTGATTTTCTGGCATCTACCTGTAAAAAATGCAGGTGGATTTTTATTTTATTAAAACTTTTCTTCAAGTTAGTAGGTCTAATCATTGTATTACATATAGGAAAACATTAGGGGAGAGCTATGGTTGGAAAAAAGACATTTAGTGGAAAGGGCAAGGAACGGGGATGAAGAAGCTTTTTTTATTCTCATTTCAATGCATAAAGAACAATTATACAGAATTGCATTATCCTATTTGAAAAATAAGTTCGAGGCACTAGAGGCAATACAAGAGGTAACCTATAGAGCATACAAAAACATAAAAAAATAAATGATCCTGCTTATTTCAATACTTGGCTTGTAAGGATCATGATGAATTACTGTGCAGATGAACGAAAGAAGAGAAAAAGAGAACCAAACAAGCATTTGATTCAGGATTCACAATATAGAAACGAAAATGAATTTCAATTAGAAATACAGGAAGCAATTGAATACTTGGCTGAACCCTTTCAAATGGTCATACGACTGCGTTATTTAGAAGATTTAAAGTTAAAAGATATTGCAATTATTATGTCTTGTCCTGAAAATACAATAAAAACATGGTTAACGAAAAGTCTGAAGTTACTTCGTCAATACTGGGATGAAAGAGGTGGAAAGGAACATGTTTGACAACGAAGAAAACAAACTAAATAAATACAAAAATATTTATCAGGACATAACATTCCTAATAATATTGATGATTATATAAGAAAAGGAATCAGAACTGCTAAAAAGAGGCGGTATATAAATTTTTGGAAAACAAGTATTGTTGGAGCATGTATTTTCTTTCTTATTTTGATTACTAGTATTCGAGTATCTCCAGCGTTGGCAAACTATGTTAGCTCATTACCTGGAATGGAACGAATAGTGGAGTTAGTTCGTTTTAATAAGGGAATCCTCTCTGCTGTGGAGAATGATTACATGCAAGAAATTGGAGTTACCACAGAGTTTAATGGGGTGAAATTAACTGTAGATGCCATCATTGTTGATAATATGCAAACGCTTGTCTTTTACACAATTGAGAGTGAAAGAGATTTGGAAAATGTGATTATCAGTGAAGTGGAATTATTTAAATATAATGGAAATAGAATTAGTTCCTATGGCGTAAGTGCTCAGGCTCATGAAAAAATAACGAAAGAGGATAAAATATCTGGAAAATTAACTTTGGTTTATCAAGAAAAAATGATTATTCCTGAAACATTCATCTTAAAATTAGATTTGGAAGAAGAAGATAGAAAACTATTAGATGAAGTTGAATTCCCTATCACTGTGGATTTTAAAAAATTTGACGCTCTTAAAAAAGAAAAATAGAAGAAATGCAATTGGTTGGCAATCAGTCAATATTTTTCGAAAAGCTGGAAATTTTTCCGACACAAATTGCATTATATCTTGATTTTCCTGAATCCAATACACATGAAATTTTTCGTTTTGATGATATTAGGATTGAAGATGTCATGGGAAATATATGGAGTAATGATGGTATTCATATAATAAAAGGTAGTAAAACTGTTTTGTATTTTGAAAGCAACTATTTTTCTGAACCTGAGGAGTTGAAATTAAAATTTTCATCAATTAGAACACTACCAAAAGACCAATTGAAAGTTGTTGTAGATTTAAAAGAAGATCATATTATTCAAGCACCTCACGATGGAAAAATAAAAAAATTCTATTATGATAAAAAGCTTGGTGGACTGTTTTTTGACATAGAAGTAGATAAACGAGATGGTTATTCCTTTTTTCAAGTATTTGAACAAAATATTTATGATGCCCAAGGAGAGATGCACGGGAACAATTCATTTTCAGTTTCAAACTTACGATTAAAAGAAAATATTCTTCATCAGCATGCTTTATTTTTTGATGAAAATGAATTAGAAAGTCCGATAACATTAACGATTGTTGATTATCCTTCTAGAATAAGAGAAGAAGTGACTTTAAAAATTAAGTAATTCTAAGCAAGAAAAAAGTCTTTCAATTAACGAACTTATTTTATAGATAAGATTAAAAGGAAGGGGATAGATTGTGGAAAAAAAGAAATTAGTTGCATTTGTCACAGGTGGGGCATCTGGTTTAGGTGAGGCTACTGTGAGGAATATCGTATCACACGGTGGAAAGGTGATAATTGCTGATCTTTCATATGAAAGAGGTAAAAAACTCGAGAACGAGTTAGAGTCGGCACATAGTTTATATATCCAGACAGACGTTGTAAATGAAGATCATGTCAAGAATGCTTTAAATGAGGGAATAAATCGCTTTGGATATATAAATGCTGTAGTAAATTGTGCAGGAGTAGGAATTTCCCAAAAAGTTATAAGTCATAAAGGGACACATTCTTTAGATGTCTTTTCTAAAGTTGTAAATATCAATTTAATTGGTTCTTTTAATGTGATTCGATTAGCGGTGGAAAGAATGAAGGATAACCAAATAAATAAAGAAGGTGAACGGGGAATTATTATTAATACAGCATCTATTGCAGCATTTGAAGGTCAAATAGGTCAAGTGGCATATGCTGCTTCTAAGGGAGGGGTAGTATCAATGACCTTACCTCTTGCAAGAGAGCTTGCAGTTTATGGAATTCGAGTTGTAACAATAGCCCCTGGTGTCTTTCATACTCCAATGTTGGATGCTCTGCCGCAGGAAGCAAGAGACTTTCTTGGTAAGATGGTTCCTTTTCCTTCAAGGTTAGGTTACCCAGAGGAATTTAGTATGCTAGTACAAAGTATTGTGGAAAACCCAATGATAAATGGTGAGACAATAAGGCTAGATGGTGCAATAAGGCTGCAGCCTAAGTGATAAGTAAAAGCAGATTTCTACATATGGAAGTCTGCTTTTACATGTCTTACTATTATGATTATGAGTTCGTAGCAGACTCTTTAAAATTCTTCGTAAAAAGGGTGCTTCCTCTCATCCAAACAATATTCAATTCTTTGTTTGAAATTCATAAAATTCACCATCTCTATTACTTGTTCAATAGGATAAAACCCAACCGCCAAACTTTCTGGTGTAGTAGTTAACTTACCTCCAATTGGCTTTGCTAAAAACAACGTATTGCATATTGAACTAGTTACATTTTGAAATATTCCACAAAATTTCAAGACTTCAATATCAATACCTGTTTCCTCTTTTGTTTCCCTGATTGCAGCATCTTTTAGTGACTCTTCTTCTTCAACTTGTACACCTGGCATTTCCCAGCCCCTTCTCGGTCCTTTTATCAAAAGAATTTCCTTTTGTTCATTCACTACAATGGTTGCTGCTGAAACGATATGTTTTGGTGGTGTATATATACTTTGTCCCAAACTACTACCTCATTTTCTATTAAAATCTACTACATGCATTACTTTAATAATACCTAAATTTATTAAATATTCAAAAATTTAGTGTTTTCCGTTACAATAAAAATTAGGTGGGATTAAATATTTTCTGTTTGTATTTTTGAAACTCATACATTTTTGTAAATTACTTTATAAAGCTACGCAACACTAATACAAAAAATCAATCGAGGTGATGAATATGAAACCGCTTTCAATAAAGAGTGAAAAACGTCCACATCCATACTTAACAGAAGAGCATCATCAGTTTCGTAAGTCATTTAGAAAATTTTTAGAAAAAGAAGCATGTCCATTTTATGAAATGTGGGAAGAAGATAGAATCATACCAAGATCTTTTTGGCTGAAGATGGGAGAGCAGGGATATCTTTGTCCTGATTTGGAAGAGAGGTTTGGAGGCAGTGAAACGGATTGGGCTTATTCCGTCATTATCAATGAGGAGCTAGAAAGGGTAGGGACAGGATTAATAGGAATCTCACTTCATAACGATATCGTTGTACCATATATTACTTCATATGGAACGGAGGAGCAGAAGAAGAGATGGTTGCCATTATGTACTACTGGACAGAAAATTACAGCTATAGCAATGACAGAGCCGGGAACAGGTTCTGATCTTGCAAATATTAAAACAACCGCTCGCTTGGAAGGGGAACATTATATTGTTAATGGAGCGAAAACCTTTATCACAAATGGTATACATGCAGATATTGTGATAGTTGCAGTAAAAACTGATACAAACATACAACCACCTCATAAAGGCATCAGCTTGTTAGTCATTGAACGTGAGCATAATGGTTTTTCAAGGGGAAGAAAATTGGATAAAGTCGGCCTCCATTCTCAAGATACTGCAGAACTATTTTTTGAAGATTGTAAAGTGCCAAAAGAAAATTTACTTGGATTAGAAGGGAAAGGTTTTTTATATTTGATGGAAAAGTTACAACAGGAAAGACTTTTAGTGGCCATTGGTGCACAAGTAGCTTCTGAAGATATGCTACATTCAACTATTGAATATGTAAAAAGCAGAGAGGCATTTGGAAAGTCTATCAGTCAGTTTCAGAATACACAATTTAAAATCGCTGAGATGGCTACAGATGTGGAAATGGGGAGAGCTTTCCTTGATCAGTTGATTTCAGATCATATGGCGGGTGAAAATGTTGTAACACAAGTTTCCATGGCAAAATGGAAACTTACCGAGGTTGCTAGAAATATTGCAACACAGTGTATGCAGCTTCACGGAGGATATGGGTACATGGAGGAATATAAAATTGCGAGAAGATACCGTGATATACCTGTTGCAAGCATTTATGCTGGGACGAACGATATTATGAAAACCATCATTGCTAAAAATATCGGGTTATAGAGAAGGGAGATCAAACAACAGATGAGAGAAGTCGTCATTGTAGAAGGAGTTAGAACTCCAGTTGGGCGGAAAAACGGGCTGTTGAAAGATTACCGTGCCGATGATTTAGCTGGTGAAGTGCTGAAGGAACTCATCAACCGAGCAGGAATTGAAGCTGGGTTAGTAGAGGATGTAATTCTTGGCTGTGTCACACAAGTCGGTGAACAGGCAGGTGATATCGCAAGGGTTGCTGCATTAATTGCAGGCTTTCCAATTGAAGTCCCAGGTGTTACACTTGACCGCCAATGTGGATCTAGCCAACAGGCTGTTCATTTTGCAGCTCAAGCGATTTTAGCAGGTGACATGGATATTGTTATTGCTGGTGGAGTAGAGAATATGACTAGGGTTCCTATGGGATCTGCCTATCAAAAGGTACCATTTAGTAAAAATCTTCAAGAAAAATATGAAATTATTAACCAGGGACTCTCAGCTGAAAGGATTGCAGAAAAGTATGGTTTATCAAGAGAAGAACTTGATAACTATTCCTATGAAAGTCATCAGAAAGCATTGAGAGCTCAAGCTGAAGGTTATTTTAATAGAGAAATAATGTCGCTTGAAGTGATGTTGGAAGATGGATCTCGATTTTTAATGAAAGCGGATTCCGGCCCGAGAAAAGATTCCTCCGTTGAAGCATTAGGAACTTTAAAAGCCGTTTTTAAGGAAAATGGCGTCATCCATGCTGGTAATGCCAGCCAAATTAGTGATGGTGCAGCTGCTGTATTATTAATGACGAAAGAAAAGGCATTGGAATTAGGATTGAAACCACGCTTTTTAATACGTACTCGTGTTGTGATTGGATCAGACCCAACATTAATGCTGACAGGACCGATACCTGCAACAGCAAAAGCATTGGCGAAAGCGGATTTATCCATCGATGATATTGACGTTTTTGAAGTGAACGAAGCATTTGCACCAGTACCGATGGCGTGGTTAAAGGAAACGGGTGCAGATCCTGAAAAGTTAAATCCTAATGGAGGCGCAATTGCACTTGGTCACCCACTTGGAGCTAGTGGAGCACGCCTTTTAGTCAGCATGATGCATGAACTTGAGCGGACAGGTGGAAAATTTGGTTTGCAGACCATGTGTGAAGGACATGGAATGGCAAATGCCACCATCATTGAAAGGCTAGTTTAAGAGGCTACATCTTAAATGACTGATATAGCCCCCACACCTCACATTATTTCTGCTTGGTCTATTAGATTATCCTAAAAAATGTTAATATAAAGGTGACACATGGAAATCATATGAGGTGAGGGGCTATCATGAAAAAGAAAAAAATAGTGCTTGCAGGTGGTACTGGTTTTATTGGTCGATATTTAGAAGAAAAATATAGAAAAGAAAACTATGAAGTTTATATTATTTCAAGACAGCCACAACATATTTCATGGTCAGATACGGAGTCTATCATAAGTGCAGTCGATCAATCAGAAATGGTTATAAATCTAGCAGGTAAATCTGTGGACTGCCGATATAATGAAAAGAATATGAAAGAAATTTTTGACTCGCGAACTAAAACGACTAATATTATTGGCGAAGCTATTAAAGCAGCAAAGAACCCTCCTGCATTATGGATTAATTCAAGTACAGCAACCATTTATCGTCATGCAGAAGATAGACCAATGACAGAAGAAGCTGGTGAGATTGGAGAGGGATTTTCTGTTGAAGTAGCAAAAACATGGGAAAAGGCTTTTTTTAACTTTGAATTAGACCAGACAAGACAAGTTGCTTTACGAATTGCTATAGTTCTCGGTAAAAACGGAGGAGTTATGACCCCATTTACAAATCTAGTGAAATATGGCTTAGGCGGGATACAAGGTCCTGGAACGCAAATGTTTAGTTGGGTACACATTGAAGATGTTTCTGAAATCATCCAGTTTATTAAGAAGCGAAAAGACCTTGAAGGAGTATTTAATTGTTCAGCACCAAATCCGATTCCCAATAAAGAGTTCATGTCTTCATTGAGAAAGAAAATGAACAGGAATGTTGGACTGCCTTCTCCAAAGTGGATGTTAGAACTAGGGGCTATAATGATACGAACTGAAACAGAGTTGATTTTAAAAAGTAGATGGGTTGTTCCTGAGCGTCTTTTAAAGGAAGGGTTCTCATTTAAATACTCTACGATAGAGAAAGCATTGGAAGATATAGTATCGTAAATGCTAAATGGTTTTACTCTTTTCTATTTGGGGAATACCCCCAATACATGAAAGGAGAAGATCAAAGCTATGAAATTATCTGCTGAGAATGAAAAAATACTTAGAAATAAATTAGAGAATATGAAAGAAACAATAGAGAAGAAACAAGAACAAAGTGTATTGGACGAATCGTTGAAAGAATCCAGTGGAGAAATTACTTCTGGTATTGGTAATCATTTGGCTGAAGGTAATGCAGAACGTGTCGAAAGAGCCCAAGAACAAACCTTTGAGCAGATGGACGACCGTCTATACAATGAGATAAAGGATGCACTTCAAAGAATGGAAGAAGGGACATATGGCATTTGCGTTGATACAGGTGAGGAAATTCCATTTGAACGTTTAGAAGCAATACCTTATGCTAAACGTATTGCTAGTGCACAAGAAAAAGTGGATAAAGGATTGTCCAGTCAAAACCCCAATATATAAAAACCTTGGAGCTACTAGATAACAATAATAAATCTAGATAGCTCCTTTCTTCATAGTGAGATAGATTTATATATTTGGAAACACTTTATGGTCATCAAGTCTCAGCTTCTTATGGCAGACTTCAAATATTTAAGGATGATTTGAACGTTACTGTGATAAAAACTCTTGTAGATTTTTTGCGTTATTTTTTGCGTCCTCATAACCAAGTTCGTATAATGCAATCAGTTTTCCTTTATTTCGTTCCATTCTTCCTACTTGTAAGGGTATGCTTGGCCTAATAATAAAAGTAGTGCCATTTTCCTTTTCAGCTTCCAAAAAATCTATGGTCTCATTGTATAATTTATATCGTGCTTTGAGCTTTTCAGAGATAATAGGGAACTGTTTATATTTTAACAACGACCCAAATCGACTCGCTTTTTTCTTATATCCTGCAGACTTCGTCAAAATAACTACATTTTTAACATTTCCATCCACTTGTGCTTTTTTTATTGGAATAGGATCAATTATGCCACCATCTAAAAGAAACCTGTCTTGGAAGCTTACGTTTGGTGCGATAAATGGGAGAGAACTAGATGCTCTAATGAGAGTCAGTAAATCTTCTTGATGATTTTTCATATTAAAATAAACAGGCTCTCCTGTTATACAGTCTGTAGTAACTACGACAAAATCCTCTTTTCGTTTAGAATAAGCTTCATAATCAAAAGGAACAAGTTTATTTGGTATTTCATCAAATAAAAAATCCATGTCAAACAATTGGCGCTTTTTCCAGTAATTTCGATAAGAAAGATAGCGATGGTCATTGATAAAATCAATATTGACTTTTCTATTTCTTCCTTTTTGGCCGGAAAGATAAGAGGCAGCCATGCATGCACCTGCTGACACTCCGATGATATATGGAAAGTATAAGTTATTTTCCATAAAATATTCTAATACACCTGCAGTATATACACCTCTCATACCGCCACCTTCTAAGACTAGTCCACTATTTATCATGGTATTACACCTCTACTCTTTATTAAATGCCTTTTTATCCGCAAACTTAGTTGCTATTCAACCAAAATCTTCATTTTTATTTTTCATAGAAGAATTAATAATCTATGAAAAGTTTATCAAAATAACATTTGATTTGTCCGAATGCATGCTTAAAAAGTTTTCGACAAAGATTTCATTCGTTATTCATTTAATAAATAAACTTTGAATTATTTGGTTTTCTTATAATACTTATGTACTATCTAAGCAAGGTATCTGAAGCTCTAAACTTACTATTCTAATATTATTATTTTGTGCAATGGCATCTTTCGCTTATTCTTGCTTTTTACATTCAATAAAAATAAAAAAATATAGGTGTTCATGACTTGAACTTATAGCAACAGCAACCTCCTTGGAGTGTTCATTCAGCAGGAGTGTTTTTTAATTTCTGCAAAAGATTCGTGACATAGCCAATTAAGATGATGTACAATAATTCACAATATTCTAAACCATGCAGTTAACTAGGAGAAAGGAGCGGAAAAATGACGAAAGCATTACAAACTAGAGTTTCAACGGAAGAAGTTCAACAAGCATATGAGGTGCTGAAAAATATCGTCGTAAGATCACCGCTTCAGTTGGACCCTATTCTGTCAGAACGCTATAACTGTAAAGTCTACTTAAAAAGGGAAGATCAACAAGTAGTCAGATCCTTTAAACTAAGGGGAGCTTATTATTTAGTGCAAAGTCTAACGCAGCAACAAAGAGAAAAGGGAGTAGTATGTGCAAGCGCTGGGAACCATGCCCAAGGAGTTGCGTATGCCTGCAAAAAGCTTGGAATTAGAGGGAAAATATTTATGCCTACTACGACACCAAGACAGAAAGTATCAAAGGTAGAATTTTTCGGTGGTGAGTACACGGAGGTAATTTTAACTGGAGATACGTATGATGATTCCTATCAACAAGCTGTGAAGGCATGTAATCAGGAAGGATTGAAATTTGTGCATCCTTTTGATGATAAATTAACGATAACGGGTCAAGCGACAATTGGATTAGAAATGTATGAACAGCTTGAGGAAGAGTGCAATTATGTGTTTATGAGTATTGGTGGAGGTGGCCTAATCTCTGGTGTAGGATCATACTTGAAGGAAAAAAATCCACAAGTAAAGGTAATTGGAGTAGAGCCGTTTGGTGCACCTAGCATGAAACAATCTTTAGCAGAAAACCAGGTAGTGAAACTAGAAGATATTGATAGTTTTGTAGATGGTGCAGCTGTTCAGCAGGTGGGGAAAATTCCTTTTGAGCTTTCCAAAGATATCATAGATGATATTATTCTAGTACCGGAAGGGAAAGTTTGTACAACGATACTTAATCTGTATAATGAAAATGCGATTATTGCAGAACCAGCAGGGGCAATGCCGATAGCTGCACTTGATTTTTACAAAGAACAGATAAAAGGAAAAACAGTTGTTTGTATTGTTAGTGGTGGAAATAATGACTTAGATCGGATGCAGGAAATGAAAGAACGGTCGCTTATTTACGAGGGATTGAAGCACTATTTTATTGTCAATTTCCCTCAACGTGCTGGTGCTCTTAGAGAATTCATGGAAGATGTATTAGGAGAGACAGACGATATTACTCGATTTGAATATACGAAAAAGAACAACCGTGACAAAGGGCCTGTTTTGGTTGGTGTAGAGTTAAGGGAACCTGATGATTATTTTGCTCTTATTGATAAAATGGAGAGGAAGGGTTTCACCTATATTGAGATAAACAAGGATAAACAATTGTTTAATTTATTAATATAATACGTATTTCTGAAAAAAGAAGGACAGTTTCCTGTTCTTCTTTTTATTTTGTATATAAATCAATCTCTAGGTTTTAGAGGAGTCAAAATCCTTCTGAGGTTTTAAGCTAAGACGTTGATATCTATAAACCTAAATTCTATCTATTTTTAGGAAGGGAAATGCATCGATAAAAATCAGGTTTGTAAAAAAAATTGACAAACTTTTGAAAGCGTTTTCTTTGTTGGGACAACAAAAATGAAAGCGTTTTTATATTGTCAGTAAAATTAGAATTATCTGAAATTAACTGTTGACCTCGTGTTTGGACGGTATTAAAATAACAACAACTCAAAGAAACATGAATAAATGACATATCCATTTTTTTATCAGGAGGGTATCTAGGGTTCCGATGATGTTAGGAATACAAAGTGGTACTGATAAATGAAAAAGTCCACTTAAATTTCCCGATAGCATGACTGGTCCGAGCGATACCAGCACAATCTCTTCAGGATGGTGTACACCGCGAGGAAAAAAGCCTCTACGGATAGGTTCTGATTAACGTAAGACGTTCTTCGACCTGTCAAAGAGGCAACTTTTAAACCATTTTATGTCAGAATATTCAAAAAATAAAAGAAAAGAAAAGAGGAGATTATAATGTGTAGATACATCTATATGAATAATCAGCTTGTAGAAAAAGAGAAGGCCGTTGTATCTGTATATGATCACGGATTCCTTTATGGAGATGGTGTTTTTGAAGGGATTCGAATGTATAACGGAAATGTTTTCCGTCTTCGCGAACATTTAGAGAGACTATATGATTCAGCAAAATCTGTATTATTAAATATCCCCTATACGATGTCTGAACTAGAAGAGATTATTGCCGAGACCTTAAGAAAAAACGAATTGCAAGATACAGCATATATTCGTTTAGTCTTATCAAGAGGAGTCGGTGATCTAGGTTTAGATCCCTCAAAATGCAAAACTCCAAATTTAATAGTGATTGCCGAACAACTGGCATTATTCCCAAAGGAACTATACGACGTAGGAATAAAGATGGTCACAGTCCCTACGAGAAGAAATCGCCCTGATATTCTAAGTCCTAAAGTAAAATCCTTGAATTATTTAAATAATATCATGGTAAAAGCGGAAGCAAATATGGCAGGAGCAGATGAAGCCCTTACTTTAAATACAGAAGGATATGTGGCAGAAGGGTCTGGTCAAAACATCTTTATCTTAAAAGGTAACAAACTGCTAACCCCTCCAAGCTATGTTGGTGCTTTGGAAGGTGTTACCCGCAATGCCATTATTGATTTGACAAAGGAAATGGGTTATGACTTGCAGGAAATTCCATTTACAAGACATGATGTGTATGTTGCAGATGAGGTTTTTCTGACAGGTACTGCTGCTGAAGTGATTCCTGTCATAAGTCTTGATGGAAGAACGGTTGCAGACGGTAAACCAGGTAAAGAAACGCATAAGATCTTACATCGCTTCCGACAATTAGTGGTAGAAGATGGGTATAAAATTTATCCAGAAGAATCAAAAGTTGGCTGGGAAATTAACAGCGGTGTACTGCTAGGAGAAGCTTTAAACCATTAATAATAAAAAATGTTGATTAAGCTAAGGTGACGATTGAAATGCATGAAGGCACCTTTTAAGGAGTGAAACTTGCCAAATGAGAAGTAATACAATTAAACGAGGAATTGACAGAGCCCCACACAGAAGTTTGTTGCATGCAGCTGGGGTAAAACCAGAGGATATGGATAAACCGTTTATCGGAGTTTGTAATTCATATGTTGATATCATTCCAGGACATATGCATTTAAATAAATTTGCAGAAGTTGTAAAAGAAGCAATAAGGGAAGCGGGAGGAGTCCCTTTCGAATTTAATACGATTGGAGTGGATGACGGGATTGCAATGGGTCACATCGGTATGCGTTATTCCTTACCAAGTCGCGAGTTGATTGCTGATTCAGCTGAAACAGTTATTAACGCTCACTGGTTCGATGGTGTTTTTTATATTCCTAACTGTGACAAAATCACCCCCGGAATGCTAATGGCTGCAGCTAGAACCAATGTTCCTGCCGTATTTGTATCAGGTGGCCCGATGGAGGCTGGAAGAACGAAAGACGGAAAACCATTGTCATTAGTATCTGTTTTTGAGGGAGTTGGTAGTGTACTTTCAGGTAAAATGTCACGTGAAGAACTCCTAGAAATTGAGTCAAGCGCATGTCCTACATGTGGGTCATGTTCAGGCATGTTTACGGCAAATTCTATGAACACGTTAATGGAAATGCTCGGAGTTGCTCTTCCTGGGAACGGTACCATGGTCGCTACATCCGATGAGAGGCATCAATTAATAAAGAATGCTGCAAAACACTTGATGAACTTAATCGATCAAGATATCAGACCGAGAGACATTATCACGAAAGAAGCTATTGATGATGCTTTTGCTTTGGATATGGCAATGGGTGGATCAACAAACACGGTGCTACATACTCTTGCTATAGCTCATGAAGCAGGTATTAAGTATAAATTGGAGGATATTAACAAAATTGCTGAACGGATCCCATATCTCTGTAAGGTTAGTCCGGCATCTGATTATTCCATGCAGGATGTTCATGAAGCAGGTGGTGTTAGTGCCATCATTAAAGAACTTTGTCAAATGGAAGGTGCCATTCACCCAGAGAGGATAACGATTTCCGGGCAAACCATTAGAGAAGTCGTCAATCATGCTCAAATTGTAAACGATAAGGTAATTCGTAAAAAAGAAGATGCATACAGTCCAGTTGGTGGACTTAGTATTCTATTTGGTAATCTTGCACCAAACGGAGGGGTAATTAAGGTTGGAGCGGTTGACCCTTCTATCAAGACCTTCAATGGAGAAGCGATCATTTTTGAATCACAAGAAGACGCTCAAAGCGGAATAGATAGTGGACTCGTCAGAGAAGGGCACGTGGTTGTCATTCGTTATGAAGGTCCAAAAGGAGGACCAGGAATGCCAGAAATGCTTGCTCCTACTTCCTCCATTGCTGGTAGAGGCTTATCTACAAAAGTTGCCCTCATAACCGATGGAAGATTTTCAGGAGCAACGAGAGGAATATCCATTGGGCATATTTCTCCTGAAGCAGCTGAAGGTGGTCCAATTGCTTTTGTAGAAAATGGAGATACCATTCAAATTGATTTACAAAAAAGAACGATTCATCTACTCGTAGAACAAGAAGTGCTTGATGAGAGAAAAAAAGGTTGGAGTCAACCTGAACCAAAAGTGAAAAGTGGCTATCTAGCAAGGTACTCAGCATTAGTAACATCTGCGAATACGGGAGGAGTGCTTAAAGTATAGCGTGTAAACGATACATGAGGAGGTGGATAAACAGTGACGAAAGTGGATACCAATAGCACAAAAATCACCCATAAACTTTTGACGGGATCGAGAATGATTGTGGAGGCTCTAAAAGAGGAGCGAGTAGAAGTAATATTTGGATATCCAGGTGGTGCCGTCCTTAATATTTATGATGCGATATATGATGGAGGAATTCCCCACCTTTTAACAAGGCATGAGCAAGGGGCAATCCATGCTGCAGAAGGGTATGCAAGAATCACTGGAAAACCTGGTGTAGTAGTAGCCACTTCAGGTCCAGGTGCAACCAATATTGTTACAGGACTTGCAGATGCAATGATGGACTCTCTCCCATTAGTAGTGTTCACAGGGCAAGTCAATTCTCATGTTTTAGGTTCTGATGCATTTCAAGAGGCGCCAACTCTCGGAATATCCATGCCAATTACTAAGCATAACTTTCAAGTACAAGATGTAAAAGATCTTCCACGCATTATTAAGGAAGCTTTTTATATCGCGACTACTGGAAGACCAGGGCCAGTATTAATAGATATACCAAAGGATGTAACGGCAGTTTCTGGAGTATTTGATTATTCAAAGGAAGTACATCTACCTGGATATAAACTAAAATTAGATCCAGATCCACAAGCGGTTAAAAGTGTAGCACATGCTATAAAGAAAGCTAAGAAACCAGTCATTTTAGCAGGGGCAGGCATTCTTCATAGCCATGCCTCTGATGAACTAAAAGAACTTGTGGCTAAGACAACTATTCCAGTGGCAAGCACCTTACTCGGACTTGGAAGCTTTCCATCTGATCATCCCCTATTTCTGGGAATGGCCGGTATGCATGGGACTTATACAGCTAACATGGCTTTATATGAATCAGATCTCATTATTAATATTGGTGCAAGATTTGATGATCGACTTACTGGTAATCTCCAAGACTTTGCCAAGCACGCTCAAGTAGTTCATTTTGATATTGATCCTTCAGAGATAGGGAAAAACGTTCCAACTGATTTCCCTGTAATTGGTGATGCAGCTAAATCATTGCAACTATTGCTAAGTGGGCATTTAGAGAAAGGTGACATCGGTGGATGGTTGGAAAAATTGTTCCAATTAAAAGAAGAATACCCGTTATGGTATGTCGAGGACGGTGAAACTTTAAAACCGCAAAAACTAATTGAGCTTTTACATGACTTGACAAAGGGCGAAGCTATTATTTCGACAGACGTTGGCCAACACCAAATGTGGGCAGCTCAATTCCATGGTTTTCAACATCCAAACAAATGGGTTACTTCTGGAGGGTTAGGCACAATGGGATTTGGCTTACCAGCTGCAATTGGAGCTCAAATTGCAGATAAAAAAGCAGTGGTTGTTGCTGTGCTTGGAGATGCTGGTTTTCAAATGACATTACAAGAGCTCGCAGTTCTAACTGAATATCGTCTGCCCGTAAAAGTGGTTCTTGTAAATAATCAATCCATGGGTATGGTTAGACAGTGGCAACAATTGTTTTATAAAGAAAGATATTCAGAATCATTGTTAACAAATCAACCAGATTATGTAAAGTTATCCGATGCATTTGGTATAAAAGCTGCTTTAGTAAAAAATGAGGATGAATTTAAGACGGCATTTGCAATGGCGCTTGAAAATGATGAACCTTTCTTATTAGATTGTAGGGTTACTCATATGGAAAATGTATATCCCATGATTGCCCCAGGTAAGGGGATTCAACAAATGGAAGGTGTGAAGCCATGAAAAGGACATTGTCGCTGTTAGTAAACAATCAACTTGGTGTATTGAACAGATTAACTAATTTATTCTTAAAAAAAGGACTAAATATTGAAAGCCTTGCTGTAGCACCCGTAAATGAAACTTCCATTTCGTTGATGACAATAGTGGTGAATGTAGTGGAGGAAAGAGAGGTAGAAAAAATTAAACTTCAATTGGATAAACAAATCGATGTTATTCAAATCACCGACATATCTGAACAAATTGCTATGACTAATTAACAGAATTTTTTGAAATATAAGGTTCGGAATTACAAACTACTTAAAGGAGGAAGAATCATGGCAGCAAAAATGTATTATAACGATGATATCTCTCAGTCAGCTCTTAACGAAAAAAAGGTGGCAATTGTGGGATATGGCTCACAAGGTCATGCACATGCCCAAAATTTAAGGGATAGTGGAGTAGACGTTGTAGTAGGGGTAAGACCAGGTGGGTCTTGGGATAAAGCTAAAGGAGATGGGTTTCAGGTTTCATCCGTAGGTGAAGCGGTAGCATCAGCTGATGTAGTAATGGTCCTATTACCAGACGAAAAACAGCCAGAAGTTTATAAGCAAGAAATTGAACCTCATTTGATGGCTGGAAAAGCATTGGCATTTGCTCATGGATTTAATATTCATTTTAATCAAGTAGTTCCACCAAGTGATGTAGATGTATTTCTAGTAGCGCCGAAAGGACCAGGACATCTAGTTAGGAGAGTATTTGAAGATGGCGGTGGTGTTCCAGCGTTGTTCGCGGTATATCATGACGCTACTGGAACAGCGAAAGAAACAGCACTTGCATACACGAAAGCAGTAGGAGCTGGGCGGGCTGCTGTTATGGAGACGACCTTTAAAGAAGAAACGGAGACGGATTTATTTGGTGAACAGGCCGTATTATGCGGTGGTACTACCTCACTTGTTAAAGCAGGATTTGAAACTTTAGTGGAAGCTGGATACCAACCTGAAGTAGCATACTTTGAGTGTCTTCATGAACTTAAGCTAATTGTAGATCTTTTATATGAATCTGGACTTGAAGGGATGCGCTACTCTATCTCAGACACAGCACAATGGGGAGATTTCACAGCAGGTCCTAGAGTTGTGAATGAAAATACGAAGAAAGAGATGAAACAAATTCTTACAGACATCCAATCTGGTCAATTTGCAAAAGGGTGGGTTTTAGAAAATCAAGCTAACCGTCCAATGTTCCATGCAATCAATAATCAAGAAAAACAACATCAACTCGAAGTAGTTGGAAGGGAGCTCCGTGCGAAAATGCCATTCATTCAGTCGAAAAAGAAAGGAGTGGTTGGTAGTGCGCAAGGTTGAGATATTTGATACAACACTTAGAGATGGAGAACAATCAGCTGGGGTAAACCTTCATCCTCACGAGAAGTTGGAAATTGCCCTTCAACTTGAGAAGTATGGAGTTGATATTATGGAAGCAGGCTTCCCTGCTTCTTCCTATGGGGATTTTCAAGCAGTTCAACAAATTGCGAAAGCAGTAAAAAAAACAAGAGTAGTCGGTCTTGCAAGATCTATCAAATCAGATATTGATGCAGTATATGAAGCTGTAAAAGATGCAGAGAAGAATGGGATACATGTGTTTCTGGCCACTTCCCCCATTCATATGGAATATAAATTAAAAAAGAAACCAAAAGAAGTGGTGGAAGCTGCTGTAAATGCCGTACAATATGCAGCTAAGTATTTTGAACATGTTCAATGGTCGGCTGAAGATGCAACGAGAAGTGAGTGGCCATTTCTAGCTCATATTATTGAAAAGGTCATTGACGCAGGAGCAAAAGTAATAAACCTTCCAGATACAGTTGGCTACACTACTCCTGATGAGTATGCTCATTTAATCACATATATTAGCAAGCATGTACCGAATATTGACAAAGTTAAGCTATCTGCTCATTGTCACGATGACCTTGGAATGGCAGTGTCTAACTCATTGGCCGCTATAAAAAGTGGAGTTGGTCAAATAGAAGGAACTATTAATGGAATTGGGGAAAGGGCAGGAAATGCATCCTTAGAAGAAATTATCGTTGCCCTACAAATTAGAAAAGATATTTATCAGGTAGAAACGAATATAGATTTGAAACAAACTGTAAGAACAAGCAATCTTGTCAGCAGACTAACAGGTATGATTGTGCCCCAAAATAAAGCTGTAGTTGGAGCAAATGCATTTGCCCACGAGTCTGGTATTCATCAAGATGGAGTATTGAAAAACAAAAGTACGTATGAAGTCATTAATCCTGAAATGGTAGGATTAAATTCTAATAAGATGGTTCTAGGTAAACATTCTGGAGGTCATGCATTTAAGCAAAGATGTGAGGAGCTAGGACTATTTCTTAATGAAGAAGAAGGGAAAAAACTTTTTAGTGCTTTTAAAGATCTTACTGTGAAGAAGAAAGAGGTAACAGAAGATGACATATTTGCACTGATGATGGATTCTTCGGTGAAAGGAATGCTCCCGCACTATCAAATGGAAGCCCTACAGATTTCTTATGGTTCCAATATCATTCCTACAACTACTATTGCGATAAGGACTAAAGAGGGTGAACTGTTGAAAGAGTCTGCAACAGGTAAAGGTAGTGTTGAATCTGTCTATAATACTATATCTAGGATTCTGCAAAAAGAGATTTCCCTTTTAGACTATAGAATTCAATCAACATCTGATGGTAGTGATGCACTAGCAGAAGTATATGTCCAAATACATGTTGATGGTCATACTTCCAGTGGGAGAGGAGTGGAGCATGATGTATTGGAGGCATCTGCCAAAGCTTATCTGGATGCTGTAAACCGTCTTTCCATTAAAGAAAAGTTTGCACGATATGCTGCCAAAGGAGCCGAAGTTGGATGAGTTATTATAAAATAGCCATATTACCTGGTGATGGTATTGGGCCAGAAGTAATAAAGGAAGCTGTGCTAATATTGGAGGAAGTTGCAAAGCATTTTCATCATACCTTCGAAATGAAGTATGGGTTGATTGGGGGAGTTGCTGTCGATAAGACGGGAACTCCTCTTCCAACAGAAACAGTGGAATTATGCAAGAACAGTGATGCTATTCTATTAGGAGCAGTAGGGGGGCCAAAATGGGATCAAGAGCTTTCTCATAGAAGGCCAGAAGCTGGACTGCTAGGAATCCGAAAGACTCTCAATTTATACGCGAACTTAAGACCAGTAACATTATTTGATGCGTTACTTCATACTTCGCCATTAAAAAGCGAGAATGTTATTGGTACCGATGTATTAATTGTAAGAGAGCTTACAGGTGGTATTTACTTTGGAACTCCACGTGAAAGAAAAAATGGTGAAAATGGACAGGAAGCAATTGATACCCTCCGTTATTCAGAAAAAGAAATAGAACGCATTCTCCGTCAAGGGTTTCAAATTGCACAAGGGAGAAAGAAAAAGCTTACTTCTGTTGATAAAGCTAATGTGTTAGAAAGCAGCAGACTATGGAGGGAAGTAGCCGATAGACTTTCTTATGATTATCCAGACGTAAAACTTGAGCATATGCTTGTTGATAATGTAGCGATGCAATTAATCAGAAACCCTCGCCAATTTGATGTTATCGTAACGGAAAACATGTTTGGAGATATATTAAGTGATGAAGCGTCCATGTTGACAGGTTCACTCGGTATGTTGCCGTCAGCAAGTCTTAGTGATACGGGACCAGGTCTCTATGAGCCGATCCATGGTTCTGCTCCTGATATTGCCGGAAAAGATAAAGCAAATCCACTTGCAACAATCCTATCTGTTGCAATGTTGCTTAGACATTCCCTTCGATTAGAGAATGAGGCAGATAGTATTGAAAATGCTGTAAAGAAAACACTAGAAGCTGGCTATCGAACAGGGGATATTGGCTTTGATTGGGAGCGGGTACTGACCACTACACAAATGGGAACAATGGTTAGAAGTTACCTAAAGTCACCAGTTCAGAATGGATAAAAATGATTCGGGAGGGTGAGTGACATGAAATCTAGAACATTGTTTGAGAAAATTTGGGATAAGCACACAGTTGTAAAAGAAGATAATAAACCAAGTTTGTTATATATTGACCTTCATTTAGTTCATGAAGTAACATCACCACAAGCATTTGAAGGGCTGAGACTTACAGGTAGAACTGTAAGGCGGCCAGATTTAACTTATGCGACAATGGATCACAACGTTCCCACAATTAACCCATTTCATGTAACAGATGAAATCGCTAATAAACAGATGACAACTTTGGATGCTAATTGCAATGAATTTGGGATTAAACTCGCAGATCTCCATAGTTCTGAGCAAGGAATTGTCCATGTAATTGGACCTGAACTTGGTTTAACTCAACCAGGAAAGACAATTGTTTGTGGCGACAGCCACACATCCACACACGGAGCTTTTGGAGCATTGGCATTCGGGATTGGCACAAGTGAAGTGGAGCACGTTTTAGCTACCCAGTGTTTATGGCAAAGCAAACCGAAAACATTAAAGCTTGATTTTAAAGGTTTAAAACCTTTAGGTATCTCAGCAAAAGATATTATCCTTGCAGTTATTGCGAAGCATGGAACTGATTTTGGAACAGGCTATGTTATTGAATTTACAGGGAAAGTTATCAAAGCGATGTCAATGGAAGAGAGAATGACCATATGTAATATGGCTATTGAAGCAGGTGCAAAAGCTGGATTAGTAGCCCCAGATGAAACCACCTTTTCGTATTTAACAGGAAGAAAATATGCACCAGTGGGAGAAGAGCGCGATCGAGCAGAAGTAGAATGGTACTCTCTACGTACAGATGATGGGGCAACATATGATAAAGTAATAGAATTTGATATTACTAATCTTGAACCTCAAGTTACCTGGGGAACAAACCCTTCCATGGGGAGCAGTGTTAATGGTCAAGTACCAGACCCTTCAAGTATATTAAACCAATCTGAGAAGAAATCTCTTATGCAAGCAATTGAATACATGGGGCTAAAACCAGGGATGAACATATCGGACATAAGTATAGATTATGTTTTTATAGGCTCATGTACTAATTCAAGGATTGAGGATTTACGACAAGCAGCAGATGTACTAAAAGGAAGAAAAGTATCTCCTCATGTTACTGCTTTAGTGGTACCTGGTTCCAAAAAGGTAAAGCAGCAGGCAGAAGAAGAAGGGTTGCATGAAGTATTTTTGACTGCAGGATTTGAGTGGAGAGAAGCCGGATGTAGTATGTGTCTGAGTATGAACCCGGATGTAGTGCCACCTGGAAAAAGATGTGCGTCCACTTCCAATCGTAATTTTGAAGGCCGACAAGGGAGAGGTTCAAGAACCCATTTAGTAAGTCCAGCAATGGCGGCGGCCGCAGCAGTAAAAGGTCGATTTGTCGATGTAAATGATTTTACTAAACAAGAGGAGGTTGTCTGATGGAACCACTCATCACACATAGCGGAGCAGTTATCCCATTAGACAAAGAGAATGTAGATACAGATCAAATTATTCCTAAACAGTTTTTAAAGCGAATAGAACGTTCCGGCTTTGGACAGTTTTTATTTTATGATTGGCGCTTTGATGAAAAAGGGAAACCAATGGAAGAGTTTGCCCTTAACGCACCAAAGTATCAAGGGGCATCCATTCTGCTAGCGAGGAAAAATTTCGGGTGCGGATCTTCTAGAGAGCATGCACCATGGGCGTTATTGGATTATGGTATCAAAGTACTTATTGCGCCAACTTTTGCTGATATTTTTTATAATAATTGTTTTAAAAATGGTATTCTTCCTATTACATTAAAAGAAGAAGAGGTGGAGGAACTTTTCGTTTTAGCACAAATAAATCATTTAGAATTGACTATTGATTTGGAATCTCAAGAGATAAGAGTAGAAAATAGCATTCTGCATTTTGACACAGATCCCTATCGAAAAGAAATGCTATTAAAAGGGCTGGATGATATTGGATTAACCGAGATGTATGAGAACCAAATAGCTGAGTTTGAAAAAAATCATTATTAAATTTTTTTACCTGCTATCCTCCAAATTTAAGCTAATGATTGGTGTAATCCATAAAAAGAAGACTTTAGATTATTGAAAAAAAGGTTCAATGAAGAATGATTTCATTGGACTCTTTTTAATGGATATTCGATTAGAGAAAAAATGGATGCTTCCGATTTGCCTTATAGATCTTATTTCCTATTCTTATACAAAAGTGAAACATTCCTTACTTTTTATCGTAAGTAATAATGTCAAAATATCTTTCGTAAGATGTACTTTAGGTAATGGTGTTATTTTTATCCAAGTAGGGTAAAGGAACAAAGGGATTAAATTGAATAGGAGTGGATTTATTTGAAAAACGTGAAGTTATTATTAGTGACTCTGCTTGCCATGATGATGTTAGCTGCTTGTGGCAATGACAGTAACACGGTGGATGGAAATGAAAACACTTCCAGTGAAGGGAATACAAGTAATAATCAAGTAGAAGACGTTGATAATCAAACTGGTGAGTCTGACGTAACGGATAGTTTATCAGCAGAAGAAGTTTTAGAAAAATCAACGGAAGCGATGACAGGTTTATCGAGCTATTCTATGGAAATGACAACTGAGCAAGAAATTTCAATGGCTGGGGAAGACTCCATTAATATGTCATCAACTGTAAAATCAGATATATCACAAAATCCTCTTGCAATGTATCAAGTAACATCCGTACAAGATGCAGATGGAATGATGGGGAGTATGGATACCGAAACCTATTTTACTTCTGATGGATTCTTTGTATTCGAGCCACTAGAACAAAAATGGGTGAAGCTCCCACAAGAGTTTGCTGATGAGATGAATGCATTATCTGATATGCAATCTAACCCAGCTGTACAATTGGAAATGCTTAAAGCGTATTCAGATAATATGACATTATCTGAAGAAGGTAACTCTTATGTCCTTACTTTTGAAGGTTCAGGTGAGCAATTCAATGAAATGATTGGAATGGTCAGTGGAATGATGGGGGAAGATATGTCGGGAATGATGGAGGAGATGTTATCTATGATGACAGTGAACGAGTTAAACTATGTCATTCATGTGGATAAAGAAACATTCTTCCAAACAAAAATGACTGTTTATATGGATATGGAAATGGACATGGAAGGTGACACAATAGCGTCCATTCAGGAAGTCGATGCAACATTATATAATTTTGATGAAGTAGGTGAAATTACGATACCTCAAGAGGTTCTTGATAATGCGGAGGAGCTATCGTTGGAAGACCTGCAAGAGCTAGATGAGCAAGGTGGAGTTTAATATAGAAGATAGGTGGAAGGTTTTCCCTTCCACCTCTATCTATTCATTCGAAGTTTTATAGGCTCATAATCAAAAAGTTTACCTTCATAGAGCCACTCTAATCGTTCACTTTGTCTGAAATCATCAGGAGTGACAAGCGAAGGAAGCTTATTCCATAGCTTTATTCCTGAGCGATGAAGGACATCAGAAACAAATTGTGAGCAAAAATAACTTGAATCTATCTCTACTGGTTCATTAATAGACACTCCAATTACACCTAGCAAATTATAAAACCACTTCTTTTCCTTCCTCTGAAATATACTAATTACTCTTCTCATTTTTTCAATTTCCCTTGCAGTAACCTTCATTTTATATAAAACACAGGTAGTCTCAGGGTACTTTCGATATGTCCCAGTTTCTACATTCTCCCTTACAAATCCACCATGAAAAGGGTTGCTTGGTCGTTTTCTACCAAAACTGTACATCTCTTCAAGATTTGGATCGAATGAAAGTGAGACGTGGTTATAAGGTGCTTTCGTATACTTTTTTATAGATTTTGTAAACAAAGTGCCTGTATCAGTTAATAGTATATATACGTGTGTATCATTCAATTTACTCACCGCCTTACTTACAACTCTTTTTCTAACTTCATTATATAATTTATCTTGACCAAAATTAACCATTAATTTCATAATAATAGATAAAGGGGGTTTAACATGTTTGAAATAGAAGCGGTTATTACGTTGCTGATAATAGCATCGGGGTTATGTGTGTTTAATATAATGTATCTTATAGTTAGGAAAAACTCTACATCGAAGGATTTTTCTGATTTAGGTGTGAAAATAAAAACTTGGTGGGGGATGCTTGCAGTTTTTAGTGTGGCCACTTTATTTAACCCTCTAATCTCCTTAATCGCTTTAATGTTTTTATGTTTCTTTTCATTGAAAGAGTACTTTTCTATCTTAAAGACGAGAAAAGTAGATCGACAATTGTTCCTTTGGGCATATCTATCCATCCCAATCCAATTTTACTGGATTTATATTGGTTGGTATGGAATGTTTATTGTTTTTATTCCGGTATATGTTTTTTTATTCTTACCTCTACCAAGAATCCTTGGCAAAGGGACAGTCGGTTTTTTGAGATCTGTAAGCTCCACTCAATGGGGGCTGATGTTAATGGTATTTGGATTAAGCCATCTTGCATTTTACCAGATTGCTACTCCAGAATATGGTGCTAATTTAGTATTGTTTTTAGTTGTGTTAACCCAACTGCATGATGTGATACAGCACCTAGTCTCCCTTTATATAGGAAGAAGAAAAGTAATTCCGACATCTAATCCGAATATTACATGGGAAGGTTTTATTATCGCGACTTTTGTGACAACAGGTGTATCTTACAATATTTATTCCTATTTAACACCGCTAGACGAACTTTTTGGATTACTTTCAGGTGTACTTATCAGTATTTCATGTTTTGGAGGAAGTTTGGCAATTTCTGTTCTAAAGAGAGATTTATTAATTGGTGACGGTGAAAAAGCTTCTGTATTGAAAAAAAGCTATTTAACTAGAGTGGATAGTCTTGCATATTCAGCTCCAATCTTTTTTCATGTTATTCGCTATTATTTTGATTTTATGTAAATAAACTATCATGTTTCCTAGTAATCGTTGCATATACTGTAACGATTCTTCTTTCGTACTCTTGAATATAGCAATTTCATTCCTTTTATTACGGTAGTATACATACTAGGATTTATGTTAGGAGGAAAGTTTTTTGGAAAAAGAGGAGCAGTCTATATTTGATCAACCACTTTTAGCCTTTGGCTTGCCGATAATAATTATGTTGTTTGGTGCTTTTCTGCTGATAGAAGCCCACAATTCTGGAAAACTGAAATATATTCCCGTGGTCTTTATCTTATTGGGACTTTCTGAAATTATTCGTGCTTTCATGCGTAGACGATATCAGCCTACAAAGAGAAAACGTGCAGAAATCAATCAAAAAAGTGGACATGTTGCATACATATTGATGGCAACAAGTGTGGTTTGTTCGGTTTTACTATTGATAATGGAGAAAATATCAGTAGAGATGGTACTATATGTCCAACTTTCAATGGCAATTGTAGTGTATCCTCTATTAAAATTGATTTTACTTGTTAGGCAATATTGAATGACCTTACATGTGTCTTGTGGGGAAATATAGAAAATTAGAGGTGTGGGAACAGTATGTTTTGGTTATTTTTAATCGCTTTTACATCATTAGTAGCAATCTTTTTTTATTT
This sequence comes from Sutcliffiella rhizosphaerae, assembly GCF_917563925.1. Taxonomy (GTDB): domain Bacteria; phylum Bacillota; class Bacilli; order Bacillales; family Bacillaceae_I; genus Sutcliffiella_A; species Sutcliffiella_A rhizosphaerae. The sequence continues at coordinate 210,951 of NZ_CAKJTJ010000005.1, forward strand.
TTTAAACCTATCCCTAAAAAAACATCATGATGTTTATGGAGATTCTCTTGCCAGAACAGTCATGTGTGCTTCATGTGGAGGGCAGAGTATTGGCGGTAACGCTAATGTTTATGAGCAATGTAAATTAAATGGATGACAAATTACATTAATACTGATTATCAGATACTGAGGTGGTTCTTATTAGAAGAATCATCTTTTTTGTTTCTCACACACATAATTCACATTTATAGAGTAAAATAGGGATAGTATTTTGATTAGGAGTGTTATAGGTTGAAAAAAATAATCGTATTCTTAGTAGTGGTACTGACATTTTCAGGTTGTAATAATAATGAAATTCAATTGCCAACTACTAATAACCTTGACTCGACCATTTATATTACCCATTTAAAAGAAAATGCCATAACTGCAATGGATATATCAACAGGCAAACAAGAGAAAGTAAGTCTCCCTTTTACCTTTTCTTCCATAGTGGAAATAAGCTCAGGGTTTTTTATTGCATCTGTGAAAGAAGAAGAGAAACTATACAAGATTAATGTAGAAGAAAAAATAATTTCACCTTTTTTGAATGTTGGTAATGGTATTGTTGACTTATTATATGATTCTCAAGAAAAGTCCTTATATGCTGCAAATGTGATTTCAAACACAATTCAAGTAATAGATGTTCAGAGTGAGAAACAAGTAAATGATATAAAAGTAGGCGAGTATCCTTCAAAAATGCTTCTGAACGGACAACAATTATTTGTTCTTTCTGCAGGAAGCAGTGAAGTATATAAAATTGATACAACTTCTAATAACATAACAGATTCAATAAATGTTAATCCTAGACCAGAAGGATTGCAGTTTGATGGCAAGTATTTATGGACAGGTGGTCACGGTGCAACTGGAAGTCTAAACGACCGAATCTTTGGCTATGACCCAGAGACAAAAAAAGAAGAGATAAGTGTACAAACAGGGCTAATGCCTATTCAAATATTACAAGAGGACGAGGGGTCGGATATATTTGTATTAAGTCATGGGGACCATAGCTTATCAAAATTAGATCCAGATACATACTCGGTAGAACAAAAAATTTTCGTTGGCGATAATCCTAGTAACATGATAGTTGACAAAAACAATCTATATATCACATGTCTAGATGGAGATGAGCTTGCGATTATCGACAAAAATACCTTAGAAGTACAAAATGTTTTTGTAATAGAAAATGGTCCTTTTCTTTTGTTTAAAGGAGGCAATGAGAGATGAAAAACTCCTTTCAAGTTTTAGTAGTTGATGATGAAGCAGACATGAGAAACCTACTTGAAATGTACCTCAAAAAGGACGGTTATGAAGTTTTATTTGCGGAAAATGGAGAAGAAGCATTGGACCTTCTTTTTTTGAACAAAGTGGATCTGATTATTTTAGATGTTATGATGCCTGAGTTGGATGGTTTTACAGCGTGCAAAAAAATCCGTGAAAAATATTTAATGCCAATATTGATGTTAACTGCCAAAAGTGATGAATGGGATAAAGTGAACGGGTTAAAGCTTGGAGCAGATGACTATGTAATGAAGCCGTTCAGTCCTAAAGAGCTGTTAGCAAGAATCGAAGCATTGCTAAGGCGCTACAATCAAGCCTTTTTTGATGTCTTCTCATATGGGAATATTACGGTGCAAAAAAGTGCAAGACAAGTATATGTGGATGACAAAAAGGTCAATCTTGCTAGAAGAGAATATGATCTTCTCTTATTTTTAATGGAACATGAAGGGAAAGTATTCTCAAGAGAGCAGATTCATGAAGTGGTATGGGGGATGGACTCAGATAATGAATCTTACCGGACAGTTGATACACATATAAAAACAATAAGATTTAAGCTTAAATCTGCGGGTGTAAACATAAAAACAGTGTGGGGAATTGGCTATAAATTCGAGGGAATGGAAACATGAAATCTATATCCATCCGTTACAAAATATGGCTGACTATCATTTCTGTATCTGTATTCACAATATTGCTTGTAACAATTGTTTCCTACTATCTTTATCAAATATTGTATATTGAAAAACAGACAGATATTCTTCTAAAACAAGGACGGAACTTAGAAGCAGTTTTTCTAGAAGAGAATCAGGAGGTATTATCCGATAGATTACAATGGGTGGAAGAAAGTTCAGAAACATCCATTATTTTTACGGATGATCCGATGCAGCTAGGAAGTGGTGCTCCGTTTGATTCCTTTGCAGAGCAAAATCTGATTACTTTTTCAGAAAGGCAGGAGCTACTACTTGGTAAAACACTGATCTTTACGAAATACCATACAGGGTTAGAGCAGGAGATTCGTGCAGTTGTTGTTCCGTTAATACTAAATGATAGATTAGAGGCAGTCATTTTTCTATATATGCCATTAACAGCTATAACAGAAGCATTTCAGCCAATCAGGATGTTACTTTTTTCTAGTATAGTCATATTAATTATATTCCTTGTTGGCATTGGATTGAAGATGACAAATAGAATTGTCCGACCCCTTGTAGAAATGGAGAAACTAGCAAAAGAGATCGCACAGGGGAATTTTGCAAAAAGAGTAGCTGTTCAAGGGAAGGATGAGATTACGAGTCTAGGTAAGTCCATTAATACGATGTCAGAGAATTTACATGAAGTGGACAAAGAAAGGAAGGAGTTCTTAGGGAATGTATCACATGAATTGAGAACTCCCATTAGCTATTTAAAAGGTTATAGTGAAGCAGTAAAGGAAAACTTAATTACAACTGAAAAATATATAGAGACTATCGAAAAAGAAACAGATAGAATGAACCAACTTGTTCATGATCTTTTAGACCTGGCGCAATTAGATGGAACATCATATCCACTTGATAAAGAGCCAGTCATACTGTCAGAAATGGTTAAAGAAATAGTACGCCGGTTTCGATTAGAATTGAAGGAGAAAAAAATCATAACAGAACTGGACCTTAATGAAGAAGTAGTTGTTTTAGGTGATTATAAAAGGCTTGATCAAGTAATCGTTAATCTTTTAAGCAATGCAATTAAATTTACTCCTGAGAATAGGAAGATTAAAATTTCAGTCCACCAAATGAAGGATCTAGGAATTTTTCAAATAGAAGATGAAGGCATTGGGATTCCTGAAAATGATCTTCCGTATATTTTTGAAAGGTTTTATCGTGTGGAGAAAGCACGTACTAGAAAAACAGGTGGAACTGGTTTAGGACTCTCCATCGTACAACAAATTGTAAACAAGCATAAAGGGAATGTACAACTGGAATCAACAAGCGGACGAGGAACAAAAGTAACGGTAAAATTGCCTTTGTTTTCTTTTTAATAGAGGAAATAAAACGCAAACTGTCCCAGCTTTCTCGCTACCTCGTTTTACTTGCCGGAGCTGCATATGGCGCTTCCGCTTTTCTAATTGTCCAGCTCCAGTGCCTAGCCCCTCGAGGTCATAATCCAATCTGTCCAGAAGGTAAAACCCAACCTTCTTGCCAGCTTGTCTTATGCTTGTCGGGGCTGAACGAGGCGCTTTCGCATTTCTAATTGTCCAGGTCCAGCGCCTAGCCCCTCGAGGTCATAAGCAATCTGTCCAGAAGGTAAAACCCAACCTTCTTGCCAGCTTGTCTTATGCTTGTCGGGGCTGAACGAGGCGCTTTCGCATTTCTAATTGTCCAGCTCCAGCGCCTAGCCCCTCGAGGTCATAAGCAATCTGTCCAGAAGGTAAAACCCAACCTTCTTGCCAGCTTGTCTTATGCTTGTCGGGGCTGAACGAGGCGCTTTCGCATTTCTAATTGTCC
>NZ_CAKJTJ010000006.1:0-128433 GCF_917563925.1 Sutcliffiella rhizosphaerae
GCTCAAAAGTCTATATGCAAGATATGAAAGTTTACGTCAACTTTAATTGAACCGCCGTATACCGAACGGTACGTACGGTGGTGTGAGAGGTCGGGGGTTAGTCACCCCCTCCTACTCGATTACATAAAATTCCAATTACGACAAGCAATTGAGTATCATCTCGATTCATCCCTAACCTTCTCCTTTGCTTTTTCTTGATACTCTATCAATTCATCGAGTTCATCTGCAGTTGTTTCCTCTAAATGTGCTGGTCTTACTACCCATAATGGATCTTTCCCAAATGTCTCGCCATAGCCTATTAATAAACCTTTAAATGTAACGATATCGCCAACTTCCAGTGGTTGATTCAATTCCTCTGAAAATGTTACAAGTATTGATGGCAGAAGAGGCTCCTTAAGCTCAAAGGTCGAATCATTTTCTATCCTACTAACGGTTGCTGTCCATCGCACTGCTTTATCCTTATTACTTTTTATAAAATCATGAACATACTCACCGTCAATCTCGCTATATGTCAGTTCTGTTTCAGGAGCCTCTAATGCACGATCATCCAAGTAGTCCAGATGGAGCAAAGTATCAGGAATATCTCGTGAACAGGCAGTTAAACTAAATACTAGCGCTACCAACCATCCGAGTCTTAAAATCTTATTCAACATAAATCTCTCCAGTATGAGTTTTCTAATCTCTTTTCATGACTATGATAAGAATATAAAAAACCACTTTTAAACGCAACTTGGACGGGTATAGACATACATAATGTAGTGGAAAACAAAAAAACCGAATATCAGTTCGCATTTTTCTTGTGTTAAGGGTGGATTATGATAGAATATTGATAGATAACAATTGTACGGAAATGGAGGCACTTCGTGGATGGAACAGTTTGAGTTAGTGTCAGGGTATAAGCCAGGTGGCGATCAACCGACTGCAATAGCCGAGATAGTGGAAGGTATTAAAAATGGAAAAAAACATCAGACACTTCTGGGAGCAACAGGGACTGGGAAGACCTTTACCGTTTCAAATGTGATAAAGGCAGTCAATAAACCAACACTAATTATTGCCCATAACAAGACATTGGCTGGACAATTATATAGTGAGTTTAAGGAATTTTTCCCAAATAATGCTGTGGAATACTTTGTTAGTTATTACGATTACTATCAACCAGAGGCATATGTTCCTTCCACAGATACTTTCATTGAAAAAGATGCGAGCATTAATGATGAAATAGATAAGCTACGTCACTCAGCAACGGCTTCATTGTTTGAGCGCCAAGACGTCATTATTATCGCAAGTGTATCGTGTATTTATGGTTTAGGTTCGCCAGAAGAGTATCGAGACTTAGTCGTTTCTCTGAGAACAGGAATGGAAAAAGAACGAAACGCATTACTTCGTGATTTAGTGGATATACAATACGCGAGAAACGATATCGATTTCAAACGCGGTACTTTTCGAGTTCGTGGTGATGTGGTAGAAATTTTCCCTGCATCCCGAGACGAGCATTGTATTAGGGTCGAGTTTTTTGGTGATGAAATTGATCGTATAAGAGAAGTAAATGCATTAACAGGAGAAATACTTGGAGACCGCAATCATGTCTCTATTTTCCCTGCATCCCACTTCGTTACCCGTGAAGAAAAAATGAAAAAAGCGATTGTTAATATTCAGGCAGAGCTAGAGGAAAGATTAGCGGAACTGCGTGAAGCAGGAAAGCTTTTGGAAGCACAGCGCCTTGAACAGCGTTCTCGCTATGATTTAGAAATGATGGCAGAAATGGGCTTCTGTTCTGGAATTGAAAATTATTCCCGTCATTTGACATTACGGCCAGCTGGTTCCACTCCATATACTTTGATGGATTTCTTTCCAAAGGATTTCCTGTTAGTCATTGACGAGTCCCATGTAACGCTGCCTCAGATTAGGGGAATGTTTAACGGGGACCAGGCAAGAAAACAGGTGCTTGTGGACCATGGATTCAGACTTCCTTCTGCAAAGGATAATCGCCCGTTAAGATTTGAAGAGTTTGAAGAAAAGACTGCCCAACTTCTGTATGTCTCGGCAACACCGGGTCCGTATGAGTTAGATCATTCGCCAAAAATGGTACAGCAGATTATTCGTCCAACAGGATTATTAGATCCAACAATTGAAGTACGGCCAATTAAAGGACAAATTGATGACCTTATTGGAGAAATAAATGATCGCACCAAAAAGAACGAAAGAGTCTTAGTTACTACGTTAACGAAAAAAATGTCAGAAGATCTTACAGCTTATTTGAAGGAACTTGGCATTAAAGTGGCTTATTTACATTCGGAAATCAAGACGCTTGAGCGCATTGAGATCATTCGTGAACTTCGACTTGGGAAACATGATGTTCTAGTTGGCATCAACCTTTTAAGAGAGGGACTAGATATTCCGGAAGTCTCTCTTGTTACCATTCTCGACGCAGACAAAGAAGGCTTTCTTCGTTCTGAGCGTTCATTGATTCAAACAATAGGGCGTGCCGCACGAAATGCGAACGGTAAAGTCATCATGTATGCTGATAAAATCACAAAGTCAATGGATATCGCCCTTAATGAGACAAAAAGGCGCCGAGAAATTCAAGAAGCGTATAATGAAAAACATGGAATTACACCAACGACGATTCAGAAAAAAGTGCCTGAGTTAATCAGAGCCACTATGGTTGCAGAAGATGAGGGCCAATATGAAGGAAAAGTACCGGCACCACTGAGACCGAAGAACAAAAAAGAAAGAGAAAAGCTCATAGAAAGCATGGAGCAGGAGATGAAAGATGCTGCAAAAGCTCTAGATTTCGAACGTGCTGCAGAGCTTCGTGATCTCCTATTAGAGCTTAAAGCGGAAGGATGACAAAAGGATGGCAATGGATAAAATCGTAGTAAAAGGGGCCAGAGCCCATAACCTTAAGAATATTGATGTAACGATACCACGTGATAAACTTGTGGTGCTAACAGGGCTTTCTGGTTCGGGGAAAAGCTCTCTTGCCTTTGATACCATTTATGCAGAAGGTCAACGCAGGTATGTTGAGTCTCTATCCGCATATGCACGTCAGTTTCTTGGTCAGATGGATAAACCTGATGTGGATGCTATTGAAGGACTATCACCAGCCATTTCCATCGATCAGAAGACAACAAGCCGTAATCCTAGATCTACAGTAGGTACAGTAACGGAAATATATGACTATTTGCGTCTGCTTTTCGCAAGAGTGGGACGACCAACATGTCCAAAACACGGAATAGAAATCTCATCCCAGACTATAGAGCAAATGGTTGATCGGATTATGGAGTACCCAGAACGTACAAAAATGCAGATTCTCTCACCTGTTGTGCAGGGACGAAAGGGTACTCATGTAAAAACAATGGAAGACATCAAGAAGCAAGGGTATGTCCGAATCCGGGTAAATGGAGAAATGCTTGAAGTAACAGATGAGATTGAACTCGAGAAGAATAAAAAACATTCCATTGAAGTGGTAATTGATCGAATTATCGTAAAAGAAGGTGTGGAAACCCGACTTTCTGACTCTTTGGAAACAGCATTACGATTAGGTGAAGGAAAAGTCATTGTGGATATTATGGGAGAAGAAGAACTTCTTTTTAGTGAGCATCATGCATGTCCACAATGTGGATTTTCAATTGGAGAATTGGAACCAAGAATGTTTTCGTTCAACAGTCCATATGGAGCATGTCAAAAGTGTGATGGCTTAGGCACAAAACTTGAGGTAGATGTAGATCTGGTCATCCCTAATAGGAACCTGAGCTTAAAAGAGCACGCACTTGCTCCATGGGAGCCAACTAGCTCACAATATTATCCACAAATGCTAGAAGCGGTCTGTAACCATTACGGTATTGAAATGAATGTACCCGTTAATGAAATACCAAAGAATCTTTTGGAAAAAGTCCTTTATGGAAGTGGAAAAGAGGAAATCTACTTCCGTTTTGAAAACGACTTCGGACAAGTGCGAGAAAGCTATATCCACTTTGAAGGAGTTATCCCCAATGTGGAAAGACGGTATAAGGAAACAAGCTCTGACTATATTCGTGAGCAAATGGAAAAATACATGGCGCAGCAGCCTTGTCCAGCATGTAAAGGTAACCGATTGAAGCTAGAGGCTTTGTCTGTTTTAATAAATCAACAGCATATAGGAGATGTGACGAAATTCTCCATTGTGGAAGCAATTGATTTCTTTAATCAGTTAAACCTTACGGAAAAGGAACGGAAAATCGCGAACATGATTCTTCGTGAAATTCAAGAACGGTTAGGCTTCTTAAACAATGTCGGTCTTGATTATTTAACAATGAGCAGAGCAGCAGGTACCCTGTCAGGAGGAGAGGCACAGCGTATCCGTCTCGCCACCCAGATTGGTTCTCGCTTAACAGGCGTTCTTTATATTTTGGATGAACCATCGATCGGCCTTCATCAACGAGATAACGACCGTCTTATACAAACACTGAAAAATATGAGGGATATCGGAAATACGTTAATTGTCGTTGAGCATGATGAAGATACAATGCTTGCGGCGGATTATTTGCTTGATATCGGGCCTGGAGCAGGAGTACATGGTGGTCAAGTAATATCTGCAGGGACGCCTGAAGAAGTGATGAATGATAAGAAATCTTTAACAGGGCAATATCTATCTGGTAAAAAGTTCATTCCACTTCCAATAGAACGCAAAATAGTAAACGATCGCTTTCTTGAAATTAAAGGTGCAAATGAAAACAACTTAAAAAATGTAAATGTGAAAATTCCTCTTGGCTGTTTTGTTGCTGTTACCGGAGTGTCTGGTTCAGGGAAAAGTACCCTTATTAATGAGATTCTTCATAAAGCATTGGCACAACGACTGCATAACGCAAAAACAAAACCTGGAGAACATAAAGAAATAACAGGCATTGATTATCTTGATAAAGTGATAGATATCGACCAGTCTCCAATCGGAAGGACGCCAAGGTCTAACCCTGCCACATACACAGGAGTATTTGATGATATTCGTGATGTTTTTGCTTCTACGAATGAAGCGAAGGTACGCGGCTATAAAAAGGGTCGCTTTAGCTTCAATGTCAAAGGTGGACGATGTGAAGCATGCCGAGGGGATGGAATTATTAAAATTGAAATGCATTTCCTTCCCGATGTCTATGTTCCTTGTGAAGTGTGCCACGGCAAACGCTATAATCGTGAGACGTTGGAGGTCCAATATAAAGGGAAAAACATTGATGATATCTTAAAGATGACTGTTGAAGATGCTGTCAGCTTCTTTGAGAATATCCCTAAAATAAATCGTAAACTACAAACGATTTACGATGTGGGGCTTGGCTATATTACGCTTGGGCAACCTGCAACAACCCTTTCAGGAGGAGAAGCACAACGGGTAAAATTAGCATCAGAGCTCCATCGACGCTCCACAGGACGCTCTCTCTATATTCTTGATGAGCCGACGACGGGTCTTCATGTGGATGACATTTCAAGATTGCTTAAAGTATTACAACGACTTGTTGAGAATGGGGATACGGTCCTTGTTATTGAGCATAACCTGGATGTCATTAAAGCGGTGGACTATATGATAGATCTCGGTCCTGAAGGCGGGGATAAGGGTGGAACGATCATTGCTACAGGTACACCTGAAGAGGTGATTGAAGTCGAAGCATCCTATACAGGACAATATTTACGTCCAATATTACTGCGTGACCGTGACCGAATGGAACAAAAGGTCAAGCAAGTAGAAACAAGCAAGGCATAAAAAGAGGATGGTGGTTTCTAGTAGCCACCATCCTTTTATTACTGTTTAAAAAAGTAGTTTTCTGTTAGACAGTGTCTAACTTACCTAGACCCTCAATACTATAAGCTAAGACATCAAGATGGAAAAATCACCCTTCCTTTAACCTCGTCTTAATTTATCTCGTGTTCTTTTACCTTCCTCTCAATAATATCCTGTAAGAAACGAACATCCATTTCGTACGTATTATCCCGGAAGCGGATTTCTCCGATATTTTCATTCAGCTGTCCTTTTAAATGAAAGGAAGCACTCTGAATAATATACTCTTTTGTTTTGTTATCGTATTGAAAATCAGCCAGATCTATTTCGTTCATAACAACTGGTCGAATGGTAGATTCCACATAATTAGAGGAGGATTCAGTAAAGTCGGGTCCCAACACACCAAAAAATATTAACCCTGCAAGTACGAGTCCTATTATCAGCAATTTGGATAATAAGCTTTTTAAGAAAGGAATCACTACAAACAAAACGATAAGAACAATAATAATCGTCAGCAAATGGTCCATAATAAAATCCATACTATCACTCCTTCTCCATCATCTATATCCAAAATGAATATTCATTATAACATGTTAAGATCTATTGCTTCAAAGAAGACATGATAAGACTTGAGGCTTAGTTGTTACGGCTTAAAAATACTGCGGGGGTCTGAGACAAAAAAGTATGATTTATGCGACAATGAGAGTATAGAAGTTTGAAACTTTTTTAGTTGTGAATCGTATTTAATAATAGAGCAATTCAATGAAACGTAAATAAGGAAGAGGAGGAATTATCATATGGAAGAACGTAAACGCATTTTAAAGCTGGTGGAGGAAGGAAAACTTACTGCAGAAGAAGCGATTATTTTATTGGAGAGTTTGGAGAAAAATAGTGAAGAGAAACGCTCGAAACAGGATGAAATCGTATCTGAGCTTGCTAGAGATGCAAAAGGTTCCGAGGAAGCAGAAGATAATATTTTTCAAGCGTTATCCACGAATATTTTTTCGAGCTCTAATTCAAGAAAAAGTGGAAGTTCCTTTGATAAAGCAAAATTTGAAAAGCAGGCCTCCTCTTTTAAAAACAATATTATGGACTTCGTGGGAAGCGCCTTACAAAAGATAAAAGATCTAGATCTTGATTTTAACTTTGGACCATCCATTTCGATTCAACATATTTTCCAACAATCAGATGTACATCTACAACAGATTGACTTAGATGTGGCAAATGGTTCTGTGAAAGTAGTGCCTTGGCAGGAGAATGATGTGAAAATAGAATGTGAAGCAAAAGTATACGAAGAAAATTCTCAAGACGATGCAAGAAAAGCATTTTTAAGTGAAGTGTTATTCTCCATCGAGGCGGGTAAACTTCGATTCTCTGTTCAAAAGAAACACATTAAGGTACAGGCAACGGTTTATGTACCTGAGCGAGAATATGATAATCTACATGTACGTATGTTTAATGGACCGATTGACGGGGAAGGTTTACATGTAAAGTCCATGAAGCTCAAATCTGCTAATGGCTCGATTACGTGGAACAGATTAACGAGTGATTATATGGAAGTAGAGACAGCAAACGGCCATATAAGGCTAACAGATTGCAATTCAAAAGAATTGGAAGCCGAAACGATTAATGGAATGTTAAAAGTAAAAGGCGATATTGAAAAACTTGATTTGCAGAGCTTTAATGGAAATGTTGTCGGGGAATTGACAGGAAGTGCGGCACGCTCGATTCTAGCTAAAACGAAAACAGGAAGCGTGGACCTATTCCTTTCCACAGATAATGCGGTAGAGGCTGAACTTAAAACAAACCTTGGAAGTTTCACTTGTGAAATTCCGGGAATGGATGTGGTCGAGGAGAAAAATGAAGTGGTTCAAAAAGCCCTTCATTTCAAAGCTAATAAAGAAAATTCGCCGTTAACCTACATCATGGCAGAAACTACAACAGGATCCATACTAATTAAACCATACGAGGTGAAAGCTGAATGAAACAACTTATACGTTCTAAAAATGACAGAAAGCTTGCGGGAGTACTAGGAGGATTATCCCAATATATTGGATTGGATTCTACTCTATTACGAGTCATTTTTGTCATCCTATTATTCCCGACAGGCATCTTTCCATTGATTCTTACGTACTTTGTCCTTACGTTCCTAATGCCAAACGAAGCGAATGAAGTACATTAATGAGATGGTTTCTGAGTATTCTCATCAATGCATTAGTATTAATCGTTGTGGCAGGCTACTTTGATTCATTTGAACTGAGCGGAGTAGGAGCTGCAATTGTTGCCAGTCTTATCTTGGCAGTTTTGAATACCATCGTGAAGCCAATTCTAGTAATTTTGACTTTACCGGTAACGGTATTGAGTCTCGGACTTTTTTTGTTCGTCATCAATGCAGTGACCCTTATGCTGACAGCTGCATTAATGGGGGATGCTTTTAATATTGATGGCTTTGGAACCGCAATTTTGGCGGCAATTGTCATCTCCCTCCTAAACGTATTGATTCAAAAAGTAGTTGTGGAGCCTTTACAAAAGAGAAATTGACTTGATTAGATGCGGGCCTGGTGTTTACTAGGCTTGCTTTTTTACGTTATATGAGTTTCACAACCCTCCCTACTTAATAAATAAGACAAATAGTGCTAAAATGAGAAAAGATTAAAGTTAGATGTTCCATGATGTGTTTGAAACACGAAGGAGGGCTTTACAGTGCCAAAGGTTCGGACAAAGGACTTGATAGAGAAATTTCATTTTGAATTAATAAGTGGGGAAGAGGGAATTAATCGTCCAATTGGAACGAGTGATATCTCCCGTCCTGGAATTGAGATAGCAGGCTTTTTTACATATTATCCAGCAGAACGGATTCAGTTACTTGGAAAAACAGAACTATCCTTTTTTGAAAGGCTGACTCCTAAAGAGAAAAAGGAACGGATGAGTCAGCTTTGTACAGATATCACACCTGGTATTATCGTATCAAGAGATATGGAAGTGCCACCTGAATTAATAGAGGCAGCAGAATACGAAAGTGTCCCACTCATGCGATCGCCAATGAAAACAACTAGGTTGTCCTCACATTTGACCAACTACCTAGAAGGGAAGCTTGCACCAACAACAGCTGTTCATGGGGTTCTTGTAGACATTTACGGTGTTGGAGTACTCATTACAGGGAAAAGCGGTGTCGGGAAAAGTGAAACAGCATTAGAATTGGTTAAAAGAGGTCACAGACTTGTGGCAGACGATTGTGTGGAAATTAGACAGGAAGATACAGATACCCTTATTGGAAACTCTCCGGAACTAATTGAGCATCTGCTCGAAATTAGAGGACTAGGCATTATTAATGTCATGACATTATTTGGTGCAGGTGCCATCCGAAGTTATAAACGGATAACACTTGTCATAAACCTTGAATTGTGGGATAAGAACAAACAGTATGACCGAGTGGGCCTCGATGAAGAAAAAATGAAAATTATTGATACAGAAATAACTAGGCTAACGGTTCCTGTACGACCTGGTCGAAACCTGGCAGTAATTATTGAAGTGGCAGCAATGAACTTCCGCTTGAAACGGATGGGAATGAATGCAGCTGAACAGTTCTCCAACCGTTTATCAGGTGTAATCAATAGTGAAAGCGAGCAAGAAGACATTTAAAAATATAGTTTAAAAAGAAGATGGAGTGTGGGGAATATGCTAATTGGAAACATTCAGCCATTGGATCCGATTCTTATCAATTGGCCAATCACCATTTACTGGTATGGTGCGATTATAGGAACAGGTGCACTGCTTGGGTTATGGATAGCCACAAAAGAAGGTGAAAAAAGAGGTCTTAATAAAGATATTTTTGTAGATCTTGTCTTGTTTGCAATACCAATTGCTATTATTTGTGCCCGTCTATACTATGTTATTTTTCAATGGGATCATTACTCTCAAAACCCTGGGGATATCATAAAAATTTGGGAAGGTGGACTTGCCATCCATGGCGGTCTCATCGGTGCTGTTGCAACAGGTGTTGTTTTTGCCAGAGTCAGAGGACTCTCCTTCTGGAAACTAGCAGACATTGCAGCACCAAGCATTATTCTTGGGCAAGCGATTGGTCGCTGGGGGAACTTCATGAACCAAGAGGCACATGGAGGTCCTGTGACAAGAGAGTTTTTAGAAGGATTACATCTGCCGGAATTTATCGTCAATCAGATGTACATCAATGGCACCTATTACCACCCGACTTTTCTATATGAATCACTTTGGAATATAGTTGGATTTGGGCTGTTATTATTACTAAGAAAAGTAAACCTGAAGCGTGGAGAACTTTTCTTAAGCTATGTCATTTGGTATTCTATTGGTCGCTTTTTTATAGAGGGATTACGAACAGACAGCTTAATGCTTACGGAAAACTTAATGATTGCACAAGTTATCTCTATCGCACTCATCATTCTTTCCATTACACTCATTATTGTTCGAAGAGTTTTAGGGTATGCTACTCATCGTTACCTTGATCCTGAAACCAATACAAAAATAGAAACAACAAAGTAAGCGATGTTTCGGGGGGAGAGCATCATGTTACAAACATTTAAACGGGGACTTATGGTTGGATTGAAAACAACATGGACTCTTGGAAAAGTTATTTTTCCAGTGACTCTTTTAGTTGGTATCCTTCAACATACGCCAATACTGCAATATATCATACAGGCAATTGCACCGATAATGGGGATATTCGGTCTCTCTGGAGAGGCTGCGATTCCATTGGTTATTGGGAATTTTCTAAATCTCTACGCAGGTATTGGAGCCATTCTTACATTAGATCTTACGGTAAAAGAAGTCTTTATTTTAGCGGTGATGCTTTCTTTTTCCCATAACTTGTTGATTGAGTCATCAGTTGCCGCTAAGGTAGGCATAAAAATTTGGGTGATTCTAGCTGTTAGACTGGGACTTGCCTTTTTCGCTGGAATTATTATTAATCTAGCTTGGAATGGTGGCGGAGAGCTTGCTAAGTATGGAATGATTGCAAAATCAGATGAGGCAGTCAGCGGTTTCTTTCCAATATTGTTGGATGCAACCCAACGTGGATTAATGGGAATACTCCAGTTAGCAATCATCGTTATCCCACTAATGATTATCGTTCAGTACATGAAAGAGCTCGGTTGGCTCAACATGTTTTCTAAATGGATGAGTCCATTTACTAGAATGCTTGGAATGAAAGAAAACACCTCAACCACCATGGCTGCCGGATTACTTATTGGACTTGCATATGGAGCTGGAGTAATGATTCAGGCTGTAAAAGAAGATAATGTAAGCAAGAAGGATATTACATTGGCCTTTATTTTTCTTGTCGCTTGCCATGCCGTAATAGAAGATACATTAATCTTTATCCCGCTCGGTATCCCTGTTTGGCCATTACTATTAATTCGCATTGTCACAGCTGTGGTGTTAACTATTGCTGTTGCTTATATTTGGAAACGAATGGAACTTGCTAAAGGAAAGGAAGCAATCTTATGACGATCAATACAGTACTATTTGATTTAGACGGCACATTAATTGATACAAATGATTTGATTATTGAATCATTTCTTCACACTTTGAATTATTACTATCCTGACAAGTATCAGCGGAATGATGTACTCCCTTTTCTCGGTCCACCTCTTTACGAAACATTCGTAAAAATGGATGAAGCAAACGTGGAAGAGATGGTGACCTATTACCGTAATTTCAATATGGCTAAACATGATGAATTGGTAAAGGAGTTTGAAGGGGTTTACGAAACTGTCAAGCTTCTTCATGAAAAAGGGTTGAAACTTGGAATTGTCACAACCAAAATGCGACAGACAGTAGTTATGGGTCTAAAGCTTACAGGACTTGATCAATTTTTTGAAATAGTTGTCTGCTTAGACGATGTTACCAATGCCAAACCAGATCCAGAACCGATTCACCTGGCACTTCAGCAGCTTGACTCCAGGCCGGAAGAAGCCATTATGGTTGGGGACAATTATCACGATATTTTAGCAGGGAAAAATGCTGGAACAAAAACAGCAGCAGTAAGCTGGACAATCAAAGGTGTGGAATATCTGCAAACCTTTGAACCTGATTACATGCTGAGACATATGGAAGATTTGTTACCAATTGTCGGAGTGAACAAGGGTGAGTAGAAGAACAACCCGTTTCCCTGTCGAAGGTGCAAACTCCCTATGGCATGTGTATAAAACGGTACCTTTTATAAAAGTGGTGAAAAATTTCATCGTCATTCAACTTGCGAGGTATACTCCTTTTCTTGGAATGAAAAACTGGCTTTTTCGTACCTTCTTACGCATGAAGGTAGGCGACCAGACCTCTTTCGCGCTAATGGTCATGCTAGATGTTATGTTTCCAGAAAAGATTAGTGTTGGCCGCAATACAGTCATCGGTTATAACACAACCATTCTTGCACATGAATATTTAGTAAAGGAATACCGTCTCGGTGATGTCCAAATTGGCAGTGAGGTCATGATCGGTGCGAATACAACCATCCTCCCTGGAGTGGTCATTGGAGACGGTGCCATCGTATCTGCCGGTACACTAGTACATAAAGACGTCCCAGAAGGAGCCTTTGTCGGAGGGAATCCAATGCGAGTCATCTATACGAAAGAAGAAATGCAAGAGCGATTGAAGCTATAAAGCTCTTCCAATAAGCTGGATGGAAAATGCCAATTTCCATCCGGCTTTTTTTTTGTCTCTTTTAGTCGGGAAAAGCATAGAAATGATTATTCTAAATAATTCAGTTAAGTTGACATTTGATCTATAGGAAAAGTAGAAAAAGTGGGCCTTTAAAAGGCTTTTACGTCAGGTTAGGTATCCAAATGAATAAATGAGGGAAATAGAAAAAGGGAAGTATTTACGAAAGAGTGAGCACTTCTTTTAGCAGAGAGGTATCTTCTGTTTTTTCTATTCAAAGTTAGTATAGTGCCTTGACCTATCCGCTTCATTTTGTTAGTATATTACCATATTAGTGAACTAAAGTATTCGGAATTATTTTAAAAAGGTGGCTATCCACTCATGACAAAACCATTTATGTTTGAGAAACCATTAGGAATGCGGGATACGCTTCCTTCTTTATACGAAGCTAAAAAAAGTGTGAGAAATAAGATGATAAGAGAAATTGGTCAATGGGGTTATCAATTTATGGAGACTCCGACACTGGAATACTATGAAACAGTAGGGGAAGCATCTGCTATTCTAGATCAACAGCTCTTTAAATTGCTCGATCAACAGGGTCATACACTTGTACTTAGACCAGACATGACCGCACCAATCGCAAGGGTAGCGGCATCCAGACTTAAAAATGATGGCTATCCACAAAGACTTGCATATTCTACAAATGTATTTCGAGCTCAGCAAAATGAAGCGGGTCGACCGGCGGAATTTGAGCAAATTGGAACTGAATGTATTGGGGATAGATCCATCAGTGCAGATGCAGAAATGATAGCTTTAATGGTGTCACTTTTACAAAAAGTAAATGTTAAAACGTACACCATCGCTATTGGTCATATCGGGTTTTTACATGGGATATTCCTTGAGATAGTCGGTACAGAAGAGCGAGCAGCAACATTAAGAAGATTTTTATACGAGAAAAATTATGTAGGTTACCGGGAGCATGTAAAACAGTTACCTCTATCCTCCATTGATAAAAGGAGATTGTTGCATTTACTAAAACTAAGAGGGGATTTTTCAAATATTCAACAGGCCAAAGAAGTTCTAGAAGGAGAAGCAGGAAAAAATGCGTTGGAAGATTTGGACCAACTTTGGACCATGCTTAAAGCTTACGGAGTGACGGATGCTGTGAAGCTGGATTTAACTATCGTCAGTCATATGAGCTACTATACTGGCATTGTGTTTGAATCCTATGCAGATAATGTAGGCTTTCCAATTGGTAATGGTGGCCGCTACGATAAATTGTTTGAGAAATTTGACCGTGAACAATCTGCGACAGGCTTTGGCATCAATCTTGATCGACTATTAGAAGCAATCGAAGTGAAAAAATTGGAGCCTGTTATTCATGGTATTTTATTCAGTCAGGAGAGAAGGATGGAGGCCATTGCTTTTGCTAATCAAAAGCGTAAAGACGGGGAA
The DNA here is from genome assembly GCF_917563925.1 of Sutcliffiella rhizosphaerae. GTDB lineage: Bacteria > Bacillota > Bacilli > Bacillales > Bacillaceae_I > Sutcliffiella_A > Sutcliffiella_A rhizosphaerae. Next base: position 13,835 of record NZ_CAKJTJ010000006.1, read on the forward strand.
AAAGTGATACTTCAGGATATTGCCGGAGTAGAGAATGTAGATGCTTGTACTGCTTCATTCGCTGAGGTTACCTTTTTTCTTGGAAAAACAAGAAAGGAGAGCGAATGATGAGCGTACTGACAGTTGCTATGCCAAAAGGGAGAATTTTTCAAGATGCAGCAGCCTTGATGGTGAAAGCGGGTTATCAAATTCCTCCTGACCTTGAAGATTCTCGAAAATTAATTATCGACGTTTCAGCTGAAAATATGCGATTTATTTTAGCAAAGCCGATGGATGTCGCGACTTACGTGGAGCAAGGAGTTGCGGATATCGGGATTGCTGGGAAAGATGTCATGCTAGAAGAGGAGCGGGATGTATACGAAGTATTAGATCTGAAAATAAGTGAATGTTATCTGGCGGTGGCAGGACTTCCCGGAACGGAAATGAAAGATGTAGCACCTAAGATTGCAACAAAATATCCGAACATTGCCTCAAGCTACTACCGTGAACAAGGGGAGCAGGTGGAGATAATTAAACTTAATGGTTCCATTGAACTAGCACCTTTAATCGGTTTGTCAGATAGGATTGTGGACATTGTATCCACAGGGCGTACATTAAAGGAAAACGGTTTAGTAGAATTCGAACGTATTGTGGATATCACATCACGACTTATTGTTAATCCAGTAAGCTACCGTCTGAAAGATCAGCAAATTGATTTGCTTGTTAACCGATTAGCTTCAGTTGTTGAGGAGGATTAAAGAGATGAAAATAAATAAAATCGAGGGGACTGTATCATTACGCCGTTCTTTAGATCAGGGAACGGAAGTGCAGAGAAAAGCAGTACTGAATGTGATCGAGCACGTAAAAGAAGCTGGGGATAATGCGTTATTTACTTATACAGAAAAATGGGATGGAGCCAAGTTATCCACCTTGAAAGTATCAAAAGCTGAAATAGAGCAAGCATATCAAGATATTTCTCCACAAATTATCCCCATTATTCACGAAGCTGCGGAGAATATACGCAATTTTCACCAAAAACAAGTCAAGCAATCATGGTTATCCACAAAGCAAGATGGTACCATTCTAGGGCAACAAGTAACAGCGCTCGATGCGGTTGGAGTATATGTACCTGGTGGGAAAGCGGCATATCCATCATCTGTTCTGATGAACGTGATTCCTGCACAGGTAGCTGGTGTAGAGCGGATAGCGATGGTAAGTCCACCTGCATCGGATGGTTCCTTGCCCACAGGAGTGTTAGTTGCTGCCGATATTTTAGGAGTAGAAGAAATCTACAAAGTAGGTGGTGCACAGGCAATTGCAGCTCTTGCATATGGAACGGAAACCATTAAAGCTGTGGATAAAATAGTAGGCCCTGGGAATATCTTTGTTGCTCTAGCAAAAAAAGAAGTGTATGGAATGGTGGATATCGACAGTATTGCAGGACCAAGTGAAATTGTCGTACTGGCAGATGACACGGCAAAAGCCAATGAAATTGCAGCTGACCTCCTTTCTCAAGCAGAACATGATGAGCGGGCATCTAGTGTTCTAGTAACAACTTCTGAACTGCTTGCAGAGGCAGTGAAGGTGGAGGTAGAAAAGCAATTGGTCGATCTTCCAAGAGAGTCTATTGCAAGAGCCGCATTAGAGGAGTACGGAGCAATTTATATTACTAGTTCAATGAAGGAAGCCTTACATGTTGTGAATGAATTGGCACCTGAGCATTTAGAAGTGATGACAGCTGAACCGATGAATCTTTTACCATATATCAAGCATGCAGGAGCAATATTTCTTGGTAGATACAGCTCTGAGCCGATTGGGGATTATTTTGCAGGACCAAACCACGTACTTCCAACAAACGGTACCGCTCGTTTTTCTAGCGGGTTGTCTGTGGATGAATTTATAAAAAAATCAAGTATTGTCATGTATAGTGAACAAGCATTAATTGATTCTGTGGATAAGATTGCTGCTTTTGCCAGATTGGAAGGCTTGGAAGCACATGCAAGGGCAGTTGAATCGAGATTTAAATGAACAAAAAGTGAGGGGAAGTCAAGATGACACGAACAGCAAGTATCAAAAGAAACACTAATGAAACACAGATACAGCTTACTTTTTCAGTGGATGGTGAGGGGGAAGCAAAGCTTGAGACACCTGTCCCTTTTATGACCCATATGCTGGATTTATTCACGAAACATGGGCAATTCAATTTAGACCTCCAGGCAAAGGGGGATGTGGATATTGATGATCATCATACAACAGAAGATATTGGTATTTGCCTTGGGCAAGCAGTAAAGGATGCACTTGGGGATAAAGTGGGGATAAAAAGATATGGAAATGCTTTTGTTCCAATGGATGAAGCACTTGCACAGGTGGTGGTGGATTTAAGTAATCGTCCGCATCTTGAAATAAGGGCTGACTTTCCAAGCCAAAAGGTAGGGACATTTGATACAGAGCTTGTTCATGAATTTCTCTGGAAGCTGGCACTTGAGGCGCGTATGAACCTGCACGTGATTGTCCACTATGGAACGAACACACACCACATTATTGAAGCAATTTTTAAAGCACTAGGCAGAGCACTTGATGAAGCAACGACCACTGATTCTCGTATTAAAGGAGTACCGTCCACGAAGGGAATGTTATAAATGATTGGCATCATAGATTATGGAATGGGGAACTTGTATAGTGTCAGCAAAGCATTGGAGAGGTTGAATGTGGATTATATCATTTCCAATGAACAGGAGGTCCTTTTTGACACAGATGGATTGATTCTTCCTGGTGTTGGTTCCTTCAAGGATGCGATGTCAATCTTAAAGAAAACGGGATTGGACACATTTATTAAGGGTGAAGCAGTCAGGGGGAAAAAACTGCTAGGAATTTGTCTTGGCATGCAACTGTTATATGAAGAAAGTGAAGAGAATGGCGTTACAGAAGGTTTATCATTGTTAAATGGGAAAGTGGAACGTTTTCCAGGTGTGTCCAAAGGTAGTGGGTTGAATTATAAGGTTCCACACATGGGATGGAACAAGCTAAACTTTCATCAAGATTCTCCCATTCTAAATCGTGTTCCAGAGGATTACGTATACTTTGTACATTCCTATTATGTAAAAGATTATAAAAATGAAGAATTGCTTGCTAGCAGTGAATATGACGTTCAAGTACCTGCAGTTGTAGGCAGAAGAAATGTGTTTGGTACTCAATTTCATCCTGAAAAGAGCAGCATTGTCGGAATGTCCATTTTGCGAAATTTTGTAAAGCTGGTAAAGGAAGAGGAGCGATAATATGAGTTTTACTATTTATCCTGCTATCGACATGCGTGATGGAAAATGTGTTCGTCTGCTGCAGGGAGATTACACGAAAGAAACGGTTTATGGGGACTCTCCATATGAGATGGCATCACAGTTTGTGGAACAAGGAGCAAAATGGATACATATGGTCGATCTTGACGGTGCAAAGGCTGGAAATCCTGTGAATGACCGTTTTGTGTTGCAGGTTGCCCGTGAATTAAACGTACGTGTGCAAATAGGCGGAGGAATTCGCTCAGCTAAAGATGTAGAGTACTATTTATCTCAAGGAGTTGACCGCGTTATTTTAGGTAGCGCAGCCATTCACCAACCTAGTTTTGTTCGTGAAATGCTCTCCAAGTATGGCTCGAAGATTGCGATTGGATTGGACGCCAAGGATGGATATGTTGCCACGGAAGGGTGGATGGAAACATCAACCGTCAAGGCAACTCTCCTTGGTAAAGAACTTGCAGATGCTGGAGCAAAGACGTTTATTTTTACAGACATCGCTACAGATGGCATGTTATCAGGCCCGAATGTGGAGGCAACCGTTGAACTAGCACGAGTGACTGGTGTTGCTGTCATTGCCTCTGGTGGGGTAAGTTCGACTGCGGATTTAAAAAAACTTCGAAAGTTTTCGGCTGAAGGTGTTGCAGGTTCCATTGTTGGCAAAGCAATCTACACGAATAAAATAAATTTGGCTAGTGCGTTAAAAGAGGTGTATTAAATGCTGACGAAACGAATAATCCCCTGCTTAGATGTAAAGGATGGCCGTGTTGTAAAGGGTGTACAGTTTGTGGAATTACGTGATGCTGGGGACCCGGTCGAACTGGCAGCATTCTACGATCTGGAGGGCGCTGATGAACTAGTATTCCTCGATATTTCTGCCTCTCATGAAGGTCGAGAAACGATGGTGGATGTAGTGGAACAGGTCGCTGCAACTTTAGCTATTCCTTTTACAGTGGGTGGAGGGATTAACAAAATTGATGATATGAAACGAATGCTTCGCGCAGGTGCTGACAAAGTTTCATTAAATACTGCTGCATTATTAAACCCAACACTGATTAAAGTCGGGGCAGATTTCTTTGGTTCTCAGTGTATTGTCGTGGCTATTGATGCGAAATATGATGAAAGCATCAATTCGTGGAAAGTCTATACACACGGTGGACGCAGAGAGACAGATTGGGAGGTTGTTGCCTGGGCACAAGAAGCGGCCCGCCTTGGTGCGGGAGAAATTCTTTTGACAAGTATGGACAGTGACGGAGAGAAGAAGGGCTATAACATCGCTTTGACGAAAGCAGTGAGTGAAGCAATCAGAATTCCGGTCATTGCATCAGGTGGTGCAGGAAATGCAGCTCATTTTCTTGAAATCTTTGATCATGGAGTTGCCGATGCCGCACTTGCCGCTTCCATTTTCCATTATAAAGAAACATCCGTAAAAGAAGTGAAAAACTATTTACGAGAAAAAGGGGTGCCTGTTCGATGATTCAATTAGAAAGAGTGAAATTTGATGAAAGAGGACTTGTCCCTGCCATTGTTCAAAATGCTGTGACTAAAGAGGTACTAACCTTAGCGTATATGAATCGCGAATCCCTTGCAAAAACAGTAGATACGCGGGAAACCTGGTTCTGGAGCCGTTCTAGGCAGGAGCTTTGGCATAAGGGTGCGACTTCTGGGAACACACAGAAGGTAGTGGGAATGCGTTATGATTGTGATCAAGACGCTATCCTTCTCCTAGTCGAACCGAATGGACCTGCATGTCATAAAGGAGAGGTAAGTTGTTTCCATGATGTAATTTTGGAAACTAGGGAAATGGATAATTCCTTCCACGCATCGATTTTGGCTCAACTTGAAACGGTGATTGCTTCCCGTGCGGACAAAAGGCCAAAAGACTCTTATACGACATACCTTTTTACTGAAGGGGTCGATAAAATATTGAAGAAGGTAGGAGAAGAAGCCGCCGAGGTCATTATCGCTGCAAAAAATCGCGATAAAGGCGAGCTCACCTGGGAAGTAGCAGATCTTCTTTTTCATGTAATGGTGCTACTGCGTGAACAAGACGTCAACCTTGAAGAAGTATTGGCAGTTCTAACAGAGCGCCATGGAAGCGGTAAGTAACAGAGCTATTTTTTAACTTTTGGAGCACTAACCAATATTCGTTGTTATTTTTGGCGGCGTAGGTATGATTTAGAGCTGCTCGCTGGATTTATGCATATTTTCATGGGTATATCGATAGTTTGGGAGCGGTTATGGATATTTTCAGTGACTTATTCGATATATTGGGAGCCGTTATCGATAAATTCCTCGACTTTATCGATAAATTGTAGCAGTGACCAAAAATTGCGGTTATTCTTGGCAGCATGCACGATTTGATTTGTATCTATATGTTGGGTGGTTCCCTCTCCTGTTTCTATCTATTCTTCGAATACTAATTTTATGGAAAACACCTGTTGTTTTCCTAAACAATCCTATATTAACCTTTCAAATTTCTATCACAAAATAATAAAAACAGACCCTTTTCCTTAACGGAATTAGCTTCCAAAATTCCCATCTGTCTTTCAATGGTCGGTTATGTTATACTACGTAGGTTAAGAATGTAGTAATGGAGGCTAAAATGGGAAAATATTCGAATGTAAAACCGGAAGCGAAGGTCATCCCATTTGCTCAGAATGGCGATTATTTTTACCAAAAAGGTATTCGTGCTTATAGAAAGCGTGATTTATATAAAGCAAGAAGGTGGCTGCAACGTGCAGAAACCATTAATCCTAATGATGCATCCGTCATGTGTCAGCTGGCGATCGTGTTAACGGAGTTAGGTGAATATCAGCGCTCTAATGAGTATTTGCTATCGATTTTAGATGATCTTGCTCCTGGCATGAATGACTGTCATTATTTTTTGGCAAACAATTTTGCCTTCCTTGGTTTGTTCCAAGAAGCGAGAAAGCATGCAGAGCTTTATATGGAATTAGAGCCAGATGGTGAATTTATTGAGGACATAGATGACCTATTGGATTTACTTGAAATTGAAGCAGATGAAGAAGGAAATATAGAAGATGGTCAAGACCAATTAATCATCATGCAAGAGAAAGCGAAAGAGCTTCTAGAGAATGGCGAATTGGATGAGGCTATTTTGTTACTCGAAAAAATAATTACTGAGTATCCTCAGTTCTGGTCTGCTTATAATAACTTGGCATTGGCTCACTTTTATAAAGGGAATACGGATCGTGCATGTGAAGTGCTTGAGGATATTCTTGAAGAAAATCCAGGCAATCTTCATGCATTATGTAATTTAGTTGTCTTCTATTATAAAGAACACAAAGATGATGAAGTCGAGAAGTTAGCGAATAAGTTGGAAAAAGTAAATCCAATTTTAGTAGAACATCGCTACAAATTAGGTGCTACTTTCGGAATGATTGGCAGAGATGAAATGGCATATAAATGGCTTCGCACTTTACAAAAAAATGGGTTTCAAGGAGACAGCACCTTTTATTACTGGCTTGCTTCCTCCGCATTTCATGTGGGTCATCAAGCAGTTGCAGAACAAGCATGGGCTAGGGTTATGGCATTAAACCCCGAAAAAGAGGGAGAAGCACCTTGGAACGTGCATAAGGACGCTACGGAAGAAGAAGAGGGAGAGCTTTTAGCATATATATTCTTTACTAGTAGGTTAAAGGATAAAAAAGATGGAGAAGATGCTTTTCAATTTATGAAGAAACAGTTGGAAGGACCTCTCCAAACTCAGTCTATAAAGGAATATATGCAGTATGCTATTAGTTGTAACAATGATGTACCTCTTAGCATCAAAAATGCTTATGCTATTGCTTCCCTTTATCTAGATAAGGTGCTGCAACAATCTCTTATCATCGATTGGCATCATTTCTACACAAAAGTGAGAAGTAGCAATCTAACTGTTTCATTTGAAAATTATCATGGATTTGCAGCAGGCTTTGCCTATAACTGGTACAAAAATCAAGACAAAAAGATGTCGCAAAAAGAGATCTCTTATCTGTTTGAGGTATCTGTTGTTTCCGTCAGAAAATATAGCAAAGAATTAGTAGAGCTAGAACAGTTTCTAGATCAATAAGCTTTTATAATTTTGCGTATTTAGTAAAGCCGGTACCTTTTGGTTCCGGTTTTTCATTTGTTGATATCATGAGCAGAAAGTTGGACTCTAGTTCAGCTGTTATATAGGATAGTAACTGGGAATACTTTTAATTAGTATTCATAAAGTAGCAAACGTAAATTAGCTGAAAAGTTAGTCTTATAAGTAACAACTTGTTTAAAGGAGTGAGCAACATGACTGAAGAGAAAGTGTATGATGTGATAATTATTGGGGCAGGGCCAGCAGGTATGACTGCAGCGGTTTATACATCACGAGCAAATTTGAGCACCTTGATGATTGAACGTGGTATGCCTGGGGGTCAAATGGCAAACACAGAGGAAGTAGAAAACTACCCAGGGTTCGATCACATTCTTGGGCCAGAACTTTCTACAAAGATGTTTGAGCATGCGAAGAAGTTTGGTGCAGAGTATGCATATGGAGATGTAAAAGAAGTAATTGATGGAAAAGAATATAAAACGGTGAATGCCGGAAGTAAATCATACAAAGGTCGTTCGGTGATTATTTCTAGTGGTGCAGAGTACAAAAAAATCGGTGCACCAGGTGAAAAAGAACTTGGTGGACGTGGGGTTTCTTACTGTGCTGTTTGTGATGGTGCATTTTTCAAGAATAAAGAACTTGTCGTTGTTGGTGGAGGGGATTCAGCGGTTGAAGAAGGAGTTTACTTAACTCGCTTCGCATCCAAGGTTACGATTGTTCATCGCCGAGATGAACTTCGTGCTCAAAAGATACTTCAGCAACGTGCTTTCGATAACGACAAAATTGACTTCATTTGGAGCCATACAATAAAAGAAATTAACGAAAAAGATGGTAAAGTTGGAAGTGTGACATTAGTGAGCACTAAAGATGATACTGAACAGGAATTCCAAACAGATGGTGTGTTTGTCTATGTTGGAATGTTGCCATTAACAAAGCCATTCTTAAACCTTGGGATTACTAATGATATGGGCTATATTGAAACGAATGAACGCATGGAAACAAAAATTCCTGGTATTTTCGCAGCTGGTGATATCCGCGAAAAAACACTTCGCCAAATTGTAACAGCGACAGGTGACGGAAGTATTGCTGCCCAAAGCGCCCAACATTATATAGAAGAACTTGTGGAAGAATTAAAGGCCAATACGACTAAGTAATAGGTATGTCGAACTATAAATTATCTTGTCGAAACATCCATTTAACCAAATCGTAACTACCCTTTAATGCACTTGTAACAGCACTGAAACAATTATGGGTTATTATATTAATAGTAATTGACCCCCTTTTATAAATATAGTGGATGACACGGGTTCCCTTTTTCCCGTGTCCTTTTTTTATGCCTTTTTATAATTAATCTGATCGGAATAGAAGGTTTTTGTATATCATTGTATAATTAGTAAAAGAAGGCTAAAATGAGTAAAAGAGCGTTTTCAAGTAATTGAAATCGATACCTTACTTGAGAGTTCTATAATTTGTTGAACTTTATTGTATTTAATTCTGTTGTTTTCCTGTAAAATAAAAATGACACACTAGGCTCTTTTTTTATTTGATAAGATTTGTTTTCTCCTATGAGAAGTATTGCTGTCGGTAAGCACCTTAGACGAAAGAGCCAAAAAGCTTCTTAAGGGAAGCAAGATATATTAGTGAGTAGATCAATATATTTTTATTTAATTAATGCAATTCCCATGTTGATCGTAGTGAAAGACAGGAATACTCCCGTGGAAAGCGAAGCGTCTGTAACGAATATCAACAGTTAAATGCAAAACTTAAAAAAATTTGTCTTTGTACCAGTCTGTAATATCTATATAAATAGATAAATAAAGTTTTCACCGAAATAAAAGGGGTTGTAACCATGCAACGAGTAACAAATTGTGTACTATTAAAAGAAGACCAAGTGCTACTATTGCAAAAACCACGTCGTGGCTGGTGGGTTGCACCTGGAGGAAAAATGGAGCACGGTGAATCTGTAAAGGATTCTGTAGTGCGAGAATATCGAGAAGAAACGGGAATTTATTTAAAAAACCCTGCATTGAAGGGTGTTTTTACATTTTTAATAAAAGATGGGAATGACATTATTTCAGAGTGGATGATGTTTTCGTTCCTTGCAACAGAGTTTGATGGACAAAATGTGAAAGATTCGGAAGAAGGAAAAATAGATTGGCATATGCAGGAAGAGATTGGAAAGCTCCCAATGGCACCTGGTGATTATCATATTCTTGAGTATCTCATTAAAGGTACCGGTATGATTTATGGGACATTTACATATACACCGGATTTTGAGCTATTGTCCTACAGGCTTGATCCAAACTAAATGAAAGGAGTGAACATCATGAGTAAAGGCTCTAGCAGTGATGTGGAATTAGTCATTATTACAGGAATGAGTGGTGCAGGGAAAACAGTTGCCATTCAAAGTCTAGAGGACTTAGGTTTTTTCTGTGTAGATAATCTTCCTCCAACCTTGCTACCTAAGTTTTTGGAGCTGATGGAGGAATCCGGAAACAAAATGAATAAAGTAGCTTTAGTAATGGATCTCCGTGGACGAGAATTCTTCGAAAGCCTGTTCGAAGCATTGGATGATATTTCGGAGCTTTCTTGGGTGACACCTCAGATATTATTCCTTGATGCAAATGATTCTGTCCTTGTATCCCGCTATAAAGAAACGAGAAGGTCGCACCCTTTGGCCAAATCTGGTCTGCCTCTTGAAGGAATTGAATATGAACGTGAATTATTAGAAGAGATGAAGGGGCGTGCCCAATTAATCTTAGACACTTCCAACTTGAAACCGCGTGAACTAAGAGAGAAAATCCTCAAACAATTTGCTACTCACTCAAAACAAACGTTCAAATTAAATGTCGTTTCCTTCGGCTTTAAGTACGGATTACCAATTGACGCTGATTTGGTATTTGATGTCCGTTTCCTGCCAAACCCTCATTATATTGATCATATGAGACCGATGACAGGATTGGATGAGGAAGTTTCCTCCTATGTTTTAAAATGGTCGGAAACGCAGAAGTTCGTTGAGAAACTTGAAGACTTATTGAGCTTTATGCTTCCTTATTACAAACGGGAAGGGAAAAGTCAGCTCGTTTTAGCGATTGGATGTACAGGGGGACAACACCGCTCCGTTACGCTTGCTGAATATTTTGCAAAGCATTTTAAGGATGAGTATGATACACTCCTTACACATAGAGATATTGAGAAGCGAAAGGGAAAAGCATAATGAAACGACAGAAACTGCCGAAAATCGTTATCATTGGCGGAGGAACTGGGCTCCCAGTACTGTTACGTGGTCTAAAGCATTATGATGTAGATATTACTGCGGTAGTAACAGTCGCTGATGATGGAGGAAGCTCTGGCCGTTTACGTGATGAATTGCACATACCCCCGCCTGGTGACGTTCGTAATGTTCTTGCTGCTCTGTCTGATGTAGAACCGTTAATAGAAGACTTGTTTCAGCATCGTTTCGCAACTGGAAATGGGCTATCGGGTCATTCTCTAGGGAATTTATTACTTGCCGCAATGACCACAATCACTGGTGATTTTGTTCATGCAATACGAGAAATGAGCAAGGTGTTGAATGTACGTGGAAAGGTACTCCCTGCCGCTAATCAAAGTGTAGTATTACATGCAGAGATGGCTGATGGTTCTGTTGTTACAGGAGAATCAAAAATTCCTGCTTCAGGGCAAAAAATAAAACGAGTATTTTTAACGCCTGAAAAGGTTGAACCATTAAGAGAGACAGTAGAGGAAATTCAACATGCAGATCTCTTGATTATAGGTCCGGGAAGTCTTTACACTAGCATTTTACCGAATTTGCTTGTACCGAATATAGGAGAAGCAGTAGCTAACTCTAAAGCAAAAAAAGTATATATCTGTAATGTTATGACACAAGCTGGTGAAACATTAGATTATACAGCTAGCGATCATGTAAAAGCTTTATATGAACATATGGGTTGCTCATTCTTGGATACCATATTGGTAAATGAGGAAGATATACCTGAAGATATTGCAACGCGATATAAAAAAGAATTTGCTACACCTGTTGTCTATGACATTGCGGTTCTTTCCGAAATGGGACTCGAAATTGTACATGATAAAATTATCCGATACGAGGATGGCGTCATCCGCCATGATACCCAAAAAGTAGCGGGCTTGTTGTTTTCTATGTTGAATGTGGACAACAATCGAAAAAGGTAACATTTCAAAAGCAAAACGCTACAGGGGGTGAATAAGATGTCCTACGCTTCTGAAACGAAAAAAGAACTAACAACCATTGAAATAAAAGATTGTTGTGTCAAATCAGAACTTGCAGCATTAATTAGAATGAATGGCTCATTATCCTTTTCAAACCGAAAATTGATTCTCGATATTCAAACTGAAAATGCTGCTATTGCCCGCCGTATCTATACATTGACTAAAAAGATATACGATGTAAGTGTGGAGCTTTTAGTTCGTAAAAAGATGCGCTTAAAAAAGAACAACGTCTATATCGTACGTTACGCCGAGCAAGCCCATTATATTTTGGATCAATTAAATATTCTAAAAGATGGTTTTACATTTGTAAGAGATATATCCAGTGAACTTATCGCTAAAAAATGTTGTAAGCGTTCCTATTTGCGTGGTGCTTTTTTAGCTGGAGGATCAGTCAACAATCCCGAAACTTCCTCCTATCATCTAGAAATTTTTTCACTCTACCATGAGCACAACGAGTCTTTGTGTAAATTGATGAATATGTTTCATCTAAATAGTAAAACATTAGAGCGTAAAAAGGGCTATATTACCTATCTTAAAGAGGCGGAAAAAATAGCAGAATTCCTAAATATTATTGGTGCCCATCAGGCATTGCTAAAATTTGAAGATATTCGGATTGTCCGGGATATGCGCAATTCAGTAAACAGGCTCGTAAACTGCGAAACAGCTAATTTGAATAAAACCATTGGTGCAGCGATTAGGCAGGTGGAAAATATTCGATTTATTGATAGTACTGTTGGTCTGCAAGTACTCCCTGAAAAATTAAGAGAAATTGCAGAGCTTCGTGTTAATTACCAGGATGTCACACTTAAAGAACTTGGGGAAATGGTATCTGGAGGTGCCATCAGCAAATCTGGTATTAACCATAGGCTTCGTAAAATAGATGAGATTGCCGATAAACTTCGTGCAGGAGAAACTGTATAAGTTTCCGTTTTATAAATAGGAAAAGTAATGTTAAATGAGGAGGAATTTAAATGGTACAAAAACAAGTAGATGTTCGTCTAAAGACAGGTTTGCAAGCACGTCCTGCAGCACTGTTCGTACAAGAAGCAAACCGTTTCTCAAGTGAGGTTTTTCTTGAGAAAGATGGGAAAAAAGTGAATGCAAAGAGTATTATGGGATTGATGAGTCTTGCTATTGGCTCAGGAGCAACCATCACCTTGATTGCAGATGGTCACGATGAAGAAGACGCAATTGCTGCGTTAACTGATTATGTACAACAAGAAAATTAACTATTATTCAGATAGTGTTTTGAGTGTTGAATGCGCTATCTGAATGGTTAATAGAAAGGAGGATGCCATGAGGATGAGTGTGGTATCCTTTTTTGTATAGAAAAAAGTCCCCATTAACAGGGGACTTCAGTGTGTTTAGTTATTGTTCTTAATTACTTTGTCGATCAAGCCATATTCAAGTGCGCGGTCGGCTGTCATGAAGTTATCTCGGTCTGTATCGCGAGAGATAACTTCAATAGGTTGACCAGTGTTTTCTGATAAGATTGTGTTAAGCTTTTCACGAAGGAACAAGATACGTTTTGCTGCAATTTCAATTTCCGTTGCCTGCCCTTGCGCTCCTCCAAGTGGTTGGTGAATCATCACTTCACTGTTAGGTAACGCAAAGCGCTTGCCTTTTGCACCAGCGGATAATAGGAAGGCTCCCATAGAAGCCGCCATCCCCACACACATTGTGCTAACATTAGGCTTAATGAAGTTCATTGTATCGTAAATAGCCATACCAGCTGTGATGGAACCACCTGGACTGTTAATATAAAGGGAAATATCTTTTTCAGGATCTTCGGCTGCTAAGAATAAAAGCTGTGACACTATGGAGTTAGCAACATTGTCATCAATGGCACTTCCAAGCATAATAATACGGTCTTTTAATAAACGGGAGTAAATGTCATAAGCGCGCTCCCCACGGCTTGTTTGTTCAATAACTGTAGGAATTAAGTTCATCTCACTTTTCCTCCTTGAATTTTAGATTAATAATCGGAGAAGGTCCATATGTAAAAAAGGGAAATAATCACGGTGAACCTACCCCGACTAGAAGGTATTACTTAATATTTATGTACTTTTATCATACATAAAAGGTCAATAATGGTCAAATAAAAACCATCGCAAATAACTCCATTTTTCCCCATGTAATAAATCATTACCACTAACTAACTTTATTAAACTCCTTAACGATTTTTTCTACATATCAACAAGTAATTTGGATGTGGTTATGAAACTAAATCGAGAAATTAAAAAGGAAAAGAGGTGTTTTAATTATAACAACGGACACCATACAGCAGTTGGTAGTGAAATATCCGGAAGTATGAGAGAGTTTCTATAGCCTACTCGACAAGGATTATTTAATCTGGTATATTAATAAAGTCTAATTTGACTTTGCGCTCGTAGCTCAGGGGATAGAGCGGTGGTTTCCGGTACCACGTCATGCGGGGGTTCGATTCCCTCCGAGCGCGCCAATTTATAGATTAAATTTATTTTTGAAAAATACTAATTTGATGATGATAACGGACAAGAGCCGTTTAATATTATTTATCCACCCAGTGTCGGCACACTGGGTTTTTATTTTTGTTTGCACCTTTTTGGAGCTTTTTTTGATAAAAGCCCACTTTGAAAAAGCATGTACAACAGGAACACACAATTATTTCTCCTCAAAAAATATTATAATAAAAGTGATCCAATTTTACATCTCCTCCGTTAGGTAAGTGAAAGTAGCAAAATTCCAACCATAAAACGGAGAGGATGATTATGAAAAAGACGCTAATGGCTTTAGTGAGGGCACTAACATTACTTGTACCAACATTCGCTATGGCGAATGGAGAGGAAAATGTGAAAACTCCAGCAGCAGATTTGAGAGCAACCTTGGATCATCTATTGTCGGAACATTTTGTTTTAGCAGTTTGTAGTAGCTGACTTAAGAGCAACACTTAATCATTTAGCAGCGGAACATACTGTATATGCGACAATTGGTATGCAAAAGGGATTCGATCAAGCAGAGGATGTTGATTTTATTAACTGGGCAGAAGATGCTCATACGGCTGACTTTAAAACAGCTATCGCATCTATCTATGGTGATGAAGGTAGAGCACAATTTGAACAAGTTTGGCAAGCGAACCATATTGATGCTCAAGGCATGATTGTTGCAGCAACAATGGAAAATGATGAAGCAAAAAGAACTGAAGCAGAAGAACACTTACAAACGTTTGCGAAAGTTTTTGGCGAATTTTTAGGAGCTGCAACGGAAGAAAACCTTCCAGCTAAAGCAGCAACAGAAGCTGTTTGGGCGCATGAGAAATTGGTATTAAAGTCATTTGACCACTACACAGCTGAAGAGTACCAAGAAACGTATGATACGTTCCGTGAAAGCTATGCCTTTATGTTTGGTATTGGTGAAACATTAGGTGGAGCTATAGTAACTCAGCATCCAGATAAATTTAGTGGCGAAACAATGCCAAGTGAAATGCCAAATACAGGAATGGGTGGCGGAAGCAAGAAAAGCATCCCAACAGCACTAATAGTTGTAGTCATTGCTACAATGTTTGCTGCCACTACTTATCTAGTAGTTCGTCGTAAAATGAAAATGCCTGAAAATGCATAAGAAGCAGTTTGAAGAAGGAGAGTTTGAGCTTGTTACGAGCATATCCACACACCAACGTAAAAGCTATACAGATCCTGTATCACGCGACCATTCCTACTATGTGACGGCAATTAATGAGCAAGGCGGTGAGTCAGACCCTTCTGACGTTTCTGTATATGAGGAATGATGGTAATGTATATCCGAGAAACGATAAATCCGATCATTTGTCAAAGGTTTGAGGGACTGCCAGACGAAAGTAATCACTTTCTGAACGGTCCCTTTTCCAGTACTTTTCATTCGATTTTCTTCATAAGATTTAATACATTACATAACTACTTCCAATTATTAATGATTACAAATTCTGCTGAAGTCAGGTAGAATGTAGATACAGCCTGGAAATCCTAGGTCGGAGGAGGGGTAGAAAAATGAAGCAGTCTATAGGTTTGTTTCAGGAGCAATCATTGAAACTTGCAATGACACAAGAATTAAAGCAAGCAATCACATTATTGCAATATTCCACTTTAGAGCTAGTTGATTTTTTAAAGGAGCAATCAATGGAAAATCCGTTGATGGAGCTAAAAGAACCAGCAAACATTCGGGAGCTAGCTTCCTCGCGTAAACAAATAGTAAAAGGACCGACCTCGCAAACCTTTTCGATTGAAAATTTCAGTAAACATGGAGAGACCCTTCATCAATATTTGGAGCAACAGCTGTTAGAAAGCACCTTGTCCAACGAGGAAAAACAATTTACAAAAAGAGTAATACCATACATAGATCCAAACGGTTATATTCCAGAGGATTATTCCATAATTGCAAAGCAGCTCAACAGTTCAATGGAGTCTATCGAAAACATAATACGCATAATTAAACAGATGGAACCAGCAGGAATCGGAGCAAAAGACTTACAGGAGTGTCTCCTCCTTCAATTGCAAAGGCACCCGGACCGTAATGAATTAACGGAAAGAATCCTCGAAAACGACTTTACGCTTTTTGCTGAAAAGGCGTGGAAAACACTTGCTAAGAAATATTCTATTACCTTAAAAGAAATTCAATCGATCCATGATGAAATCGTGAAACTCCACCCTCGTCCTGGAAATAAATTTGATACTGTTGAAAAACCAAAATATATAACACCAGATCTATTAGTCCAAAGGCAGCACAATCAGTTTATCGTTTCGTTGAATGAGGAGATAATTCCCCAACTTGCTATTAACAAGCAGTATAAAGAAACGTTAAAAGGAAAAGGGGAATTAGAAAGTTACTTGCAGGAAAAAATACAGCAATGCCAATGGATTGTAAAAAGTATCGAGCATCGTAAGCATACATTGGTAAAGGTAATGGAAGAAATCGTGTTCTCGCAGCAATCCTTCTTTTTTAACGGACCAGCTTTTTTGAAACCGCTAACATTGAAAGATATAGCCAGTCGTTTAAATATTCATGAGTCAACCGTAAGTAGAGCGACGAAGGAAAAGTATGTGCAAACGCAATACGGCCTTTTTGAACTGAAATATTTTTTTAGCCAAGGGCTAAGTGCGCAATTTGACGAAGAAAAATCAACAAGACATGTACAACAATTAATAGAAGAGCTTGTAAAAAAAGAAGATAAGCAAAAGCCATTAAGTGACCAACAGCTGACAAACCTTCTGCAAGGGGAGTATCATATATCTATCTCTAGGAGAACAGTAGCTAAATATCGAGACTTACTTCAAATACCAAGTTCCTCCATGAGAAAACGTTATGATTGAAGAAAGGTAGATGGATAGAATGAATTTAACATTTTACACGAAGGTGGACTGTCCTCTTTGTGAAAAGGCAAAAATAAAATTAATGGAACTTCAACGTGAATGGAATTTTTCTATTGAAGAAAATGATATTTATAAGGATGATGTTTTACTTGAGAAATATCAATTAATGATTCCTGTTGTAGAGCATGAAGGAGAAATGCTTGCTTATGGTCAAATTAGCAAGGAAGAAATAAGAAAGCGTTTACTTGAAAAAATCCGCTAACCCCTAGTTGCATAAGGGTTTCACCTTTGTTACAATCAAGTTGTAGCAGGGGTGATTTTTTTTACCGCTACTGGGACACAATATGTCATACTGGGACGTTTTAAGTCCAATGGCTAATTCTCAAAAGGTAAAACGCACTCTAAAGGGGAAGCTATCATGAAGCAAATTATTGAAGTACAAAAGAAATTGTTACCTGATCTTCTTTCTATTATGCAGAAACGATACGAAATACTAAGGTACATAAGGTTGATGCAGCCGATTGGAAGAAGAAGTTTGTCAGGTAGTCTAGGTTTGAGTGAGCGGGTGCTAAGAGGCGAAGTCGATTACCTTAAAGCGCAGAATCTTATTCATGTTAGTGTTGCCGGCATGACACTGACGAATGATGGGGAGGAGCTCATAAAAGAACTGGAAGAAGTAATGAAAGAGATTTCCGGTTTAAAGATACTTGAAGCGGGAATAACAGAAAAATTAGGGATAAGCAAAGTGGTCGTCGTTCCGGGTGATAGTGACCAATCCCCTTGGGTGAAAAAGGAACTCGGGCGGGCATGTGTAACCACCATGCGAGATCGATTTCATCAAGACAACATCATTGCAGTAGCGGGTGGAACGACTGTTTCATCAGTAGCGGAAATGATGACACCGGATGCGAAAAATCGCAACCTACTGTTTGTCCCAGCGCGTGGCGGACTTGGAGAAAAGGTGCAAAACCAAGCAAACACCATTTGTGCAACGATGGCAGAAAAAGCATCAGGAAACTATCGATTGCTGCATATTCCGGATTCACTAAGCCATGAATCCTATCAGTCGATGAAAGAAGAGCCTTCTATAAAAGAGGTTATTTCTCTTATCAAAGATTCTAGTATGGTTATTCATGGAATTGGGGACGCTAAAACAATGGCAGAACGCCGTAAAACAGCGCCGGAAAATATGAACAAAATCGAAAGCTCTCACGCAGTAGCAGAAGCTTTTGGGTACTATTTCAACTCAGCAGGAGAAGTGGTGCACAAAGTGCAAACTGTTGGAATGCAGCTGGCTGATTTGGAAAAGATAGAATGTGTGATTGCTGTGGCGGGTGGTGCATCCAAAGCAAGGGCAATCCAAGCGTATTTAAAAAAAGCTCCCCACACCATCCTCATAACGGATGAAGGGGCAGCGAAAGAATTAATTAGGGAGTAACATCCCTTAAATAAAATTTTCTTAGAATACTAAGGAGGAACTTAACAATGGCAGTAAAAATTGGTATTAACGGTTTTGGACGTATCGGACGTAACGTATTTCGCGCAGCATTAAATAATGCTGACGTTGAAGTAGTAGCAGTAAACGACTTAACAGATGCTAACATGTTAGCTCACCTTTTAAAATATGATAGCATTCATGGAAGACTAAATGCAGAAGTAAAAGTGGACGGAGACAACTTAGTTGTTGACGGCAAAACAATTAAAGTAACAGCTGAGCGTGACCCAGCGAAACTATCATGGGGCGAGCTTGGAGTAGAAATCGTTGTAGAATCTACTGGATTCTTCACAAAACGTGCTGACGCTGCGAAGCACTTAGAAGCTGGCGCGAAAAAAGTTATCATTTCTGCACCTGCATCTGATGAAGATATCACAATCGTTATGGGTGTTAATGAAGACAAATATGATGCAGAAAACCACAGTGTTATCTCCAATGCATCTTGTACGACAAACTGCTTAGCGCCATTCGCGAAAGTACTTAACGACAAATTTGGAATCAAGCGCGGTATGATGACAACTGTTCACTCTTACACAAACGACCAACAAATCTTAGATTTACCACATAAAGATTACCGTCGTGCTCGTGCTGCTGCTGAAAACATCATCCCAACAACTACTGGAGCTGCAAAAGCAGTATCACTAGTATTACCTGAACTAAAAGGTAAATTAAATGGTGGAGCTATGCGTGTACCAACTCCAAACGTTTCTCTAGTTGACCTTGTTGCTGAGCTTGACAAAGATGTAACTGCTGATGAAGTAAATGCAGCATTCAAAGAAGCAGCTGAAGGGGACCTAAAAGGAATCCTAGGCTACTCTGAAGAGCCACTAGTATCTGGTGACTACAACGGAAACCCTGAGTCTTCCACTATTGACGCATTATCTACAATGGTAATGGAAGGTAGCATGGTAAAAGTAATCTCTTGGTACGATAACGAGAGCGGCTACTCTCACCGTGTAGTTGACCTTGCGAAGTATATCGCTTCTAAAGGACTATAATATTTAGACAGTTAGTTATTAGTTGGATTAGCTGTGAAACAAACTTATAATAAGAGGGGGGCTTGGGGAACACACCCCCCTCCCTCTTTTCATGTTTTAAAAAAGTGCTATTCCAAGTTATATAGGTGAAAATTTGACCTGTGATAGAATAGCAACCAAAAATTCCCCTTAAAAGGAGGCCGTTTAAATGAACAAAAAAAGCATTCGTGACATCAACGTTAAAGGAGAACGCGTTTTTTGCCGTGTGGATTTTAATGTTCCGATGAAAGACGGACAAATTACGGACGATACGCGTATCCGTGCTGCATTGCCAACAATCAAGCACTTAGTGGATAACGGAGCAAAAGTATTGCTCGCAAGCCATCTTGGTCGTCCAAAAGGTCAAGTAGTGGAAGAACTTCGCTTAAATGCTGTAGCTACACGCCTACAAGAGCTTCTTGGCAAAGATGTGAAAAAAGCGGATGAAGCTTATGGGGAATCCGTGAAATCAACTGTAACCGAAATGAGCGAGGGAGACGTACTTTTACTTGAAAATGTTCGTTTCTACCCTGGTGAAGAGAAAAATGATTCAGAACTTGCTAAGGCGTTTGCAGAGCTTGCAGATGTGTATGTAAATGATGCATTTGGCGCAGCACACCGTGCTCATGCATCCACTGAAGGCATTGCTCACCATTTACCAGCAGTTGCTGGCCTTTTAATGGAAAAGGAACTAGAAGTATTAGGGAAAGCCCTTTCTAATCCTGATCGTCCATTTACGGCAATTATTGGAGGAGCAAAGGTTAAAGATAAAATCGGTGTAATTGAAAACCTGTTAAACAAAGTGGACAACCTGATTATTGGTGGTGGACTTGCTTACACGTTCATTAAAGCAAAAGGCCATGATGTCGGAAAATCCCTTTTAGAAGTAGATAAAATCGACCTAGCGAAAAGCTTTATAGAGCAAGCAGAAGCAAAAGGTGTAAACTTATACATGCCAGTTGACATCGTAGTTGCAGATGATTTCTCTAACGATGCTAACACGCAAATTGTTTCTATTGATAGCATTCCAAGTGATTGGGAAGGTTTAGATTGTGGACCAAAGTCCAGTGAAATCTATGCAGATGTTATTAAGAATTCAAAGCTTGTTATCTGGAATGGTCCTATGGGAGTATTTGAATTAGATACATTTGCAAATGGAACAAAAGCTGTTGCAGAAGCACTAGCGAATGCTACCGATACATACTCTGTCATCGGTGGAGGAGACTCTGCTGCTGCCGTTGAAAAGTTCAACCTAGCAGATAAAATGAGCCACATCTCAACTGGTGGGGGCGCGTCACTTGAATTCATGGAAGGAAAGGATCTTCCAGGAGTCGTGGCTTTAAACGATAAGTAAGTGTATAGAATGACAACCCAACCCGAAAGGATGGATACGATGCGTAAACCAATTATTGCAGGTAACTGGAAAATGCATAAAACACTTTCTGAAGCTACTAGCTTTGTAGAAGAGGTAAAAGGCTTAATTCCTTCTGCTGAAAAAATTGACTCTGTTATTTGTGCACCTGCTCTGTTCTTAGAGCGTCTAGTAACAAATACAGAGGGGAGAGACCTAAAAATCGGTGCACAAAATATGCACTTTGAAGACAGCGGTGCCTTCACTGGAGAAGTTAGCCCTGTTGCGTTAAAAGACATTGGAGTATCCTATGTTATTCTTGGGCATTCTGAGCGTCGCGAAATGTTTGCAGAAACAGACGACACAGTAAATAAAAAAGTACTCGCCGCATTTAAGCACGGCTTGATTCCAATTGCTTGCTGCGGAGAAACGCTTGAAGAGCGTGAGACTGGAAAAACCAATGATATCGTTGGAAATCAAGTGAAAAAAGCATTAACTGGATTAACTGCTGATCAGGTAAAAACAACAGTCATTGCATATGAACCAATTTGGGCAATTGGAACTGGTAAATCATCTACAGCAGCAGATGCGAATGAAGTATGTGCACATATCCGCAGTGTGGTTGCTTCTGAATTCGATCAAGCTGCAGCAGACGCGGTTCGTATCCAATACGGCGGTTCTGTTAAACCAGCAAACATCGCAGAATATATGGCTCAGTCAGATATCGATGGAGCACTTGTTGGCGGTGCAAGCTTAGAGGACCAATCTTTCTTACAGCTTTTGGAGGCAGGTAAGAATGACTAAAAAACCAGTCGCTTTAATTATTTTAGACGGCTTTGCAATGCGTGGCGAAACAACTGGTAACGCAGTTGCCCAAGCAAGCAAACCTAATTTTGATAAATTTTGGAGTTCCTACCCACATGCTCAACTTACGGCAAGCGGAGAAGCAGTAGGACTGCCTGAAGGACAAATGGGAAATTCTGAGGTTGGCCATTTAAATATTGGTGCTGGACGAATCGTGTACCAGAGCTTAACACGTGTAAATGTGGCCATTCGTGAAGGGGACTTTTATGAAAATGAAACGTTCCTAAATGCCATAAACCACTCAAAAGAAAAAGGCACAAACCTTCATCTTTTTGGCTTACTTTCGGACGGTGGTGTTCACAGTCACATCCAGCATCTTTTTGCCCTTTTAAAGCTTGCAAAAAGAGAGGGACTGGAAAGAGTCTACATCCATGGCTTCTTAGATGGCCGTGACGTTTCACCGAAATCTGCTCCAGAATTTATCGAGCAATTAAATGAAACAATACTAGAACTTGGTGTAGGGGAAATTGCCACAATTTCCGGCCGCTATTATTCTATGGACCGTGACAAGCGCTGGGATCGGGTTGAAAAATCCTACCGTGCCATGGTTTATGGTGATGGTCCAACCTATAACAATGCGATGGAGTGTATAAATGACTCCTATAACAACGGAATCTTTGATGAGTTCGTAATTCCTTCTGTTATGACAAAAGAAGACGGAAGCCCAGTTGCTACGATTCAAGAAGACGACTCGGTTATTTTCTATAATTTCCGTCCAGACCGAGCGATTCAGATATCGAACACGTTTACAAACAAAGATTTCCGCTCATTTGATCGTGGACCTAAGCATCCGAGCAATCTGGAATTTGTCTGCTTAACACACTTCAGTGAAACAGTAGATGGGTATGTTGCCTTTAAACCTATTGGTATGGACAACACGCTTGGTGAAGTTCTATCTCAACAAGGCTTAAATCAACTGCGTATTGCAGAAACCGAAAAATATCCACACGTTACCTTCTTTATGAGCGGTGGGCGTGAGCAAGAGTTTCCAGGAGAACAACGCATCCTTATTGATTCTCCTAAGGTTGCAACCTATGATTTACAACCAGAAATGAGCGCATACGAAGTAACGGATGCACTTTTAGCAGAAATAGCTGCAGACAAACAAGACGCCATCATCCTAAACTTCGCTAACCCTGATATGGTCGGGCACTCCGGAATGCTCGAGCCAACCATCAAGGCAGTGGAAGTGACAGATGAATGCCTAGGAAAAGTCGTCCAGGCTATCCTTGCAAAAGACGGAGTGGCCATCATCACCGCAGATCACGGGAACGCTGACGAAGTGGTAACCACAGAAGGTAACCCAATGACTGCCCATACTACCAACCCAGTACCAGTAATCGTTACTAAAAAAGGACTGGAGCTGCGTAATGATGGAATCCTTGGTGACCTTGCCCCAACTATGCTAGACTTATTAGGGGTAGAGAAACCTCTTGAAATGACAGGAAATTCATTAATTAAGAAGTAAAAACTGATTTGAACTATTGAATTAAATCAACAGAGTGTTGATGCAGTAACAATAAAAAACAACCTAAAAGGAGAGTTACAAACATGCCAATTATCTCTGATGTATATGCACGCGAAGTCCTTGACTCCCGTGGTAACCCAACAATCGAAGTAGAAGTTTACACTGAATCCGGTGCATTTGGCCGCGCATTAGTACCTAGTGGTGCATCTACTGGTGAATACGAAGCAGTAGAACTACGTGACGGTGATCAATCCCGCTACCTTGGAAAAGGTGTTCAACAAGCAGTTGAAAACGTTAATGAAGTAATCGCTCCTGAGCTTGTAGGTCTTTTCGATGTACTTGAGCAAGTAGCAATTGACGAAGCATTAATCGATCTTGATGGTACAGAAAATAAAGGTAAACTAGGTGCAAACGCAATCCTTGGTGTTTCCATGGCGGCAGCACGTGCAGCCGCAGACTTCTTGGAAGTTCCTTTATATCAATACCTTGGTGGATTCAACTCCAAAACTCTTCCAGTACCAATGATGAACATCATCAACGGTGGAGAGCACGCAGATAACAACGTAGACATCCAAGAATTCATGGTAATGCCTGTTGGTGCTGAAAACTTTAAAGAAGCACTTCGCATGGGTGCTGAAATTTTCCACGCACTAAAGAAAGTTTTAAGTGAAAAAGGCTTAAACACTGCTGTAGGTGATGAGGGTGGATTTGCTCCAAACCTTGGATCGAACGAAGAAGCACTTCAAACGATCATTGAAGCAATCGAAAAAGCAGGTTACAAGCCAGGTGAAGAAGTAATGCTTGCAATGGACGTAGCATCTTCTGAGCTATTTAACAAAGAAGATGGTAAATATCATCTTTCTGGAGAAGGCAAAGTATTAACTTCCGAAGAAATGGTATCTTTCTACGAAGATCTAGTAGCAAAATACCCAATCATCTCTATTGAAGATGGACTTGACGAGAACGATTGGGAAGGTCACAAACTATTAACGGAGCGCATCGGAACTAAAGTTCAACTAGTTGGAGATGACTTATTCGTTACAAACACGAAGAAATTGGCTGAAGGTATCGAACGTAAAATCGGTAACTCCATCCTAATCAAAGTGAACCAAATCGGTACACTTACAGAAACGTTTGAAGCAATCGAAATGGCAAAACGCGCTGGCTACACTGCAGTAATTTCTCACCGCTCTGGTGAAACAGAAGACAGCACAATTGCTGACATCGCGGTAGCAACAAACGCTGGCCAAATCAAAACAGGTGCACCATCCCGTACAGACCGCGTAGCGAAGTACAACCAACTTCTTCGCATCGAAGATCAACTTGGTGACACAGCTCGCTATGACGGCTTACGTTCTTTCTATAACTTGAAAAAGTAATCACTTAAAAAGTGGACCCAACTAATGTTGGGTTCTTTTTTTGTATTAAAGAAGTCGATAGATATAAATCTAAATACACTTTACATACGAGCTTTTATTTTCTTGAGCCTAATTTAGATTCAAGATTTTCTTCCAACTTGACCTTGTCCCACTTGACAGTTTGTGGTACATTTATTGTATAGACATATGTGCGTTTCGCAGGAGGTGTAGTTTTCATGGCAATCTTTTTAACCATTTTACTTATTATTGTTGCAATGGCTCTAATTACAGTTGTACTACTTCAATCAGGTAAAAGTGCTGGTCTATCTGGTGCAATTTCTGGTGGAGCTGAAACACTTTTCGGTAAACAAAAAGCACGCGGATTGGATCTTGTCCTACACCGTACAACAGTCGTACTTTCAGTGTTGTTCTTCGTTTTGACACTTACGATTGCATACTTTGCATAATACAACCATCACTCTCCAGGCTGGGGAGTGTTTTTTATGCAAAAAAAACTCTTATCACTTTCTGACAAGAGTTCCCCGTTCACTTGCTTCAGAAAAAAAACTGCGGATTTCTTCCTCTGTAATACCAAGACTTTTTGCTTCAAGTAGTAATTCTACCCATTCCAAATCTAAATCTGCGTACTCAACCACGTTTTTCCTCCTCCTCGTTCAGTTCTTGATTAGTTGATTGCCATTGTTGAAATTGCAAGTAATTACGGTAGTTTAAAAAATCTTGTTTTGTCATACCTTCCTTTATTGCTTTTTGAATTAGCTTTTTCCATTCCTCGTCCATCACAATTTTTTCTTTCTGGTTTTCCATGGTCGTTCCATCAAGCAAGTACTCTATGTTTGTTCCTAAACTTATGGAGATCTTCTGTAAAAATTGTAAGGAAGGATTTGTTTGCAGATCACGCTCTAGATAGCTTAAATACGATTTTGAAACACCAGCTTTGTCAGCCAATTCACTTAACGAATATCCTTTGCTTTTTCTAAGTTTCCTAATCCGTTCACCAATCATCCTCTATCTCCTTATTATTATATATATAACGTTCATTATATAGTACAAACTGTACTTTGGAAAAAACGCAATATTAAAAAAAAGGGAGAAATCGGAAGTAAAATAGCGATTAGGGTTCTTTATTGAGAAAAATCAGACTTTTTTGGTGTTTTTTATTAAGAACAACATAGTATATACTTCTTATCAAAATTCATCATTCTAAGGAGTATTTACTATTATGTACATGAAATTTTGTCACAGATGTCATAACTATTCCTTCAGTAGCTTTGAGAGAGATCAATCCGACTGTCCTAATTGTTCCTTATCATTAGAGAGTGGTAAAAATTACATCGCACAAGCAACTATAAAAAAAGATACGAAAGTAAAAGGAAGAAAAAAACTTACGATCAGCCTCGTGAAAAGTAAATTTGACAGGGGTATTTAAACTGGGTAGAAAAGTAAAATGTTCGTTGACACGTTCTATATAATGAACTATAATTTGCTATATAAACAACTTTATTTTTTTATAATGATGTTCTTAATAATGCACACTTGTTCTTAAATAGGAAAGTGGGGATACAATTGGATTCATCGAGTACTAAAGAAATAGAAATTGGGAAAATCATAAAATTGTTGATAAAAAAGTCATGGATTTTACTTATTATTGTTATTATCACTACAGCTACATCAGCTATTTATCAGCACTTTACAAAGCCTACCCCTCTTTATCAAACATCTGCAAGCCTATTAATTCAGGATAGTGCAAGTATAATCAATACACTTCAAGTATTTATTAAAGAGCCTCCTGTAATGGAAGGGGTTATACAAGAGTTAAAGTTGGAAAGAACAATCGAGGGATTAGCCAATCAAATAAGTGTTCAACCGGTGCAAGATTCCCAAATAGTGAGAATAAATGTAATTGACACAGATCCAAATCGCTCTGCTGATATTGCCAACACGACTGCGGTGGTATTTAAGAAAGAAGTTGCGAAAACATTAGATTTTCAATCTATCGAAATTTTGTATCCTGCTGTAGTCAAAGTGAATCAAGAGCCCATAAATCCAGAGTCCAACAGAATGATCCAAATTGGTGTGGTGCTCGGTTTTATTATTGGGATAGGATTTATATTTTTGTTGGATAGTCTTGATAATAAAATCAGGTCTGAAAGAGAGCTAGAAATCCTTTTAGAGCTTCCAGTCCTTGGTACAGTCTCAAAATACAAAAGAAGAACGTTCATAAATGGTAAAGAAAAGAAGTCAGATACATATGTAAGAGGTGACATAAGTGAATCTAAAACTATTTAATAGAAGAATCTCAAAGAATGGAAAGCATACACCACACTCATTAATGGAAGAAGTAGAAAGAATTAGACTCAATGTGGAGTTTTCTTCCTATGAAAATAACAGTAAAGTACTTATTTTTACTTCTCCGGGTTACAAGGAAGGGAAAACGACCATAGTTACCCAACTAGCAGTTGCATTAGCTGAAAATGGTCAAAACGTAGTACTCATTGATTCCGATGTCAAAAACCCTACCTTGCATAAAGAATTTAAAATCAAAAATACAATGGGACTTACAAATGTTTTAACAGGACAAAAAACAGCAGAAGAAACAGTTAACCAAACAAATATTGGTCGTTTAAAAGTTTTAACTTCTGGACCAATCCCTTATAACATCGAAAAAATTTTTAAATCTTCTGTTCTCGACGAATTACTAGCAAAGTTGTCAAAAACTTTTGATTATATATTAATCGATTCTTCGCCGGTATTAGAAGGGAATGACGCTAGAATCTTTGCTAGTAAATGTGATGGAGTTATTATGGTTGTAAGGAACGGAAAAACGGAAAATCAACTGGTACTTGAAGCCAAAAAAGCATTGGAAATCGCAAAAGCTAATCTTCTCGGAGTGATTCTTAATGCAAAACCGAGGGGAATTTTAAAGAAAAAATTTTAGTCTTTTTGTTCTTAATTAAGAATAAAAGTTCTTAATAATGGTAATGTCTACTAACCTTTATCAATGTAGGCACTCGATCATGCTGTGGGTGTAGTAACCTTAGACACAAGTTGTCATGGGTGTGATGTGAGGACGGGTTGAATGCCCATGTTACATTAAATTATTTAAGAATGTATTGAATAAGTATTAATCCATTCTTAAGTAATTTAATTTGAAAGAGAGGAGGAGGTCAATTGTCAGGTTTGCCTAGATTATTTACCTTATTAACTACTGACATTGTTCTACTTGTCATTGCCATTTTTATTGGAAACTATTTAACTAGTGGTTTTTTACTGGGAGAAAATGGTCCATTCCTGGCTGCCACTATCATCAGTATCGTGCTTATCCACTCAATTGTTTCTTATAAATATAAACTTTATCGAAAGGCTTGGGAGTATGCGAGTGTAGGGGAATTATCCATCATTATTAAAATTGTAAGCATAAGCGTACTAACTGCAACAACAGTCCAATTTATTTTAGGAAACGGCCTGCAGCTAAGGCTTTTGGTTACAACTTGGTTCATCTACCTTGTAAGCATAGGAGGCTCCAGATTTGGCTGGAGATTAGTAAGAGATGGTTTTATTCTGAATAAGGATAAAGTAAAACGAACCCTAATTATTGGGGCTGGTGCAGCAGGAAGGATGGTTGTTAGACAACTATTGAATAATCCAAAATCAGACTTGCAACCGGTGGGCTTCATTGATGACGATCCTAAAAAAAACAAATTAGAGATATTGGGAGTTCCAATCGTTGGCGGCAGAGAAAAAATAGCCAATTCTGTTCAGGAATTGGCTATAGATCACATCGTTATCGCGATTCCTTCTCTTAATCAAAAAGAACTGAACAATATATTTCTAGAATGTGGTAAAACGAAAGCGAAAACTCAGACTCTACCTATGCTGGAGGATTTAATGACAGGAAAAGTGTCTGTTAATCATTTTAGAGATGTTAAAGTGGAGGACTTGTTAGGGAGACCTCCGATTGAGTTAGACATCGATAGTATCTCAGAATCAATTACTAACAGAGTAATTTTAGTAACTGGTGCTGGGGGTTCTATTGGATCCGAAATATGTCGACAAGTAGCTGCTTTTCTTCCTTCCAAATTAGTCTTGCTTGGTCATGGGGAGAACAGCATCTATTCTATTGAGATGGAACTAAAAGAAAAATATAAGGATACTAACATAGAGTTCCTTACAGAAATAGCTGATATTCAAGACGGTAAGAAAATGATTGCCATTATGGAGAAACACACTCCCTATATCGTTTATCATGCAGCTGCTCATAAACATGTACCCCTCATGGAACGAAACCCCGAGGAAGCTGTTAAAAACAATATAATTGGAACAAAAAATGTGGCTTTAGCTGCAAATTGGAATCAGGTTCATACCTTTGTGATGATCTCTTCTGATAAAGCGGTTAATCCAACGAGTGTCATGGGAGCCACCAAGCGGTTGGCTGAAATGCTCATCCAGGACCTCGATAAAAAGAGCACGACCAATTTCATTGCCGTAAGGTTTGGAAATGTACTAGGCAGTAGAGGAAGCGTCATTCCATTATTCAAAAAACAAATATTGGTCGGTGGACCAGTAACAGTAACCCATCCTGATATGATCCGTTATTTTATGACCATACCTGAAGCATCTAGACTGGTCATCCAAGCAGGAAGCCTTGCAAAAGGTGGTGAAATTTTCGTTTTAGATATGGGCGAACCAGTAAAAATATTGGAACTTGCCAAAAACCTGATTAAACTTTCAGGTTATTCTGTTGACGAAATTGGAATTGAATATTCAGGAGTTCGACCAGGGGAGAAGCTTTTTGAAGAGCTGCTCAATGAAAATGAAATTCACGAAAATCAAATTCATCCTAAGATTTACATTGGAAAAACGTCTGAACTATATATAAATGAGATTGAAGCCTTACTTGACAGCTTAGAGCAGTTCAATCCCCTTGAACTGAAAGAAACCCTGCTTAACATAGCCAATAGAAAAGCAGTTGTGGAACAGAAAGAAAAAACTACAGTGATGCTATCGGTAACAGGATAAAAAGAAACCTTGTTAAGCTAAACGCCTTTTTCAAGCCATTAACTAGAAACCTGATTGGGTGATGAAGATGTCCAATAAGATACTATTTTGTGCAACAGTTGATTATCATTTTAAAGCGTTTCACCTTCCTGTCATGAAATGGTTTAAGGAGCAAGGCTGGGAGGTACATGTTGCTGCTTCGGGGAACATGAATTTGCCTTTTACAGATGTGAAGTATGAAATACCTATACAGCGAGCCCCTTTTAATAAGGGAAATGTAAAAGCATTTCAAAAGTTAAAAGCTATCATTGATAATGACAATTATTCTATTATACATTGTCACACTCCACTTGGTGGGGCGTTGACCAGACTAGCGGCTAAAGAAACCAGAAAAAGTGGGACGAAAGTAATCTACACAGCACATGGATTTCATTTCTGTAAAGGAGCTTCGGCTTTGAGCTGGCTAATCTATTACCCAATTGAGAAACACCTTGCAAAATTTACAGATTGTTTGATAACGATTAACAGCGAGGATTACAGTATTGCAATGGAGCGGCGTTTTCAGGCTTGCCAAATAGATATCGTAAATGGAGTAGGGGTAAACACTGACCACTTTAAACCTGTTACGGAAAAACAAAGGAAAGAATTACGGCTAAAAATGGGCTTAAGGCAAGATGAGTTTCTGTTATTTTATGCTGCGGAATTTAACAAAAATAAAAATCAAAAAATCCTGATAAAAGCATTGGCTAACCTAAAAGACGAGCTCCCTAAAGCTCGTCTTTTGCTTGCAGGTGAAGGATCAACACAAGAGGGATGCAGGTTATTAGCTCGCCAATTAGGGCTGGAAGATCGCATTGATTTTCTAGGATTTAGGAAGGATATAAATCAAATTTTACCAGCTTGTGATTTAGCTGTTGCATCTAGTTATCGGGAGGGGCTACCGGTGAATATTATGGAGGCGATGGCGTGTGGATTACCCGTCATAGCAAGTGACAATAGAGGTCATCGTGAACTGGTCTTCAACGATTACAATGGTTATTTGATTAAAGAAATGGATTCCGCACAATTCGCAGGTGCAATCAAAAAATTATACATCAATATAGAACAGAAAAAACTATTTGGTACAAACGGGAGAACATTGATAGCAAAAAAATTCAATGAAGATAAGATAATCCTTCAACTAATTACCATCTATAAAAATTTTATGGAAGAGAAGGTGAGAATGATATGGGAAGCCCAATAAGAGTTCTACATACCGTTGTTAACATGAACCGTGGTGGAGCAGAAACACTTCTCATGAATCTCTATAGAAATATTGACCGAAAAAAAATCCAATTTGATTTTCTTACAAGTAAACCAGGCGTTTTTGATGAAGAAATTAAGAGCCTTGGAGGCACGGTGTATCGAATACCTTATGTAACGGATGTAGGTCATAAGGGATATGTCAAAGCGCTCAACCATTTTTTTATGGTGCATCCCGAATACACAATAGTACACTCGCACATGGATAAGATGAGTGGTCTTGTCTTAAAAGCTGCAAAGGAGAATAATATAAAACACCGAATAGCCCATAGCCACAATACTAGTAGTGAAGGGAATGCCTTGGTTAAAATATATAAATGGTTTATAGGAAAAGAAATATCCAATAATGCTACTCATTATCTTGCTTGCTCTAATCAAGCAGCAAAATGGCTATATAGGAAAAAAGCAAATAAAGCAAGAATTATTAGGAACGGAATTATACCTGAAGAATTTATTTATTCACCCATATATAGAGAGCAAATAAGGGCAGAGTTTGGGCTGAACAACTCAGCTTTTGTAATGGGTCATATTGGTAGATTTAATGTCCAAAAAAATCATACCTTTCTACTTGATATCTTTTCAAAGGTCGTAAGTAAAGATAAAAGTGCTTATCTATTATTAGTAGGAGATGGAGCATTACGTAAAGATTTAGAGAAAAAAATAAATCAATTAAAAATTGAGAAAAACGTGATTTTTGCAGGGGTAAGAAGTGATATTTCACGCATACTTCATGGCATCGATCTCTTCGTTTTCCCGTCACTACATGAGGGACTGCCTGTAACATTAATCGAAGCACAAGGGGCAAGTGTCCCTTGTTTAATATCAGATGTCATTACAAGAGAAGTAGATATGGGGTTAAATTTAATTCAATTTCTTTCATTAAATAACAAAGAAAAGTGGATTGAACATATAGAATTGGCGATGAATACACCTAACACTCGTTTTTCAGATTCAATAGTAGCTTTACAAGCCAATGGATATGACATTAGAAATACTGCTTCATGGACAGAAGGTTTTTACTCTGCAATATAGAAGGAGGTCTATTCATGAAGTTACTTACAATCTTCACGCCAACATTTAATAGAGGTTATTGCTTAGGGAAATGTTACGAAAGTCTGAAGAACCAGACAAACAAAGAATTTGTCTGGTTGATTATTGATGACGGATCAAATGATGAGACTCAAGTGCTCGTTAACTTATGGAAAAAAGAAGATCTTATCGAAATAGTGTATGTTTGGCAAGAGAACCAAGGAATGCATGGAGCTCACAATACAGCCTATGAATTAATAAAGACGGAACTAAATGTATGTATTGATTCTGATGATTATATGCCTGAAGATGCAGTGGAAAAGATAGTTAGCTTTTGGAAGAAGAATGGGCATGACGGTGTTAGTGGAATAGTAGGATTGGACCTCTTTTCAAATGGAGATGTGATAGGAACTCCATTACCAAGCGACCTAAAAACATCTACACTCTATAATCTGTATTACAGGTATGGTGTCAAAGGTGATAAAAAGCTTGTATATAGAACAGAATTAACAAAAAAATATCCATATCCTTTATTTTTAGGAGAGCGGTATGTTGGCTTGGCCTATAAGTATTACAAACTGGATATGCATTATGAATTATTAATAATGAATGAACCGCTTTGTATTGTTGAATATCTTCCTGATGGTTCATCTGTCAATATGCTAAAGCAATATCGAAATAATCCAGAGGGATTTGCCTTTTATCGAAAAGAGCTAATGAAACTGCCTTTTGTTAGCTTTTCATTCAAACTAAGACAGGCGATTCATTATGTATCTAGCAGCCTACTATTGAAAAGGGGAGTCTTTAATAAGGAAGGACCTAACAAGGCGATAACGATATTGGCTTTCCCATTTGGAGCAATGCTTTATTTATTCATTTTGACAAAAACCAAAGTTGCATAGTAGGTCTTTTATGAAAGGACTCAAAAGTAAATGACCATACTTTATATAAATCTTGTAGTAGTGTTTCTTTTGTCACTTGGTGCACGTTATTTCGCCATGCCAGCATATGTAACCTCGACCTATTCACCTGTTGAGGTAAAACCAAGCAGGTACTTAATAATGATAGCAACTCTTACAATAATTCTAGTATCTGGATTACGGAGGAACATTGGTGATACTTACTTTTATATTCATTATTTTGAAATCAATGATTTTACATGGGATTTTATCTTAAGCCAGAAAGACATAGGTTTCGGCATTCTTCAGATGGTATTAAAGTCGATATCGGAAGAACCTCAGATATTAATTCTATGTACTGCGCTAATTACGAATGCGTTTATTGCATTTACTCTCTATAAATACTCAAGAATGATTGAGTTAAGTCTTTATGTATATATCACAAGTGGATTATTTCTAGTTTCAATGAATGGCATAAGGCAGTTCCTGGCTGCAGCAATCATCTTTGCTGCAACTAAATATATTATGGATGGAAGTTGGAAGAAGTTTACTATAATAATACTAATCGCTTCCACGTTTCATCAAAGTGCACTAATATTTATTCCAATATATTTTCTAATAAGAAGAAAAGCATGGACCAGAACTACATTCATTTTAATAACTTTGTCACTGATTATTGTGGTAGCATACAATCGGTTCTCAAGTATATTATTTAGTGCTCTATCAGATACCCAGTATGGACACTATAGTGATTTCTCGGAGGGTGGAGCAAGTATTGTTAGAGTCATAGTATACGCAGCACCTTTGTTGCTAGCATATTTAGGAAGAGAAAAGCTAAGGATAATCTTTCCTAACAGTGACTACATTGTTAATCTTTGTATTCTAAACTTAATTTTTATGGTAATTGCTTCACAGAATTGGATTTTTGCAAGGTTTACCATTTACTTTGGATTATTCAATCTCATACTAATATCATGGGTAGTAAAACTAGTAAGAGAAAAAGATCAAAAGCTTTTATATTTTGGAATCATTATTTGTTACTTCATTTATTTCTACTATGAGCATGTAGTTTCTCTTAATATTGAATATAAAAGTAATTTTTTTTAAAGAGTTAATTAGTATTCTAGAAACAAGTTAGAAAGATGTAAAAAATAAGAGGGAGAAGGGGATAAAGGTGAAGAGAAGCTTTGATGTCCTTATGACACTATTAGCCTTGCTGATATTCTTCCCGATAATAGTAACAGTTTTCTTTTTGATAAAAATAAAGCTAGGATCGCCAGTTATATTTAAACAAGTAAGACCTGGATTAAACGGAAAACCATTTCTTCTTTATAAATTTCGTACGATGAATGAAAAAAAAGATAGGTTTGGGAAATTCCTTCCGGATGATAAGAGAATGACTCCACTCGGAACTTTCTTAAGAAAATTTAGTCTAGATGAACTACCTCAATTATTTAATGTGTTAAGAGGAGAATTAAGTTTGGTTGGACCGCGCCCTTTATTAATGGAATATCTACCACTGTATACGAGAGAACAATTTAGAAGACACGAGACTCTTCCAGGAATCACAGGGTGGGCACAAGTAAATGGCCGAAATCTTATCTCTTGGGAAGAGAAATTCGACTTGGATGTATGGTATGTAGAAAACCGATCCTTTTTATTAGATTTAAAGATATTATACCTAACAGTCCTTAAAGTAGTAAAAAAGGAAGGAATAAACCAACCAGGTTCTGCTACTATTCGTCCTTTTACAGGAAGAAAACCAAAAGCTGGGAGTGGTCTCGGATGACGAGAGTCGTTATGGTCGGTCAGGGAGGACACAGCAAAGTCTTATATGATTTAATTTCATTACAAAAAGACTTAATTTTCATGGGGTTTTTAGATGATAAGTATGATGAACTGTTTGAAGAAAAAGGTCTCTTTTACGGTCCTATACGGTCTGCCAAAGAGCTACTAGTTAAATACACAGATTTAAACTTTATTATAGCAATTGGAAATAACAAAGTAAGAAAGGGAATCACAGAAAAGTTAGCACTCAAAAATTCTCAATATCATTTACTTATTCATCCAACCGCAGTGGTAAGTGGCTCAGCAGTAATTGGAGAAGGGTCTGTAATAATGGCAAATGCAGTCGTAAACGCGGAATCAAGAATTGGTGCCCACACGATTATCAATACAGGAGCAATTGTAGAACACGAGAGCAAACTTGAAGAATTTTCACACATTTCTCCCAATGCTACATTAACAGGATGCGTTCATTTGGAGGAGGGAGTTCATATCGGTGCAGGGGCTACAATAATCCCTAACATAAGAATAGGAAAATGGTCAACAATTGGTGCAGGAGCTACAGTAATACATCATATTCCTTCTTATAGCACAGCTGTTGGAGTACCCGCAAAAATTAAGTGGAAAGAAGGTGAAGAGGTTGTCGCAGTTCGAATCCAGTGATCGAATATACTTATCTCCACCTCACATGAGTGGTAATGAAATGAAATACGTAACCGAAGCATTCCAAACAAACTGGATTGCACCTTTAGGGCCAAACGTAGACGCATTTGAAAAAGAAATAGCAGAAAAAGTAGGGGTCAATGATGCCGTAGCAGTAAGTTCAGGAACTGCAGCCATTCATTTGGCTCTTTCTTTATTAGGTGTAGGAAAAGGGGATAAGGTTTTCTGCTCCACCTTAACGTTTGTGGCCAGTGCAAATCCTATCCTATATCAAGGAGCAGAGCCGGTGTTCATTGATTCCGAACCTGATACGTGGAATATGTCTCCTAAGGCGTTACAAAGAGCTCTTCAGGAATCTTTTGCAAAAGGTAATCTTCCTAAGGCAGTTATTGTTGTCAACCTTTATGGGCAAAGTGCAAAAATGGATGAGATTGTCTCCTTATGCAATATGTATCGAGTACCTGTTATTGAAGATGCTGCTGAATCACTTGGTTCATCTTACAAGGGAATTCCAAGTGGTACATTCGGCATTATGGGGATATATTCTTTCAATGGTAATAAAATAATCACAACTTCTGGTGGTGGAATGCTTGTCACGAACAATAAAGAACTCGCAGTAAAAGCTAGATTTTTAGCTGCACAAGCACGAGATAATGCTATTCATTACCAACATAGTCAAATGGGTTATAACTACAGATTAAGTAATATATTAGCAGGCATAGGTAGAAGTCAACTGGAAGTCCTGGATAAAAGAGTGCTGGAAAGAAGAGAAGTATTTAAGCGATATGTGAAGGGACTTCATAATATTGATGGTATTTCTTTTATGCCAGAGCTTACAAATTCAATCTCGAACAGATGGTTGACTGCTGTTTTAGTATCTGAAGAAGCAGGTGTTACATCTAGTCAAGTAATTACAGCATTGGCGCAAGAAAATATAGAAGCTAGGCCAGTTTGGAAGCCACTCCATCTTCAACCTTTGTTTAAGAATTGTAAGTACTTCCGGCATAGTGAAACTATTGATGTAGCAACCGAATTTTTCCAACGAGGAATATGTTTACCTTCTGGTTCCAACCTTACTATTGAAGATCAAGATCGAGTTATAAATTGTATTAAGCAGATTACCAATAAATCTCTGGTAATGGGAGGATGAAATTATTGGATATTACGAAACAAAAAATCCCAAAAATAATCCACTACTGTTGGTTTGGAGGAAAAGATAAACCTGCTATTGTAAAAAAATGTATGGAAACTTGGGAAGCTCATCTGAAAGATTACCAGTTTATTGAATGGAATGAATCAAATGTAAATTTACAAGAAAGTAGGTATGCCGAAGAAGCATATCGGACTGGCAAGTATGCGTTTGTGAGTGATTATATACGTGTTAAAGCATTATTTGAGTTTGGAGGAATCTATTTAGATACAGATGTAGAAGTATTTAAGCCATTTGATGAGCTTCTTGTAAATGAATCTTTTTGGGGTTTCGAACAAGAAAACTTTATCGCGACTAGTACAATTGGTGCCGCACCAAAAAATAAGCTAATAAAAGAATTTTTTGATTTGTATAAGAACAAATCCTTTATCAAAGAAGATGGGGAAATGAATAACTTAACAAATGTAGCAATGGTAACAAAGATGCTAGAAGATTTAGGTTTAGTTAGAAATGGAAAACTACAAACAATTCAAGGGTTAGGTACAGTTTATCCACAAACATACTTCTCCCCATTCGACTATATTAATTGCAGATATTTTCTTACAAATAATTCCTTTACCATGCATCATTTTCATAAAAGTTGGCTGCCATGGGATGCTAAGTTCAAAGGAAAGCTTAAGGCTACAACCGCATTCTTTATAGGAGGAGAAAATGTAGCAAAACTAAGAAAGGCATTCACCAAAAGGTAAGGTGTATCATGAAAAATATTCTTATAGCTACCTATGATTTGGAAGTAGGGGGAGTGGAGAGAAGCCTTATTAGCATGTTGGATCAATTTAATTATGATAATTATAAAGTGGATCTCATGCTTTATAAACACAACGGAGATTTTTTACCTTTGCTCACTAATAAGGTGAATTTGTTAAAAGAGGTGAAACAGTATTCAACCTTTCGTAAACCAATCGTAACGGTTTTGAAAGATAAACATCTTTTAATAGCATCCACTAGAATAATTGCTAAGTTACATGCAAATATTATTGGGAAACTAAATCGTGTTTCAGAACCAGGTTATTATCAGATGCAGTATATGTGGAAATATGTTCTGCCTTATTTACCTTATGTTGAAAAGGAATATGATGTAGCAATGAGTTATCTATGGCCACATGATTTCGTAGCAGAAAAAGTAAGGGCGAAAAAAAAGATTGCATGGATTCATACAGACTATTCTACTATAGAGACGGATGAAAAACGGGATATATATTTATGGTCCAAATTTGATTATATTGTTGCTGTTTCAGAAGCATGTAAAGTATCTTTTATTAGAAAATATCCAACGTTAGAAAATAGAGTAAAAGTTATGGAAAATATAATATCAGCAGAGTTAATAAAGAAATTGTCTAATGAACTAGTTGATAATCCATTAGAAAAAGATACTAGATTTAAAATTATTACAGTCGCAAGATTATCGCACGCAAAAGGAATAGACAATGCCATCAAAGCATTAAAAATTCTAATCAATAAAGGATATAGCAATCTGGTTTGGTACGTAGTTGGATATGGAGGAGATGAAGACAAATTAAAGGAACTAATAAACGAGAATCAATTGAATGATCACTTTATGTTACTCGGAAAAAAAGTCAATCCATATCCATACATAAAAGCCGCAGATCTATATGTACAACCATCAAGATATGAGGGGAAGGCTGTAACGGTTAGTGAGGCACAGGTGTTAGGAAAAGCAATTGTTATTACCAATTATTTAACAGCCTCTAGTCAATTAAAAAAAGATATCGAAGGTTTGATTTGCGAGAACAGCCCGACAGGCATTGCTACAGAAGTCGAAAGGCTATACGTAAATGAAAAAATCAGAAGTAATATGGAAATCGAAAATAAAAAACTAATATATGATAATGCAGTGGAATTAGATAATCTTTACAGGTTGATAAATTAATGTTTGGAAGATAGAGGGTGTTAATTATTGAACCCAATAGTAAGTATTATTATGCCTGCTTACAACTGCCAAGAATATATATCAAAGTGTATTGAAAGTGTACTTAATCAATCTTATAAAAGTTTCGAATTAATTATTATCAATGATGGATCAATAGATAATACAGAAAAGGTAATAGATGAGTATCGACAATCTGATAGTAGAATTATCTATCATCATCAAAACAACCAAGGACCATCAGCAGCAAGAAATGTGGGGATACTCATGTCGAGAGGTGAATATATAACATTTATAGATTCTGATGACACTGTCAACGAAAAATATGTGGAATTGTTACTATCTAATATGAATAAAACAAATGCAGATATTACTTGTAGTGGATATGTTGATATTTCTAAATTCGGTACCTTTTATCATAATGATTTCATAGATGAAAACATTATGACTACTAATGAATTTTTAAAAATGGTCTGCCGTGGAACTGGCGGGGTATTGTGGAGTAAATTATTTAGAAATAGCCTCATTAAAGAACATAGCTTACTGTTAGATGAAGAAATTTTCATGTGTGAAGATCTGATCTTTGTTATGGAATATGCAGAAAAATGTACCTCTTTCAGTATAGTAGATAAAAATTTATATCACTATAATAGACTAAATGAAAAGAGTATAAGTGCAAATATATCACCTTCGTATCTAGGAAACTATATTAAGGTCTGGGAGAAGATGAAGGGAATATTAGCATCTAATATTAAAGAAAAAAATGAAGTAGAAGATATAATCAGAGAAAAAGTGCAAGCTGTAGCAATAAAAATTATAGAGCAACAATGTTCGGATATAACAAAAGCTAACATTAAGGTTTTAGTTACTAACATAAATATGCTTTTGAAAAATAAGTATCTCTCCAATTATAAATCCAACTTTAAATCTACTAATAAACTATATAGTCCAATGATATTCTTTATTAAAAACAATCTAACTTTCTTATGTATTTGTTACGGAGTGAATTTAACGGTACTTAAGAAAATTAACAACCTAAAATTATCTATAAGAAAGATAGTAAATGTATGAATAAAAAGAGTATATTGTTTATCATTGATTCGTTGCATATCGGTGGAGCTGAAAAAAGCCTTGTTTCTTTACTAAATAATATTGATTTTAGTATCTATGACATACATTTAATCATGTTTAAAAAAGGAGGAGAACTAGAGAATCTTCTTCCCCAATCTGTAAACATTTTAGAAACACCTGGGTATTTCCTTGCAACTAGAAATAACGGAATTAAACAATTCTTATATACATTTTTCAGATTAAAAACTTCCATTAAATTAAGGTTAAATAAATTTAGAAAAGATCCCTTTCATAGTGAGCAGGTAGTCTATGAATCAATCAAAACGATATTGAACCCTATAGAAAAAAGGTATGATGTAGCAATAGCGTATAGTCAAGGAATGCCAACATATTTTGTATGCGACAAGGTTAACTCGGGTAAAAAAATAGCTTGGATTAATACGGATTACAAAAATACTCTTTACAATAAAGACTTGGATTACTCATTTTACCAAAAATTCAATGAGATTATTGCTGTTTCTGAAAATACAAGGGAATCAGTGGTGCACTCTAAGGAGGAGTATAAAGATAAACTAGACGTAATAAAGGATATTGTAGACCCCGAATTAATAATTAGGATGTCTAATGAATATTCAGTGAGTGAATTTGAAAAAAGTCACATCAATATCTTAACTGTTGGAAGGCTTGCAACTGTAAAGGGATATGATAAAGCGATTAAAGTAGCAGCATTATTAAAAGAGGAAGGATATAAATTCAAGTGGGTTGTTGTGGGGGAGGGACCTGAGAGACATAAATTGCAAACTCAAATCAATAAACTTAACTTGAATGATCATTTTTTATTGATTGGAGAAAAGCTAAATCCATATGTTTATATGAAAAGTTGCGATATATATGTCCAAACTTCTTTAAAGGAAGGTTTTGGTTTAACCGTTTCAGAGGCTAAAATTTTAAAAAGACCGATAATATGTACAAACTTTCCAACAGCTAAAGAAATTATTAATCATGAAATTGATGGATTAATAGTTGAGCATGATATTCATAGCATATTTAAAGGTGTTAAGAGATGTATTGATGACGACGCGTTTAGAGCAAGAATAGTCAATAATCTTGAAATATCAAAAAAATACAATACGTTAAACGAGATTGGTCAATTTTATAAAAAAATTAATGGATGAATAGAGGTGAGATGATTTGAAAAAAGTATTTGTGGATATTTACTTACAATTTAACTTAGGGGATGATTTATTTTTAGATATTTTGGCAAAGAGATTCCCTAATACACGTTTCACTTTAAATTATCTAGGAACTAATTATGATGAGTTTATTTTAAGTTATGCGAATGTAAATCGGAGAAAGTATACTTTCATTGATAAAGTAGGTCAAAAATTAAAGTTATCTGATAAGATAACCAACTATGATCAAGTAGCTGAAGAGCATGATGCTTTACTATTTATTGGAGGCTCTATTTTTAGAGAAGAGGACTATCACCCAGCACTATATAAGGATAGGGTAAAGATAGTAAAAGCATTTAAAGAAAAAAAGAGATCTGTTTTTGTACTTGGTGCAAACTTTGGACCATTTACATCACAAAAGTTCTTAAACGAGTATAAAGCTTTTTTTGCACTATGTGATGATGTGTGTTTCAGAGATTACTATTCAGTAAATCTATTTAGAGGTTTAAATAATATACGATATGCTCCAGATATCGTATTTCAGTTGGATACTACGGAATATGATCCAATTAAGACCACAGATAAAGTAGGTATTTCAATCATTGATGTTAGGCACAAACGTGGCTTGGCTAACTATTATTTTGATTATGTTAACAGTACCGTTTTGGCCATTGAGAAGTTTACAAATGAGGGAAATGAGTGTTGCTTAATGTCATTTTGTGAGGCGGAAGGTGACACTACTGTAATGAAAGAAGTATATGAAATGCTGAGTGAAAAAGCGAAAAAAAAGACTAGTATTTTTGAATACAAAGGCGAATTAAAACAGGCGATACGTCAAATAGCTTCTATGAAAATGATCATTGCAGCAAGGTTTCACGCCAATATTTTAGGTTTTGTCTTAGGTAAAGGTGTCCTACCGGTAATTTACAATGAGAAAACAACTAATGTCCTTAAAGACTTAGAAATAGAGGATATCTCAATTACATTTAAAAAAATAGACGATCAACATAGAAATGATGACCTCTTAAAGAGTGCGTATTCCAACTTTCCAAAAAATTTAGATACAATAAAAAAGGAATCAGTAAAACACTTTGAAGAGCTTGAGTATTTATTAGAGCCTTCGTTAAAAAGGAATTCAATAAAAGTTGTTTAAAATTGAATAATCTTAAGAAAGCGTTGATGTCAATGAAAAAGAAAATCCTCTTTATGATGATAAATATGAATATTGGTGGAACGGAAAAAGCGTTGCTCAATATGATTAATGAAATGCCAAGAGAACAATACGATATTACGATTTTAATGTTGGAGAAATATGGAGGTTTTTTAGATTCTATTCCTAAATGGGTACATGTTAAGTATTTAGAAGAGTATAGGGAAAATAAAGGGATTCTCAATAATCCTCCCCGCGAGACTATCCGTACCACTCTAAAAAGTATTAAATTGGCAAAAGCACTAAACTTATTCTATTTATTTATACTTTCCAAAATCACAAAAGAGAGAAGTGCGTTATTTAAATATTTGCTTAAAAGTTATCCCATTGAACCAACAGAATACGATATAGCTATAGCTTATGCAGGTCCAATAGACTTCATAAGCTTTTTTGTTTTAGAAAAAATCAAAGCTAAAAAAAAGATTCAGTGGATTCATTTTGATATTACCAAAATAGGTTTTAATATTCATTTTGCTTCGAAGTTTTATAGAAAATTTGACCAGATTTCAGTTGTTTCTAAAGAAGCAAAAGAAAAGTTTGTGAAGTTGTTACCTGAAATAGAGCAAAAAACCATTGTTTTTAAGAATATAATTTCTGTAAATGAAATAAAAAGATTAGCTACAGATGGAGAAGGTTTTAATGATGCTTTTAATGGAATCAGGATTTTAACCGTAGGTCGACTAACAAAAGAAAAAGGTCAAGACCTAATCATATCAGTGTTAGCAAAATTAATAAAGGAAGGATATAAGATTAAGTGGTATTTAATTGGAGAAGGTGGGAGAAGAAAAGAGTATGAGAAATTAATACAGCAGAATAACTTAGAAAATGACCTCATTCTAATGGGGAACAAACATAACCCTTATCCTTTTATGAAGCAATGTGATATATATGTGCAACCCTCTAGACATGAGGGGCACTGTATTACATTAGCTGAAGCAAAGTGTTTTGAAATTCCAATAATCAGTACTAATTTCCCTGCAGCATTCGGTCATATAACACATAACCATAATGGATTAATTGTTAATTTTGAAGAAGAACAGATGCATAACGCGATAAAGAGCGTTATTCTTAACGAAAATCTTAGAGAGAAAATAAAAAAAAATCATGTTTCTCAAGAGAAGGATGACAAAAGAGATTTTTGGCATGCTTTATAAGTGTTAAATTTAAAAATCAAGATGCTGAGAAAAGATAATATTATCAGTATTACTACTATTCATTTATTGGGTTATTAGATATATTCACAGCTTTATAAAAAACTTTAAACTACACAATATGGAAATTAGGAATTATTAATTTTAAAAAGGTGTGAAATTCAATGATCGTTAGTATAAATAAATTAAAAACGTTCTTTAACAAGAAAGAAAAGCAAAAACTTACTCTATTATTCTTTATGATGGTAATAGCTGCCGTGTTAGAAACCATAGGAATCGGTATGATTGTACCCCTTGTTGGAATTGTTACTAACCCTAGTGTCATCAAAGAGCATTATTTACTAATTTACATTTATGAATTGTTTAATTTTTCTTCAACTTCAGCTTTCATGGTGTTTTCTGTACTAGCCCTATTATCCATTTTTATATTGAAAAATATGTATTTATTATTATTCAATTATATTCAATATAAAGTTATATTAAATCAACAAGTAAAACTACAAGGTCAATTATTTAAAAAATACCTAACAAGGCCATATATTTTCCACTTAAATAGAAATACATCTACACTTTTAAGAAATGTTAATGAAGAAGTTGCAAGAGTTTGCCAAGGAATAGTACTGTCAGCTTTTCAGTTGCTATCTGAAATATTAATTATTTTGTTTATCTTTATATTATTAATTGTTACTTCTCCAATTGCTACAATCACTGCTTCTTTTTTACTAGGAGGTAGTGTATTTATCTTCTTCAGAGTGTTCAGAAATAAAATTTCCAGCTTAGGGAAAGAACTACAGAGTGTTAATGGTACACTCATTAAATGGGTAAATCAAGGATTAGGTGCTAATAAGGAAATAAAGGTATTAGGAAAAGAGAATTTTTTTATAAACTCTTATACCAATCAAAGTCTTATTAAAATTAGGAATAGTCGCTATATAAAAATATTAGAAGTAGTACCAAGGCTATTTATTGAGACGTTACTTGTATCTGTAGTATTAATAACCATGTTAATAATCATATTTCAAGGAACTAATACTACCCAACTTGTATCAACAATGGCCTTATTTGCTATGGCGGCTTTTAGAATAATGCCTTCAATAAATCGTGTAGTTGCTTTGATTACCAATATAAAATACAGCAAACCTGCATTGGATGTGGTATATGAGGATTTATTTTTGAACAAAGATTCAATAACTGAAAGTGGGAGCAATGGTACTTTATCATCCTTTAAATTAAGTCAAAGAACGTTTAATCAGTCAATTGAGTTGGAGAACGTATTTTTCAAATATCCTAATCAAAAAAATTATTCTATAAAAAATGTCTCACTTACAATTCCTACTGGAAAGTCTGTGGCCATCATTGGAGAATCAGGATCTGGTAAGACTACAATTGTTGATATTATGTTAGGGCTGCTATTACCTGAAAAAGGTAAAGTAATTGTCGATGGAGTGGATTTACATAATCAGATATCATTATGGCAGAAAAAAATTGGGTATATTCCTCAGACTATCTTTTTATCGGATGACTCCATACGAAATAACATTGCTTTTGGTGTTGACACGATAAATATCAATGATGACCAGGTTTGGAAAGCACTTGAACAAGCTCAATTAAAAGACTTCGTGCTAAGCCTTCCAGAAAAATTAGATACTTCAGTAGGAGAAAGAGGCGTAAGAC
Source organism: Sutcliffiella rhizosphaerae (assembly GCF_917563925.1). Lineage (GTDB taxonomy): Bacteria > Bacillota > Bacilli > Bacillales > Bacillaceae_I > Sutcliffiella_A > Sutcliffiella_A rhizosphaerae. Next base: position 58,388 of record NZ_CAKJTJ010000006.1, read on the forward strand.
TTTCAGGAGGACAAAGGCAACGTATAGGTATAGCACGTGCGTTGTATCATAATCCTGAAATTTTGTTTATGGATGAGGCAACTTCTGCTCTTGACAATGAAACAGAAATGGAAGTTATGAAAGCCATTGACAATTTGAAAGGGCAAAAGACTTTAATTATTATCGCACATAGATTAAGTACAATTTCAAATTGTGATATTGTTTTTAAATTGAAACAGGCACAAATAGTAGAGGTAGAATATCAGAATAATAGTTCAATTCCTAGACTATTAGGAAATATGGGAGTGAATTAATAACTAATGTTATTCCATTATTATGTGAGTAAAATTAATTGGTGAATTTTCAGCTTTAGTTAGGAAATTAGAAGAAATAAAAGCAGACGGGTAAAAATGTATTTTTCCGTCCAGCTTTTTATTTTGAAAAACTAAATTTTATACATTATTTCCATTTGCATCTCCCCATATTGCAGAAATGCCTTTACACACCCAAAGTATATTTCCATCTTTGGTAGTGCTTCCTACAATGGGAGAGAATGAAGGTTTAGTATTATCCGACTTTCCTTCAATTTGACACTCATACACATTGCCATTCTCAAGAACTAAATGTCCTACTCTATATGTTGTATTTCTTGCTGATAATTCTCTACAATAAAAACCACTTTCTTCCTTTTTGATAAAAATAGGCTTGCTAATGGTTGTATCATAGTATTCTAATCCATCCGTTAAATATCTTTGTGGACGGTAGTCAGTTGGACCTTTTGAGTGGGTGTCACCTACCTTGAGTAAAGGCTTGGAAATGTTAATATAAGAGTTATTTACAAAAACAGTAGGTTCAGTTTGTAATTTCCAATCAAAATTTAATGCTCTAACATTTGATGATAGTGCTGAAAAATGATTATCTTTAAACAAACAATAACCTCTATTAAAACCACTCGACGAAAAGAAAGATCCCAATAAAGCGTTTGGTGCAAAGAGACTGCAATTTTGAACGATAAATAATTTAGCAGCTGTTAAACTAATAAAGTCAAGCGTAGTTCCAGTATGTTTTACTTTACTATTAATGATTTTTAGCTTGGAATCAGGACTATTAAAAGTGATGAACCTTTCACTTAAGGTAAAATCACATTCATCAAAGACCATTTCCTTCTCATTGGCAGATACTACTGTCGTCATTAGTGAAGGGAATTTTATAATGCAATTTATAAATTTTAGAAAGTAGGACCCATTAAAAATAGGATTAATTAATGTTGAATCTTGAATAATACTATCCTCTTTAGCAATAATAGAGGCTCCATTTGTTTCCCTACCAGAAATGGTTATATTTTTTATTATGCATTCATGGTGAAAGCTAGAAATTGAGCCATTTCTATATTTATTACTATTATTATGGAAACTAGAATTACTAAGATTAATAGTGTAAGGCTCTGATTGATTCATCACTATACTTGAATTATGAAAAATACATGATGTAATGATGATATTTTTTCCTCTGTTATTACTACCAAACGAATATAGTGAGTCGTTACAAGTATTATTTGCGAAAACAACATCACTTGCAGTAATACTGCAACCAGCTTTTATAAAATGATTATCATTAATGGACCAGTATTTCCCACTGCCACCACAATTAGATTGGAATGAATTATTTGCTACTGAGACGTAATATGTTCCTACAAAAATAACATCATTGATACCGTGGCCATAAAACCTGTTCCCATGAATAAATATGTGTTGATTTGTTCTATAACCATCCTCAATATCAATTCCAGCACCAACGTACCCCGTATTATGATGAATAAGGTTGTCTTTTATGAAAAAAAATCTAGTACCAGCACCCACTATACCGATTCGTCTATTATTCATCACTTCACAATTTTCGATTGTGATGAATTCAGGTCTTGGTTCTGCACGGACTTCAAAAGCAATATCGGTAGTAGTTGTTTGATGAAGAACGATATGCATTGTTTTGGCCCCATTAGGGCGCTCAATATCCTCGTACCAAGTTTTATTCTCTTGAAGTTGAATAAATGTACCGTCTGCATCATAGAAAAACAAATCAAAAATATCAGTGTGTATGCCTCTTAATGCACCATATCCATTTCCAGTTAACATAAATTTGTTACCATTATTTGTAACCCTAACGTGACTCACATCATAAGGGGTTATTGTTCTTATTCTGGCAGCTGAACTTTCCTTATTTCCTGAACTTTTATTAATAGCACCAACTTCAAAATTCGACTGTGTAGGATATAGCCATACATCATAGTTACCTTCTCCGATATATCCATCACCTATAGCGTTTCTTAGTATACAATTGCGTATTTGGATAAACTTACAATGCCCCTTTAAAGAAATGCAATGCCCCCATTCATGGGTACCCCCTGGGGAAAAGTCGTGTTCATCGCGATCACCTATAAACTCCCCATTTGATATAACTATGTGGTGTGCTTTTTTTGTTGAATCAGCTGACCCAATGGATAATATGGAGTAGTTTTCTTGATTGTTTGGTTCCATAAACATTTTCGAGCCGCCAAAGTCATAGTGGGTATTATTTTGAGGGCGAATACTTTTGGAATGAGAAATTAAGTATTCTCCTTTAGGGAATACGATATTACGGTATCCGTTTTCTGCTGCCCATAAGAAGGCATTATTTATGCCATCAACTGTTTCTAAAGAATTAGTTTTGTCATTTCGAATTCCCCATCTCTGCAGTTCAATTAAATAAGAACCACTTAAACTACTACTGGTAGCGGCTACAGTGTTAGTAGGTTCAGGTTTAGAAGAGGCATTTAAAGTTTCTAACTTTAAATCTTTCAAGGGGCTAGGTTGTGAAGCTTGACCTTGTAAGTCAGTACCATTTCCATTTCTTTCATTTTCATTTATTTTCGCTTGAAATTCATTTATAGCAGAGACAATGTTTGTTTTATTTTGTGTAGTTAAGTTAGAAAGTTGTCCAATTGTTGTAACATCTAATATTTGAATATTCCCATGATCTCCTGAACCAATAAAAAGTTCATTTGTATCAGTACATAATCCGAATTCCCCGGTTTCCAGTACAGGTAATTCAGCTTTTAAACAACTAAATATTTGAAACCGATTTGCCATATTCAACCCACCGTTGTAAATAGTTTTATTATATTTAATTCATTGGATAGGAAAAGTGATTGTACATATAGGTAAAAATCTTCTATTAAAATATGATTACGTATCCGTAAGAAATTACATTGACGAAAGCCAATAAATAAAGTAAGATGTTATCAAGTTGTTCTTTATTAAGAACTTAAAAGTTATAAAATAAATATTTAGGAGAACAATATGAGTGCAATTTCTGGCATTTTCAACCTTAATAACGAACCAGTTCCTTTTGAATGTAGTTCTGCTTTAATGGGGCATTTAAACAAGTACCCAACAAATGATACTGGTACTTTTTTAGTAGAGAATATATTTCTAGGATGCCATGCACAATGGATTACACCTGAATCGATTGGAGAAAAGTTGCCATACTACGACCACCAAAGGAAACTTGCTATAACTGCTGACGCAATTATTGACAATCGAGAGGAACTCTTTGAAAGATTACAAATAAGAAAGAATCTTAAAGAAGATACTACTGATAGTGAATTGATATTACGGGCATATGAAAAGTGGGGGGAAGAATCCCCAAAGTTTTTACTTGGAGACTTTGCTTATATGATATGGGATGAGAAAAATCGTAAGTTTTTTGGAGCGAGAGATTTTTCTGGAAGCAGGCCACTTTACTATTATGGCAACCAACATACATTTGCTTTTTGCACAACAATGGAGGCATTGATGCAATTGCCTTTCGTATCAAAAGAATTGAATGAGGATTGGATCGCCCAATTTTTAGCTATTTCTGCTGTAGTGGATGCTGTAGACAGTTCCATCACTCCTTTTCAGAAGATAAAGCAAGTTCCACCTTCACATTGTATAACAATCAATAATAAGAAAATTACTTTGAAAAAATACTGTGAGCTTCAACCTGAGAAGCCTCTAATACTCAAATCTTCTGAGGAATATGTAGAAGCATTTCAAGATGTTTTTCGAGAGGCTGTCAAGTCAAGGCTACGGACTTTTCGTCAAATAGGTGCTCATCTTAGCGGAGGGTTGGATTCTAGCTCAGTGGTTAGTTATGCAGCTATGGAGTTAGGTGGTAAAAAGCCATTACACACCTTCAGTTATATTCCAACAAGTGATTTTGTTGATTACACGCCAAAACGATTATTAGCCGATGAACGACCTTTCATCAATAAAACGGTGAATTTTATTGGCGGATTGAAAGACTCCTATTTTGATTTTAAAGAGAGGAACTCTTACACAGATATAGATGATTATTTAGATATTTTAGAAATGCCTTATAAATTCTTTGAAAATTCATTTTGGGTAAAAGGAATGTTTGAAAAATCGCAAAAAATGAATGTAGGAGTTTTATTGAATGGAGGTAGAGGTAATTTTACTATTTCTTGGGGGCATGCAATGAACTACTATGCAGAACTTATGAAAAAGATGAAATTACTTAAGCTTATAAATGAGTTAAATCAGTACAGCAAGAAAGCAGGAGGTGCAAGATTTCGTAGAGTGCCTTTTGTTGCAAAATTAGCCTTTCCTTTTTTAAATAAAGCCTTTCCTCAACTACAAACTTATATTTTTCCAAAATTAATTAATGAAGACTTTGCAAGTAACACAAATGTTTTTAAACTACTTCAGGAACATGGACTTAACCACACCGGATGGTCTAGTAGTACGGACATATATGAGCAAAGAAGGAAGCATTTTCAAGATTTATTTCATTGGAATGCAACAAATACATTCGCAGCAAAATTATCCTTAAAATATTCAGTTTGGAAACGTGATGCCACAAATGACCTTCGAATCGTGAAATTTTGTTTATCTGTTCCAGAAGACCAATATGTTTCAAATGGAATGGATAGAGCACTTATTCGTAGGGCTACAAAGAATTACTTGCCTGATGAGGTAAGATTGAATCAACGTGTAAGGGGAGTTCAAGGAGCAGACTGGCTGCATAGAATGAGACCCCATTGGGAGCAAGTAATTATTGAGATGGAAGAACTAAGTGTCAATGAAAGTACAATGAGGTACCTAGATCCACAAACGATAAAAGCAGCTCTTCAAAAGGCAAAACAAGGATTTCATTCTGAAGACGCTACAGATCCACTCATTAGAGTACTAATGCGTAGTTTAATATTTCATCGGTTTTTACAAAGAGTTTCATGAAGGGAGGTGAGAGCATGAAGAAAGAATGGCAAGAACCACAATTAGAAGTTTTAAATATTACAATGACCATGGCTAACCCGCATAGTGGTAATCACCTCGACTATACTTATGAAGAGGGAACCCCTAGAGAAGACCTTACTTGGAGCTAAATAAAAAAGACTCCTTCTTGTCCTTATACTACTGCGGTATAAGGACTTTTTTTCTGGGATATTGAGGAGGAAAATATTAAGTGTTCCATCTTATAAAACTTCTTGACTATGTTCTAGTTAAGTGGTAATTTAACTATATAGCGTTCTTAATAATGAATTATAAGTTGGTTATATGCAATTATACCCTTGATTTTTTTTTTGCTACCAATGTTCTTTATAACGAATTTAAAGAGAGAGGGATGAGAATTGTGATTGAGGTTAAGGAAAGGACGAAAGAAATTCAAGGTCTTCATAAGAATATTTTTGTTCTTTCCAACAGTGCAATCTATAACAAAGATCAGTTAATTGATTTATTAGGTTTAAAGGTAAGCAAAGGATCTATTCTTAGTGACGAAAACCTAATTTTGCTCGCCTATCAAAAGTGGGGCGAAGAATCTCCAAAATATTTCGTAGGTGACTATGCTTTTGTTATTTATGATAAACAAAAGCAAAAATATTTTGGAGCTAGAGATTTTTCAGGTTCTCGGACACTTTATTATATTAAAGATAAGAATAATGTAGCTTTTTCCTCTCTTATCAAACCTTTATTAAAACTACGCAATTATAAGAAAAAGCTAAACTACTCTTGGTTAGCAGAATTTATTGCAATACCTACCCTTGTAGAAGCTATAGATATGACGTCTACGGTATATGAGGGAATTTATCAAGTTCCACCATCACACAGCATTGTAGTAAATAAAGATGGAAAGGTGCAACTAAAAAGATATTCCACCATAAATGTTGATCATGAATTACGTTTATCTTCCAATCAAGAATATATGGAAGCTTTTCACGAAGTTTTTAGTCAGGCGGTAAAAGAAAGGCTATCAACGAGCGGGGAAGTAGGCTCTCATTTAAGTGGTGGTCTGGATTCAGGAGCTGTGGTTAGTTTTGCTTCTAAGGAACTAGCAAAAGAAAATAAGATTCTACATACATTTAGTAATGTTCCTGAACATGACTTTGTGGATTGGACTTCTAGCTATTACATACCAGATGAAACTCCATATATCAAAGAAACGGTCAAATACGTTGGGAATATCAATGATAACTATTTATGTTTCCCTGGTGCAAGTCCATATAATGAAATAGATGATTTCTTGGATATTATGGAAATGCCATATAAGTTTTTCGAAAATGCCTTTTGGTTGAAAGGGATTACGGAAGAAGCTTCAAAAAAAGGAATTACAGTTATGTTAAATGGTGCCAGAGGAAATCACTCTATTTCCTGGGGATCTATGCGTTTAAATTACGATTATTATAGTAAGCTCCTCAAGCAATGGAAGTGGCTAAAATTTAACAAAGAGTTAATTCATTTTAGCGAAGTATTTAATACAGGAAGATCTGTCATGATTCCCTTTTTATTTAAACGTACTTTTCCGAAGGTAATATCCTTTAAAAAAGAAGAAACGGTGTATGAATTCCCAAGCTTTATAAACCCGTATTTGGCTAAGAAAACAAACGTTTATGAAAAGCTTCAGGATGCTGGTATCTATGATACTAGTGGGAAAATTTCTGATTTGAACTATTATCGACGGGATTATTACGAACAACTATATCCATGGAACAAAAGCGGAGTCGCAAATACGAAACTCGCTTTGCGATATGGAGTATGGGATAGAGATCCAACGAATGATATACGTGTTATTAATTTTTGTCTGTCACTGCCTAAAGAACAATACGTACTTGAAGGGTATGAACGTTCGTTAATAAGAAGGGCTATGCAAGGACGGTTACCCGATACCGTTCGTTTGAATCAACAAAGAAGAGGGTTGCAAGGAGCCGATGTCATACATCGTATGAGGAAAGAGTGGCATTGCTTTATGGAGGAGATTGAAAGGATGAGTAAGGACTCCATGATGGCGGATTTAATTGATACGAAAGTAATAGAACGCGCTTTTTCAAATATTGGGAAGTCGCCACGTCCTGAAATGATATTTGAGGATGACTTTAAAATCCTCACTCGCAGCTTGATCTTATATCGATTTCTAATGAAGCATGGATGAAAGGGGGTGATGGAATGAAGCGAAGATGGGAGAATCTTAGTTTGGAAGTATTAGATATTTCAATGACCATGAACGGACCAGGAAATGCGAATGCAGATTGTTTTGACGTTTCAGATGGGAGAACAGAAACTCACCCAGGCCGTTCTAATGCTAGCTGTAAAAATCCAGGTCCTGGTCAAGATCCTTTTGACTCATAAATATTACTAGATTGAATTATAAACTAATCATGCCCCTTAGATATCTTAAGGGGCTGTAAAAAACCTTTAGGAGAGATCCCCATGAATATTCCCTTTGTTAAACGTTCATATAAAGCTTTTGGCTTTACTATTTTAAGTGAATATCCCCTAAACGAATTAGAACCCCTTTCTATATTAAAGCAATCACCAGAAATCATTATTCAAAAAGGTGAATTAAAAAGGGATTGGGAAAGTGTCTGCAATCCGAATTCCTACTTTTTTATTGAAGAGGATGTTTGCATGTTTGAAGTGCCGCAAACAGCCATTTTTCTAATAAAAAACGGAAATGAAATCATTGTTAGTGAAGCGGAAGGTGCTAAAGAGGATCAAATCCGATTATATTTGCTGGGTACCTGTATGGGAGCTATTCTTATGCAAAGAAAAATCCTTCCACTGCATGGGAGTGCCATCGCCATAAACGGAAAAGCATATGCAATTGTAGGTGATTCAGGTGCGGGGAAATCAACCACAGCATCAGCTTTATTACAAAAAGGATGTCGGTTAATAAGTGATGATGTTATTCCAATCACAATTAATCAAGCTGGTATTCCTGTTGTAACCCCGGCTTATCCTCAACAAAAACTATGGCAAGAGAGTTTGAATGAGTTTGGGATGGATTCAAGATCTTTACGGCCAATCATAGATAGGGAGACAAAATTTGCTATTCCAGTAGTCGATCAATTTATGACAGAATCGCTTCCGTTAGCTGGTGTTTTTGAATTAGTTAAAAGTGAGAAGATAGATAACCAGTATTCCTTGGTAGAGGGGTTAGTTCGCTTACAATTATTATTCCGGCACACATATAGAAACTTCTTCCTGTCACGAGCTGGGATAATGGATTGGCATTTTCAAATAACAGCAAAAATGGCCAATAAAATGGTGTTTTACCGGATAGAGAGGTCGAATTCGAAATTTACGGCAAATGAAATCACTGATTTTATTTTGAAATCGATAGAAAGAAAGGGTGAAGTTGTAAATGGATAATAGCATATTATTAGCAAACAATCAGATGATAACTCAAGTAGAGGGTAATCTTGTTAGTGACATGGATGGAGAAAAAGTGATGTTTAGTATTACGAATGGAAAGTATTATAATCTTGGCGAAATTGGGGGAGTCATTTGGGAATTGCTTGAGAACCCTCATACTACCGATGATATAGTGATGGATTTATTAACAAAATACGAAGTGGATAAAAAAACTTGTGAAGATCAGGTATTCGCATTCATTTCGTTGTTACATCAAGAGGGTCTCATAAATATAGGTGAATGATTTAGATGTTACAGATTGGAAAGGGATTAGTGCCATGAATAAGCTTCTACTATTCATTAAAACAGATTGGAAATCTAAGAAACTATTGTTAGAGTCATATTTTTATCTAGCTTGGGCGAGGTGGTTAAAAAGAGTTCCGTTTTCTAATGTTGCACCTTCCTTAGGGGAAAGGATGAAGGAGACGTCGTTCGACTCCGCCATGACAGATAGGAAAGTATTAGCTACTGTTTCCCAATCCATTCATATTATGAGCAAATATACCTTCTGGGAAAGTCAGTGTTTAGTAAAAGCCATTGCAGCCATGAAAATGTTAGAAAAGCGAAAAGTTGAAAGCACCTTATATTTAGGAACAGCCAAAGATGATAACGGAAAGCTTATCGCACATGCATGGTTAAGAAGTGGCCCATACTTTGTTACTGGTTCAGAGGGAATGGAACGTTTCACAGTAGTTGGAAAATTTGCTAAAACAATTGGAGGGAACAGAGGATGAAAGGTTCAGGTTTAGATTTAACCAATGTTCCCAAAGAAATTTTATTTATGGGAGATCTATTAAAGGACGTCCCAGTAGATCAACTAGAAATTAGCGATAACATGGATTGGGAGTTGTTTATAGACTTCTCCCTACATCATCGACTTTTTCCCATACTACATCAAAAAGTAAAAAATGCGAACAAGATCCCAGTTCACGTCAGAGAAACACTGGCAATCTACTACAAACAAAATGCTTTTAGGATGTTACAGTTATCGGCAGAGATGATTAACTTCCATAAACATTTTGTAGAAAAAGAAATACCCATGCTTTTTTTAAAAGGGCCGAATCTTGCACATGATTTGTATGGGAATGTATCTCTACGTACATGCAGTGATTTAGATGTGTTAGTTCCTATTGATAGGCTGCAAGACGCTGAGGAAATCCTTTTGAATCAAGGATTTGAGAAGGATGATTATATTCAAACGATTTTAGGTGATTGGACATGGAGACATCATCATTTTACTTATATTCATAAAGAAAAAGAGCTAAAAGTAGAAATTCATTGGAGATTGAATCCAGGACCTGGGTACGAGCCTACATTCAGACAACTATGGGAGCATAGAAGAAAGAGTAATTTAACAAAAAAACCTTTATATATGTTAGGCAAAGAGCACCAATTTTTCTTTTTAGTTACACATGGGGCAAGGCATGGCTGGTCTCGGTTAAGGTGGTTGTTTGATATTCATCAAATGCTGAAACAAGAGATAGATTGGGAAATGGTCTTAAACATCTTCAAAAAGCACCATTACACAAAAGTTGGATTTCAAGCATTATTATTAGCCCGTGCATTATTTCAATCAAAAATGCCAATATTTGCAGAATGTAAAAAATCAAGAAAGCTTGCACAGAGTGCAATATATTATTTGGAGCGAAAAGTTAACTTACATAAGGAACCTCTACCAGAAGAGATATCCAAATATCATGAACAATATTTATTTGGTTTAATGTCTATACAACAAAAGCTTCTATATTCATTGAGTCTATTCTTCCCATATCCCGAAGATGCTCAAAGGTTTCCACTCCCGAAAAGATTGCATTTTTTATATTTCCCACTCAGACCAATATTGGGGGGAATACGGATGTTTAAGAAACAGACATTCCTGAAGAAACCAAACTATGAAGGAGGTGAGTAAATATGAAAAAAGAATGGTCACACCCAGAATTAGAAGTATTAGATGTCGCGATGACACTAAAAGGGACTAAGCCACCGAAACCACCAGTCGATGGCAATGATCCAGATCCACCTATTGAGGAGCCGGATTTGGATAGCTAGTGAATAATCCCTTATGCTTTCCGTATAGGGGAGACAATTACTTATATTATATGGGAAGTATAAGGGGGGTTCACATGTTTGAAATAGTGAAAAACAGCAAGCAACAAAAAGCTTTTCAACAGACATGGGAACATATTTGTGAAAAACAGGATTGGTATAACGATCCTTATGCTCGAAACGGAGTTCGTTACAATCTGCTCCATATCGAACGAAAGGTAATCTTCAGCAAGAAAAAAGTAATAGGAACGATTGAGTTCTTGCCATATGATCCTTTAAATCCTCAAAGTACTGTGGAAGGTCCGAGCAAATATGAATTTTCCAAATTAGAAAAAGTGAAGCTACATCAAGATAGAACATGGGAAATTGACAAGCTTTGTCTAAATGAAGCATATCAGCGAAAAGGGAATTTCCCCCTCTTTATTCATATTTTCTATGATCATATTCAAAAACATAATCCGAAATATTATATTGGTTTAATGGAGAAGAAATTTTTTAGGATGGTTCGTATTATTTTTGGTATTGGATTAGAACAACCTGGTGATGAGTTGTGCGGTTCTACAACATCACTAATTCCAGTAATCTTCCATATAGAAAAGCTAATGGAAGATAAAGAGAAAGTAGAGCACTTTTTACGAATGGTTAAATAGAACGGGAAAGCTTAGAGTCATTCAATTTTACATGGTGAGTGAATTAACTAGCTTTTTTCTTAAAATTGAACGTTCCATCATTTCTTGATGATTTTAATAGAGACCTTTTTTTAGAAAGAACGCATTAACACAAATCAATGGAGGTTATGGTATGAGGGCAATGCTCTATTTTTATAAGAAAATCCACAACTATGCTGGTAAGGTTTTATACATAAATATGCTCTCTATGATTATTATAGGTTTACTTGACGGTATAGGATTATTGTTGCTCATTCCAATGATTACCATGACGGGTTTCGTAAATCTCGATATAAGTGGTACGTCATTTGCAGGTGTTTTTGAGTTTCTTCAAAAGATTCCTGAAACTATTGGCCTTTCGGGTATTCTCGTTATCTATGTGTTAATAGTAGTTGCCCATAATTACCTAGAACGGCAGATTTCTATTAGGAATGCTATCATTCAGCATGGCTTTTTCCGTCATCTTCGTGTGAAAACGTATGATGCATTTTTACACGCAAATTGGAACTTTTTTATTAAAAATAGGAAGTCTGACTTGATTAACTTTATGACCGCTGAAATCGCAAGGGCAAGTGCTGGGACAAATTCTTTCCTGCAGTTTATTTCTTCCCTTATTTTCACGGTCATTCAAATTGGCTTAGCTCTTTGGCTTTCTCCGACAATTACAGGGTTTGTTCTTTTAAGTGGGGTGTTTCTTGTCCTCATGAATCGTAAGTTCCTAAAATGGTCAATGGAACTCGGAAAGAGAAATTACGATTTAGGTAGAAGTTATTTGGCAGGTATTACCGATCAAATAAACGGCATTAAAGATATTAAAAGCAATACTCTTGAAAATTCACGAATGGATTGGTATCAATCGATAACGGAACGGATGCAAAATGAACAGATACAATACACTAAATTAAAAACAAAGTCGCAAATGTACTATAAAATTGCTTCCGCTGCATTAATTGCTTCATTCATTTTTATTGCTGTAAATATGTTTAATGCTCAAGTGACCCAATTAATGCTCATCATTGTTATTTTCTCGAGACTATGGCCGAGAGTTGCAGGTATTCAAGGTGCCCTTGAACAGCTGGCGTCAACCATCCCTGCTTTTCATGCGGTAATTGGTATACAAACAGAATCACAGGAGGCCAGAGAGTTTTCTTCCTCAAAAGAGTCTTCAGTTGAGCCAATGACAATAATGGAAGGATTGGAATGCAAAGGTGTCTATTTCCGATACAATACCGATCAACCTGTATATGCACTACGAAACATCAATTTACAAATATCTGCAAATCAAATGACAGCTGTAGTTGGAAAATCTGGTGTTGGGAAAAGTACGTTAATAGATTTACTTATGGGTCTGAATCAACCTGAATATGGGGAAATTATAGTAGATGGGAAGCCCCTTTCTAAAGAGAACTTGGTCTCTTTTAGAAAAGCGGTAAGTTATGTTCCACAGGATCCTTTTCTATTTAATGCTAGTGTAAGAGAAAATTTGCTGCTAGTTCATCCAGATGCATCAGAGGAAGAATTATGGGAAGCGCTTGAATTCTCATCTGCTGCTGAGTTTGTTCAAAAGTTACCTGATGGCTTGGACTCTGTAATTGGAGATAGAGGAATCAAATTATCTGGTGGAGAACGTCAACGTCTTGTTCTAGCAAGAGCAATATTAAGGAAGCCGTCAATCCTTGTTTTGGATGAGGCTACAAGTGCATTGGATTCGGAAAACGAAACGAAAATTCAACAAGCAATTGAAAATTTGAAAGGGAAAATGACTATCATTGTTATTGCACATCGGTTATCTACCATTCGAAAAGCTGACCAAGTAGTCGTTCTCCATGAAGGAGAGATCATTCAAAAAGGCGGCTTTAGCCAGCTTACGGAAGAAAAGAAAAGCTTGTTTAGTAATTTAGTAAAGAATCAGTTAGAGGTTATGTCATAACACTTTCCTAGTTTAATAATTGGATTGGAGAGTTTAGTTTGTTTTCATTTAGAAATAAAATATGGATTGTCGTTATTATTATATTAATCCTCTATACAGTTTGGGATAACAATCGAATTAAAGTGGTAGAACAAGAAATTGAAATTGATTCACTTCCAGCTGACCTACAAGGATTTACTATATTGCAAGTGACAGATTTGCATGAAAAGGAATTCGGTAAGGACCAGATAAGGCTAATTAAAAAGCTTAATTCTATTGAGTATGATGTAATAGCTTTTACTGGAGATATGTTGAATAGAAATACTAGTCAAAATTATCGTCCTTTTTATCAAGTGATAGAGGGGTTGAAAAACAAAGAACATGCGCTTTTTGTTTCGGGTAACTCTGACCCACGTCCCTATATATTGAGCGGCTCAGGCTATAAAAGGAATGAGTTTATTACTGGAATGGAAGAGAGGGGTGTCACCTTTTTGGCATCCAATTATCCTTTTCAAGTAGGCGGTTCTGAGGTGGCGATTGTTGACTTTGAAAATGCCATTATTAACGATAAGAGAATCCGAGCTTTGAAAGTATCTGCATCTGAAAAGGAATATTCACCATATGTAAAACTTCAACTGGACGTTTTTGAGGAGAATCAATTACTCGAAGAGCGTTCTTTTGATTTAATAATAGCACTTAATCACTATCCAGTAGCTGATTCTCGAATGGATGTACTTTTTAGTGATCCCCACTATTCAATTAGAAATTTTGATTTACTATTGGCAGGCCATTATCATGGTGGACAGTATCGATTGCCACTTCTAGGTGCATTTTTTGTGCCAGAAGCCTACATTGACAGAAATGGCTTTTTCCCTCCTCAAGATAGAGTGAAAGGTTTATGGAACTACAGAGGTTTAAAGCAATATGTTAGCACTGGTTTGGGGAGCAGCGATACGATACCATTTTTAAAATTTCGCTTATTCAACTCCCCTGAGGTGAATGTAATTACATTTGTAAAAAAAGAAAACTAGGTTTGTATATTGGTTCTTTATGAAGAACGGAGTGTGCGCTTTATAAAAAACAAGAAACAGTGAAAATAAGAGATATCCTGAGTATTTAGTAGAATAATGTCCTTAATTGAGTGAATATGGTGTTATTTCGGAATTTATTAAGAACAAATTGTAAACTATACTTAAGTTATAGTTCTTTATAAAGAACAAAAGTGGCTTTGGAAGTAGGTGAAGAGCACTTGATTCAAAAGCTTACTTATATATTATTTAGTGTGGCTCTTTTATTTGTGTTTGCGAGTTCAAGTCTGGCAAAAAGAAAGTGAAAAGAAGGACATTAATATGGAGTTAGGAAAACATTTTACGCTGTTTCCTTAGGTGAAAATGGCTCCTTCCAGACATACAGAGGAAAATACCATTACCTTTATCAATACAAATGATGTGCCCGTAGGAATATTTTCAATTCTTTATAGAAAAAAAAGATGGGATAGTTTAAAGCTCAAAGAGATGCTCTTTTTTTATGAGTTAAGTGCAGCCATTAATCATATTGGGAAAATTTATAACTTGGACTGGACAAGCTTGAATCATGATGATGATCATATGCAATCATTTAACTTGCATTTACTACCTGCAAAGGAATCACTTGCTTTTACATATTCTTTAAGATTATCGGAACATAAACAATGATTTTCAATCAGTTAAACTTCATGGGAAATTACATGTACGTTCCTTAATGGATACTATAGTAGAAATAGAACCAATTCCAGAAGAGGGAAAATAATGGTATTTTACCAATTACAGCAACGAATTCTACATTATTTTTATTAGTTGGAGTATTGTTTTTAGTTGGTGGTTTAGTGTTATGGATGTACAAATCTATCAAAGAGATACATAGAAAAAGAGGTGTTGTCCATGGGGATTAATCTCAAAAAGAATAAACGTCTTTCACTTTCTTTTTTATTACTGTCTTTGACTATTTATATTTCAGCATTTCTAATTGCGGATACTTACTCACATTTTACCGTAGAAACCAAAATATATGGCTCACTAATGACAGAGGAGGATTTTGGCATCACTTTTTCTCAAGGATCTGAGATTGAAAACAAAGAAGAAATAAAAGAAGAAATAAAAGAAAAAGAAGATGTAGAACAGCAGAATCAGGAGATCATTATGGATACTGAGAAGGAAGATGTTTCGACAGAAGAGAATGCATTAACACCTAATGAAGAGGAAATAGAAGAAAATCTAGAAGAAGAAAAAGCGGAGTCAGAGGATGAATCAGTAATAGAATCCGATGAACCCGACGGTGACGCTGAATAGTATTAACGAACAATCATTTTAGTTTTGACCTTTTGTTCTTAATAAGGAACGATTATATTCTTAATAAAAAGAGGAGTGGCGTTATTGGTTAAAGGAATAATGAAAGTCTTATCCACCCTTATTCTAATAGTACTAGCTATTGCTGCTGGACTTGTTATTTTTTTCGTCTCCCAATCAAAGGGAGATATAGAAAAGGTTCCGAGTGTCTTTGGTTATAAACCACTGACTATTTTGTCTAATAGTATGCAGCCTTATTTTAATGCTGGCGATGTTATCTTGATAAAGCCAGATCAACCTCCAAAAGTGAATGATGTAATTACCTTTAAGCACCCTGAAGGGATATTGGTAACTCATAGAATCATAGATACAGCTGTAGAAAATGGGAAAAATGTATTCATTACTAAAGGTGATAACAATAATACTGCTGATGAGCTGATGGTCACATCAGAAAGTATACTCGGTGTGCAAACAAACATAATTCCTGGTGCAGGTCACGTCGCCAAGTTTGTTGCTGGTCCAATAGGATTTATTTTGTTGATAGGGGTGCCAATCTTCATTTTTCTATTAATAGAAATTTTTCAAAGGACTGGAATTATTGGTAAACGAAAAGAATCACATTCAAACTAGGGATCAACAAATAGAGATAACTCTATTTGCCACTATAAAACAAATTTGCAAAGGGGATGTATTTAAATGGCAAAAATGAAAAATGTCAAAAAGGCGTTAATTGGGACAGCACTTGCTGGAACACTAGCGGTAGGAGCAGGATTTGGTACATATTCTTGGTTTACTAGCCATGCTGCAGTTACAGGTGAGGTGCAGAACTCTCAGTTAAAAATTGAGGGAAGTGGCTTTAGTAAATTTACTTTCGAAAGAGATGCATTTACACGATTAGCACCATCTCGTTCTGTTATGACAGATTTCACTATCTCTAACGATCATGGAGGAGATGCAACTTTTGAAGATGTTATACTTCGTGGACAATTAGCTTTTGTTGTTAATAACAGGGGAGAACGCTTAACTTCAGAAAATATGAACCGTGCTTTTCCACGTAACGGAACATATCAAGGCCTTGCTCCTTACTCTTTACAAGAAGCACTAGCACAGTACTCTTTTACTTTTACATGGGGTAGCACAACGAAGACGATGAATGGTTGGGAATGGTACAACAATGGTGCAGATTTCTTAGAAGATTTGCCTCTTAATAACGGAGATGAGTTGCATGTGGACGTGAAAATTAAGCTGGATGAAAATGCAAATAATAATCTTCAAGGTGCTACGTTAAGACCAGTTGTATTAATCGATGCAAAACAGATTGACTTCGGTGCATTATACGAGGACGAATTGTAATAGAAGTAGAATTTCACAATTGAACTTAAAAATTGGTTAGGGAGGAAATAATGAGATGGCAAATATTAATAAAGTGAAAAAAGCTGTAATGGGAACAGCTTTAGCAGGTGTTTTAGTTGCAGGAGTAGGTTTTGGCACTTACTCATGGTTTACAGATAGTACAGAAGCTACGGGTCAAGTACGAAATGCAGTTGTAGAGATTGTAGGCGGTGGTCAAGCAAGCTTTGATTATTCTTCTGGCTATCTAGCCCCAAGTCGCTCCCAAATTGCAGAGGAGTGGAAGACGATCACTAACAATAGTACAGAACGCCAAATTAGCTTAAATGCCAATTTTACTGGGAAACTATTTGGTGATTCTTCGGATATTAATTTCTCTCAATATAAATCTACGGTGTTGTTTGTTTTTAATAGAGATGCTGGTGGGGTTCAGGATGCAGATTTCATTCATACTTCGTTAAGGGAATATTTAGAGGAAGATGACATGTCCCAACTTGAATTCGAAAAGATGATGCAAAGATTCTATGGAGCTAAAATGGAGATTATTGTAATTGATGGAGAAGAAGACGTGAAAACTTTGGAAACGACATTAGAAAACTCTGGTGATACTCCAGTGGCTGCAATAGTAAGTGCAGAGTACATTGAAGCGCAACTTGAGCAATCATCAACACAATCCGTGTCAGCACTTTCCCACGACCCTGTTAAAGTAATGGAAAAAGGAATTCTATTTGGTGAAATTATTAATCGTCAGCATTATGTACATGTCCTATTTGGAACTAGTTTAAAACAGACTGCAGGTAATGAGTATCAAAATGCGAAATTAGACTTCTCTATTGATGTTGAAGCAAACCAATTAGATAAAAGAACCAACTAATCTTCCGGTATCATGAATATTGTCCAATCTATACTACACACACTTATATAATGAGGGAGAAATTAATGTACAAAAAGTTTGTCCAATTAGCTGGAAGTCGTTTAGTAGGTCGGCAAATATCCGGTATTGGCAAATGTTATGTAATAATTATCTCTCTTCTATCCGCTAAAAATATTGTCCACATACTTCAAGCCAATGGAAATATAAAAAATAATCGCTGACCGAAGTCAGCGATTATTTTTTTTCTTGGTTAAATTTCCATTTATTAAATTCTAAGAACTCTTTAAATTGATCTTTTGTAACCCCGGAATCCATGGCCTCTTTTACAAGGATTGCCCATTCATAGTCTAGGTTTTCTTTAGCATGTGCATCTTTCTCGTCATGTAAGAGCGTATTAACTGCTACACCTAAAACACCTGAGACTTTTTCCAAAAATTGAACGGAAGGGTTGGATTGTAGGTTCCGCTCGATGGAACTAAGGTAGGATTTTGCCACACCAGCACGTTCTGCTAATTCTGACATGGACATTTTTCGTTGTTCGCGATATTTTTTGATTCGTTCACCAATCATGGATTTCACCTTCCTATCATGCATATTATAGCATATAACGAAGGGTTTGTTAGATATTTAGAACAAAAATACTTGATTTTCTATAATAAAAAGTTATTTGAATGTGTATTTCCCTTTATTATGTAAAAATTCTCTGATTTCATCAGATGATATCCCTAATTCAAGTGCACTACCTATTAGCTCTACCCACTCTTTATCTAAATCTTCAGTCAACTTAATCGTAACTTTTTCCATCCTTTTCCCTCCTAAAATACTTTGGTATTTCAGGCAGCCCAGCCATCTTAATTAGTAAAAGATATTTGAACACTTTTACAACCTTAGATCTGTTGACTTTGCGTCCTTGTTTTTCAACAAGTTTGCCTTTGACTGTTGTATTAATTTGTTAAAGATATAACTTTAGTATTAATACGATTGTCCTTCATAAATCCTAAGCTTATTATATTTTATATAATAATGGAATGTTGCTGATTGATGTCGAATGGGTAAAATTTTTTTAAAAAAGCTTTTGTAAGAACAAAATACTGTTTTTATTGATTATGAAGCTAAAAAAACACAAAATCTCATAACTTAAATCCAGTTTTTATGAAGAAATAATTAAAAATGAAAATAATATTTTTGTCGATTCCCTAGTACGAAACATTCATCTTTACAAAACGACCCTCATAAAGGTGAACCTCCATACGAAATGCGTTTACAAACCTATATTAAAGCTATTACAACTACGATATGGTAAAATAATCCCTTGGAGTTTCCCTATCTGATATTAAAACTAAAAAAAGCATATATTATATATAGAAGAAAGAAAGGATGTTCAATTGTGATGAAAGTAAAATTACCGAAACCTTTTACGTTTGAAGGTGGCGAACGCGCGGTATTAATGTTACATGGGTTTACCGGTAACTCAGCAGATGTTCGGATGATGGGGCGGTTTCTTGAAAAAAGGGGTTATACTTGTCATGCGCCACAGTATAAGGGGCACGGGGTACCGCCTGAAGAGTTAGTACATACAGGTCCTGAAGATTGGTGGCAGGATGTAATGGAAGCTTATCAATTTTTAAAAGACAAAGGACATGACAGTATTGCAGTTGTAGGGTTGTCCCTTGGTGGGGTTTTCTCATTGAAGTTGGGTTACACCGTACCAGTCAAGGGTATTGTGCCTATGTGTGCACCAATGTACATTAAAAGTGAAGAGGTTATGTATAAAGGTGTGTTGGAATATGCTCGCGAGTTTAAGCGTAGAGAAGGAAAAAGTGCGGAACAAATTAACCAAGAGATGAAAGAATTTGAAAAATCGCCGATGAATACCTTAAAGGCCTTGCAGGGACTAATTGCGGTTGTCCGTAATAATGTAGATATGATTTACTCACCAACACTTGTCGTACAAGCACGTCACGACCACATGATAAATACGGACAGTGCCAATATTATTTATAACGAAGTGGAGTCAACCAACAAAGAAATCAAATGGTACGAAGAGTCAGGCCATGTAATCACGCTTGATAAGGAGCGGGAACAACTGCATGAGGATGTTTATGAGTTTTTAGAATCACTAGATTGGTGATACTAAGAAAAGTGGAAGCGCCTTGGTCAGCCCCGACAAGCATATGACCTCGAGGGGCTAGGCGCTGGAGCTGGACAATGAGAAAAGCGGAAAGTGCCAGTTCAGTTAGAACAGCAAAAAACGGTATGACCGAAAAATTAACCTACTTAAAGAGGAGGGATAGTAAAATGGAAGAACACATTCAACAACATGTAGATAAGTTATTGTCCTATATGAAGGAAGAGGCGTATAAGCCATTGACGACGCAGGAGTTGGAGCAAGCATTTGGAATTGAAGGCTCTGAGGAGTTTAAGGAATTTGTTAAAGCGCTTGTTTATATGGAGGATCAAGGTCTTATTGTGAGAACCCGCAGTAATCGCTATGGTGTGCCAGAGCGCATGAACCTGGTGAAGGGAAAAGTAATAGGGCATTCTAAGGGTTTTGCATTTGTAATGCCTGAGGATAAAGAGATGGATGATGTATTCATTCCGCCGAATGAATTGAATAATGCGATGCATGGTGATATTGTGCTTGTTCGGGTGAGCAAGAAGGCAGCTGGCGATTCGCGTCAGGAAGGTACTGTCATTCGCATTGTTGAGCGGGCTGTAAAAGAAATCGTAGGTACATACACTGAAAGTAAGAGCTTTGGTTTTGTTATACCGGATGATAAAAAGATTGCGAACGATATTTTTATTCCAAAAGAAGCCAGCAATGGAGCAGTGGATGGCCATAAAGTAGTTGTGAAGCTCGTTACGTATCCAGAAGGTCGTCTAAGTGCAGAAGGGGAAGTTCTTCAAATCCTAGGACATAAAAATGACCCAGGTGTAGATATTCTCTCGGTTATTCATAAGCATGGATTACCGCAAGAGTTCCCAAAAGAGGTGCTGGATCAAGCAAATAGTGTGCCAGATGAAATAGAGGAGAATGAGATTGGCAACCGTCGTGACTTACGTGATCAGGTTATTGTCACGATTGATGGAGCAGACGCAAAAGACTTGGATGACGCGGTTACTGTTACACAGCTTGATAATGGAAACTATAAGCTCGGCGTTCATATTGCGGATGTTACTCATTATGTAACAGAAGGTTCTCCGATTGATATCGAGGCAATGGATCGTGGTACAAGTGTTTACTTAGTGGACCGGGTAATTCCGATGATTCCACATCGACTATCTAATGGGATTTGCTCTTTAAATCCAAAAGTAAACCGTTTAACGATGTCATGTGAAATGGAATTGAATGCTTCTGGTGAGGTCGTTAAGCATGAGATTTTTGATAGTGTTATTAAAACAACAGAACGTATGACCTATTCAGATGTAAATAAAATTCTAGTGGATAAAGAGGAAGAAGTAATCTCTCGTTACGAAGCATTAGTGCCGATGTTTCAAATGATGGAAAAGTTAGCTGCCATTCTTAGAGAAAAGCGAATGAAGCGCGGTGCCATTGACTTTGATTTTAAGGAATCAAAAGTAATTGTAGACGAAGAAGGCACTCCAAAAGACGTGGTTTTAAGGGAACGTTCTGTAGCTGAAAAATTAATTGAAGAATTTATGCTAGTTGCCAATGAAACCGTGGCAGAGCACTTCCATTGGATGAATGTACCGTTTATTTATCGTATCCATGAGGATCCTAAAGAAGAAAAGCTGCAGCGATTCTTTGAATTTATCACTAACTTCGGATATGTGGTAAAAGGGAAAGGAAACGAAATTCATCCACGTGCCTTGCAAGAGGTCATTGAAGCAGTTCAAGGGAAGCCCGAAGAAATGGTGGTTTCCACCGTTATGCTTCGCTCCATGAAACAAGCAAAATACGATGAAGAAAGCATTGGACACTTTGGATTATCGACTGATTACTATACCCATTTCACTTCACCTATCCGTCGTTATCCAGATTTGATTGTTCATCGTCTTATTCGCACATATCTTTTAGACAAGAAATTAGATGCGAAGACCCAAGAAAAATGGGGAGACAAGTTGCCTGAAATTGCAGAGCATTCTTCTAACATGGAGCGTCGTGCTGTTGATGCTGAGCGTGAAACAGATGAATTGAAAAAGTCCGAGTACATGCTGGATAAAATCGGCGAAGAGTACGATGGTATCATAAGCTCCGTTACGAACTTCGGGATGTTTGTGGAACTTCCTAACACAATTGAGGGACTTGTCCATGTAAGCTATCTGACAGATGACTATTATAGATACGATGAGCGTCACTATGCCATGATTGGTGAGCGAACTGGGAAGGTATATCGCATTGGAGACGAAATTACAGTCCGAGTAATCAATGTGAATAAGGATGAGCGTTCCATTGATTTTGAAGTAGTAGGAATGAAGGGAACACGACGTCCTGATAGGCAGGCAGCTCCACGAGTCATTCAAAGTGATCGCAAAAAACCGGCAAAAGGACGCAGTCAAAAGAAAAAAGCGGAAAGCGACATTGATGATTACACCTTTGAGATTGGATGGTCCACGCAAAATCCAAACAAGAAGAAAAAGAAGAAAGCATTTTTTGAAAATGCACCAAAACAGAAACGTAAAAAGAAAAAACGTTAATAAATGATTCAGAAGAGGAGCCTTAATATGGAGGAGGCTCTTCTTTCTTGTAGGAACGATAAGGTTTTGGTAAAATATTCACTACCGCTAAAGATAAAGAAAGGGGGAAAATAACGATGCCAAAAGGAGAAGGTAAGGTAGTCAGTACGAATAAGAAGGCCAACCATGATTATTTTATCGAGCAAACATATGAAACGGGTATGGTGTTACAAGGAACTGAGATAAAATCCATACGTGGTGGCCGCGTGAATTTAAAGGATTCCTTTGCACGTGTCCAAAACGGGGAAGTATTTTTACATAACTTACACATTAGTCCGTATGAACAAGGAAACCGTTATAATCATGATCCACTTCGTACCCGTAAGCTATTACTTCACCGTAAACAGATCAATCAATTGATTGGACTAACAAAAGAAGAAGGATATGCACTTGTTCCGTTGAAAATCTATTTGAAGAACGGTTATGCAAAACTTTTATTAGGGCTCGGAAAAGGGAAAAAGAAATACGATAAGCGTGAAGACCTTAAAAAGAAAGAAGCAAAACGCGATATAGAACGAGCATTCCGAGAACGTCAAAAGGGTTAATATAGCTCTATTTACAGTAACTTACAATTGGAAAGTCAGTTAGGAATATGCTATAATGAATTTGTCGCTGATAGACAGAGTGACAACCTGATAACTGAATAGCCAACTTTTCGGCTTGATTATCTTCCCGTTAACACCTCGGTACTTTGTTGATTTAAACTTCAACAGAGACATTTTTATCGAGGGGACGTTACGGATTCGACAGGGATAGTTCGAGCTTAGGTTGCGAGTCGGGGGGATCGGCCTCGTCATCAACGTCAACGCCAATAATAACTGGCAAAGAAAACAACAACTTCGCTTTAGCTGCTTAATAACAGTCTAATGCGGTTCCTCCCTCCATCGCCCATGTGGTAGGATCAGGGACTCACTCTTAGTGGGCTACGCCGGAGATCGCCGTCTGAGGTCCAAGGAAGAGAACAATCAGGCTAGCTGCAAGGATGCCAGTCGATAGGCAGAACTGACAGCGAAACACTAATATATCGACTACACTCGTAGATGCTTAAGTGGCGATGTTTCTGGACGTGGGTTCGACTCCCACCGTCTCCATACTTTTAATAAAAAACGATAAAGTAAAAATTCTCCGAAATGGAGAATTTTTGCTTTATTTTTTTAGCCTTTTCGGTTACATGAATTCATAAAAATATTGACAGAAAATACAAAATTCGAGAAAATAAAACAAATATAGATTTTGGTTTTTTTTGGTAATGAGTTTCGAGTCTTTGTTTGAAAAGTTAGATACAGGTTTCTATCTCAATAAAACCTGTTTATTTTGGGAGAGTTATAAAATAATTCAATTGAATAATGCTTCTGTTTCCTATGCTGGCTCATCCACTGTTCAAGCTTTATCAGACGCATCATTGAAAGTATCAACAGGGGAATGGGTAACCATTTTAGGCCCGTCCGGTTCTGGGAAAACAACCCTATTAAATGTAATCAGTGGAAACATACCATTAACATCTGGGGAAATTTTTGTTGATGGTCATAATTTTCAAACCTTTCTGATGAACAGCGTCAATCCTTTCGTAGAGACACTTGTGGATTCATTTATCAGCATTACCGGTTATTTGATCAATATTCTGTATTAGAAAACGTCATGATTCCAAATTGGCCATATAAAAGTAAAAAGGAATTAGAAAGGCAGTCCTTAACTTTATTAGAGAGATTAAATATGAAACATCGAGTAAACCATTTACCTCATGAATTATCTGGAGGAGAGAAGCAGCGTACGGTAATTGCTAGAGCACTATTAAATGAACCAAAAATATTGCTGTGTGACGAGCCCACGGGCAATTTAGATGCTGACAATAGAGAGATTATCTTAAATCTACTCAAAACCTTCCATTCAGAAGGGATGACGAAGGGTGACAAGCCGATTGATGCTATCCGTGTAAAAGTTGCTGGATTGAGTACATATAATGAAGAAGCAAATCTCCTAATTAAACATATAGCCTCAGAAATAGAGAATATGGGACTTCATGTTTCCACCATCGCTGGAGCTTCGCCACAGAAACTAAACATAGTAGTGGAGAATATTGGGGAAGTGGAGGAGTCGTGGACAACCTTAGGCGCTGCCGGAACCATAATTAGTGAATGGAATGTTACAAATGCTGTCCTAGCAATATCGTTTTTATTTTTCGCCATTACGTATTTAGCAAATCGAATGAGTTTTTGGCAAACCGTTCAATTTGATGATTTTAAGCTTTATCAGCAGTTAGGTTGAAAAAAAAAGGAAATAGTACGTTTGTCCATAGCAGAAATGATCAGTCTGATTCTATTATCTACCATTGCAGGGATGATAGGTTTATTGATCATTCAATGGAAATATGCCTTTTCAATCAATGTAGCTTTGTATTTTTTACTAGCAATCGTTTTTTCGATTATCTTTTTATCAATAATAATTTTCGTTAAAATAAATCAATTAGAAAAAGAAGCGGTTCTTAGCTCAAAGATGAGTACTGGATTAAGAAAGAGTAAATTTTTAGTATTGAAAGGTTTTTCATTTTATCTTCATGTTGTGCGTTCCCCATTTATCCAAATAAGTATGGTAACGGCACTCTCTTCTTTTGTTTATCTATCGCTAATGGCTACAACGGAACGAACAAACTTAACATTACTAGGTGAATTTATTAACATCCAAATTAGCGAATGGCAATACATGTTGGTTATAGGTTCTTACTTCCTGGCGGGTGTTACTTTAATAGAGAGTATCATTTCCTTGTTAACTCTAAGAAATAAAGAAATAAAAACATTTTTAGACATTGGTTGGAAAGTGAAGCATATATATAAGTTGTATTTCTTTGAAACAATGATTTGGATTGGTTTAGCCATTTTAGTAGGATCATTAATAAGTGCAGGGTTATTTGCTGTTGTATTCACAATGGGTGAAATTAGCTTATTCGGAATTTTTCTTTCGTCCATATTATTTTATCTCTCTTTAATAGTTGTATCTTCACCATTTGGTTGATAATACGAAAAAATAAAACAATAAACCCAAATTCTAACGCTCAAAAAAGTGCTTAAATAGATTCTTTCTAAGCCTCTTTTTCATAATAGAGACATATGAGTTTTTACCCGATTGAATAGATAAAATAAAAAGTTTTATCATTTATAGCTTTCTCGATTTATACACATACTAATTTTATTCTTAAAAAAATGTTTATCTTTTGAAAAAATAGGATAAAAGTATTTAGGTAATGTGTATGAGGTCTGCCTCGGCAGAAATTTTAGAAATATGTTATATTGGAGTTTGTGTTATATAATAAATTCACTTGGGAGGAAACTGTATGAAGAAATTTAGCATCATAACATTATTTTCTATTCTTACTCTCATTATTGCCGCATGTGGTACTAGCAATGATGGTACTACTGGCAATGGCAGTGGTGATGGTGATGGGGAAGCAACAACATATCGAGTCGGAATTGACACTACATATCCACCTTTTGAATTTGAAAAAGATGGAGAATACACTGGAATTGATATTGATTTAATTACTGCTATTGCAGAAGACCAAGGATTTGAAATTGACTTTAACCCTATGGATTTCGGTGGAATTATTCCCGCAATGCAAGCTGGACAATTGGATTTGGCGATTGCTGGTATGAGTATTACCGAGGAAAGAAAAAATGTGGTGGATTTTTCTAATCCATACTTTGAAGCCGGATTAACACTAGTTGTAAAAAATGATACAACAGATATTGAAGCAATTGAAGATTTAGAAGGTAAAAAAGTTGCAGTTAAAACTGGTACGACTGGTGCAACGTTTGCTCAAAACAGTGCAGATGAATACGGATTTGAAATAGTTCAATTTAATGACAGTCCTGCCATGTTCCAGGAAGTAGCAAACGGAAACGCAGACGCTCTTATTGAGGATTATCCAGTTATCGCTTATGCTATTGCTCAAAATGATCTTGGCCTTCAAACAGTTGGAGATAGGCTGAATGGTGATCAGTATGGAATAGCAGTTTTAAAAGGACAAAATGCGGATCTGCTTGAAAAAATAAATACAGGGCTAGAAAACCTTCGTGAAAGTGGAAAATACGACGAAATATTAAATAAATACCTTGGTGAATAATTACATGAATACAGAGTATAGCGTGCTTTGCGCGCTATATTTTTATTGAAGTGATTCCCACGCTTGTTGCTTTCGTCACTTTTTAGCATGTACTCACCAATCTTTACATAAAAAGAGTTATTGAAAGGAGATGTACAGATGGATGTTGTTAAAGCTGCCTTTCCATATTTAATGGATGGCTTACAAGTAACAATTTATATCTTTTTCATTGCAATAATAATTGGATTCATCATTGGGTTAGTCGTTGCTTTAATGCGTTTAGCTCCACTGAAAATACTTAATTGGATTGCGAAAATTTTCGTAGATGCCATTCGTGGAACCCCCTTTATCGTTCAGTTATTCTTTATCTACTTTGGTTTAAATACTTTATCATTCATTTCCATGAATAATACAACCGCAGGAATCGTGACTGTGGCAATCAATGCTGGTGCATATTTCTCAGAAATAATTCGTGCGGGCATACAATCTATTGATAAAGGTCAATCAGAAGCAGCGCGCTCACTTGGACTTAACAGTGTTCAAACGATGAGGCATATCATCCTGCCTCAAGCATTTCGTAGAATGTTACCTACTATCACAAACCAATCCATTATCAGTTTAAAAGACACGTCATTATTGTCTATTATCGGTATTGCCGACTTAACGCAAAGAGGACAAATACAAGCCACTGCAACTTATCAGGCTTTTACTATTTGGCTAACAGTAGGAATCATTTATTTCATTATCATTTACCTATTGTCCATGCTAGCAAGCTTTGTCGAAAGGAGATTTGAACTTCGATGAGTATCATTCAAGTAAAGAATTTGCAGAAATCCTTTGGTAATCTGGAAGTTTTAAAAGATATTAATGCAGAAATTAAAGAGAAGGAAGTAGTTTGTGTAATCGGTCCGTCTGGATCTGGAAAAAGTACGTTTCTGCGTTGCTTAAACCGATTAGAAGATATTACTGGTGGTCAGGTGGTAGTCAACGGGAAGGATATTACCGACAAAAAGCTGGATATCAATAAAATAAGACAAGAAGTCGGGATGGTGTTTCAACAGTTTAATCTTTTTCCACATAAAACGGTTTTAGAGAATATTACGTTAGCACCAATAAAAATTCAAGGAATTAGTAAAGCTGAAGCAAAAGAAAGGGCATTTGCTCTTCTTGATAAAGTAGGTCTTAGGGAAAAAGCAGCCAGCTATCCTGGCGAACTCTCAGGTGGGCAAAAACAACGTGTTGCCATTGCTCGCGCATTAGCGATGAATCCTAAAATCATGCTTTTTGATGAGCCTACTTCCGCACTAGACCCAGAGGTAGTTGGAGATGTACTTGCAGTTATGAAACAGCTGGCAGAAGAAGGAATGACAATGGTCGTTGTCACTCATGAAATGGGCTTTGCCCGTGAAGTAGGAGATCGCGTCATCTTCATGGATGGTGGCTACATAGTCGAGGAAAATATCCCGTCCGAACTTTTTGGAAATACACAGCACGAAAGAACAAAAGCATTCTTAGGGAAAGTTTTGTAAAAAGCGAAGGGCGATTCCCTTCGTTTTTTGCATTTGACAAACACTACTGCTCAAACAAAGACTATTAAGGGAGGACAGCGAATGGATTTTCATAATAAAACAGTCATTGTCACCGGTGCAGCAAATGGAATTGGTAAAGGCATTTCAAAAGCTTATGTAGAAAATGGCGCAAATGTCATTCTTGCAGATCTGGATTATAAAGCTGGCCAAAAGCTTGAACAAGAACTTGGTAACCAATCCTTATTCGTCCAAACAGATGTCCGTAAAGAAGAGGACATCAAACGGCTTATGTCTATCACGATGGAACATTTTAAACAAATAGACATTCTCATTAATAACGCTGGTGTCTCAACATTCACACCCATACATGATTTAACACTGAATGCTTGGGATGACATTATTAACACGAATTTACGCAGTGTTTTTCTAGGTTCAAAAGAAGCTTCGAAACACATGAAAAACGGCGGAGCAATCATAAATATCGCCTCTACTCGAGCTGCAATGTCAGAGCACCATTCAGAAGCATATGCAGCTACAAAAGGTGGTATAGTCGCACTCACACACGCATTGGCTGCTTCCTTAAGTGACTCCAATATTACCGTAAATGCTATTTCCCCGGGTTGGATTCAAACAGAGAACTATGAAGAGCTTCGTGAAAAAGATCATACCCAACACCTATCCAATAGAGTCGGAAAGCCCTCTGATATAGCAAAAGCCTGCTTGTATTTAACAGACAAGGAAAACAACTTCATCAATGGTGAAAACATCACTATTGATGGTGGGATGACGAAAAAAATGATTTACGAATCATAGGTGAAGTTAGTCAAAACGTTTTAGCTTAGGTGTGGAGAGGGTAAGAAGAAAAACCTATCGGATGCGTAGAATAAAGGTGTTGATAGAACTGATGAAAACAAAAACTTCCCGAGAAGAGGGGAAAATGTCATCATAGAGCTGATGAAGACAAAAACTCCTCTAGAAGAGGGGGAAAAAGTCATCATAAAGCTGATGAAGACAAAATTCCCCGAGAAGAGTGAACGAAATATCATCATCATAAAGTTGCTGCCAAAGTCAAATACCCTCCTTTGCACAAATTGGTGCAACATATGCAACCTTTCAAACATAACTTTGCAGGATGCTTGATTACCTTTTTATATTAGGCTCTTTTCTTAATGATTGTTGCTAGTAACCCGTAAGAAGTCACGTTTCTGGACTTTTTACTTAGATGTTACGTAAAAAATTCCCCTGATACTTTACCTAAATTGTTGGAAAAGAGCACGACGTTAACGATTATTCCAAGTAAATAAAAAAATTCGTAAAGCAACAAAGTTTGCGGAAACTGCCTTTTATAAACGGTACTTTTCCTAAAAAATCAATCAGGCCATAAAAAAATGCTTCAAGAGCTATCACAACTCTCGAAGCGTTTTTCATTCTATTGCTTTTTCGTATAATTAAGATCCCATTTCACACCAAAGGGATCTTCTACACTACCGTATCTAGCACCCCAGAAAGTGTCTTGAAGCTCCATTAGTACTTTGCCCTTTTCAGTAAGGCGCGCATATAAAGTGTTAATTTGTTCTTCGCTTTCTATTTCAATAGAGAGTGAGACGTTGTTACCCACTTGTATATCTTGTCCAGGAAAGCTGTCGGATGCCATTAAAAGTAGGTTGCCTTTTTGGAAACGGGCATGCATTACTCTGTTTTCTGCTTCCGGAGGTGTTGGAAAATCTGCTTCTCCAAAAGTTTGAAATAGGGTAATTTCACCTTCAAAAACTTCTTTGTAGTAATCCAAAGCTTGTTTTGCATTTCCATTAAAAGATAAGTAAGGTACCGCTTGATTCAAGTTCAACACTCCTTTTGTTTGAATGTGTACTACCTCTTGATTATATAGAAAGTAAATTGCAAAGTAAAGAACATACGTTCGACAAACTAGAAGTTTTTAACAAAAGTATTGAAAGCGGATTCAACTGCTCGTATAATGGAAAAAGTCGAAACGTTTCAATAATTATTAATTAGGGATGTGAGAATCTTGGCTAGAATTACGTGTGATTTTTTTTCAGAGGCTTTGCAGTGTTCAACTTCAATGACCGTTTTTTTACCTCAGCCGAATTCACAGATTGGGGTCGCTTCTAAAATAAAACAACAGAAACAGCCAACGCTTTATTTGCTTCATGGACTTTCCGATGACCATACCATTTGGTCAAGATTTACTTCCATTGAAAGGTACGCCTCAGCACTTGGGTGGGCGGTTGTTATGCCTGCTGCGGGGAGAAGTTTTTACACTGATATGGAGCACGGCTATGATTTTTATACTTATGTAAGTGAAGAACTACCAACCCTTGCGCAAAGCTTCTTCCCACTTTCAGATAAAAAAGAGGAAAACTTTATAGCTGGCCTTTCAATGGGTGGATACGGAGCATTCAAGGTAGCGTTACGAAATCCTGAGAAATTTGCAGCTGCAGCTAGTATGTCAGGCTCTCTTGATATCAATGAAAGGCTTCCTGCTTTTCCTAGAGATTTTAACTATATATTTGGTAATCGACCAATTCTAGGTAGCGATGATGATCTGTACCATCTAGTCTCCAATATTAAGGGACCTGGACCAAAATTGTATCAATGCTGTGGAACGGAAGATCATAACTATGAGGCGAATATCCGCTTTCGTGATCATTGTCTAAATGCAGGACTGGACCTTACATATGAGGAAGGACCAGGCGGACATGATTGGGGTTATTGGGATAAGCATATTCAACC
The DNA here is from genome assembly GCF_917563925.1 of Sutcliffiella rhizosphaerae. Taxonomy (GTDB): domain Bacteria; phylum Bacillota; class Bacilli; order Bacillales; family Bacillaceae_I; genus Sutcliffiella_A; species Sutcliffiella_A rhizosphaerae. The sequence goes on from NZ_CAKJTJ010000006.1 coordinate 89,338, forward strand.
TGTGCTGAAATTCTTTGAAAAGCAGCTTTAGAACGAGGGGGGACTATATGTCGTTAATTGAAAAAAGTCATTTACAAGTACAAATAGAAGGAAATCTGCTTTTTCTTGCAAAATCGGATATGGATGAAGCGGGGAAGTTTGAAGAGAGATGGCTGGCTATTTCAGATAGAGAGATTCAGCTATTAGATCGACAAGGAAACAAATTAAAAAAGTTTGAAGTGGCTGCTATTATTTCCTCTCAAATGGAGCAATATATCGGTGCTGGTTCATTAATTGTGGAACAATCTCAAGGGAAGGAAGTGGTGCTTCGCTTTTCTTCATCATTTATGCAAAAATTCTCGATTGCTGATAGAGTAATCAACTCTCTTGCAAAAAAGGAAGAGATACCTAAACTTTCAAAGGAAGATCAGCCGAAGCAATGTCCCAATTGTCAACGCCCTTTTGATGATGGAACAGCAGTTTGCTCGGTGTGTGTGGATAGGAAGAAAGTCATTGGCCGCGTACTGGATTTTACGAAACCATACCGTGGAAAGGTGATATTATCCATACTTTTTTTAATTATAGCTACTCTTTTGGAGCTAGCTCCTCCTTATATTACAAAGATAATTGTAGATGATGTGCTAGAGCCAAAAGATATGGGAAGCGCTCTGCTTATCCTTGTGCTATTACTTGGAGTTACTGGATTAGTGTTGGCGCTTATGCAATTTTTAAATGGGGTGTTAGGAGTTTGGATTGGGAGTAAGATTATGGGGGATATTAGAAAAGAAATTTATGAATCTCTCATGCGACTTTCAGTCAGCTATTTTGATAGAAGGCAAACCTCCCAATTTATAGGGCGTGTAAACAGTGATGCTGAATCGATTAGGAGATTTTTAACAGAGGGTGTCCTATATATTATTAGCCAGCTAATGTTATTAATTGCCCTTATTCTTATGATGTTCAGCTTGAATTGGAAGCTTGCGCTGTTTGCGTTACTGCCTTCACCAATTGTACTTCTATTTTCCATTTTTATCTGGCCACGTGTCCAGCATTTGTGGTACAAGCAATGGCAATCCATTAATAAACTGAATATGATTGTAGGGGATGCCCTTCAAGGAATTCGTGTAGTAAAAGCATTCGGACAAGAAGGCCAAGAGAAGAATCGTTATATTCAGGGAAATCATGCGCTCGTTAGCCAAACGATAAAAACGGATGGAATGTGGCAAGGTGTGTTTCCGCTTTTTTCTTTTATTACAGGGACTGGAATGCTATTAGTTTGGTATTTTGGAGGCTTATCTGTTATTAGTGACGATATTTCGCTTGGAACGTTGTTAGCTTTTGTTGCCTACTTAGGAATGTTCTTTGGACCATTGCAATGGTTTAATCAGATGTTAAGCTGGGTTTCAGAAGGAGTTTCTTCAGGAAACAGAATCTTTGAAATTATCGATGCACCAGCTGAAGTGCCTGATAAAAAGAATGCTAAAGTCCTAGAGAGAATTGAGGGACTAGTCCAAATAGAGAATGTTACATTTGGATACGAAAAGCATAATCCAGTTATTAAAAATATTGAACTTGATGTAAAGGCAGGAGAAATGATTGGTCTTGTGGGACATTCTGGTGCTGGAAAATCTACACTAATCAATTTAATTACTCGTTTTTATGATCCGAATGAAGGTAGAATAATGCTCGATGGTGTAGATCTTAAAGATTTAAAACAGGAACAGCTTCATCAAAACATCGGTGTCGTTCTGCAAGAAACATTCTTATTTGATGGAACAATTGCTGAAAATATTGCTTATTCCAAGCAGGATGCAACACCAGAAGAAATTATGCGGGCTGCAAAAATTGCCAATGCTCATGAATTTGTAGTAAAGATGGCAGATGGATACGATACGAAGGTAGGCGAGCGGGGACATCGCTTATCTGGAGGACAAAAGCAAAGGGTGGCAATAGCGAGAGCAATTTTGCATGATCCGAGAATTCTCATTTTAGATGAAGCAACTGCCTCTGTTGATACAGAAACGGAAAGAAAAATTCAGGAAGCTATATCAAGGCTAGTAAAGGGAAGAACGACCTTTGCGATTGCACATCGACTCTCTACTCTCCGTAATGCTGATAGGTTAGTTGTTATAGATAAAGGAAAGATAGCTGAAGTAGGAACACATGATGAATTACTTGAGAAGGAAGGAATCTATTATAAATTGGTAGAGGCTCAAAAAGAGCTGTCACAAATAAAAGGAGTAGAAGCATGATGAGTGAAACCTTTGATATCACTTACCTTCCACCAGCAGATATTCAGTTCTTTTACAGTGATGGAGGAATGCTGCAATTGAGAACGAATGGGGAAGTAATAAAAAGCCTTACCCTTCATCGTACTTTCCCATTTGCAAAGCCTTACGAATATATCTCTATTTGGGATGGCGATACAGAAATAGGAGTAATAAAGAACATCGGAGAGTTGGATGAACAAAGTCAAACTGCTCTAAAGCAAGAGCTCCACTATCGTTATGTTATTCCAACAGTTACAAAGGTTCTTTCTATAAAAGAAGAACCAGGATTGTGGACATTTAAACTGGAAACAGATCGAGGCAACTTAAAACTGATGATGAGAAATATACACGAGCATCTTTCTGTTTTGCCATCCAATCGTATTATTATCACAGATATGGATGGCAAAAGATGTGAAATCAGAAGCATGAAATCACTGGATCTTAATAGCAGAAAAGAGCTTGCAAAGGTTATATAATATCTCTTGAAAAATCTCATAAGCATTAAAAAGAAAATACCCATTTATGTTAGGTAATCGAATCGATTCTATAATCAGAATCGATTCTTTTTGTTGAAATCTAGCAATGCAGGAAACGGATTCCAACCTTACGTGTATTGATTTCACTCGAATATCACTTACTAGATAAATAATTTTATAAAATTTGATTGTAATCGTTTACAAGAGAGAGTATAATGACATTAGTGAAACGTATCAATTGCGGATATGGCAAGTGAAAAAAGGATGGTTAATCTGCCCTTTTATTTTTATGGACAAATTGAAACGTTTCGACAAGAAGTAAAAATAATAATTTAAGGGGTGTTTGGTTGATGAAATTGGTAAAGCCTTGGATCGCCATTCTAGCTTCATTTATGCTTATTGTTGGATGCAGCAATAATTCGAATGATGCGTCTAATGACAGTGAGAATAATACAGGAGATCAAGTAACCGTTACTTTTGCAAGTTGGGCTCTTGGAACAGAAGAGGACCAAAATCTTGAGCGTTTAATGATTGCTGAGTTTGAAGAGAAATATCCGAATATTAAAGTTGAGATTGATGAGTCCATTTCGACAGACGATTGGAACAACTCATTATCTTCTGCAGCAAGTGCGAATGCAATGCCAGATGTATTTATGGTTTCTCAAGTTCCAACAGGACTTGCGAATGACTGGTTATTAGATATAACAGAAATGTCAGAAGCAGATGAGGATTTTGCAAAAATTCCTCAAGTAGTAAGAGATTCAGCTACTTATAACGATGCAGTGTATGCAATTCCTAGTGCACAGCATTTCCTTGGTTACTTTGTCAATAAAGATTTGTACAATCAAGCTAACTTAGATGTACCTGAATACGGTTTCTCTATCGATGAGTTCACAGAAGCTGTACGTTCACTAACAAATGTAAATAGTGGGGTAGTAGGATTAAACCATCCGTTTTCTATCGTAGATTGGTATCCTTCTGCTGTTAACGAAACAATTGGTTGGTTCACATTCAGTGATGAAGAGTACCACTTAGACAGCAATGAATTTATTTCTGGTATTAACTTAACAAATAATATTGCAACAAATGGTTATGCATATGACAACTTGACTGATGACCAAAAAGCAAACTTCAATGGTGAGCATGCTGGTGAAGTATTTGCTAGTGGTGGCATTGGACTAAACTGGGATGGTACATGGGCAGTAGAAAACTATGCTGCAAATCTTGATTTTGATTGGGATTTTGTTGGTACTCCTGGTGGAAGAACAGTTATCGTTAATGATTTTATGGGAATCTCTAAATCGACACAACACCCAGAGGAAGCTTTCCTTTTCGCAAAATGGATGAGCTTCGGTAAAGAAGGATACTTAAAACGTTTAGATGTAGCAGTTGAAACAGATAAGGCAGTAAACAATCTTCCTGTTACCCAGGACCAAGAAGTGCTTGATGCATTTTTTGAAATTCAAGATGTACCAGGATTGCGTACAGCTTATGACAATCTAGAGAACGGTATTGTTGAACCAGTTAAAACAGTTCCAGGTTTCGTACAGTCTAGATGGGAAGCACCAACTGGAATTGCAATTGGTGATGAGCCAAATGCAAATGTTTCAGCATTAATTGACGCAAGTATTAGAGGCGAAATTAAGATTGAAGATTATGTGTCTCAAATTAACGAATTAGCAAATCAGAAGTACCAAGAAGGAAAAGAAGCGATTGGTCAATAAGAAGTTAGTACTGTGAAGGGAATGAGATAAGATATGAAACGTAAGATGATGTTCTGGCCATTAATACTGCTTTTGTTAGTACCGGGCCAAATCGCTTTTGCTAATGAAGAGAATAAGCCTGAGCAGGTGGCCGAACAAGTCATTGAACCTAGCTATCTATCAATCCTTGAGCAGTGGAATGAAGTGGGACAAGGCAGCGCGCAAAATTTTGAGCGCGTTGTCCCTCCCACTGCTTTTTTATCCATGGATGAAAACAAGTTGCAATCAGAAAATGAAAGCAAGGAGTATGGAAGTCAGGTTTATGCTTGGGATAATCAAGATTCAATTGACATAGAAGTAGAAGTCGAAGTAGAGGGCTTATATGAGCTGGGCTTTGACTATTTTCCTTTAGGAGAAGGGATCGTTCCAATCGAAGGCTCTATTCAAGTGAACGGGGAGTACCCTTACTTTGAAAGCCGTCGAGTTATTTTCCCTAAGGATTGGAAAAGTGCCATCAATGAATTTGAACAGGATCGTTTTGGTGATGAAATTATCCCAGCACAAGTTCCTATGGAACAATGGCATTTTGTAAAAGCAGAGGATTCAAGTTACTTACAAGCTAGACCTTTAATGTTTCATTTAAATGAAGGGAAAAACACGATTACCCTTTCGAATATTCGTGGTGAAATGCTGCTAGGAAATATATACGTAAATAGTGTGGGAACGATTCCTACATATGAAGAGTATTTAAAGCAACAAGAAGGTAGTATGACCCAAACAGGGATTGTAACGGTGGAAGCTGAGCATCCAACAAAGAAGAACAGTTCTTTCATTCGACCTGTTAATAGACAGGATGCATCTGTTGTGCCTTACAAACGCGATCAACGCCTACTGAATGCAATTGGTGGTGAGTCGTGGGAAACTAGCGGGCAGTCTGCATCTTGGGAAATAGAAGTAGAAGAAGATGGTTATTACCACATAACCTTAAAAGTATTACAGGAAAAACAATCAGGCTTTCCGGTTTTCCGAACAGTCATGATTAACGGAGAAGTACCGTTTGAAGAAGTTGAGAATTACTCGTTCCAGCAGAAAAAAAGCTGGATCAATGAAACGTTGAGTAATGAAGATGGGGAGTCTTACTCCTTTTATCTCACAAAAGGGAAAAACACCCTGACGTTGAAGGCGGATGCATCGCCTGTCAACCGAACCTTGTTTGAAATGGATGCTGTCATGAAGGGCATAGAGGAGCTTTCATTATCCATTAAACGATTAACAGGTAATAACCAAGATCGCTCACGTGGGTGGAGAATTACGGAGTACCTTCCTGAAATTGAAGGACAATTATCAGGGTGGGCAGATAAACTTGAAACGGAAAGTGAATATTTACTTGAGTTGAGTAAAGGAAAAGAGTCGGTGGAAGTGGTTTCCTTGCAGATTGCAGTGGAAAGATTGCGTGCGCTTGCGGCAAAACCAGATGAAATTCCATCTCGCTTAACACAGCTTTCAGAAGGTTCAAGCTCCGTTGCACAGCTACTTGGGAATGCAACATTGGATTTGAAAAAACAGCCATTATTTATGGATCGAATATATATTCATGGTGACGAAGAACTACCAAACCCAGAGCTAGGTTTTTTTGCAAAGTCAAAAGAATCGGTGATGAAGTTTTTTCACTCCTTCCAGTCTAACACTCTCGCAACAGAAAAAGTGGATGATGATGTGGTTGACGTATGGGTAAACAGACCTCGGCAGTATGTGGAATTAATGCAAAACATGGTGGATCAGCAATTCACCCCTCAAACAGGGATAAAAGTAAGGTTTTCCATCATGCCTTCTGAGCAAAAATTAATCCTTGCAAATGCTGCGAACAGTCAGCCGGACTTAGCACTCGGAATCAGTAGCTGGCTTCCTTATGAGCTTGCGATTCGTGGAGCTGCGTATGACCTAAGACAGTTTGATGATTTTAATGAAACACTTGCTCACTTTTCACCTGGAGCATTTTTACCGATGATTATTGATGATGAAGTGTACGGTTTACCTGAGACACAGGATTTCTTTGTACAGTTTTATCGTAAAGATATTTTAAATGCTTTAAACTTACCAGTTCCGGATACTTGGGATGATGTAGTGGATATACTTCCTGAGCTTCAGCGTTTTGGATTGAATTACTATACTCCGATTGCGGGAGCAGTAGCATTTAAACCATTCCAGGCAACCTCTCCATTTATTTATCAACAACGAGGAGACCTCTACAGAGAAGATGGAATGGGGACAACCATTGATAGTGACGAAACGGTTCGCGGCATTCAGCTAATGACCGACTTAAATACGATTTATAGCACACCTTTGCAAGTACCAAACTTTTATAATCACTTCCGTTATTCTACGCTACCAATTGGGGTATCTAACTTCCAGACATACGTAGAGCTAACAGCAGCTGCACCTGAAATTTCTGGTTGGTGGGATATTTCCCTTCATCCTGGTATTGAGCAAGAGGATGGGACAATAGATCGATGGGCAACAGGCTCTGGTCAATCTGGCATGATTTTTGATGGAAGTGTTAAGAAAGACGAAGGATGGGAAGTGTTGAAGTGGTGGATGTCCACAGAAACACAAATCGACTTTGCTACAACACTGCAAATTAGGTATGGTCCATCCTATATGTGGAATACAGCCAATTTGGATGCTTTTAAGCAGCTTCCTTGGCCTGAAGAGCATAAGGAAATTGTGTTAGAGCAATGGGAGTATTTAAAAGAAGTACCAAAAACCCCATATACTTATATGGTAGAACGTGAAATTAGTAATATTTGGAATAAGGTTGTATTTGACGGTGACAATACTCGTTCTGCCGTGGATGATGCGGTAGTGACGATTGATCGTGAAATGAGACGAAAAATGGAAGAGTTCGGATATATGGAAAATGGAAGAGTAGTTAAAACCTATCCAATTCCAACGATTGAACAAGTAGAAAGCTGGGTGGAAGAAAATGAGGAGTAGCCTTCAAAAGCATGCAAGTACATCAATCTTTCTTGCACCATATTTAATCTTTTTCTTTACCTTTATTATAATTCCGGTAGTTGTGGCGATTCTATTATCTTTTACGTACTTCAATGCCATTGAAATGCCATCATTTATCGGACTAGCTAACTACGTAAGTGTTTTGACTCAGGATGAGGTATTTATGCAACGAGTCCTACCGAATACGTTAATGTTTGCAGTTATTGTCGGACCGGGAGGATATGTTTTATCCTTCATACTGGCATGGATGCTAGCACAAATCTCTAGGTTGCCAAGAACTATTCTGGCATTGATTATTTACTCTCCATCCATGACTGCAGGTATTGCAATGGCTGTAGTTTGGACCATCATTTTTAGTGGGGACCAAACTGGATACTTAAATAGTATTCTTATCACCATCGGGATTATCTTTGAGCCGATACAATGGCTGCAATCCCCAGATCATCTGATGACTATCATGATTGTGGTTACGTTATGGGGAAGCATGGGAGTTGGATTCCTTGCCATGTTATCTGGTGTTTTAAACATCAATAAAGAAATTTATGAAGCTGGTTATATTGACGGGATAAAAAATAGGTTCCAAGAAATAATCTATATCACTATTCCATCTATGAAGCCTCAAATGTTGTTCGGTGCAGTTATGGCGGTTGTAGGTACTTTCCAAGCAGGTGCTATTGGTGTAGCTTTGTCTGGTGCCAACCCGACGCCACAGTACGCCGGTCAATTAATGGTTAACCACTTAGAGGATTATGGATTTATCCGCTATGAGATGGGCTATGCAGCAGCAATTTCCGTCCTGTTATTACTATTTGTATATATTTTCTCAAAGATTGCCTGGCGCTTATTTGGCGAGAAGGATTGACGGGCAGAATTTATTAATCTTCAAGATGTAGGGAGTGAACGATGTGTCGGCATTTCATGGAACGAAAATTAATCCAGATCGATTTCACAAAAGCCAATTGAAGTTCTATGCATTCTTAATACCGCTCGCCATCTTTATGGCTATGCCTATCGTCTTCGTCTTTTCTCATGCCTTTAAGCCAATTGATGAGCTATTTGCTTATCCACCACGCTTCTTTGTGCAAAAGCCGACGATACAGAACTTTATTGATTTAATGAACAATACGAGTACATCGGGTGTACCGATGTCCCGTTATTTATTTAACAGTATCACTATTACTCTGATTGTTGTTTTTGTAACCGTCTTAATAAGCACAATGGCAGGGTATGCGCTATCGAAAAAACGATTCAGATTAAAGAAAACGATTTTTGAAATCAATACGTTAGCGTTAATGTTCGTTTCAGCAGCAGTTGTTATTCCAAGGTACTTATTAATAGAAAAAGTAGGATTGTTGGACACATTTCTGGTTCATATTTTCCCCTTGATAGCAATGCCAATCGGGCTCTTCCTAGTTAAACAATTTATTGATCAAATACCAAATGAATTGATAGAAGCAGCTCAAATGGATGGAGCGACAGACTTTCAGATTTTCAGAAAAATAATTATTCCACTTGTCAAACCGGCGATTGCAACGATTGCTATTTTATCGTTCCAGCTAGTGTGGAATAACACCGAAACCTCAACATTGTTTGTGGATAATGAGAATTTAAAGACATTTGCTTTTTATATGACAACCTTAACGACTACCTCTACAGGAAATACGGTAGCTGGTCAAGGGATGGCAGCAGCTGCTTCCCTAATTATGTTTATTCCAAATCTTATTATCTTTATTATTTTACAGAGTCAAGTGATGAATACAATGGCACATTCAGGTATTAAGTAGAAGGAGGAGAAAGAGCATGAAGCGCATTTTCATAGGCTTATTGACTGTTTGGTTATTCCTTCTTTCTCCTATGCAATCCTTTGCTTCGCTGTCTGTTCCATATAAGACACAAACTATTTCCACAGAAGGGGATAACATTGAAACACAAACCGCTTATATCCCAGTTGGATTGTTTGGAAGTACGAGTGCGATTGTTAATCCAGAAGATATATATATTGATAATAATAACCATGTCTATGTGGCCGATTCTGGTACAAAAACAGTAACAAAATTTGATGAGAACGGCAGGAAATTATTAGAGGTGGGGGAAGGCATCCTACAAATGCCAACAGGAGTATTTGTAGATGAAGAGCAGCAAATCTATGTAGCCGATTACACAAATGAAAAGGCATATCGCTTTTCACAGGATGGGGAATTGCTACAGGAATACGCTCGGCCAGAATCACCGCTATTTGGAACAAGAACTCCATATAAGCCACAAAAGATTTCCGTGGATAAAAGAGGAAATCTCTACATCATCGGTGAAGGTTCAACAAACGGTATCATTCAGTTAGCGCAGGACGGTAATTTTCTTGGATTTTTTGGTGTAAACCGAACACGTCCTTCACTAATGTCGATCGTTCAAGATACCTTAACTACTGATCGTCAACGCTCTAACATGTTTTTGCGTGTCCCACCGGCACCAACTAATATTGCAATAGACGAAAAGGGTCTTGTATATACGGTTACTGCAGGAACAACCTTTGAAACGGTTAGAAAATTAAACATATCAGGTGGTAACATATTCTGGCCAGAGATTTTGGAGTCTTCTAATTTACGCGATATTACCATTGGTCCACTTGGAAACTTTTTTGTAATTAGTAGTAGCGGTCAAATTACGGAGTTTGATAGCTTTGGTAACATTCTCTTCATCTTTGGTGGAAAAGATGACGGAACGAACCGCCTTGGATTGTTTATGGATCCAACAGGGATTGCTACAGACAATTTAGGGAGACTTTTTGTTACAGATAGTGAACAAGGAACGATACAACTTTTTGAACCAACTGCTTTCGCAGAGATGCTGCACGGTGGAATAGCTCTATATGCGGAGGGTAAATACGTAGAGAGTGAAAAGTATTGGAGTGAAGTTCTTCGCTTAAACTCTTCTATCGGTCTAGCACATTATGCGATGGGAGAAGCTTATTATAAGCAGCAAGAATACGAAAAGGCACTAGAATCCTTCGAGCTTGTTGGGAGCGTGTACGGCTATTCGGATTCCTTTTGGGAAATACGTAACGAGTGGATGAATGAAAACTTGGCCTTAGTATTTGCCATCCTAATAGGGTTGTTTGCCATTCGTGCTTCCGTTCTATTCATTGATAAGAAAAAAGGAATTCTAGATCCAGCGCGAAAAAAATGGCAGACATGGAAGGAGTATAAACTTTTACGAGAGTTACTGTTTCTTGGGAAGTTTTTACGCCATCCAATAGATAGCTTTTATTATATTAAGCGACAAAGAAGAGTGTCTGTCTTATCGGCAACCATTCTCTATTTTATCTTTTTTATAGTGTATCTAATTATGAAGTATTTCACCGGATTTATTTTTAGAGGTGGAATTACCTTCGAACAAATAAACTTTGGGCTAGAGCTTATAACGCTTTTCGCCCCAATACTTCTCTTTATCGTTGCAAATTATTTAGTTAGTACAATTAATGACGGAGAAGGGAAATTTTCCGATATTTACATAGGTACCATTTATTCATTGGCACCTATCATTCTATTCCTTATACCAATTACATTGATGTCCAATGTTTTGACAATGAACGAATATTTCTTGTACGTATTCTCCATGCAAGTGATGGTAGGTTGGTCCTTAGTGATTCTCTTTATTATGATTAAAGAAATTCACGCATTTGAGTTCTGGGAAACTGTGAGAAATATACTCGTAACCATTTTCTGTATGATTATCATCGTATTAGTATGCTTTATTGTCTATGTATTAATGGATCAGGTAATTGATTTTGTAACGGCAATCATTCAGGAGGTGATTCTCCGTGTATAAAAAATTATTTTTAATATTACTAATTGCCATAATCCCAATTCATGCGCTTGCAGAATCGTTAACAACCACAGAAGAATTGGAAGAGATTGAAGTAGAAACTGAGCTTGGAGAAGAAACCCTCCGCTTTGATTCCAATCAGTTCACGCAGCCTGAAAAAGAGAACAAACCTTTACCAGAAGGAACATTGGAAGGCTTTACATTAGTAACCGAAAATGATCAGCTTGCTCTATATGTGCAAGAAGAGTCCTTAGCACTAAAGATTCAAAATAAAGAAACAGATTACATTTGGAACTCAGGTCTCGACAATTCGGAGAACTATCGTCTGAATAATACATGGACGGATATGGTTCAATCTGCTGTAACTATTGATTATTTAGACCGCAGAGGTAACTTAAAAACGGAAAGTATCCTGACAGAGGATTCCAAGCCAGAAATACAAATGCATGAAAATGGCTTTACAGCGAAAATAAAATTTAAGACGGCAAGTATTGATGTGGAACTAAGTGTCACGCTTGAAGAAGATAATATCATCATTGACGTACCAAGTGGCGGAGTAGAGGATGGAACATACAACAAGATTGTGTCTATGAAAGTCTATCCATTCCTTGGAGCTGCACATATGGACGATATAAGCGGTTATCTCTTCATTCCAGATGGTAGCGGTGCACTGATGAGATTTGAAAGAAGTGCATACCGCTCTGATACACCATTTATTGGAGCAATTTATGGGGAGGATGAAGGATTCTCGAGGCCAAAAAGCTCAGAGGATGAATTTACTTTTCCAGCTCAAGCTATATCCGTTCCAGTATATGGAGCGGTACATGGAGTAAAACAAAATGCCTTCCTTACTTCCATCGAAGAGGGACAAAGTTACGGACAAGTATTAGCTTATCCCTCTGGGGCATCCACTGATTTTTTCTGGGTGACGTCGGAATATCAATATCGTTTTAACTATTTTCAACCAACAAGTAAGAGCATGGGCGGCTTTAACGTCTATCAGCCTGAAAAAAACGACTTTAATATTAAACAAAAAGTGATGTTCCTCCAAGGAGAAGAAGCAGACTATGTAGGGATGGCTAATCGCTACCAGCAGCACTTAGAAGCGCAACAGATCCTTGAGAAAAATAATCAGGATGTTATGGATATTCGCCTTGAATTTCTTGGTGGCGAAACAAAGAAAGGGTTAATATGGAATTCCGTTCTTCCAATGACACCACTTCAAGATATCCCGGAATTTGTGGATGAACTTCAGCAAAACAATGTGGACAATATGCACATTGTTTATCGCGGCTGGACAAAAGGTGGATTAACAGGCACATTACCACAAAAATTCCCGATTGAAAGGAAGCTGGGTGGTAAAGGTGATTTGGAAGATACCATTGCATTATTAAGTGAGAAAAACATTCCATTTTATCTGCACTCAGATTTTACTACAGCATTTGATGGAGCATCTGGATTCTCAGGTAGCAAGGATGTCGCAAAGAAAATTAACTCGCAGCCTATTACCAAGAATCAATTCGGATATGGAAGCAACTATTTAAGTCCGAAAAAATCATTAGAAATGGCGAAAAAGGATTTAGTTGATTTCCTTGATCATGGAGTAACCAATATTGCTCTTGAAACAACTGGAAATAAGCTGTTTTCTGATTTTAATAGAGGCCTGTCTTCTTCAAGAGAAGAGATGATAAATATTTATCAGGAACTGTTTACTCTCTATCAAGAAGGAGAAAGTGAATTATCCTTCTATCGTCCGAACAATTACGCATGGGAGTATATGGAGCGCTATCTTGATATGCCTATGTACTCATCTAACTATATGTTTGTAACAGACACAGTACCGTTTTTGCAAATTGTCTTAAAAGGCTATGTTCCTTTCTATGCAAACTTTTCTAACTTCTCTCATAACCCGAAGGAAGAAGTATTGCGAATGATTGAGTTTGGTGCCTATCCATCCTTTTACCTGACAAGTGAATCTGCACAGTTATTAATGAAAACCCCTTCTAGAGGATTGTATACTTCGGAGTTTGATATTTGGAAGGAAGAAGTAATTAACCAATATACAATGGTCAAAGAAAGTCTTGGAACAGTGGAAAATGCGTCGATTTCAGATCGAGTAGTCCATCAACCAGGAGTTTCAGAAGTGGTGTATGACAATGGTGTCACTATTATTGTGAATTATACAGATGCAGACGTCACCATCAACGGACAAACAATTGAAGCAACATCATTTGAAGTTTCAGAAAGGGGGAATTAAGCATGAAACAGCTATCCATGCGCTCTAAGAACAGTCTAACTGGATTACTATTCATCTCACCATGGATTATTGGGTTTCTACTTTTTACTGCTTACCCCCTATTCTATTCTTTATATTTAAGTTTTCATCAAGTACGGATTACGACTCAAGGTATTCAGACAAAATTTGTGAAGTTTGATAACTTCGAGTATGCGTTTGCGGTGGATGCACTGTTTACACAAAAACTTTTGACATTTATACAGGAGCTTGTCTTATCTGTACCTATAATTATCGTATTCTCGTTAATTATAGCCCTATTGTTAAATCAACCTATTCGCTTTCGTAATTTTTTCCGGATGATCTTTTTCCTTCCGGTTATTATTGCAAGTGGTCCGGTAATTAATGAGTTAATTTCACAAGGTGTTACTTCTCTTCCTTCTATAAAGGAATATGCGGTGTTTGAAACGATGCTTTCAACAGATAGCTTTTTTAGTAAAGTCATCTTGTACTTAATGGACAACTTAATTATCATTCTATGGTTTTCAGGAGTACAGTTCTTAATCTTCTTAGCTGCCCTGCAGAAGATTGACAAACAGGTATATGAAGCTGCAAAAATTGATGGAGCATCTAACTGGGAGTGTTTCTGGAAAGTAACCTTGCCAAGCATTTTCCCGATGATTGTTGTAAACACAGTTTACACAATTGTTACGTTCTCTATCTTTTCATTGAATCCTGTCATAGAGCATATTCAAAGCAATATGTTCCAAATTAACACTGGATTTGGCTATGCTTCCGCCTTGTCTTGGATCTACTTCTTATTAATTGCAGCAGCTTTGGCTATTTCAGTGGGACTATTAACAGTACGAGGTAAGAAAAATTATGCGTAGAGGAGGTCGGTATCATGGCTAGCGAATTGCTGACAAATCGTAAAGGAAAAGGTACTGCTATCGTAACCAGATTGAAAAAGTTCGCTTTCGGAATGAAAGGGAACGACGGCCTTCTTTATAAGCTCTTTATTTATGGATTGTTAATCGGTATCGGTTTTGTATACTTATTTCCGTTGCTGTACATGATTTCTTACAGCTTGAAGAGTTTGGATGATATATTAAATCCTTTGGTCAACTGGATTCCGACACAAGTTTATTTAGATAATTATGAATCAGCGTATAAAGTATTGAAATTTTTACCTACCCTTGCAGAGTCATTATATGTAACGGTAATACCTGCTATTGTTCAAACCGCGGTCTGTGCAGTTATTGGATACGGATTTGCTCGATTTGAATTTCCGTTTAAGAAAACGATGTTTGTGCTAGTGCTTGCTACATTCGTTATTCCACCGCAAGTGACAGTTATCCCTCGTTACGTGTTCTTTAATGAACTTGGGATATTAGGAAGCATCCAATCGTTTCTCTTTCCTGCTCTGTTAGGACAAGGAATCAACAGTGCTATTTTTATTCTGATTTTCTATCAGTTCTTTAAAATGATGCCAAAAGCATTAGAAGAAGCAGCACAGCTTGATGGTGCGGGTTACTTACGTATATTTTTCACCTTGGCTTTACCGATGGCTGCACCGGCAATCATCATTTCGTTCCTATTCTCCTTTGTATGGTATTGGAACGAAACATATTTAGCTGCCATCTATTTTGGTAATTCTCTCACAACACTGCCACTAGAGTTGCAGAAGTTTGTAGCGACTTATCAACAAATGTATCCACAAAGTGGAGATACTTCTGAAATAAATGAAGGTATTAATATGGCAGGTACAGTTATGACCATACTGCCGATGCTTGTTGTTTACGCAATCACACAACGTTGGTTCGTGGAAGGTGTGGACCGCTCCGGTATTGCTGGGGAATAATGATATTTAGTAAGATGCTTTTCTTGTATAATTAGCTGTTTATTGAAGCAAAAGGTGTAGACTTCAGCGAGTAGAAGTAGAAGGCTCAAGACCGCCTCGAAGAATGTGAAGCCTTTTGCGAAGATAAACCGCGTCGTTTTATAGTTAGGCTCTTTTCTAAAAGATTGTTGCAAGTAACCGGTAAAAAGTCGGGTTCTGGACTTTTTACTAGAAAAGTCGGGTTCTGGACTTTTTACGTGCATGTTCAGTGAAAACATGTCCTTTTAACTGAAACTACATGCAGGAAAAGAGCACGATAGTAACGATTATACGAGTATCTAATAAAGTTCGTAAAACTAACAAAGTTTGCGAAAACGGCCTATAGTTAGGCTCTTTTCTAAAAGATTGTTGCAAGTAACCGGTAAAAAGTCGGGTTCTGGACTTTTTACGTGCATGTTCAGTGAAAACTTGTCCTTTTAAATGAAACTAGATGCAGGAAAAGAGCACGACAGTAACGATTATAACGAGTATCTATTAAAGTTCGTAAAAGCAACAAAGTTTGCGAAAACGGCCTATACTTATTTACTTGGAAAAAGAGCCGTTTGACAAGGCTTGAAGGTTCTTATCGAAAGAAATAGAAACGTTTCGACATTATTGTGGAAAATTTTCATTTTGTAGTTAATTTTACTCATATTATTTAGTGAAAACGTTTCGTTTGGTGAATGTAAAACTGGGGAGGTTACCAGGGATGGAAAAAAACATGGAAAATCTTTTAGAGCAAATGACCTTAGAGGAAAAAATAGCACAGCTAATGCAGCTGGCGACATTCTTTTATAAAGGTGCAGCAGGTGATGGAGAAATAACAGGACCACTTGAAGATATGGGAATTACCAATGAAGTGGTGCAAAATAGTGGATCTGTTCTAGGTGCATCTGGTGCCAAAGAAGTATCTAACATTCAAAAAGAACATCTCGCTGACAACCGCCTTGGGATCCCATTATTGATGATGGCTGATATTGTACATGGATTTAAAACCATTTTCCCGGTACCACTTGCAATAGGTTGCTCATGGGATCAAGAACTTGCAGAGAAAAGTGCGGAGATAGCTGCAAAAGAAGCTTCCGTATCTGGTGTTCATGTAACCTTTGCTCCAATGGTAGATTTGGTTCGTGATCCAAGATGGGGAAGAGTAATGGAATCAACTGGAGAGGATCCATTCTTGAACGCAGTATTTGCAAAGGCGTTTGTGAGAGGTTTCCAAGGAGACGATTTGACTCATGACCACTTTCGGGTTGCCGCATGTGTGAAGCATTTTGCCGCATATGGCGCACCAGAAGGCGGTAGAGATTATAACACGGTGAACATGTCGGAAAGACAGCTTCTCGAATCCTATCTTCCAGCTTATAAAGCTGCCCTTGATGAAGGCTGTGAAATGGTAATGACAGCTTTCAATACAGTGGATGGTATACCGGCATCAGGTAATAAAAAGCTTATGAGAGATCTTCTCCGCGACGAATGGGGCTTTGATGGTGTCATCATCTCTGATTGGGGAGCTGTGAAAGAACTTATTCCACACGGAGTTGCTGAAGATGAAAGAGAAGCTGCAAAAAAGGCTTTAGAAGCTGGTGTAGACATTGAAATGATGACAGCTTGCTATGCAAAAAGTTTGCAAGAGCTAGTGGAAAGCGGAGAGATGTCAGAATCACTAATAGATGAGTCTGTTTTACGAATTCTTCAATTAAAAAACAAACTAGGGCTTTTTGAGAATCCATATAGAGGTACAAGTGAAGAGCTAGAAGAAGAACTAATCATGTCTACAGAGCACCGAAAAGTGGCGAAGGAACTTGCTGTAAAATCGTGCGTTCTTTTGAAGAATGAAAATGTTCTTCCTTTAAAGAAAAACCAGAAAGTCGCAATTGTCGGACCGTTTGCAACGAACGGAGATGTCCTTGGTCCATGGTCATGGCATGGCTCCCGAGATGATGCAGTGAAAGTCTATGATGGGTTTTTAACGAAAACAGCAGCTTCCAATATCACAGTCGCAAAAGGATCTGACATTGAAACTGTAACAGAGGATCAACTTACTGAAGCAGTGAATGCTGCTAAAGATGCTGATGTTATTGTTCTAGCAGTTGGAGAAGAGTCGGAAATGAGTGGAGAAGGTGGCTGCAGAGCGGACATAAAGCTTCCTGAAGCGCAATTGACTTTAATTCAAAAAATGAAAGAGCTTGATAAACCTTTAGTAACAGTCCTTTTTAATGGTAGACCTTTAGATCTTCACGGCATTATCGATCAAACAGATGCGGTTTTAGAAGCTTGGTACCCAGGAACTGAAGCAGGGCATGCGATTGCCGATCTTTTATATGGTGACGCGAACCCTTCTGGAAGATTGAGCATGTCCTTCCCATATTCCGTTGGTCAAGTACCTGTTTACTATAATTGCTTCAACACTGGTCGCCCGCAAGGAGACGACAAGCAGGAGAGATATGTAACGCATTATCTTGATATTCCAAATGAACCGTTATTGCCATTTGGATATGGATTAAGCTATACGACCTTTGCGTACAGCGAGGTTAGTCTCTCTTCTGAAAAATTATCAGGTGACAGTGAGATTAAGGCTTCTGTCCATGTAACGAATACTGGAAATGTAGCAGGTGAGGAAACTGTACAATTTTACATTCGTGATATTGCAGGGGAAGTCGTGAGACCACTCCGGGAGTTAAAGGGCTACGAGAAAATAATGCTAAATCCAGGGGAGACGAAAGTTGTAACCTTCACTATTACGGAAGAGCAGCTCCGCTATTATCATTCAGATCTTTCTTTTACAAGTGATAATGGAGCATTCCAAGCACTTATCGGTCCTAATAGTAATGACTTAGCAATAGGCAATTTTTATCTGAAAAAGTGACTCTGTTAGTAAATAGAGTTGATTTATAGATACCTAGCTGTTGATTGAAGCTTAGTGCGAAAATCAACAGCGGTGTTTAACAGAGCAAAGTAATAAACATGCAAGAATAAAAGGAGGACAACGGGACAATGGCAATACAACTATCAAATCCTAGGCTAAACATAGACGCAGGAGATTTCCGTTTTACATTTTTAAACAGTGGTGACCTTTTTGAAGCAACGTATAAAGACATTATGCTTAACCAATGGATGTCTAATCCAATTGATGGGTCCTTAAATAATCTTTTCCTTCGTGTACATGACGAAGCAGGTATAAAAGCTTATCCACTACTTGGAGTAAAATCAGAAAGTACAGTAACGTATACTTCTAATTCTGTTAAATGGGTAGGAGAAGCAGCAGAAGTTGCTTATTCTGTAGTGTTCCGTTTATCTGACAAAGGAATATGGTTCTGGGATATCACAGTAGACGGACAAGGTCAAACTGTCGATCTAGTTTATGGGCAGGATGTTGGACTAGGAAGTAAAGGGTTTGTCCGTACGAACGAATCCTATCTTTCTCAATATATCGATCATACGGTGTTTGAAGATACGGAGAAAGGCTATGTCCTTTGCTCTCGTCAAAATCAGCCACAGCCAGGAGGGTTTTCTTACCTTCAACAAGGTTCTTTAACAAAATCTATTGGCTACTCCACAGATGGCTTCCAATTCTTTGGACTTTCCTACAAAGAAACGAATGAACCGGAAGTATTAACAAAAGAAAGCCTTGCGAACGAAATCTATCAATATGAGTTTGCTTTCACAGCCTTACAATCAGAAAAAGTTGCACTTACTGGTGAGAAGAACTTCGTATTTTATGGCTTGTTTAAAGAAAATCATGAGACTGCAGTTACCGAATTAGAGTTTACAGAGGATATTGCTCAAGCATGGCAAGAAGTGAAAGCAGTAGAGAACAGTGTATTTGAAAAACTTGAAAATGTTCAAATCTCTAACTCTATCAATGGTACGCTGTCCGGTGCTTCTTTAACAAAAGAAGAGTTAGATTCTTACTTCCCTATCCGACACCAAGAAGAATGGGAAGGAGATACGTTACTATCCTTCTTTACAGACACCCATGAGCACATTGTGTTAAAAGAAAAAGAACTTGTGGTGGAACGTCCTCATGGGCACATCATCATGACTGGTAATAATGACAAGATGACAGAAAATATTTTGACATCCACTTCTTATATGTACGGTATTTTTAACTCACAGCTTGTAGTGGGTAACACATCTTTCCATAAGATGATGACAAATGCCCGTAATGCATTAAATGTGATGAAAACATCTGGTCAACGCATCTATGTGGAAGTAGAAGGAACGTATAAGCTGTTGACGATGCCTTCTGTGTTTGAAATTGGATTTAACTATACTCGCTGGTACTATAAAACAGCAAATGATGTTATTGTCGTGACAAACTTTTCAGTTGTTGACTCTCCAGAAATCCAGTTGGAGGTTCGTTCAGAACAAGGAACAAGCTACCGTTATCTTGTGACAAACCAAATTTCCATGAACAATAACGAACTGGATGTTTCTTTTGATATGAAACAAGATGGAAAAGTACTTACATTCTCAGCAGTGGAAGGCTCTGACAGTAAGCATGTCTATCCTGATCTTTCTTATAAATTGACAGTGGACGGTACAGACTTTCATGTTGCAGACGAAACTAAGCTTGCAAAAGGAGTAGTTCCTGGTTCCGCTTCTCTTGTAGTATTGGAATTGGAAGCAGCAGCTAACTGGAACATGACGTTGCAAGGCTTGTTACATGGGGAAGAAAGGGAACTTGTTACCCATAAATTCGAAGAAGAAGTGGTGCGCTACCGTGCATTCTTTGAAAAGGTGATGAATGGATTCAAGCTGTCACTTGGTAGTGAAACAAAAGAAGAGCTGGAAAAAATGAATGCTCTTGCTTGGTGGTACACACACAATATGCTCGTTCATTATTCCGTTCCTCATGGCTTAGAGCAATATGGTGGTGCTGCTTGGGGTACACGTGATGTATGTCAAGGACCAACAGAATACTTCATGGCAACGCAAAACTACGATAGCGTAAAAGAAATTATCAAGAAAGTCTATTCTCATCAATACGAAGATACAGGAAACTGGCCGCAATGGTTTATGTTTGATAAGTATTTCCACATTCAAAGTGAGGAAAGTCATGGAGATATCATTGTTTGGCCACTAAAAGTATTAGGTGACTACCTGACTATTACGAAAGATTATTCTATTTTAGAAGAGAAGATTCCTTATACAGTTCGAGGTGCCTTCCACTTTACGGAAACAACTGCAACTGTTTTAGAACATGCGAAAAAAGAAATCCAGTTCATTAAAGATCATTTCTTACATGATACATTCCTTTCCTCTTATGGTGATGGAGATTGGGATGATACATTGCAACCAGCAAATGCACAACTAAAGCAATATATGGTCTCCAGCTGGACAGTATCACTAACTTATCAAGTGTTGAATACCCTTTCTAAAGCGCTTGAGGATGTTTCTGTAAAAGAAGCAGAAGAACTAGGTGCGTTAGTTAAAGGTATTGAGATCGATTTTAATAAATATATGCTTAGTTCTAACGTTATCCCAGGCTTTGTATATATGGAAAAGCAGGATAAACCAGAGCTAATGGTTCATCCTCAAGATACGAAAACGGGTATCCATTATCGCTTGCTTCCGATGACACGAAGCATGATCAGTGAATTATTGACACCTGAACAAGCTGAATCTCATTATCAGCTAATTAAAGAGCAACTGTTCTGCCCAGATGGAGTTCGTCTGATGAACCGTCCTGCAAATTATGCAGGTGGGGTAAGCACACATTTCAAACGTGCAGAGCAAGCGGCGAACTTTGGTCGTGAAATTGGACTTCAATATGTACATGCCCACATCCGCTATGTAGAAGCGATGGCAAAGCTCGGAAAAACAGACGAGGTATGGAACGGATTGAACATTATTAATCCAATTAACATCCAACAAGTTGTACCAAATGCAGAACGCCGTCAAAGCAACGCTTATTTCAGTAGCTCAGATGGACTATTCAATAACCGTTATGAAGCACAAGAGCAATTTGGTAAACTGAGAGATGGATCTGTTAAAGTAAAAGGGGGCTGGAGAATCTATTCAAGCGGACCTGGAATCTACATGAATCAGCTGATCTCTAACTGCTTAGGAATTCGTTTCCAAGGCGGAGACCTAGTAGTAGATCCAGTTTTGCCAGCTGACATGGACGGTCTTCACTTTACGTATAAAGTAAATGGCCTTGATGTAACATTCATTTATCGTTTAAAGAATGATCAAAAGAAAGTTCAAATTAACGGCCAAGAAGTGGATGGTAATGACATTTCCAACCGTTACCGTTCAGGTGGACTTGTTATTAGCAAAGAAGTGTTAGAACAGCACCTTATCAGTGACAAGAACGAAATTAAAATTTATATTTAATATAAGATTTCTCGAATACGGCGTAGCATATTTACGCCGTATTTCTTTATGAACGAAAAAATAAAGTGTTAACACGTCCAATGTTTGTGAAAGCTATCAAAGCCGCGTGTGCTTTACTAAGGAGAGATAAAAATGGAGAAAATGAAAGTAGGAATTATCGGTACTGGTACTATAAGTGGGATTTATTTAGAAGCTCCATCCAAGTTTTCCATTTTAGATATTGTCGCAGTTGCCGATTTGGATTTAGAACGTGCAAAAGAAAAGGCAAAAACTTTTAATATTAAAAAAGCTTGCACGGTAGAAGAGCTGCTTGCAGATCCAGAAATTGAGATGGTTATTAATTTGACCATTCCAAAAGCTCACTATGAAGTAAGCATGGCTGCTCTCGAAGCAGGGAAACATGTATTTGTGGAAAAACCGTTAGCTGTTGAGGTGGAACAAGGCAAAAAAATAGTAGAACTAGCTAGAGAAAAAGGACTCCGTGTTGGCTGTGCTCCAGATACATTTCTTGGGGGAGCACTACAAACTTGCCGAAAATTAATTGATGATGGTGTAATTGGACGTCCGATAGCAGCTACAGGCTTTATGCTAAATGGCGGACCGGAAGGGTGGCACCCATCTCCTGATTTTTATTATCAAAAAGGCGGAGGACCGATGTTTGACATGGGGCCATACTATTTAACAGCCTTTATTCATTTGCTAGGTCCTGTAAAAAGAGTGACAGGTTCAGCGCAATCCGGATTCCCAGAAAGAACCGTAACAAGAAGTGAAGACTATGGTCGTAAGTTACCAGTAGAAACTCCAACTCATGTAGCAGGAATATTGGATTTTGAAAATGGGGCAGTGGGGACACTTATTACAAGCTTTGATGTTATGGGTGGTACCCAGCTTCCGTCCATGGAAATATACGGAACAAAAGGAACATTATCTGTGCCAGACCCGAACAATTTTGGCGGAGTGATCAGAGTGCGAAAAACAGGGGAGCATGATTTTAATGAAGTGCCACTATCCTATGGCTACTCTGATAATAGTAGAGGAATTGGTGCGGCAGATATGGCACATGCCATTACAATAGGTAGAGCACACCGAGCAAACGGGGAAATGGCGCTCCAAGTACTTGAAATTATGCACGCAATTCATGAAGCTTCACTAAATGACAAACATATGGAAATCGAACACAAATGTCAACGCCCGAATGTTTTTCCAGTCGGCTTGAATCAAAGTAAGCAAGAGCTCTTTACTACCTAATATTAAACTATTGATTTATGAAAATGTTTACATTATGCTAAAGAAAGGATATTGAAACGTTTCGAAAGGGAGGGACTATAGGTCCATTCCATGAGGGGGTAAGGAACAAAGTGGCAACAATTAAAGATGTAGCAAAGCTTGCAGGGGTAGCAGTTTCCACTGCATCCTATGCACTTAATAATGTAAACAAAGTTAGTCCTGCTACCATGAAAAAGGTGCAGGACGCAGCAAGAGAACTCAATTATTTTAAAAATGGCTTTGCTTCTGATTTAAAAAGGACAAAAACAAATACAATTGCACTTATATTACATGATTTGTCAGGTCCATTCTACTCAGAGCTCATCAAAGGGGTACAGGAAGTTTCCATGACAAATGGTTATGACTTGATAGCATGTAGTTCAGTAGGGGGCGCACAGTCAACCGCAGTCAAATTTTTAAAAGAAAAACGAGTCGATGGTGCAATTATTCTTGCTCATAATATTTCAAATGATATAATCCTGGACTCTGCGCGTGAAGGCTTTCCCATTGTGATTCTTGACAGAAAACTCGACCATGATCATGTCTATCAAGTAGAAGTAGACAATATTCACGGTGGTTTCATCGCAACAGAACATTTAATTAATAAAGGACACCGTGAAATCGGTTTTGTAAGTGGCCCTTTGAATTCCCACGATAATGAAATGCGTTTTGAGGGGTATCAAAAGGCATTAACTTATCACGAAATTAAGTATCAGAACAAATGGAAGGTGTTTGGAGATTTCACTCGCGAAGGTGGATATCGTGCAACAAAAATGCTTATTGCCCAACGACAGCTTCCTGAAGCAATATTTTACGCAAATGATGAAATGGCAATCGGTGGCTTGCAGGCTTTCAAGGAAAATAACATTAATGTGCCAGGTGATATTTCCATCATCGGTTATGATGACATCCAACTGGCAGAATATATGAATCCTCCCCTTACTACAATACGTCAACCCAAATATGAAGCAGGTGCATTAGCAGTTCATGTTATCTTCCAAGCTTTGTCCAAGGAAAGCGAAGTGGAAAAATACTATAAACTTTCAACAGAAATTGTTGATCGTAAGTCAGTAAAGTAGGAATAAATCCAGCTCTAAATAAACTCTGTAGAATTGACTCTTTAAGTCAAACTAAAGGGTTTATTTTTTCTTCAATATTTTTCTACTTGACTCTTATTTGAAATCCTTTCTATAATGAGGAACAATTATCAAAAAAACAACAATAAAAGCTGCTCGTATAATCTTGGAGATATGGTCCATAAGTTTCTACCAAACTACCGTAAAGAGTTTGACTACGAGAATACACTACCTTGTCCGATAAAACAGGCACTAAAAGTCATGTTGTATGCGACTGATGCATCGGTTCCGGTAGGGTTCTCCTATTTAAAACTCCAAGTGATTTTACTTGGGGTTTATTTTTTAGACAGGCTATATTCAAAAGTTAGTTGCTAGTAACCCGTAAAAAGTCGATATCTGGACTTTTTATCAGTATGTTGTATAAAAATTTTGTCCTTATACTTTAAATTAATTTGCGATTATTACCAGTATCTAATTAAATTCGTAAAAGGCACAAAATTTGCGAAAACAGACTTTAGATAAAATGCTTCTCGAACCAGATTATGGCGCGTATGCTTTTTTAAATAGGAGGATAAAAAAGATGGATAACAACTTGCAATCTGTAATTAAAGCGGCAGCAAAAAAAATTAAAGTGGATACAGTAATAAAAAATGGCAGAATAATAGATGTATTCAATTTGGAGATTATAGAGGAAGACATCGCTATAAAGGACGGTATGATAGTCGGGTTTGGAGACTTTGAAGGGCATGAGGTATTGGATGCAGAAGGTTCCTACATATGTCCTGGGCTTATAGACGGTCATGTACATATGGAATCCTCCATGATTCACCCTTACCATTTCACTCAAACTATCCTTTCACATGGAGTCACCACCATTATTACAGATCCTCACGAAATTGCCAATGTCAGTGGGACAGAAGGAATTCAATTTATGCTGGATGCAACGGAAAACGTTTATGTTGACGTGTTTTTTATGCTACCATCTTGCGTTCCCGCCACTTCTTTTGAACATAATGGTGCTACAATTCATGCCCAAGATTTGGCTCCATTTTATCAACATGATCGTGTAATAGGGTTAGCAGAAGTAATGGATTTTCCCTCTGTTCGGGACGGTGATGAAGCAATGGTCGCAAAACTAGCTCAAGCAATTAAACATAAAAAGTTAATAGATGGCCATGGTGCCGGTCTCGAAGCGAAAGACTTAAATATTTATGCTTCAGCAGGTATTAAAACAGATCACGAATGTGTCACACAGCAAGAAGCATTGGAAAGAATCAAACGGGGAATGTATGTGATGATGAGGGAAGGTTCTGTGGCAAAGGATGTAAAAGCATTGCTTCCTTTAGTAAATCATAAAAATTCCAGGAGGTTCCTTTTCTGCACAGATGATCGGCACCTTGATGATCTAGTAAACGAAGGTAGCATCGATCACAATATACGAATTGCTATTCAAGAAGGACTCGATCCGTTAACTGCCATCCAGATAGCCACTCTCAATGCGGCAGAATGCTATTCACTAAAAGATAAAGGGGCAATCGCACCAGGATACTGTGCCGATTTAATACTGATAGAAGACCTTGAAAATTTCAAGATAAGAAAAGTGTTTAAAAATGGAAAGCAGATGGATTTTGCCAATTTATCTGAAATGCCTTCCCCTACTCCTAAGCTGCTTTTGGAATCAGTAAATATGAAGTCGCTCCATGTAAAAGACTTAGAAATAAAAATCGATTCACAAAAGCCCTGCAATATTATTGAAATCATTCCGAACAGCCTAGTTACAAACCACGTTTCAGAAAAAGTCACTACTGAAAAAGGCTTGTTTGTTTCTAGTATGACACACGATCTTTTGAAACTCGCCGTAATTGAAAGGCATAAAAGGACAGGAAATATTGGACTTGGAATAGTAAAGGGGCTCCAATTAAAACACGGAGCGATTGCATCTACTGTTGCCCACGATTCCCATAATATCGTGGTTGTTGGTACCAGTGATGAAGACATGCTTGCAGCTGTTCGCGCTGTACAAGAAATGCAAGGAGGTTTGGTCGTCATATCTAACGGAAAGATTTTAGCTACTCTGGCATTAAAAATATCCGGGCTCATGGCATTGACGAGCACAAACGTAGTTCTATCCAACTTAGAAGAGCTGCATAAAGCTTTGCATGTTATAGGCAATCCACTAACCTTCAATCCATTTGTAGCCTTATCATTCTTAGGGCTGCCTGTTATTCCAGCGCTAAAGTTGACAGATACCGGCCTATTTGATGTAAAGCAATTTAAGCATATAGGTTTTCAATAAAGGCTTCTGGCGCTAGAGGCTATCAAATTTCCCTCGTCTCCTTACAATAAGGCGACATCGATTTGCTATCGCTTATCGTGTCTTCTTTATCTCATACGACTCAGTCCAATTTGTACGCCTCTGAGCATTCGAGTTGTCCAGCTCCGGCGGCTAGCCCCTCGAGGTCATAAGCCATCTTTCTACAGAGGTCAAAAGCGACCTCTTTCGAAAGCTGTCTTATGCTTGTCGGGGCTGAACAAGCCGCCTCCGCACTTCAAAAAAGGTCGGGATTTTGCAATGTATTTCGGACTTTAACATTGAAAACGCTTTATTTTCCCATTATAATGGAGAGGAGTTGTGTGGAAATGGCTTTTATATAGCAATATGGAAACGTTCCCATATTTCAGACTCAATTCAAATTCACTTCAAGAGAGTAAGAGATTATACAAAAATAGATTCGTAATATGGAAAGGAGCAAGTGTAATGATTAGAGTTACGGTATGGAATGAAAACAGACATGAACAGACAAATGAAAAAGTAAGAGAAGTTTATCCTGAGGGAATTCATGGTGCGATTGCTTCCTTTTTGAAAGAGGAAAATTTCGAGGTGAAAACAGCGACATTGGATGAGCCAGAGCATGGTCTTACAGAGGAAGTGTTGAAAAATACAGATGTTCTCTTGTGGTGGGGACATGTGGCACATGATGATGTAAGTGATGAAATTGTGACACGAGTAAAAGATAGAGTACTAGATGGAATGGGATTAATCGTCCTTCATTCGGGTCATTTCTCAAAAATCTTCAAAACGTTAATGGGAACTACTTGCGATTTGAAATGGAGAGAGGCTGATGAGAAAGAGCGTATTTGGGTAGTATCACCTGGTCACCCGATTGCAGAGGGAATTGGCGAGTATATCGATATTGAACGAGAAGAGATGTATGGAGAGCATTTCGATATTCCAGATCCGGATGAGCTAGTGTTTGTAAGCTGGTTTGAAGGCGGAGAAGTTTTCCGAAGTGGTTGTACATATAAGCGTGGGAAAGGTAAAGTTTTTTACTTCCGTCCAGGACATGAAACATATCCTACTTACTATCATGAAAAAGTTCAACAGGTCATTAAAAATGGTGTACATTGGGCAAAGCCAACAGTACTTGGCGACGTACACTACGGAAATGCAAAACCACTAGAAGAAATCAAAAGCAAATAATTGGAGGAAATAGATATGAATAAATTACGTGTTGGCGTTGTAGGCTGTGGAAGTATTGCAAAACATCGTCATTTACCGGAGTATCATGCAAACCAAAACGTAGAGCTTGTGGCTTTATGTGATGTCGTATTGGAGCGTGCTGAGCATGCTGTTGAAACTTACGGTGGTAAAGCTTACAGCAATTATCAAGAAATGATTGACCGTGAAGAGCTTGATATTGTTAGTGTCTGCACACCAAACTACTTACATGCACCAGTGTCTATTTATGCATCAAAATCTGGAGTACATGTTCTTTGTGAAAAACCGATGGCAACGTCTAAAGAAGAAGCGGATGAAATGATTGCAGCAGCGAAAGCATCCGGTACAAAACTTATGATTGCTCACAACCAACGTTTTGTACCTTCTCATCAAAAAGCAAGACAGCTAATTGAGAGTGGAGAGGTAGGAAAGATTTACAGCTTCCGTACTGCATTTGGCCATCCTGGACCAGAAGGTTGGAGCGTAGACGGAAAAGACAGTTGGTTCTTCCGTAAAGAAGAAGCTTTCATCGGTGCTATGGGGGATCTTGGTGTCCATAAATCGGATTTGATGCGTTATCTTTTAGGAGAAGAAATCGTGGAAGTTGGAGCCTTTATTGAAACCTCTGCAAAAGAAAACACAGATGTGGATGATACAGCTGTTTGTGCACTTAAAACAGAAAGTGGTATCGTAGGAACACTTGCTGCAAGCTGGTCCTACAAACGTGAGGATAACTCAACGATTATCTATGCAGAAAAAGCAGTTTTACGTTTAGAAGACGATCCAACTCACTCTCTAGTTGTGCAATATGCAACAGGTGAGACTGTTCGTTATGAATTAGGAAAAATTCAAAGTAATGAGTCTGGTGGTCAGACTGGTTCTCATGTCGTTGACCATTTTGTTGAAAGCATTCTTGAAAACAAAGAAGTATTAGTGGACGGAAATGAAGGTAAGAATTCCTTAATGGTTATTTTAGGAGCTCTTGAGTCAAACGAAACGAAACGAATTGTGAACATCCAAAACGATTTGAACTAAGGAGTGTGTGTAGAGATGAAACTTGGTGTATTTACCGTTCTTTTTGCTGATAAATCATTTACAGAAATGCTTGACTATGTAAAGGCAGCGGGCCTCGATGCAGTAGAAATCGGTACCGGCTGTTACCCAGGCAACAAGCATTGCCCTCTTGATACACTTTTAGAAGATGAAGGGGCAAGAAATGCATACATGGATGAAATTCACTCCCGTGGATTGCAAATTAGTGCATTCAGCTGCCATGGTAACCCTATCTCTCCCGATGATGCGTTTGCGAAAGAATCACATGAAACATTATTAAAAACAATTGACCTTGCTGCATTAACAGGAGTAGAAGTAGTAAACTGCTTCTCTGGAGTGCCTGGTGACAGCGAAACAGCAAAAGCTCCGAACTGGCCGGTAGCACCATGGCCGAATGAATATGGCGATGTTTTAACGTGGCAATGGGAAACAAAGCTTGTTCCATATTGGAAAGAGGTAGGGAAATATGCCGAGGAGCGCAACATCAAAATTGGTCTTGAGCTTCATGGTGGTTTCCTTGTCCACACACCACACACTATGTTAAAGCTAAGAGAATTAACTTCTCCAGCAATCGGTGCCAATCTTGATCCTAGTCACCTTTGGTGGCAAGGAATTGACCCAGTTGCTGCTATCAAAATTTTAGGAAAAGCTGGAGCAATCCATCATTTCCACGCAAAAGACACATACATTGATCAAGATAACGTGAACATGTACGGTTTAACTGACATGCAACCATACGGTGAAGTGCAAACACGTGCTTGGAGCTTCCGTTCTGTTGGCTGTGGCCATAGTGTTCAAGAATGGTCAGATATGATGAGTGCTCTTCGCACTTACGGCTATGATTATGTAGTTAGTATCGAACACGAAGATCCAATCATGTCCATTGAAGAAGGCTTTGCACGTGCTGTGACAAACCTTCAATCCGTATTGATAAAAGAACAGCCGGCTGACATGTGGTGGGTGTAATATTAAAAGGTAGCCAAGGGTTTGATACTCCTTGGTTACTGTTTTATGGAGGGATATGTGATGAAACATAAAATTGCTGTACAGTTATATACAGTCAGGGACCTTTTGGAAGATGATTTTATTGGGGTTTTAAAGCAACTGAAGGAAATGGGATACAATGGCGTTGAAATGGCTGGATTATATGGTTATAAGGCAGAAGAAATTGCTAGTGCCCTAAAGGAATTAGGATTGGCTACAGCTGGCATGCATGTCGGTGTTGACAGACTTCGCGATGACCTGCCTGCTGTCTTGCATGAAGCAGAACTGTTCGGTACGAAGACTCTCGTTATGCCTTATGTAGTGGAACAAGACCGTAATACCGATTACTATATTTCATTAAAAGCGGAATTAAATAAGCTTGCTGCCAAACTTCAGAAGGATGGCTACCGTATTAGTTACCATAACCATGATTTTGAATTGGAAAACGACGTTAACGGAAAGCGTGCATTGGAATTTTTACTAGAGCCAAGTTCGGATAATTTGTTGCAAGCAGAACTCGATGTATATTGGGTGACGAAAGCTGGAAGTGACGTTATGGAATTTTTAGCGCCACTATCAGGACGTGTACCTACCTTACACATCAAAGATATGGCAGCAGGTGAAGAAGGTAGTTTTGCTGAAGTTGGTACAGGAGAGATTGATTTTAAACCAGTTATTCGCTGGGGAGAAGCAAACGGTGTCGAATGGTATATTGTGGAGCAAGATGTTTGCTCAGGCAACCCACTTGATAGTTTACGAGTCAGTATCGGAAATTTACAAAAAATCATGGATGAACTTTAATAGAGTACCATAGTAAAAGGCAGCTGAATAGCTGCCTTTTACTATGATGCCCTACTTGAAACCTATGCTCACTTTTGGACAAACTGGAAAAAATTCACTAATGTCATCAACCAAAGCCTTTGTAACGCGAAAACTTGGGAAAATCAGAAATAGTATCTTCAATAAGAGTCTTTGCAACACGAAAACCGGGAAAACCCTGAATTAATGTCCACAAAGAGGGCCTTTGCAACACGAAAACCGGGAAAACCCTGAATTAGTGTCCACAAAGAGGGTCTTTGCAACACGAAAAATGGGAAAACCCTGAATTAGTGTCCACAAAGAGGGCTTTTGCAACAAGAAAAGTGGAAAAAACCAAAAATATTGTCTCAACCATAGTAACCATAGCTTTTTTAACACGAAAAAAACTAAATCTATCCATCTCGGATTCAAGCTTCAAAAGTTTCAAAAATCTTAACTGTCAATCTTAAATATTCCAGGATAACTTCAAGTACCAATAACATTATACCCTCCGATGCCAAAGAATTTTCTGTTTTACATTCCCCTACCACCAAAACCAAAAGACCTATGATTCCGCTTCACAAATTGAACGGTATCATAGGTCTTAAACTGAAAGCTATTCTTGCAGATTTTGTTGCTTTTTTGGACTGTACAAGTAAATTATCTTACTCTTAAAAAAGCAATTATGCAAATTTTACAACTAACTGATCATTTACTTTTGCATGCTTATTGGAAATAATGGTTACCTTATTATCTGCTCTCTCTACCAAATAATCTGGACTAGATTCCACTATTCTATCTGTTTCTAAACAAATGAAATCCTTGCTTTGTGTCAACCTAAATTCAATCGAATCGTTTGTAACATGCATAATTTCTGCGGTTGAATGTGAAATTTTCACATTAGGCTTTTCAAGCACGACGTTTAGAGGTAGCATCACCCCGTCTTTATTTTGTAAAAGAATGCTACGTCCATCAAATAATTTCTCTCCATCTAAGGTAACATGAAGTTCTTTATCAAATCCATCAAGATTGAGCAGATGGATGAATCGTTCCCCCCCATTAGAAACGGATGTAGAGAAAATACCATGATATTCACAGTCATGAGTTAAACCTGGCACAGCTCCAAGGCGTTCTAGGGCAGAACTAATCAAGTCGATATCACAACGGTAGGCAGTTGCAAGAACAATCGCACGACCACCAGCATCTCCAACTTGTGCTTCAAATCCACAAACATCATCTGATTCTGTCACACGCATAATAGCTTCAGCATTTGAGCTAATAGCGAATTTTTGACTGTAATACGTTCTGATTTCTGGTCGTGGTGCAGCCCAGCCATCTGCTGTCAATGACATATGATGACCATGCTCGTTAAAGGTTACCCCTTTGGAGGATACTCCAAGAGCATCTGCTAGTTCAGTGAAAGGTTTTCCTTCCATATCAAAAGTTGGCACTTCTCCATATAGAAAAATTCCACCACCAGCTTTCAAATAGTTAGCAAGTTTAATCTGAACTTCACGATCCATATATCTTGCCGAAGGAAGAACTAGAGACTTCGTTTTTTCAGGAACTAGATCTTTATTTTGCACGTCAACCGAACTGAAGCGGAATCCTGCAAGTAGCATAGCACGTGCAACAATTTCCCATGCTCCAGCGCCACGATGCATCGTAATATTGTCCACAATTTCACGCATCTTTTCACTCTTTGGATAACGATACTCTGTCATATAGTAATCAGGGATAAATGCAAATGCGACAGAATCTCGATCTTCATCCATTGCAGCCAGCTTGTCACCAACAGCCATCATCGTTTTAATAGAACGTGCCATTCTTGGGAAAGTAAAATTCAGTTTACCTTCTGGGTTTACTGGAGCAGCAAATCCATGACGTTCACCTGTAGATGCAATTCTTCCATTTCCATCTCCACGGGCTTCATCCATCTGATAGTTATACCCACCAGTAAACAAGTAATAATTAAGCAATCGATTTCCTTGGGCTACGCACATTCTTGTTTTAAAATCTGCTGCAGAAACATCATAGCGGCCTCCGAATGTTTCACCAAAATTACCGTCACCACAATTGAATTCAACAGAAGTTAAGGGCTGATCAGGATTATGGACGGCATCCATAAATCCATTTATTAAATAGAGGTCTTGAAAACTCTCCATGTTTAAATCACCAAAATAAATATCTGAACCTGACATATATCCTTCATCTTGGGTATATGTTTCATAAAGTTGAGAAATTCCAATAGGATAAGTTAAACCGCGACCTCCACCTGTTCCATGGATATTAACGATAAATGGAACGTCTTTGACACCGAATTCTTCAGAATACTCACGTAAGATAGCGATATAACGGGTAAAACGATTTCTCATATAATGACCTAAATCGCGCATTAGTTCAGCAGCATAGTCTTCTTTTGGTGAACGAATACCATTGACTCTATCTGAGCGATCACATAAATCAAATGGATATCTTTCCAATAAAATAGCTTGTTCGTATTTTTCTTTAAGCCAGCGAACAAAGTCTTCTAAAAGCTGATCTGTTAAATCAGGGCAATTACTTACCCAAGATAGCATTCCAACTTCATTATCAAGCTGCACTCCTATTATATTGCCGTCATTTTGATATAAGCGAGGCTCTATAATTGCCATCACAGCTTCATACCATTTCTTAGTTTCCTTTAAAAATCCTGGAGCTAAGTAGTCAAGTGTCGGTGTGGTAGCAGGGGTTCCGTCCCAACCAACTGGAACAATCTCCGGGTGCTTCTCTGCGACCCAATGAGGTATCCCTTCGTTTTTCATTTCAGCCATAATAAAAGGCCCTGGACGAGCAAAGAAGTAAAGGTCATTTTCCGCACAAAGATCAATAAACGCACCAAGATCCAGTTCTGGTCGTGTATTGCCTATCAAGTCAACTTGTCCTTCAACAGGCTCATGACATAACCACGGAATATAAGTTGCAACAGCATTGCATCCAGCATCCTTTAATTTGTTAATACGATCCTGCCAATCCTCTCGCTGTAGTCGGTAATAATGAATTTCTCCGCACATAATGAGTGTCGGCTTTCCATTTATTACTATTTGCTTGTTTTTAATTTCAATCATGTATTTTCATCCCTTTATAAAAAGATAGAAAAGCGCTTACATAAAACGGTATAAAACGAAACGTTTCACTTGGTATTTGCAAATACAATCGTAACATAATTATCAGTTTGTTGAAACGTTTTTATCTAGGGGGAGAACTAGATAACCTGCTTGAAGTAGGTATCAAGATTCTTTTATATTCCTCCATTTCCATAAATATGGCATAATAGAAGGAACTATTTTGAAAGTGAAGGTAATGCTATGCTTGATGCACTGGTGTTTTTTTACCTCATTGTTCCGCTCGTTCACCTTATTCATGAAACAGGGCATGTCGTCATGGCGAAGCTTTATCATGTTAAGGGAACAAAAATAAGGATTGGAATTGGACCGAAAGTAATGGAGTCTACTCTATTTGATACGAACTTTCGAATACATATCATACCATTTTTAGGCGGTTATTCGACAAATGACAGTGAGAAAGAACTATCTCCTAAAGCAACGGTTTGGATTTCAGCAGGTGGGCCAATGTTCAATTTCATTTCCATCATATTTCTTTTTCCCTTCCTTACATCCTTTGAATTTTCTTATCATTACTTGTTTTTTCTATATAGTTTGTGGATTGGTGGAGTAAATTTACTTCCATTCAAACTATTCGATAAAAAATCAGATGGCTGGCAAATTGCCGCTTCTCTTATTACACTAATAAGAACAAGATAGAAGAGGAGAGTGCTCGAATGAAATATTTTATCGTTACAGGTGCTTCCAAGGGGCTTGGAGAAGCGACAGTTCAGCAGTTGTTAAAAAAAGGTAATCATGTTATTTGTATTTCACGAACTGAGAATGAGAAATTAGAAGAGTTGGCAAATGCGAATGGGGCAGAACTTTCTTTTCTTCAGGAAGATCTCACTAAGCATGAGCGAATAACCGGAATTGTACAGTACCTATTATCCAAAATAGAAGAGGATAATATGTTGGAGGAAGTATATTTTATCAATAATGCAGGTATGGTTGATCCAATAAAGCCTGCTGGAAAAGCAGATGATAAAATGATTACCAAGGCCATCCATTTAAACTTATTAACACCGATATTAATTACGAATGAATTTATTCGATTAACTGAAAGTTGGAATTGCAAAAAAGTAATCATTAATATAAGCTCAGGTGCAGCAAATCGACCAATTCATGGGTGGAATACGTACTGCTCCACAAAAGCTGGGTTAGATATGTTTACCAAAACTGTAGGCTTAGAGCAAGGACAAGCAGCCTCTCCAACAACGATTCTCTCCTTTTCACCTGGTATCATGGATACAGAAATGCAAGGAGTTATTAGAAATTCTGATAAGGAAGACTTTGATAATATAGAGACATTTAAAACGTACTATGAAGAAGGCCAATTAAGAAGCCCGTTTTTCGTGGCGGAGAAGCTGTTGGAACTGATTCTTTCTACCAATGTAGAAAATGGAAGAGTATATGATATTAAAGAATTTGTATAAGAAATAAGGATGCACCAGAAAAGGTGCATCCTTATTTCTTTACTACGGTATAAGAGAAGTTTTCGCCAACAGCACCATTGATTTGCGTAAGGTTGCCATGCTGGTCTTCTATGACAGCTTCCCCACTAAGGACTTTTTCATAGAGAGAAGGGTCTGTTTTCAGTAGAGCATGTTTTAAGGTAGCACCCTTAAATAGTTCAATAGATTTATTGTTTATTATTACATTCATGACTATCCTCCTGGTTTCTATAACATGCATTTACACTATTATGACAAAATATTAGTTATTTTACACTTTTTTCACGATAAGTTAATGAAAATTTAATAAATTTAAATTATAGTTTAATTGTGTGGAAATAAGTTTAATAGGAGGAAAGTTATGAAAGCGTTTGTAAGTAATAATAGAAAGCTATTTTCTATCATTCTAGTGCTGACTTTGGTTTTAACCCCATTATTTGGGTCTATTAATCCAGGTCAATCAGCTGCCGCTCAAGAGCAAAATAGTGGGGATGTAGTCGAACTAAAAGTACTGCATACGAATGATTTGCATGCTAAGATTAATGAATTTGGCAAGGTTTCGGCTTACTTGAATAGTGTAAGAGATCAGGCAACTCATTCTCTTTACCTAGATGCAGGGGATATTTTCAGTGGTAACCCTGTCGTTGATTTGCAATACGGAGAGCCTATTGTTGAACTTTTGAATATTATGGGACTTCAAGCAATGACTATGGGTAACCATGATTTTGACTATGGTCAGCAAAATACAGTCGATCGTATGGCACAATCTAATTTCGATTGGTTGAGTGCTAATACAGTTGTGACTGAAAATACAGATGTAGATTTTCCTCAGCCAGCTCCTTATAAAATTTTTGATATAAATGGATTATCCGTTGGTGTCTTTTCTGTTACAGAAACACCACCATCTACCGCACCAGCAAACGTAAAAGGAATTAACTTTAAAGACCCTATTCAAACAGCGAAAGAATATGAGTTTTTAAAAGATGAAGTAGATATACTTATTGCTTTAACACATCATGGCTACACTGAAGATATTAAACTAGCAGAACAGGTAGATTTCTTTGATGTTATTATTGGTGGACACTCCCATACAGCACTATCTGCACCACGCGTGGTGAATGGAACGCCGATTGTTCAAACTGGCGGTAATGCTGAGAATGTTGGGAACCTTACAATTGAATATAATACAGCGAAAAACGAAGTATCAGCAGTAAATGGCTTTTTACAACGTGTAAGCCAATTAACAGAGGTTGATCCAGTAGTCCAAGCGAAAGTGGATGCATATAATGCTGAAATGGACGAGCTACTTGGTGAAGTAATCGGAACAACCCAAACTGGTTTAAACAGAAGTGGTAATACAGATACACAATTAGGTAACTTCTGGACAGATGCAATTCGCCACCATACTGGTGCAGATATTGCTCTTACAAATAGCGGGGGAATCCGTGCAAATATCGCTGCAGGTGACATTACTGTAAATGATATTTATACAATTGAACCTTTTGCAAATGAAATAATGAAAATTGAAATGACCGGTGCTGCTATCAAAAATGTCATTGAATATTCTTACACAAGAGATGGCCGAAATCGAATTGATTTGCAAACAGCGGGATTACACTACAAAATTATCACAAACAATACTGGCCGTTACCTTGGTAGCGAGCTTATCGTAAACGGTGTGCCAATTAATAATGATCAAACATATGTTGTAGCAGTCGGAGATTATATTGGGACAGGTGGTTCTGGTTATAATTTTGAAGGAACTGTCTTAGAAGCGCTATCAGGCACTATGACAGAAGCTATGATTAATTTTGCCAAACACCTTACCGAGCAAGGTCAAGTAATCAATTATTCTGCTAATCAACGTATCTCTATTGAAGTATCCACTGGAGCGCCTATTGATGGAGAGGTTATTGGCTCAACAACTAGAGGGCTATCCTCTGCCAATAACAGTAAAGGCGATTCCACTTTAGGCAGCTTGTATACAGATTCTGTCAGAGCTGCTGCGGGTACAGATTTTGGAGTACTTAATAACTCTTCTGTAATTGGTAACATTCCAGCAGGAAATATTACGGATAAACAAATTGAGTATTTAGATCAATTCGGAAATGAAATCAATGTTACGAAAACAACTGTTCAACGTTTGAAAGAAGTGTTATTAGAACAATCCACTTTCCATAATGGAGTAGATGTGCAGGTTTCCGGATTCCATTATGAGCTAATTAAAGAAAATGGGAAATTTGTTGATGTTCTATTAACAACACCAGATGGACAACCACTTGATGAAACAGCAGAATACACGGTGGCCTATAACGATTACATGCATGGCCGTGCATTCTACAATCTTGGTAGTGAACTAATTGGCAGTGGTTATGGAAAAGTATGGGAATCAATTGTTGGTTATGTTGCAGATCAAGAAGCACCAATTGATTATGTGGAAGGTTCTCGTATTTCCATTTCAGGTGACGATGCAACACCTGAACCGCCAGAAAGAGATTACCTAACTGTTGCAGAAGCCATTGCGTTAAACAGCGGTACGGCTACTGTACAAGGGTACATCATTGGTACGATGACAAATAACCTTCCATCTTATGATGGTAACTTTGTCGCAACTAATTTAATCATTGCAGATAGTTTAGATGAGCGTGACCGTACGAAAATCATGCCAGTAATGCTTCCAACTGGAGCTGTACGTGCTGGTTTGAACCTTGTAAACAATCCTGATAATTATGGAAAAGCTGTGCAGGTTACAGGTAATTTAG
Organism: Sutcliffiella rhizosphaerae; assembly: GCF_917563925.1. Classification (GTDB taxonomy): domain Bacteria; phylum Bacillota; class Bacilli; order Bacillales; family Bacillaceae_I; genus Sutcliffiella_A; species Sutcliffiella_A rhizosphaerae. The sequence goes on from NZ_CAKJTJ010000006.1 coordinate 127,092, forward strand.
CAGCATACTTCTCTCAACCAGGTGTACGTGATACGAGATCATTTGAGTTTGTCGTAATTGAGGAAGAGCCAGAATTAGAGCCAGTGACAATTGCTGAAGCTCGTACATTACCAGCTGGAGCAGATGTTGCGATTGAAGGTATTGTGACAACAAACTCTGGAATCTGGGGACAAAAAGGATTTTATGTACAAGACGAAACTGCTGGTATTTATGTCTTCCAAAATGTTGAAGATGTAAAAGCTGGTGATGTAGTCCGCCTAGTTGGTAAAACAGGAGAATACGGCAGGGAACTGCAAGTGGCGAATGTTTCTTCTTTAGAAGTTTTGGGAGAAGCAGAAGTACCAGCACCAATCGCTGTAACACCAGCTGAAATTACCTCAGCGAATGAAGCTCAATTAGTGGAAGTCGAAGGGGTTACCATTGAAAACCTTAGAAAAGTAAATGATTTTGGAACTTTTGAATTCTTAGCATCAAAGGACGGTCAATCTGTACTAGTTCGTGTCGATAATCGTTCTGGATTAGTCTTTGATGATTTCGTATTTGAAAATGGCGATAGCGTTACAATCACAGGTGTGTCCAGCCGCTTTAATGACACGATTCAATTAAAACCTCGCGATGCAAGTGATATCGTTGAATATGAAGTGCCATATGAAGAGCCGGAAGTAAAATACACGGCATCCACTCAATTTTTTGACGTAAAAGGTAAGGAATTGAAAAACTTAGAACGTAAATCGGATGTTGTAGTAAGCTCCACGATTTCCAATCATGTACGTGATACAAGCTCTTTCACAATAGAAATGGAGTTAGTGGACAAGCATGGTAGAGTTAATCATTCCTCATCTAAAAGTTATGAAGTAACAGGAGAAAATGAAAAGACATTTACACATACGCTTTCTATTCCTGCAAACCATAACGGTCAACGCTACACATTAACTGTCGTAGTGAAAGATGGAGAGGGCAATGAAGTAGAAAGAACCGAGATTAACTAAGTTCGGTTTGATAGGGGAGTGCTACCTTTGGTGGCACTCTTTTCTATTGGGATTTAGAGAATGCCATTGGAACTGGGAAAGGCTTGTTGGGCGAATTGTGTCGATTAGTGTCGGTTCGTCGATATCAGCTCCTTTTTCGTCGATAAAATGGTATAACCGTCGATATCCCTCTGTTTTGGTCGATATCTTGAAATAACCGTCGATATCCCTCTGTTTTGGTCGATATCTTGAAATAACCGTCGATATCCCTCTGTTTTGGTCGATATCTTGAAATAACCGTCGATATCTTCCTCGCTTTCGTCGATATCCCGTTAATGATCATCGTGGCATCCCTAGTTTTGATCACACATAAG
>NZ_CAKJTJ010000006.1:128533-193683 GCF_917563925.1 Sutcliffiella rhizosphaerae
ATAACCGTCGATATCCCTCTGTTTTGGTCGATATCTTGAAATAACCGTCGATATCTTCCTCGCTTTCGTCGATATCCCGTTAATGATCATCGTGGCATCCCTAGTTTTGATCACACATAAGGATGTAATAAAATCACAAAAGTTACTTGAATAAGACAAAACTCCTTTACATATATATTTCAATGGAAGTTCCAAATAGGAGGGGAGATATTCTGGCAAATCCATTCGTTGCAAGGTCGTTAGATGAAATAAGATTTTGGTCTAGAATTATGAAAGAACATGCCTTATTTTTGAGTTTAGGTTTTACTTTTGAGCAAACAAAGTTGATTGAAGAAGCTAAGCAGTTTATTTCTTTGTTCGAAAGAATTGAAGAAAAGTTATCGAGATTTACTCTAGATTCTGATTTACGTGAGGTTCAAGCATTCAATAGTGAAGTTTATCAAGCGGCAGCAGCAATATGGAGTTATAAACGAAAGGTTTTAGGTTTAACATTAAGATGTGAAATCCGCCATAACAATTTTCCTTTGTTGATTGATCACACAAGTAGAGAAGCAGCATACTTTGCTAATCGACTGAAGGAGCTCAATGAGGGAAGGTTAGCACCTACACCAGATGATGTTATAGAAGAAAATGTATTCTTTTTAAAAATTATGGCTGACCATGCAAAGTTCATCGGTCATCTTTTAGACCCTTCGGAAAGAAAATTAGTGGAACAGGCGAGAGAATTTAGCCATGATTTTGACCAGCTAATGTTTCAGGCAGTCGATTTAGACTCTATGCGTCCACAATCGGAGACTGTACCAATTTTAGATCAATTCTTGGATCAAAACAGAGTTTCAGTTGCCTCCCTGAGAGATTTTAAGAAAACAGCAAGAGATTTAATTGAAGCTTGCCGAATAAAAAGCAATATTCATCCGCTTTTAGCTGACCATACTTTTAGAGAGGCCGAGAGATTTTTGGAAATCATAGATTTATTTGAGGAAAACCTTAAAGGGACACAAATATAAGAAGACTTTATTAAGAGATAAAACCCAGCACAAGGTAATAAGTATTGATTAGATATATGATAATTTAAAATAAGGTAGCAACCCTGCCTTACATAAAATCCGTAGCAGTTTGTTTGCTACGCATTTTTTTCGTAAGCAACTATTACTTTTGTGTCACTCAGTGTTTCGACAAAATCGTTGAGTATTGCCTCTCCTCACCCAATAAATAGTCTAATCGCCAAAAAATACTAAGATGGTCCATAAAAACGATATCAAGAATGCAACCCAAAAGAAAACGGCTCCCAAATAGGGAACCGGCAACCAATCATTATTCTACCTCTAAAAATAACCTCTCAATATCATCGAGCATGAGAGAAGCTGCCAATGCACCACCAGCTGTGTTCCAAACAGGGTCACTAACTTCGTGGACATTGCCTGCTTTAGCAACCTCAAGGTTTTTGAAAAGAGGATCCTCTAACCATTCATCTTTGATTTTTGATGCTTCACCATCACCAGTTTCGTAAGAGAAGTAGAACAAAATATCTCCGTCCATGGCTGGGATTCTTTCTTTCGTGGTATTCATTTCTGCAAAATCATCAACATCTTGGGATTCAGGGCGAGCAAAACCAAGCTGGTCGAGAATAATACCTGAAAAGGAATCTTTATGGTAAATGCGAACGTCCCCGGCAGTGAAACGAATGATGGAAACTTCTTGCTCAAGCTTGTCTCCTAGCTGTTCACTTAAATCTGCAACTCGTGCATCAAAATCTCCTAGAACTTTATTGCCTTCTTCTTCTTTATTCAATGCCTGTGCATAAAGCTTGAAGTTTTCTTGCCAGTCACCACGTAATGTTTCTGCAAATACAGTTGGAGCAATAGCGTTCAGTTGTTCGTAAATATCTTCTTGACGAAGCTTGTTTCCGATGATTAAGTCTGGTTGTAATGCAACAATAGCTTCAAGGTTAACCGCACTTTCTGTTCCAACCACTTCGACACCTTCCATGCCTTCTTTAATATGATCGTACCAAGTGTCTCCTAGCCAAGATTGAACGGCTCCAACTGGCTTTACCCCCATCGCTAGTAATGCTTCGGTCCCTTCATTCGTTAAAATAACAACTTTTTTTGGAGTCCCTTTAATGGAAGCTGTGCCCATTGCATGCTCTACCTCATAACTTTCACCTTCTGATGCGTTAGCCCCAGCTTGATCAGATTCAGAGGCACCATTATTGCTGGAACACGCTGCTAAGATAAGGGTAGTTATAATAGAAAGAAGTAGTAAATTAAAAACTTTCGTGTTTTTTAACATATATGTATCCCCCGTGAAATAATGATAATGATTTTCATTTACAGATTAAATAGTACTCTCGATGAAAAATAAAGTCAATACTTTTGAGAATGATTTTCAAAGTCATTGACACAATCTTTTAATTCTCCTAAACTTGTAGTTGGATAAAAGTTGATGTAGATAGAAGGTACAAAAGATGATACTACACAAAAACAGTCATAAAGTAGTCGGATTAATAGTTGGAAGTATCCTTCTATTTTTTAGCTTTGTGGCAAGTGTTATATATGGATATACAGATACAAGTCTTGCACTTTCCATTGATGCCTTCAGAAATTTTGATGGATCAAATGAACATATTATTATTCAGTCAGTTAGACTTCCTAGAGCGATAATAGCAGCAGTTGTAGGAGGGAGCTTAGCTATTTCAGGTTTATGGATGCAGGCATTGACGAAAAACCCCCTTGCCTCACCTGGGGTATTTGGAATCAATGCCGGAGCAAGCTTCTTTGTGGTGGTAGCGGTATCTTTCTTTTCCGTTACCTCCTTGCAAACTTATACATGGCTTGCTTTTGCTGGTGCAGCAGTTGCTGCATTTGCGGTTTACTTTATCGGCTCCTTAGGAAGAGAAGGGCTTACTCCTATGAAATTGACACTTGCCGGTGCAGCCTTTGCTGCAATGTTTTCGTCTATGACGCAAGGATTGCTAGTTATTAATGAAACTGCCCTCGATCAAGTATTATTTTGGTTAGCAGGGTCTGTGCAAGGTCGAAGTCTTAGTATTGTTTATACCGTTTTACCTTATATTTCTGTCGCCTGGATAGCCTCTATGTTTATAGGAAGAAAAATAAATTTACTGGCAATGGGGGATGATGTGGCGACAAGTCTTGGTGTAAAAACGGGCTTGGTGAAGATTATAACTGCACTCATCATTATTCTCTTGGCAGGTGGTGCAGTTGCCATCGCTGGTCCTATCGTGTTTATTGGAATTGTTATTCCACATGTGGCAAGGTATTTTGTTGGATCAGATCATCGCTGGCTTGCACCATATTGTGGTATTCTCGGAGCAATATTGCTATTGGCTGCTGACATTGGCGCAAGATATGTTATCATGCCACAGGAGGTACCTGTCGGTGTTATGACGGCAGTGATAGGAACCCCATTCTTTATCTACATAGCAAGAAGGGGGTTCCATGGAAAATGAAAAACTATCAAACCTTTCGTCTTGGTAAAGACAGATTATCCTTTTTTATGGATAAAAAAGCTCTTTTTACCATTCTTGGTCTAACCATTGCAACAGCATCCCTTTTTATAATAAGTACTGGGATGGGAGAGATGAAAATATCACCATGGAATGTACTTAAAGTATTCTTCGGTCAAGGAGAATCCATGGAAACATTAGTCGTCCAATCTTTCCGACTACCTAGAATTATCGTGGCGCTTTTAGTTGGAATATCACTAGCAATTGCCGGTGCAATATTACAAGGTATAATACGGAATCCTCTGGCATCTCCTGATATTATAGGGCTTACTGGTGGAGCATCGACTGCAGTTGTTTTGTTTCTTGCCATTTTTAGCGACGGCAATCATTCACTGACTGTAAGTATTCAATGGTTACCATTAAGCGCCTTTGTCGGTGCAACAGTCATTGCTATTCTTGTTTATATGCTTGCATGGAAGAATGGCTTGTCTCCTGTCAGACTGGTTTTAATAGGTATCGGAATATCAACGTTAATGCAAGCATTAACAACATTATTTATGTTACTCGGTCCTATATATAGAGCAAGTCAAGCCAATATTTGGATAACCGGTACTGTTTATGGTTCCAATTGGGGGCATGTGAAAATTTTATTACCGTGGACCATTTTGCTGGTCATTATCAGCTTAATGGTTGTAAGACAGCTGAATATCCAAGAGCTTGGGGATGAGGTTGCCACAGGTGTAGGTGGAGCAGTTAATAAACATCGCATGGGCTTACTTTTTTTAAGCACAGCGTTAACTGGAGGAGCAGTTGCATTTGCTGGAGGAATCGGTTTTGTCGGATTGATGGCTCCACATATTGCGCGCAGATTGGTTGGTTCTTCCTTTGGAGTGCTGATACCAACGTCTGCATTGATAGGAGCATCTCTAGTAATGCTTGCGGACTTAATAGGTAGAACGTTATTTTCTCCTTTAGAAATACCGGCGGGTGTATTTACTGCTTCCATTGGAGCACCATATTTTATTTATCTGCTTTATAAAACGAGAAATTCATAGTGAGAGGTGGAATAGTATGAACGCGCTAGAAACGAAGTCCCTAACATTATCCTATGGTGAATCAATTATTATCGAGGAATTAGATTTGAAGATTCCAAAAGGGGAAATTACCGTCTTTATCGGTGGAAATGGTTGCGGGAAATCCACCCTGTTACGCTCATTAGCTCGTTTGTTAAAGCCGAAGCAAGGAAATGTACTTTTGGACGGAAGTGCCATTTCAGGACAGTCCACAAAAGAAATCGCGAAACAGCTAGCTATCCTACCACAAGGTCCTATTGCTCCAGAAGGACTGTCTGTACTTCAATTAGTTAAACAAGGTCGTTATCCTTACCAATCATGGTTGAAGCAATGGTCTGAGCATGACGAGAAAACCGTTTGGGACTCATTACGTGCGACTAGAATGGAGGAATTCGCCGAAAGACCAGTGGATTCCCTTTCTGGGGGACAGCGTCAGCGTGCATGGATTGCCATGACATTAGCACAGGAAACGGATGTCATATTATTAGATGAACCGACAACCTATCTTGATCTAACTCATCAAATCGAGATTTTGGATCTTCTTTTTGAGTTGAATGAAAAAGAAAAAAGAACGATTATAATGGTGCTCCATGACTTGAATCTCGCCTGCCGTTATGCCCATCATATCGTTGCAATACGGGACAAGAAAATATATGCACAAGGTAAACCGGAAAAAGTCATTAACTGTGATCTTGTTAAAAATGTGTTTGATATGAACTGCCAGGTTACTACTGATCCCTTATTTGGTACCCCACTTTGCATTCCCCATGGTCGCGGCAGATGTTTAGTACCAAATTTGGAAGGGCTGAGAGCGTGATGAGTTCACTTACTAAACAAGAATTTCGGTTTCTAGAAGAGAGCTGTCGATTTATTACGGGAGAAACAGAAGTGGAGGATACAATATCCCTACATGATTTGATTCATAACGGCTCAATCGATTATCTGGAAAAAGTGAAGAATGTATTAGGAACTGATGAGCTGGATGTTGCTGCATCTCTCTTGATGAAAAGATTAGGATTTCTTACCGTTAACTATCTTTTATCGATGTCTGCTTTTAATAAGACAATAAAAGTAGATTCAGCTGAAATCTGGATAGATTCTTTTGTGGAAAATAATAGTTGGTTACCTAAGCTCCGTTATACAAATGTGGAAGCAGTGGTGGCCCCAGCCGATGATCGGGAAGCTTGGAGACTAAGCCATTTTGATGAGCTTTTTGGTGGGATTATTACGCCGTTAATCAATCGAATGGCAAAAGAAACGAAGGTATCCAGACAAACACTTTGGGAAAATATCATGCTATATGTATATTGGATGTATGAATCCATCTTACCTAACTTGGATATTGAGGCACCAAATCAAGAAGAGGATTTTGCAAGCCTGAGAAAAGCAAACCCAGCTATATTTGGAATGCGACGAAATCCAGCTGCTACATTTTACAAACCAAAAACGTATGTGGAACAGCATCAAGCTGAAATCAGAGTTCGGACAACATGCTGCTATTATTACAAAACGACTAGCGAAGGCACCCGTTGCTCCACCTGTCCACTAGATTGCAAAATCAATTAGCCTTTTTGGAAATAGTGATTGGAGGTGCTGTAATGTGAATGAAAAATTAGAACAACAATTAGACGGATTACTAGAAAAATACACAGAGTTATTGTTAGGTGAAGGAACGGAAGAGCACAAAGAAAAAGTGAAAGCATGGGTGCTTTATATATATATTTCAAAATCTATGCCGCCGCTCGTTAAGCACTGGAATGAGCAATACCCGGATGCTAAACAGGAAATGATGACATTGATAAAAGAAATTAAAGAATTGAATGATACACATAGGACAAAGAGCGGAAAAAATTAACTTCCGAAAAGAGGTTGTTGTCTTATAAAAAGGACGGGAAAATCATTTTTCTGTTCTTTTTTTTGAACTTAGAAAAATGAATATGTACGCGATGGGATAAGCCGATTTATATACTAAACCCCATAAGATGTTTGGTGTCATTTCCGCATGGCACATACAAAAAAGCAACGAGACAAGCCTAAATCATGCTTTCTGTTGCTTTCTCATTATTATTTGTAAAACCTTACTGCATCATGCCGTTATTTCCATAAGGAAACTGATTTGTATAGCCTTGGAATTGTTGGTATTGCTGTTGGAGCTTTGTTTGCTCCGCAGTTTCCAATCCATACCAGCCTTTTTGGAACATTGCATTGTAAAGATCTCGCTGACAATTTTGTGTTTCATTAAATATAGCAAGTAAGTCTGTATAAATTTGTTGATTACTTGCTTCATTTAGTGCTGTACTATAGGATGCAGTCATGTATTTTTCAGTTGAAAGCATATCGTTTATGAAGTCACGATCACTCATTTGTGGAGTTTTTGTAACTTGTGTTTCAGGGTTTTGAATTTTTTGCTGAGTCATTTCATGTCCTCCTTTCTATTGGATTGGCTGCTGTTGTTGGGCTTGGTTTTGACTTTGTAGATGAGTCAATATCTTTTGGTAATGCCTTTGATGCATTTGCCCAGCTTTTTCTATAGCTGTTTTCACATCTTGATCTTGACACTGACTGGCAAAGAAATGTGCTTTTTTCATCGCAAGCAAATTCCATGAAAGCATATCTGCAAAATATAAAGAATCTTTAACCGTTACAACTGTTGGTGGTTGTGAATAAAAATTTGGTTGTTGAGATTGCTGTTGTTGCATGTTCTTACCTCCTATCATAATCTTTCACATGTAGAGTATCCTTTCTTTGTTTTTTTATGTAGCAATACAGAAATTTTGACAACAAAAGTCACTATTTCCCGACAAATAATTTGTATTCAAATTTTTGAAAAGATGATAAAATGATGGTGTAATTTGATTTTTTCACTCAATGAAAGCGTTCACTATACATTTTTAACAAAGGTAGCAATCAGAGAGGGACATCATGATAAGATTGGAAGGAGAAACACGATGGAACAAGTAATGAGAAATACATTTTTATACCTTTCCAAAAATAAAGCACTAACGAAAATGGCTAGAAAATATGGCTTGCGTTTTGGTGCAGGGCGATTTGTAGCTGGTGAAAGAATTGATCAGGCTGTTACAAGTATTAAAGAGCTTAATGAAAAGGACCTTTGTGTGACAATTGATTATCTAGGTGAATTCATTGATACAGAGGAAGAAGCAAATGAAATGGCCGATAATTCCATTGAAGCAATTCGTGCTATTGGTCGAGAAAACCTGGATTCTCAGCTTTCCTTGAAAATGACCTCGATGGGATTGGATATATCCGATGAAGTAGTTATGCGTAACATGCGTAGAATTCTCGATGCAGCAAAAGAAGAAGGCGTTTTCGTAACGATTGATATGGAAGACTATTCTCGTTGCGGAAAAACGATCGATGTTTTTAAAAGGCTAAGAGAAGAGTATGACAATGTTGGAACAGTCATCCAATCATATCTTTATAGAACCGTAAAGGATATGGAAGATCTAAACCAATATAATCCGAATCTGCGTCTTGTTAAAGGTGCCTACAAGGAGTCACCAGAAGTTGCCTTCCCAGAAAAGAAGGATGTGGACGATAACTTCAAAAAAATCATTGAAATGCATCTCTTAAATGGCAATTATACAGCAGTTGCGACACATGATGACACAATGATTGAATACACAAAAGAAATCGTGAAAAAACATGGAATTCCAAATGATCAATTCGAGTTTCAAATGTTGTATGGTATCCGCCCAGAGAGACAGTTGGAGCTAGTAAAAGAAGGCTATAAAATGCGTGTGTATGTTCCTTATGGGACAGACTGGTATGGTTATTTCATGCGTCGCCTTGCAGAGCGTCCAGCAAACGTTGCTTTCGTTCTTAAAGGGATCATTAAGAAATAATGATACAAAATTCCATTATAAAGTTAGCTAAAATGCCTATCAAATTTGATAGGCATTTTCTTTGAAATTAAGAGCCGTTTATAAAGCTATTTACTAATCTTCCATATTCTGCTTCCCATACTGTTGGTTGTTACTCGTCTTTTTACCATTATAGTCCATTTCAACGGTTGGGCCAGCGTTTCCTTTCACGCTTGCAGCACTTTTAGCAGCTTGAGAAGGTTGCTTTTTCATTTTTGCCATTTAAATCACCTCCACGTTTTTCTTTTTCCCAACAGGTGATATGCACATGCAAAGAAGCAAATAAAATAAAATGGTAAAATCTTATTTATTTATTGCGAAAATATTCAAAATACTTTATAGTTAATGCTAAGGAATTCTTATATAAGGAGATATTTTTTTGTTGGAAAAATGAATGAGCATTCATTCAAGTTTTTTCTTTAAACTAACTATCAAGGGGGAGGAAGAATGAAACAAAGAATTAAAAAGGCTGCTGTAATCGGTTCTGGAGTAATGGGATCAGGAATTGCAGCTCATTTAGCAAATGTTGGTATTCCTACAATCTTGTTAGATATTGTCCCTAACAAATTATCGAGTGAAGAGGAGCAAAAAGGTTTAACACTTTCAGATAAAGCAGTGCGAAATAAATTTACGAATACAGCATTACAAAAGCTTATTAAGCAAAAACCAGCACCTTTGACAACCAAATCCAACATTGCCCTTATCGAAGCTGGCAATTTGGAAGATGACATAGAGAAAATTGCTGAATGTGATTGGATTATTGAAGTTATAGTAGAAAATCTCGCTATCAAAAAACAACTATTTGAAAAAGTAGATGCATATCGTAAACAGGGAAGTATTGTGAGCTCAAACACGTCTGGAATCTCTATTGAAGCAATGGCAGAGGGCCGTTCAGATGATTTTAAAAAGAACTTCCTCGGTACGCATTTTTTCAATCCGCCTCGTTATTTAAAGTTGTTGGAAGTAATTCCAACAAAAGATACAGACTCGGAAACAGTTAGCTTTATTAAAACCTTTGGAGAAGACGTTCTTGGTAAGGGAATAGTGGTAGCAAAGGATACACCTAATTTTATTGCCAACAGAATCGGAACTTATGGGCTCCTAGTAACAGTTAGAGAAATGCTAGAGGGTGGCTACAGTATTGGAGAAGTGGATTCCGTTACAGGACCAGTTATCGGTAGGCCGAAAAGTGCCACTTTCCGTACGCTTGATGTTGTTGGGTTGGATACATTCATTCATGTGGCAAACAATGTTTATGAAAAAGTGGACGGTGAAGAGCAGCAAGTTTTTCATATCCCTGATTTTATGAACAAAATGCAGGAAAAAGGCTGGTTAGGATCAAAATCTGGGCAAGGCTTTTATTTGAAACAAGGAAAAGAAATTCTGGAACTAAATCCTGAAACATTGGAATATGAAGCGCGTAAAAAGCTGAAAACTCCTGCTCTAGAAATGAGCAAACAGGCAAAAGGGTATAGCGAAAAAATGAAAGCGCTTGTATATGCAGATGACAGAGCAGGAAATTTATTATGGAGTATTCTCGCACCAGTACTTAGCTATTCTGCTCAACTACTTGGGGAAATTGCAGATGATATCGTTGCAATTGATCAAGCTTTAAAATGGGGATTTGGCTGGGAGCATGGTCCATTTGAAACATGGGATGCAATTGGCTTAGAAGAATCTGTTATGAAAATGAAAGAAGATGGAATACCGGTTCCAAAATGGGTAGACGAATTGCTAGCTAAAGGACATCGTTCCTTTTATAAAAAGGACAATGGTGTTTCTTCCTTCTATGACAGAGGAGAATTTAGAGAGCTAACTGTAAATCCAAAAGTCATTCAACTTAAATCATTAAAGGAAACAAAGGGTGTAATAAAGAAAAATTCTGGAGCAAGCCTCATTGATCTTGGAGATGATGTAGCCCTTTTAGAGTTTACATCACCAAATAATGCCATTGGTTTGGATATTATTCAAATGATTAATTATGCATTGGAAGAAGTGGATCGGAATTACAAAGGGCTTGTCATTGGGAACCAAGGGAAAAACTTCTGTGTTGGCGCTAACCTTGCCATGATTTTAATGGAGGCTCAAGACGACAACTATTTTGAAATCGATATGGTTGTAAAGCACTTCCAACAAGCAATGATGAAAATAAAATATAGCTCCAAGCCTGTTGTTGCAGCACCTTTTGGAATGACATTAGGAGGAGGAACAGAAGTCTGCTTACCTACTAGTCAATTACAAGTATCTAGTGAAACATATATGGGGCTTGTTGAAGTTGGGGTTGGATTAATACCTGGTGGCGGCGGTAACAAAGAGCTTTATATCAAACATTTAAATAGTATGCCTCAAGGGTTGGACTATGATCTTCAAAAGGTAGCCAATAAAGTATTTGAACAAATAGCTATGGCAAAAGTTTCTACTTCGGCTGCTGAGGCAAAAGATTTGCATATGTTAAACCTAAAAGATCAAATCAGTTTTAATGGGGACCATCTGATTCACGATGCTAAGCAGGCGGTCATCAACCTATATGATAGTGGATATGCTGCACCTATTCGTAAAAAAATCCCGGTAGTAGGTGATACAGGGTATGCAACATTAATGCTTGGAGCTCACAACATGCATTACTCTGGTTTTATTTCCGAGCATGATTTGAAAATTGCTAAGAAACTTGCTCATGTAATTGCAGGTGGGAATGTACCATTTGGAACGGAAGTAGATGAGCAATATTTGCTTGATTTAGAGCGGGAAGCATTCCTAAGTCTTGTTGGAGAAGCAAAATCCCAGCAGCGTATGCAACATATGCTTGTAAAAGGAAAGCCATTAAGAAATTGATCTTGTTTCATAGACTTACTCTACAAAACTAGAAGGAAAAGCGAGGGGAGCATTTTGAAAGAAGCGGTAATTGTTGCTGGTGCAAGAACACCAGTCGGAAAATCAAAAAAAGGATCACTAGCTACCGTTCGACCAGATGACCTTGGAGCGTTAGTAGTGAAAGAAACGTTGAAACGAGCAGGTAATTACGATGGTCCTATTGATGATTTAATTTTTGGTTGTGCTATGCCTGAAGCTGAACAAGGACTGAATATGGCAAGAAATATTGGGGGCTTAGCAGGACTGCCATCAAGTGTTCCAGCCATAACGATAAATAGATACTGCTCATCTGGATTGCAAACAATCGCATATGCAGCAGAGAGAATAATGCTTGGACATTCTGAAACTATCATTGCAGGTGGCGCAGAATCGATGAGCATGGTCCCAATGACCGGGCACACAGTAAGGCCAAACGCACGACTCGTGGATTCTGCACCTGAATACTATATGAGCATGGGACATACAGCTGAGCAAGTAGCCCGTAAGTATGGAGTAAGCCGTGAAGATCAAGATGCCTTTGCGGTGCGCAGTCATGAACGTGCAGCGAACGCAATAAATGATGGGAAATTTTCCGATGAAATTGTCCCAGTCAACGTTACAAGGCGAAATGTAGGAAAAAACAATAAACTAGAAGAATCTGTTTTCACTTTCAATCAAGATGAAGGAGTCCGTGTAGGTACCTCAATGGAAGTGTTAAGCAAACTGAAGCCAGCTTTTAATGTAAAAGGCTCGGTAACAGCTGGGAACTCCTCTCAAACATCAGATGGTGCTGCATCTGTTCTGGTAATGGAAAGAGAGAAAGCAGAAGCACTTGGATTAAAGCCGATAGCCAAATTCCGATCCTTTGCGGTTGGAGGAGTGCCTCCTGAAGTAATGGGAATTGGCCCGGTAGTAGCCATCCCCAAAGCACTAAAACTGGCTGGATTAGAACTCTCGGATATTGGTTTACTTGAATTGAATGAAGCTTTTGCATCCCAAGCTATACAAGTAGTTAGAGAATTAGGACTTGATGAAAATAAGGTGAATGTCAACGGTGGAGCAATTGCACTCGGACACCCACTCGGATGTACTGGAACTAAATTAACCCTTACTTTATTACATGAAATGAAACGCCGCAACGAACAATTCGGGATTGTCAGTATGTGTATTGGCGGGGGAATGGGTGCTGCAGGAGTATTTGAGTTATTAGCATAAGGACGTTCACTTTGGACATTGAAACCTAGACTTGTTACACATCACACCGGTCCATCAAATGTTTGTGAAACTTGATAAAGCGGGAGGAATTTTCATGTCGAATTCATTAGAAAATATTATTAAAGGCGGAAGCTTTTTGCTTGATGATATTGCACCAGATAAAGTATTTACGCCAGAGGATTTTACGGATGAGCATAAATTGATTGCCAAAACTACAGAAGAATTTGTAATAAATGAAGTCGTTCCACACTTAGAAGAAATCGAACATCATAATTTTGATATATCTGTGAAGCTATTAAAAGAAGCGGGAGAGCTTGGACTATTAGGGGCAGATGTGCCAGAAGAATATGGTGGTTTTGGACTTGATAAAATAAGCTCTTCTCTTATTACTGAAAAATTTTCAAGAGCAGGCGGTTTCTCCTTATCCTATGGAGCACATGTAGGAATCGGATCACTCCCAATAGTTCTTTTCGGAAATGAAGAGCAGAAACATAAATATCTTCCAAAGCTTGCCACTGGTGAATTAATTGCTGCTTATGCATTAACAGAACCAGGATCTGGATCTGATGCCCTAGGTGCAAAAACGACAGCAAAATTAAATGAAGCCGGCACGCACTACGTATTAAATGGAGAAAAACAGTGGATTACGAATGCAGGTTTCGCGGATGTATTTGTTGTTTATGCCAAAGTGGATGGAGAGCACTTTTCAGCCTTCATCGTAGAGCGAGAGTATAAAGGTGTCTCCACGGGGCCAGAAGAAAAGAAAATGGGGATTAAAGGTTCTTCCACTCGTACGCTAGTTCTAGAGGATGCGCTTGTCCCGACAGAGAATTTACTCGGTGAAACCGGAAGAGGGCATATTATCGCATTTAACATCTTAAATATTGGTCGTTACAAGCTTGCGGTTGGAACTGTTGGGGGAGCTAAGCGCGGTATTGAGCTCGCTGCAGCTTATGCCAACCAACGTCAACAGTTTAAAACTCCTATAGCAAAGTTCTCACTTATTCAAGAAAAGCTGGCAAACATGGCGATAAAAACATATGCAACAGAAAGTTCGGTTTATCGTACGGTCGGTTTATTCGAAGACAGTATGGGGAGCTTATCACAAGAAGAAGAAAAAGACCCGAAAGCAGTGGCAAAAGCAGTAGCAGAATACGCTATCGAATGCTCTCTAAATAAAGTTTTCGGATCTGAAACACTTGATTATGTAGCGGATGAAGCAGTGCAAATCCATGGAGGATATGGATTCATGGCCGAATATGACGTAGAAAGAATGTACCGAGATTCCCGCATTAACCGCATTTTCGAAGGGACCAATGAAATCAATCGCCTACTAGTTCCAGGTACTTTTTTAAGAAAAGCATTAAAAGGTGAGCTCCCATTAATTCAGAAAGCACAAAGTCTGCAGGAAGAATTAATGATGCTTATGCCAGAAGAAGTTGGCGACGGAGTATTGGAACAAGAAAAATACCTCGTGAAAAATGCGAAGAAAATTGCCATCCTAATGACTGGCTTAATCGCCCAAAAGTACGGAAAAGCACTTGAAAAAGAACAAGAACTACTTGTAAACGTTGCTGATATTATTAGTAATGTCTACTCGATGGAATCAGCAGTTCTACGTACAGAAAAAGCAATTGCAAAGTCTGGGGAAGATAAGAACAAACAGAAGATCCTCTATACTCAAGTATTTTGCCAAGAAGCCTTTAACGAAATTGAGGCAGATGCGAAAGAAACGTTAGTGGCAGCAGAAACTGGTGACACATTGCGTATGATGATCTCAGCACTTCGTAAGTTTACCCGTCACACGCCAATAAATGTAGTGACAAAGAAGCGCGAAATTGCAGTTTCCATTCTTGATGCGGAAAAATTTACTGTGTAAAAAGTTGTATATAGACATTCTAAACCAGGCCAACTTTAGTGGTCTGGTTTTTTGTTTAATAGCTTTTGAAAATTAACAAAGTTGTTACTGAAGCTCTTTCTGCATTGTTGAGATGCGATTACCTTTTGAGGTAATTGCAAAACCTTTCGTGGTCATTTAAAAAGCTTAGATGCAATCTTCCAAACCTTTCGAGTAAACCCCCGAACCTTTCATGGACTTTTGAAAACCTTTGGAGATACCAATCGATAAAGGTTTTCAAGCTGCTCGGACAATTTACTATTAGTTTCAGTCATTTGAAAAGGAAATTAAACACTCTCGTCGAATTATAGAAAAAGGCATGTTGAAAATTAGCAGTATTTCTGCTCATTATGCTACAATATAAAAGTGAAATTCTGTATTGTAAGGTGGTGCAAAAGGTTATGGCAGTTACATTTTATTGGTACCCTAAATGTGGCACATGCCGCAATGCGAAAAAGTGGTTAGAAGCTAACGGCATTTCTGTTGAAGAAGTACATATTGTCGAAAATCCTCCTTCACGGGAAACGTTGAAAGAGCTCTATCAAAAGAGTGGATTGGAACTAAAGAAATTTTTCAATACAAGCGGCATGAAGTATCGCGAGCTTGGGATGAAAGACAAGGTAAAAACAGCCACTGAAGATGAGTTGCTGGATATTTTAGCATCTGATGGCATGCTAATTAAGCGCCCCCTCACTACAGACGGGAACAAGGTGACAGTTGGATTTAATGAAAAACAATTTGAAGAGACATGGAAGTAAGCAAGCTCTTAATACATTTGAGCTAAAATAATTATATTAATGGAGGGAATTTTAATGAGCACACCAAAAGAATTACGTTATTCCGAAGAGCATGAATGGGTAAAAGTAGAAGGTGAGACGGTACGAGTTGGAATTACACATTTTGCACAATCTGAACTTGGGGATATTGTATTCGTTGAACTTCCTGAAGTAGGAGATGACATTACAGCTGATGAGCCATTCGGTAGTGTGGAGTCTGTAAAAACAGTATCTGAACTTTATGCCCCTATTAGCGGTAAAGTAGTGGAAGTTAATGAAGATTTAAGCGATAGCCCAGAATTTGTTAATGAATCTCCATATGAGAAAGCATGGATGATCGTGGTAGAACCAACAGATGCTGGAGAAGTTGACAAATTAATGACTGCAGAGCAATATGAGGAAATGACGAAAGAAGATTAATTCCTTACCGAGTGGGTAACCTAATTTTAGTTAGAACTTA
The DNA here is from genome assembly GCF_917563925.1 of Sutcliffiella rhizosphaerae. GTDB lineage: Bacteria > Bacillota > Bacilli > Bacillales > Bacillaceae_I > Sutcliffiella_A > Sutcliffiella_A rhizosphaerae. Next base: position 144,158 of record NZ_CAKJTJ010000006.1, read on the forward strand.
ACTAATGAGGGTGAAAAATATGACGCTTGAAAGAAAACGATTAGATATTACTGATCGTGTAAATGGCAAGCTTACTGATAATGGATTGGAGCTTTTTGTGGAGCAGGAATCCATTGGTCAAGTCATTTTTACAAATCAAGGGAATCAATACAAATTAAGAAGTGGCTATCAACAAGAAGGTATGAGAGTTTTTCAAGAAGTTCACATTCCGTCTGGAAAAGACGCTAAATATGTTGATTGCGATAACGAAAGTGGATGGTGTTAGCCATCGGAGGGGTTGGGACTCTAAATAGTTCCGCCCCTTTTTTATATGGGGTTGGATATAGCCCTTATTTCCTATTATTTGTGTACATTCTCGTGTAAGAGAATAGTTATAGTATAAAGCTTTTTACTTTATACCTTTAAAAGAACAGGTGATGGAGATGGATTCTTTTCAAGAGGAAAAGGTCATTATTGTTGAAGGAAAATCGGATAAAAAACGTATCCAAGAAGTAATAAATGAACCAATTCAAATCATATGTACGAATGGCACCATCAGTGTTACCAAGCTTGATGAACTAATGGAAGATATTATGGATAGAGAAGTATACATTCTTGTAGATGCTGATGAGTCGGGTGATAAGCTAAGAAAACTCTTTAAGCGAGAATTCCCAGAGGCTGAGCATCTTTATATCGATAAAATGTATCGAGAGGTAGCTAGTGCTCCTCACCAACATATAGCAACAGTATTATTAAGCGCCAATATTGATATTCATGCTCAATTTTTATAAGGATAAGTTGAAGTGATGAGGTTGGAATTATGAAGGAATTGACTAAGCAACAATTATTGCAAGAAGTTCTGTCAGAGCAAATAACTGTCATCTGTTTTTTTACGCCAATGTGTGGAACATGTCAGGTAGCAAAACGAATGCTCGAGATAACAAAGGAACTTTTTCCACAACTTACATTTGGAATGATCGATGTAAACTATATACAAGAACTTGCAGTTGAATGGGAAATAGAAAGCGTCCCCTGTTTAATGATTTTTAGGAACGGAAAGGTGGAAGAGAAAATATATGCCTTCCGCTCAGTAGAATATCTATATCATTTATTTAAGCAATATGATACTACCAATACACCTCATAGTTAGGTGTTTTTTTATGTCCAGCCTATTGCCATTTTTCTGAAAAAGGAGTAAGTTTATTTAGGGATACGAAATAGATGATAGACAGGGGTACTTTATTAATGAAAAATATCAATATACTCCAAAACTTCAAGTCATATAACTATAATGTCAGACAGCTTTTTGTCGTTAATATCCTGACCCAGATAGGACTTGGAGTTTTTATGGTTGTGTATAATTTTTATATAAGAGAGCTTGGTTTTGCGGAGACAGTGAATGGTAAAGTGATTGCGATGTCATCACTTGCTGCTGCACTTATTTTAATACCAGCTGGTGTATTAAGTGACAAAATTGGTCGTAGGAAAATGATGATTTATGGAGTAGTTGTAAGCAGTCTCTTCATGTTTTTGAGAAGTATTTTTGCAGCGGAATCCCTGTTGTTAATAAGTGCATTCATTGGTGGTATAGCAATGGCATTTATACAAGTTACAGCGATACCTTGGTTAGCTGAAAATTCAACGAAAGAACAAAGAGTAAAGCTATTCAGTTATCATTTTGCTGTAATGATGGGAGCAAATGTAATTGGAAACCTTCTTGGTGGAACGATGACAGATTTGTTTCTTCATGTTGGGCAATTAAATGAGGTATGGAGTATCAGGCTTACCTTGCTTTTGGGAAGTTTAGTCTTTGCTTTAGGGATATTTCCTTTGCTAAAAACAACGGAATCCTTTAAAAACGGTGAACCAATAAGTTTTTCCTTGCATAATTTCAAACCAAATTTCCCTCCAGGGCAGTTAAAAATTATCCTTATTTTTGCTTTTGCATCGATTTTAATTGGATTTGGTTCTGGATTAGTTATTCCATATCTTAACCTTTACTTTGCAGACAGATTTCAAACTAGTAATTCTACGATAGGAATTGTTCTATCACTAGGTCAAGCAGTTACTGCGGTTGCCATGATTATTGGACCTGCAGTAGTAAGAAAAGTAGGAGAGATGAGGGCAGTAGTCATATTACAACTTCTATCATTACCGTTTATGCTTGTCACTGCCTTTACGCAAAGTTTTTTGCTCGCAGCATTAGGATTTCTTTTCAGACAGGCATTAATGAACGCAGCGAACCCGATCATATCGTCTATGATGATGGATAAGGTGGATAACTCTCTTAAAGGCTTTGCTAACTCCATGAACCAAATGGTGTTTTCACTAGGATGGGCAAGTATGGGTCCTGTCTCGATGACAATTGTCCTTATATACGGGGAATATTGGGGGTACTCGATTGTTTTCTCCATTACGGCCGTCCTTTATTTGACAAGTTCCATTTTCTTTTACTTTATGTTTAGGGGGAAATCGACGGCAAATAGTCAAAAGTCATTGGTTAAGACATCATAGACTGACATATTTCTTGGGAAATGAAATGACAATAAAAGAATGTGCAGCAATTGTCCTTTCATTTATAGAGGGTTTTCCATAGGTAATAAGGAATACTTCTTTAAAGGGGGAAATATGTATGGTTAAAGAAAATCTTGAAAGATTTTTAGCTAGAGTGAAGTTAAAACCACATGTTTTGGAAATTTTACCTGCTTACAGTCTTCGCTGCTGTTTAGTTGTGGAAGAGGAGAGGTATAATTTCACCTTAACGAAAGAAAAGTTACAAATGGAGAGTCAATTAGATGAAATAGATGTTGTGATTGAGGGACCTGAAGAGGAAATAGTAAGCATGCTTAGTGGTACAAAAATAAAAGATCTAAAAAATGTACATTTTACAGGAACATTTAGACATTATCTTTTTATGGATTCCTTATTAACGTTAGTAAATAGTCCAATAGGAAAAGAAGCGGGGTAAGAGGATATTCCATCGTTTGTAGCGAATAAATTGAGATAGATATAGAGAAATAGGCGGTGGGCTCCTTGTATTATTTTATTGTCAACAAGACTTCAGGTAATGGAAAAGGGTATCAATCATGGTTAAAGGTTGAAGAAATATTAAAGAACATGGAGATAGATTTTTTAGTAGAATTTACAGAGTATGTAGGTCATGCAAAAGAGATAGCAGAAAAGCAATCCTTCTTCCAAGATGCCATGGCAATTGTGGTGATCGGCGGCGATGGTACGATTCATGAAGTGGTCAATGCCCTTGTTTTAAAAGACGTACCACTAGCAGTAATTCCTGCAGGGACAGGAAATGATTATGCAAGAAGCTTACATATTCCATTTAATGTAGAGGAAGCTTTAGAACGTGTGTTTAAAGGGATACCAACATGGATTGATACACCAAAAGTAGATAAGGAATACTTTATCTCCATAGCAGGTATGGGTTTTGATGGCAAGGTTGCAGAAGTGACTAACCAATCCAAGTCAAAAAATATATTAAATAAAATAGGGCTAGGAAACCTAGTATATATTATAAATATATTTAAAGTATTGTTCACCTATCAACCAACCGGTGTGAAAATCACGATTGATGGAAAAGAGATAGATTTCCATGATGTATGGTTAATTGCAATCGCAAATCTTCCATACTACGGTGGCGGGTTGAAAATTTGCCCTGATGCAAGGGCAGATGATGAGAAGTTTGATATTTGTATCGTTTCAGGAATTAGCCGCTGGGAATTATTATTGGTATTTCCAAGAGTTTTCAGGGGATCTCATATTACCCATCGACATGTTTCAATGTTTAAAGGTGAAACGGTGTTGCTTGCCCCAAACAGCAATATGATTTTACAATGTGATGGGGAAATAATGGTTAAAGAAGAGCTATTTTTTAGCATCGAGAAAAAATCACTAAAAATTTTATGAATTTTTTTTAGTTGACAGTCTATTTATTACCATGATACGATTACACACGATAATTCAAATTACCTAAATTAAAATTTAATATATGTTAATCTCTTATCGAGAGAGGTCGAGGGACGTGCCCGATGAAACCCGGCAACCGTCAACAAGTACTTGTTGAAATTGGTGCCAATTCACACAGAACAATTATTTTGTTTTGGCAGATGAGAGAAAGGACCTTTTATTATTAATCCTTTCTGCTCATTTGACAGATGGGATTTTTATTTTGTCTTAAAAAGTTTTGGGTAAGCTAAGTACAGGATTTATATAGAAAGTAGGTGTAGTCTTGATATCGTTGAAAAGTGTTTCAAAGGTTTTTAAAACACGAAATGGACCGGTTAAAGCGGTTGACGATATAGATCTAACAATCAATGAAGGAGAAATCTATGGAATCATTGGCTACAGTGGGGCAGGAAAAAGTACGCTAATTCGAATGTTGAACGGATTAGAGACACCAACTGACGGGGTTGTAGACGTAGCTGGGAAAAATCTCGGAAAAGTAAAAGGATCAGAGCTCCGTAAAGCCCGCCAAGAAATAAGCATGATTTTTCAGCATTTCAACTTATTGTGGTCTAGAACGGTTAAAGAAAACATCGCCTTCCCATTAGAGATTGCTGGTGTGGGGCGTGCAGAACGTAACCGGAGAGTGGAAGAACTAATTAAATTAGTTGGTCTTGAAGGACGTGAAGATTCTTATCCTTCCCAATTGAGTGGAGGACAAAAGCAAAGAGTAGGGATTGCCAGAGCTCTTGCCAATAATCCAAAAGTACTGCTTTGTGATGAGGCTACATCTGCTCTAGACCCACAAACAACAGACTCTATTCTAGAGTTGTTGGTGGATATAAATAAGCGTTTATCTCTTACAATCGTTCTTATTACACACGAAATGCATGTAATCCGAAAAATTTGTCACCGTGTTGCAGTGATGGAAAACGGAAAAATTGTGGAACAAGGAGAGGTACTCCATGTTTTCCGTAAACCAGAACAACCAATTACGAAGCGTTTTGTAAAGCAGGTGACAGAGACTGAAGAAACGCAAGAAACAATTGAACATTTATTAACTGAATTCCCAAGGGGAAAAGTGATTCAAATGACATTTGTCGGTACATCAGTGGAACAACCTTTAATATCAAATTTAATCCGGAAGTTCGATATTAATATAAATATCCTACAGGGGAAAATATCACAAACTCAAAATGGTGCTTACGGTTCCTTGTTTGTTCACCTTGATGGGGAACAGGCAGAAATTGATCGGGCCGTGGCTTATATTAAAGAGCAGCAGGTAGAGTTGGAGGTGATGACCCGTGCTTGAACGTGTTAACTGGGACAAAATGTGGGATGCAACTACAGAAACACTATACATGACCAGCATCTCAGTTGCCGCAACTTTCGTTTTGGGTATTATTCTAGGGCTATTGCTTTTTTTAACCGCAAGGGGAAACATCTGGCAGAACCGTTTCGTCAATGGAATTGTTGCTGCATTTGTTAATATCTTTCGCTCTATTCCATTTGTTATTTTAATATTTTTACTAATTCCCTTTACGAGAACGATAATGGGGACAATTATCGGGGCAAATGCCGCATTACCTGCACTTATAATTGGTGCTGCACCATTCTATGCCCGTATGGTGGAAATAGCCTTAAGGGAAATCGATAAAGGTGTTATTGAAGCAGCACGATCAATGGGGGCAAAAACAACTGAAATTATTTGGAAAGTATTACTCCCAGAATCAATGCCCGCTTTAGTTTCAGGAATCACAGTTACTGCTATTGCAGTCGTCAGTTATACCGCCATGGCAGGGATTATTGGAGCAGGAGGTCTTGGTAACCTAGCATTCCTTGACGGCTTCCAACGAAATAACTGGGAAGTAACTCTTGTATGTACAGTCATTATATTAATTATTGTTTTTATCATCCAATTTATTGGAGATTTAATAACAAATAAATTAGACAAACGCTAAAAGGAAGAGGGGAATTATTAATGAAAAAGGTATTAAGTTTAGCAGTAATTTCATTGTTAGTGTTAGTGTTAGCAGCTTGTGGAACTAATGGTGAATCAGGGTCAGGCTCTAAAATTGAAGAAGGAAAGCTTATCATTGGTGCATCCAATGTTCCTCATGCTGAAATTCTTGAAGAAGTAAAACCATTATTAAAGGAAAAAGGTATAGATTTAGAGATTAAAACGTTCACTGATTATATTATTCCAAACCAAGCTTTACGTGATGGAGATATTGATGCAAACTACTTCCAGCATGAGCCTTACTTAAACTCACAAATTGCAGAAAACGATTATAAATTTGTTAGTGTTGGTGGAGTTCATATTGAGCCAATTGGTGTCTATTCACAAAAATATAATAACCTAGAAGAGCTTCCAGATGGTGCTGAAATTCTAATGAGTAACTCTGTAGCTGATCATGGCCGTATTTTAAGTTTGCTTCAAGAAAAGGGATTGATTACCCTAAAGGATGGAGTAGAAACAACTACTGCAACAGTTGAGGATATTGAAGACAATCCTAAAAATCTAACATTCAATACACAATTTGAAGCAGCATTCCTTCCACAAGCATATTTGAATGGTGATGGAGATGCGCTATTAATTAATGGTAACTATGCGCTTGGTGCAGAGATTGATCCAGCTGAAGAAGCAATTGCATTAGAATCAGGTGAAAATAATCCGTACGCGAATCTACTTGTTGTTCGTGAAGAAGACAAAGACAACGAACAGATTAAGACGTTATTAGAAGTGCTTCAATCAGATGAAATAAAAGCGTTCATTGAAGAAAAATACAGAGGAACAGTTTTACCTGCTTCTGGAAATTAATATTGATAAACGCGACGAAAGTCTCATCCCTCCAAAAAAGGTGATGGGACTTTTTATATTTCCATACATAATGAATACTTTCCTCCCACCATAACACATACTAACCTTGTGAAAAATATGGATAGGAGTTGTATTTTATGGAGCAGAATTATGAACCAAAAAACTATACGGATGCAGCCATTCATGATTATAAAATGGGACTTGGTACATTTTCCGAAAAAATGCCTGAACTTGCACACCATTATAATGAGTTTACTGAAGCATGCTTTAAAGAAGGGGTACTAGATAAGAAACAGAAACAATTAATTGCTCTTGGTGTTAGTGTCTATTCCCAAGATGAATATTGTATTGTCTATCATACAAAAGGCTGCATTGATCAAGGTGCCACGGAACAGGAAATCCTTGAAGCTTGTGGAGTTACTGCTGCATTCGGTGGTGGGGCTGCAATGAGTCAAGCTGTTACATTGGTACAATCATGTATTAGCGATTTTAAAGACATGCAGCATTAATGCAAAAGTCCTCTTCTCGAGCATATGAGAGAAAACTAGAGGTATTGTAAGAAACCCTTACAAACATCAATAAGAAATAAGTGTAATATTGTGATATCACTCATTTAAACCCTATATCCTGTTTGGTTATTAGTCACCCTCCTGTTATGATAAATTATGTGTTTATTACAAATACTTTAAGGGTATCAAAAAACCGATACACTAATAAACACTTATAAATAGGAAAGGAATGGTTTATTATCCATCAGGTACATGTAAAGTACACAAGTGAAATGGAAAAAGCGATGCATCAAGCTCATGGTATAGGTTACGAGGAGTATTCAAAAAAGCTGTCAAAGTTAATTGAAGTAGAACAGAAACGTGAAGAGGATTACCAAAAGAGCCTAGAAATCGTTGCAGAAATAGACCGGAATTCCAGATAAAATAATGGTTACTCAATAATATAAGCAAAAAAAGGGTGCATATTATTCTCAGAGTGTGAGAGTGATATTGGCCCTTTTTTATATTTGGTTTTGTTATGATTGTCTTGTATGTAACACACGGCATAATCTATTCTTAAGCGATTCATTTTAGAAGGTGGAATCATCCATTAGATTTGAATATAAGGACAGTCATATTAAATGAACAAGGGATTTCCTATGAAAATTAGACTTTAACCCCTATGTTTCGATATAATTTGTAGGTATCTTATAGAAGGCGGAAATGGTTGCTATCACTTTCTATTTGTTATAAGATTGTAATGAGAATAAAATGAGAATTAAAACAACAAAATGTGTTTTTATATAGGAACACAAGAACATTGGAGGTTACAGTTATGGGTTCAACGTTAACAATTAAAGATTTACATGTGTCAATCAACGATAAAGAAATTTTAAAAGGTGTAAATCTTGAAGTAAAAGGCGGAGAGATTCACGCTATCATGGGTCCGAACGGAACAGGTAAATCAACACTTTCTTCTGCTATTATGGGTCACCCAAAATACGAAGTAACACAAGGAAGCATCACATTTGATGGGGAAGATGTTCTTGAGATGGAAGTGGATGAGCGCGCGCAAGTAGGTTTATTCCTAGCGATGCAATATCCAAGTGAAATCAGTGGTGTTACAAACGCTGACTTCTTGCGTTCTGCCATCAATGCACGTCGTGAGGAAGGGGATGAAATTTCGCTAATGAAATTCATCCGTAAAATGGATAAAAACATGGAATTCCTTGAAATGGATCCAGCTATGGCGCAACGCTACCTAAATGAAGGGTTCTCTGGTGGAGAGAAAAAGCGTAATGAAATTCTTCAATTAATGATGATTGAGCCTAAGATTGCAATCCTTGACGAGATTGACTCTGGTCTTGATATAGATGCTTTGAAGGTTGTATCTAAAGGTATTAACGAAATGCGTAGTGAAGATTTCGGTTGCCTTATCATTACTCACTATCAACGCCTATTGAACTACATCACTCCAGACCATGTTCACGTAATGATGCAAGGGCGCATTGTGAAGTCTGGTGGAGCAGAATTATCACAACGTTTAGAGGCAGAAGGTTACGATTGGATTAAGCAAGAACTAGGTATCGAAGACGAAACAGTCGGTCAAGAAGCGTAAGCAAGGAGGATTATCATGACGTTAGAGACAAAATTACCGTTTGATCAAGACTACCTCAGCAACTACTCCAAAGAATCAGGAGAGCCGCAGTGGCTGTTAGATCTTCGTATCCAAGCTCTTGCTTTGGCAGAAGAACTGCCTTTACCAAAGCCAGATAAAACGAAGATAACAAACTGGAACTTTACAAACTTCCAAAAGCATACTGTCGAAACTTCGATTACTTCTGTGGACCAGCTTCCAGAAGAAGTAAAGGCGTTAGTTGATGGAGAAAATTTATTCGTACAAGTTGATAATACAGCTGTTGTATCAACGCTTAAAGAAGAACTAAAATCTCAAGGAGTAATTTTTACAGATATCATCACAGCTACTAAAGAGCACGGTGAACTTGTGAAAAAATACTTCATGCAAGACGGTGTAAAAGTAGATGAGCATAAGCTTTCTGCTTTACATGCTGCATTATTAAATGGTGGAGCATTCCTATATGTTCCAAAGAATGTTGTTATTGAAGAACCAATTCAAGCAATTTACCTACATGACCAAGCAGAAGCAGTTTTCAATCATATTCTGATTGTAGCGGAAGATAACAGTGCCGTAACATATGTAGAAAACTATTTCTCCAATACGGACGGTGAAGGTTCCATCTTCAACATTGTGACAGAGGTTATCGCAAATGGTAACTCAAAAGTTCAATATGGTGCAGTGGACAATCTTGGTAAAGGTGTTACTACTTATGTTAACCGTCGTGGTGTAGTTGGTCGTGACGCTACATTAGAGTGGGCTTTAGGATTAATGAATGACGGAGATACTATTTCAGAAAACATCACAAACCTAATCGGTGATGGTTCTGTAGGGGATACAAAAACTGTTGTAGTTGGTCGTGGCGAGCAAAAGCTAAACTTTACAACAAAAGTCGTTCACTTTGGAAAAAATTCTGATGGGCAAATTCTCAAGCACGGTGTAATGAAAGACAGCGCAAGCTCTGTATTTAACGGAATCGGGAAAATTGAGCATGGGGCATCTAAGTCAAACGCTGAACAAGAATCACGTGTACTTATGTTAAGTGAAAAAGCTCGTGGGGATGCAAATCCAATTCTTCTAATTGATGAAGACGATGTAACAGCTGGTCATGCTGCATCTGCTGGCCGCATTGATCCACTTCAGCTTTATTACTTAATGAGCCGCGGAATCTCCAAAAATGAAGCAGAGCGCCTAGTTATCCACGGATTTTTGGCACCTGTTGTTAAACAATTACCAATTGAAAAGGTTAAAAATCAATTGATTGATGTAATTGAAAGGAAAGTTAAGTAATGAATACCCAGGAAATTCGTCAGCAGTTTCCTATTTTGCACCAAGAGGTAAATGGAAATCCGCTTGTATATCTGGATAGTGCTGCTACCTCACAGAAACCACTTGCGGTTATAGAGGCTTTGGAGAAATATTATAAAGGCTATAATTCCAATGTTCACCGTGGTGTTCATACTCTTGGTACAAAAGCCACGGATGGTTACGAAGGTGCACGCGATAAAGTGAAAAACTTTATTAACGCTAAGCACCGCGAAGAGATAGTTTTTACCCGAGGTACAACAACAGCTTTAAATCTTGTAGCAACAAGCTTTGCACGGCCGAAATTACAGACTGGCGATGAAATAGTTATTACTTACATGGAGCATCATAGTAATATCATTCCTTGGCAGCAAGCTGCTAAAGCCACTGGTGCCACATTAAAATATATCCCGCTTGAAGAAGACGGTAGTTTATCGTTAAAAGCTGTGGAAGATACGATTACAGAAAACACGAAAATTGTGTCAGTGATGCATGTCTCAAATGTATTAGGATCTATAAATCCAATTAAAGAAATCGCTGCAATTGCTCATAAAAATGGAGCATTTATGGTCGTGGATGGTGCTCAAAGTACACCTCACTTAAAAGTAGATGTACAAGATTTGGATTGTGATTTCTTTGCACTTTCCGGTCATAAAATGGGTGGCCCGACAGGAATAGGTGCCTTATACGGCAAAAAACACCTTCTTGAAAACATGGAACCGATTGAATTTGGCGGTGAAATGATTGACTTTGTTGGTTTGCAGGAATCAACCTGGAAGGAGCTGCCATGGAAGTTCGAAGGTGGTACCCCAATCATTGCAGGGGCTATCGGACTTGGAGCAGCAATTGACTTCCTGGAACAAATTGGAATGGAAAATATCCTAGCTCATGAGCATATGCTAGCAGATTATGCATTAGACCGTATGTCTGAAATTGAAGGGATTACAATCTATGGTCCAAAGAAACGGGCAGGATTGGTTACCTTTAATATCGAAGACGTACATCCACATGATGTTGCAACCGTATTGGATGCAGAAGGAATTGCTATTCGAGCTGGACATCACTGCGCACAGCCTTTGATGAAGTATCTAAATGTTTCTTCTACTGCACGTGCTAGTTTTTACCTGTATAATACAGAGGAAGAAATTGATAAGCTAGTGGCATCATTAGTGAAAACAAAGGAGTATTTTAGTAATGTCTTTTAACAATTTGGATACTCTTTATCGTCAAGTAATTATGGATCATTATAAGAATCCTCGTAATAAAGGGGCAATCGAGTCGGACAGTATTACTGTCGACATGAATAACCCGACTTGCGGCGACCGTATTCACTTGACACTTCAATTAGAAGACGGAAAAGTGAAAGATGCAAAATTTGATGGAGAAGGATGTTCCATTTCGATGGCATCTGCTTCCATGATGACACAGGCAGTCAAAGGTCTTGAAGTGGATAAAGCCGTTCAGTTATCCCAAATCTTCTATGATATGATGTTGGGTAAGGACTATGATGACGAAACAATTGACTTGGGGGATATTGAAGCACTTCAAGGAGTAGCGAAATTCCCAGCACGTATCAAATGTGCCACTCTTGCTTGGAAAGCGATGGAAAAGGGAGTCAAGTCAGAATAAGTAAGGAAAGATAGGGAGTCGCAGGGTTTTTACCTCTAAAGTAACCTGCTTCTCACCTCTTGAATGGAGGGAATAAAAAATGGCGAAAAAAATGCCTGAAATCGGCGATTACAAGTATGGTTTTAAGGACAGAGACGTATCCATTTTCCGTTCCGGCCGAGGACTTACGAAAGAAATCGTTGAAGAAATCTCTCGTATGAAAAATGAGCCGCAATGGATGCTGGACTTCCGTTTGAAATCTTTGGAACATTTCTATAACATGCCAATGCCTCAATGGGGTGGCGATCTTAACAGTTTGAACTTTGATGAAATTACGTACTACGTAAAACCATCTGAAAAGTCTGAGCGTTCTTGGGATGAGGTACCTGAAGAAATCAAACAAACTTTTGATAAATTAGGTATTCCTGAAGCAGAGCAAAAATACCTTGCAGGTGTATCCGCTCAGTACGAATCTGAGGTTGTATACCACAACATGCAGGAAGATTTAGAAGACCTTGGGGTTGTTTTCAAGGATACAGATACAGCACTTAAAGAGAATGAAGATATCTTCCGTGAACATTGGGCGAAAGTTATCCCGCCAACGGATAACAAGTTTTCAGCTTTAAACTCTGCTGTATGGTCTGGTGGTTCTTTCATCTATGTTCCAAAAGGTGTAAAAGTGGAAACTCCACTACAAGCATACTTCCGAATCAACTCTGAGAATATGGGACAATTCGAGCGTACGCTTATCATTGTGGACGAAGGCGCGCATGTACACTACGTAGAAGGTTGTACAGCACCTGTTTATACAACAAATTCACTACACAGTGCAGTAGTTGAAATTATCATTAAAAAAGACGCTTATTGCCGTTACACTACTATTCAAAACTGGGCGAACAACGTGTATAACCTTGTTACAAAACGTGCAGTTTGTGAAGAAAATGCAACGATGGAATGGATTGATGGTAACATCGGTTCCAAGCTGACTATGAAATATCCAGCTGTCATCCTTAAAGGTGAAGGCGCTCGTGGTATGACTCTTTCCATCGCACTAGCTGGTAAAGGTCAGCATCAGGATGCAGGAGCGAAAATGATTCACCTTGCACCAAACACATCCTCCACCATCGTATCTAAATCCATTTCTAAACAAGGTGGTAAAGTAACGTACCGTGGAATTGTTCACTTCGGTAAAAAAGCATCTGGTGCCCGCTCTAACATCGAGTGTGATACACTGATCATGGATAACCAATCCACTTCCGATACGATTCCTTACAACGAAGTGTTCAATGACAATGTGTCACTTGAGCATGAAGCGAAGGTATCCAAGGTATCAGAAGAGCAACTGTTCTATCTAATGAGCCGTGGATTATCTGAAGAAGAAGCAACAGAAATGATCGTAATGGGCTTTATCGAGCCATTCACAAAAGAACTTCCAATGGAATACGCAGTAGAAATGAACCGTCTGATTAAGTTCGAGATGGAAGGTAGTATAGGATAACCTATATTAAACATTGATTTATCAAGGTTTTGAGGAATAAGAGGTAGCCAAGAAAATGATGCGTGCCGATTTCGTGCCGATTCAGTTTTTCTTGGCTGTGTAGGAGGCGAACTTTTTGAGTTCGTCTTCTTCTATTTTTTCTGTAATATCTAAGTAAGTGTCTGCTGTAGTTTTAATGGTTTTATGCCCAAGCCTTTTAGAAACAAATTTTATACTCGCTCCAGCTTCTAATAGAAGTACAGCGTGAGTATGCCTAAAGCCGTGAGTTCCATGTAATCTACGCCTGCCAGTTTACAATACTTTTGTATTGACTCTCTCACTGTGGATGGCGTAAGATAATTCCCTAAATAATTCTGAAAGATTATGTCATCTTTATTTTTGTAAAAGCTTTGCTCCTTTAAAATCATTTCATTTTGTTTTAGTTTGAATTTCTTTAGCGTTTTTAAGACCTCATCATTTAAAGTAATTGTTCGGTATGAAGAAGAGTTTTTCAAGGTGGTTAATACTAGCTGATTATTGTCATTTCTTCTGGTCTGTCTTTCCACTGTAATTTTGTTCCCTTTTATATCGGACCACCTTAATGCTAATGCCTCACTAATTCTAAGTCCTGATTCACTTAGAAAATATATAAGTACATAGTAAAGTTGATAATCACTATACCGTTGATGTCGGTACTTCTTCATAAAGGTGAGGAGTGTAGTTAATTCTTTTAGCGTGAAATATTTGGTTTTATTGCTTTGTGCAACACTGTCTTTAACAGGAACACTAAGTCTGTCGGTCGGACTTTTTTCAAGCACTTCAATTTCATGAACTGCATAATGGAAAATTCCTTTTAAGACAGAAAGATACTTAATCCTTGCTCCATAGGAGTATTTTTCTTTCCCATTCTTATTGCGCATATCCATATACTCTTTTATCCATTTCTTTATATCTGAACGAGTTATTTTCATAATTCTCTTGTTTCCGAAAAAGGGTATAATGTGGAGATACAATGACTTCTATCTGTTCAAAAGTAGATTCTTTTACACTAGGTTTTTTGTGATCATGAAGCCACTCTTTTACTACATCTTCAAATAACATGTTGCGATCATTTAATGCTTGTCCATAATATATCCTTTCCTCTACTTTTCCAGCTTCTTTTTTTGTTCTATATGTGCCAATACTAAACTCTTTCCCATCTCTTGAGACTCTGGCTTGCCACTTTCCGCTTTTTAGTTTCCTGTAAGTTGCCAAAATGCTTCCTCCGTTTCCTTTTTGCGAATGTACGTTCTGTTCGTGGGTAAAAAAATATAAGGCTAAAAATTAAACCACTCTACAATCCCTAATGGATTAAAACAAATGGTAACATCCTTATATTCAATTGCATCCCCGTATTTGTCTTGGTAACGTTGGAGTGCTACTTCTAAAAACTCTTCCGTAACACCAATGTAGTTAGCCAATTCATATTTATTTCTAATTCCCTCTCGATGTGCCTGGATAATTTTATCTAAAGGAAAAAGCTTATAATAAGCCCATTGCCTAGCTCGTAACTCTTGCTTCTTATTTTGGATAGATGATTGGTCTAGTATATCTCCGCAACTAGTATGATAATGTCCCAGTTCCTCAGCCAAAATCGTAATTTTTTCAGCACGTGTAGGAAGGTGTCTGTTAATCCATATAACATTTTCGCCTTGGAGACCTTTAATAGAGGGATTTAAAGGTTTTTCATAAACATATAATTCTTTTTGGGCTTCCTCAAGTAACGATTCATAGTTCATATCATTGCCCCTTCGGTGGATGATCTTTTCTTTTCATTCGTATAAACTCTTTAAATCGTTCTATTTCCTCTAGCTCTTCTTCTGTCCATACTTCACCTACGTGGTGAGCTGCTAGGTTTTCTATATCGTCAATGTGCTTCTTGTTAGTTCGTCCTAAAAGGTAGTCGGTAGACACATTGAAGTATTCTGCTACTTTCATTAAGTTTGCGCTGTTCGGAGTTTTCTTTTTCCAACCATAAAGAGAATTTTTACCAAAATCTAGTCTTTCTTCTAATTCTACTATTGAAATTTTTTGTTCCTCACATAATTTTTTTACCCTTTCAAATGCAGTCATATCAACCATCCTTGTTACTTAGAACAAGAATAATTAATCTTTTAACTAAAACTAGTTTGACATTTTAGTTTAAAGGCTAATATACTTTGTTCATAAGCTATTTAGTTAGCGAAAAAGAGTACAAAAAAGACGATCTATCAAAATACAATTTATACGTTGGGGAACGGGTGAATGTATTGTTTACAGGCTTTTTATAGTCTTATTTAGCTATGCTTGTATTCTATATTAAAGACTAAAAAACGTCAATAGTTTTTAGTTAATTAGCTAACTAAATAGCTATATTTTGTAAATTAACGCGCTGTGGTACCGAGCCGATGACGGTACAAACAATGTTGTAAGTCAGAAAGGAGCATATATATGACAGAAGAATTAGGAGCAAAAGTTCGTTCAGAATTATTTAAAAGAAAGATGAGACAAAAGCAATTAGCAGATTTACTTGGTATTTCCAACGCATATCTATCAGACATCATTAACGGACGTAAAGATGGCCCAAAAGCCCAAGAACATGTAAAGCATATCCGTAAGATTTTATCTATCTAAAGAGAAGGGAGTAAGTAACTCATGCCTATCGCAAAAGTAAGTGTAGATGTTGATGAGATGGTTATCAAGGAAATGCTTAATGAAAAGTTAGACCGTCATTTAAAACAACTTGAAAGTAGATTTACGTTCTGGGACATGAAGGAACTTTGCAGACAAACATGTATGAGCGAAAACAGTATAAAAGAAAAATTCTTTTATGATCCGCGATTCCCGAAAAGGAGAGTAGGAGGCAAGTGGTATTTTCCAGTAGCTTCAACTACAATCTTTTTACTAACTTGGCTTTCAGAACAACCAACCAATTAGGAGGATGAAAAATGTCAGAAGAAAAAGTAACTTACTCATCAAATCTACCAGAAAGGATTTCCGCTGTAGAAGCTTCAGTTACTACTCTTGTAGGACAGATAGTTGATTTGAAAAAGCAAGTGGAAAAGCTAGAAAAGGAAAAAGCCACCGCGGCAACGGTAGCTTTTAATAAAAAATTATAATTTACTCAAACCTTAAATGATGAGGAGCTTGCTCAATCACTTTATAACCTTGTTTTTCAGCTTCAACAATTATTTCTTCTTTGGACATATCGTATTTTTGTAGATCAATTACAGCATAATCAATTCCTGGCATATTGAAATTAGCTAATAGTTGACTATTTAAATCATCCCATGAAAATAGTTTCTCTTGCTTTAATGGACGTGGACTTAATTTACTCATAATTTATCACCTCCTCCCAAGAAAATTATACCAAAAAGAGGAACCGAGGAGAGAAGTGTTTTCAAGATATTGGATTTTATCATTTTAGAAGTCGGTTATCCAAAGGAGGCATTAACTGTGAGAAATGGAGCTAAGAAAGAAGTTGTACACCGGATCGAATATTACACTCGCAAGGTTGCACAAAGATCCAAGCATTGTCTGGCCGATAAGCTGCCAAGGAAGTTCACGTATAGAAACAAGCGTTTACAGGCTTACAAGAAATTGATGCACATGGAAATCGAGAAGTTTAGGCAGGCAAGGGGATGAGTGGAAATCACTCTAATGATGTGCGGTAAATGTTTTCGTGAAAGGAGTGATGCCGTCAAAGGTTTACTAGATTTGTAACTTACTAGCTTTATAACTCTGAAACTACCGTCACTTGCTGCATTAACTAATCGAAAATAGGAGGTTACTAGAAATGAATCAACCAAACTTTAAGAATCCCACTATCAGGGACTACACGCAACTACTTAATCAACTTGGTAAAGTTGTTCAGCTCATTGAAATTTACAGAAATGCAAAAATCACTGTGCTGGTAAAACGTTATGAGAAAAAGCGTTTGGAGTTAAATCAGCAGTTAGAAACAATGAGAAACACAATGCTGTTTGCTAGTGCTAGTAATGCTAGGGCATAAGGAGAGGAGTAAGTTGAGAAAGATAACTAAGAAGTGCTGGCAGTGTCATAGGACATTCCGAGTATTAGAAGATGAGCAATATGATCATGTTTGTACGAATGGTTGTTATGAAAATAACGGGCTTTCTGGAAGTATAGATGCTTGTGGGGAAGAAGTCACCAATGGTGATGAAGTAATAATCCATGACGGAGAAATTATCCTTTATGAAAATGCTGCTAGATATCTGATAGAGGTATTAGGTGCTGAACGAAAAAATGCAGGGGAGTGAATGGAATGGATTTTCAAACAAGGGACAAGCTTCATCATAAACTTGATGGTGCTAAGAAAATAATTAGTGCAATTCATAAAACAGAAAACTTAATTAAGGAGTTAGAGGATGATAGACAAATTTCCTCAATTGCTATGTATTCTACTTATCATTTCCCAGATTTGATAATTAATAAGTTTGAACTTACAAAAATCATTGAAGTATGTATTAATCGGATATTTGAAAGACCATAAAGAAGCTTTAACAAAAGAGTTGAACAACATAGTTGAAATAAAATAACTCGTTGCGACAACAACGAGTCAAAAATTACAAATTTCATTTATCAATTATTTTGAGTTTACCACAGGAGGGAGAAATTTGAAAAGAGTAGAAATTCCATTTTCCTCAAATAGTGGGGAACAACAAGCAATGGCTGCCTCAGGTGGATGCATTTCATTTAAACCGAATGGAAAAGTAGTATTTCAGTTTCCTAGCCAGGAACACTATGAATCTTATAAATCATTAATTAAGGGGGATAAATAATGTTAAATCAATTACAAGAAATCGAATTGTTGGATGTAGAGGATATTAATTCTCAAGGTGAAAGTAATGATGCTCCTAAGTTTGAAATTACAGATCTTGATAGTCTTAACTGGGTGTTCCGTAAAATGGCTGCTTTAAAAGCCAAACAAAAGGATATTCAGCAGCTGGCAGATGTTGAAAGACAACGTATCTCTGATTGGGAAAAAGGAGAGCTATCTTCTATTACTAGCAGTCTTGAATTTTTTGAAAGTAAAGTTGCTGTCTTCCACATGGAAGAACTGGCGAAGGATCCTAAAGCTAAAACAATTAGCACTCCATATGGGAAATCCAAAACTCGTAAATCAAAGGAAGCACCTGAAAAAGAAAATGAAGATGTGATCCTGCAGCATGTTATCGAATCAGGATTGGATGATTTCATTAAACAGAGTGTTAAATGGGGCGACTTAAAAAAATCATTGAAGATTGCAGAAATTAGCGGTGAGAAGGTTGTAGTTGACGAAAATGGACAAATTGTTCCAGGTGTAACTATTAAGCCTGAGTCAATCTCTTATAGTGTGGAGGTATAAAAATGCTAAAAGTAAATTTGGTTTCCTTTGAAGATTTGTCAGAGGAAGAAAAAGAATCTCAACCTAATAATGGTTGCGGAAAAGAATATGCAAACTATATCAAAATTAATGACGGAGAAAAAACATTAATGATTTTATCGGATGCGGTTGAACCCGAAGATGCAACATTTAGTCGTGATTTTTCAGATGTTGTGGAAGCAATTGAAGAAGCTTATAAGATCGGTTATAGAGACGGTAAAAAGGTAGCTAACAAGGGGTGAATTAATTGGAAACAACAAACGGTGCGCAAATAACCAAAAGTAAGAAAGCTAAAATCATCATCTACTCAAAGCCAGGTGATGGAAAAACAACAGTAGCTGGATTGCTCCCAGGCAATACACTGGTACTAGATATTGATGGGACAAGCCAAGTACTACAAGGGTACTCCAATATAGATGTTGCAAAAATTGATGGTGCTGATCCGCATGATAGTATTCTAAAATTCTTTGCTCATGCAAAAGCAAATCTAGGTAAATATGACAATATCTTTATCGACAATCTAACACATTATCAAAAGCTATGGTTAATGAATAAAGGTGAAAAAACTAAAAGTGGTATGCCGGAATTGAAAGATTATGCATTGTTCGACAATCACTTACTCAAGGTAGTTGAAACCTTTAATGGATTAGATGCAAATGTCATCTACACTGCATGGGAAACCACTAGAAGCATTATTCATGATAATGGCCAGCAGTACAATCAATTCATACCTGACATAAGAGATAAGATTGTAAATCATGTTATGGGCATTGTGCATGTAGTCGCTCGGTTAGTACGAAAAGCAGACGGTACTAGAGGCTTCATGCTCGAAGGTAATCAAAGCATCTTTGCAAAAAATCATTTAGATGATCGCAAAGGCTGCGTACAAGAAGAATTAATCATGTCATCCACAAATCAGAAAACAGGGGGAAATAACTAATGTCATTCTTTAAATTTGATGAGGAAAATGCAAATACAGGATTTGAACTAGTAGCAGAAGGTAAATATGAGGCTGTTATTCTAAATACAGAGGCTGGGAAAACTCAAGCTGGCAAGCCGAAGTTAACAGTAGATTTTGAAATTCGTAGTGATGTTCCACAAAATCATCAAGGAGCAAAAGTCCAATTTAACACCTTCACTTTTGAACATGAGGTCTCCATTAGGATTGTAAACTCATTACTAAAAGCGTGTGGCTTTGCAAATAACCATTCATTTAACTCTGCAGATGATATGGCAAAGGAGCTTATCAATAAAAACCTGAAAATCACTGTAAAGCATGAGGAATATGAAAAGGTGGTTGACGGTGTTAAACAAAAACGAACTGCTGCCAAAGCAAAATATTATGATGCATCCGATGTAAACCCAGTTAGCCAAAATGGTAATCCAATAACTGTCGGTGATGATGATTTACCGTTCTAAATAACTAAATAGAGAAGTTGGTATTTTGCTAGCTTCTCTTTTTTATACCCATTTTAGAGAAAAATTGCTTTATAGGAGGGCAAAATGAAAGAGAATCCATACAACTTCAACGAAATCCCTGCTGAATTAAAAGCCCTTCCTCAATGGATTTTGTGGAGATCGGAAAGACGTAATAACAAACCAACAAAGGTGCCTTATCAAGTAAATGGTGAAATGGCACAGGCTAACAATAGACGTACCTGGTCCACCTTTGCAACAGCCGTTAAATTCTACTTAGAAGGTGACTATGATGGAATTGGCTTTGTATTTAGTAGGCAGGACAACTACATAGGAATTGATATTGATAAATGTGTTGTCCAGGGCAAAGTTAACAATTTTGCTAAGGAAGTGATTGCCGCACTCGACAGCTATACCGAGTTTTCTCCAAGTGAAACAGGTATTCACATCATCATAAAAGGAAATTTACCTCAATCAGTATTGGGAACAGGCAGAAAGAATACAAAGCATGGGTTGGAAATATACTCATACGGTCGCTATTTTAGCTTCACTGGTAATAGAGAAAATTCCAATGATGTTTATGAACGAACAGACGAGCTGGCAGAAGTCTTTGAACAATACTTTGACGGTAGCTACATTCAAGGACGAGTAAACCTAGCAGAATTTGAAAAGGATGAAATTAAGATATCCAATGAAGCACTTTGGGAGAGAATTTTCCGAAGTAAAAACGGTGATGAGATCCGTTCCTTATACAATGGAAATTTAATCAATAGTGACCATTCAGCAAGTGACTTGGCACTTTGTAATCACTTAGCATTCTGGACAGGTAACTCAGCTACTAGAATGGACACCATGTTCCGTGAAACAAGTCTAATGCGTGATAAATGGGATGTCATTCATTTTAGAGATACGAATGAAACATATGGTGAAAGAACAATAGCAACAGCTATTTCTGCCACTTCTACAACGATCCTAGACAACAAAAAACAGTTTGAGGAGTTTTCTTACGATTTTCATTTTGGTGATGCAGAAGAAGTTGTGGAAGATAAACCAAAAAAGAAGTTTCGATTAACTGAACTTGGAAACGCTGAAAGAATCGCTCATGAATATGGACATGTAATTAAGTTCGTAAGTGAAATGGGTTGGCTCATATGGGATGGGAAACGGTGGAAGGTAGACACCAAGAAAGAAATTGAACGAATCACTGCAAAGGTGCTTCGTGGACTTTATAAATCAGAGGATGAATCAGAAACAAAGTGGGCTAGGATGTGTGAGCGAAGAAACATAAGAATGAACAGTATTAAGGACCTCATGCCCTTAGTTCCAGGAGAACGAGAAGACTTTGATAGGCATAAATATTTGTTAAATGTAGAAAACGGAATTGTAGATTTAAAAACAGCAAAGCTACAGGCACATGATAGAGAGCTTAGTTTAACCAAAATCACCAATGTTGAATTTGATGAAAAAGCCAAATGTCCGACTTGGATGTTGTTCCTAAATCAAATATTCAAAGGAGATACAGCATTAATAGAATACATGCAGCGACTTGTTGGATATTCCTTAACTGGGGACATTTCAGAACAATCCATGTACTTTCTAGTCGGTGGTGGTTCCAATGGTAAATCAACCTTTGTAAATACCATAAAAAAGTTAATGGGTGATTACGGATCTCAAACAAAGTCAGATACTTTTATCAAGAAAAAAGATACCGGAGCAAATAACGATATTGCTAGATTAGTAAATTCGAGATTTGTTTCGGCAGTAGAGTCCGAAGAAGGTGAAAAACTACAGGAGTCTCTTGTAAAGACAATAACAGGTGGAGAACCTATCCTAGCTCGATTTTTAAGACAAGAATATTTCGAGTTTACACCTGAATTTAAAGTGTTTTTTACGACAAATCATAAACCAATAATAGGTGGGGTTGATGATGGGATATGGAGACGTGTGAAAATCATCCCATTTACATTAAGCCTTCAACTTCATGAACGTGATAAAAAACTGGAAGAAAAACTTTCTTTTGAAATGCCTGGCATTCTTAACTGGGCCATACAGGGTTGTTTAAAGTGGCAGCAGTCAGGACTGAAGGAACCGAAAGTCGTAATGGATGCTACAGGTAACTATAAAGAAGAAATGGACATCTTAGCTCCGTTCTTAGGGGAAATTTGCTACATTGATGAACCTAAAAACGAAGCAATCAAAATTGAAGCTAAAGAATTATATAACGTTTATGACAATTGGTGCTTTAAATCAGGGGAACGTACTTTGGGAAATAGATCATTTTATCGAATGTTAGAAACAAAAGGCTTTGGAAAAATGAAAGGTGCTGGAAACAAGACGTATTTAACAGGAATTAACCTAAAAGAACGTATTCCAGTTACTAAAGAAAATAAAGAAGGCTCCCAAAGTAACTTTTTTAAGGTGTTAGATAACTGATTTTTAGCTTTAGTAACTTTTAATAACTTTTAAGAAATCCAGTAGTAACAAGTGTTTAAGTTAACTTTTATAGTTAAATAGTTATTTTAGTTATTGGATTTCCAGAAGTTTAAAAAAACCAAAAAAATAAATATATATATTATATAGAGTTTTTAATACTTTTGATTTTATGATAACTAAAATAACTTTTGATGTATGAAAAATACAATTTATCTTAGAGCCGCAAGGGTTCCAAGAAAGTTATTAAAGAAAAAATAAAGTTATTTAAGGGTTGTTTTCGTTACTAAATTGCATATTTTCCATTTCTTTAATAACTGTTGGAGGTTGGAAAATGATAGAAAAATACATTGAAGAAAATATTAAAAGAGATATTAAGAGTTATGAAACAGTTGATTGCTTATATAAAAGATATTTATTGTTTTGTAAGTTTTACAATTCATTACCTTTAACAAAAACCAAATTTCATAATCAAATGAAATATTTCTGTATTAGTGTTACAGATACGAGGAAAAGGAAGGGCAGAGAAAATAAAGTTAGTAGATGGGGAGTGAAACTACTACCATGCAAGTATTAATGATCCTGAGCCAAATTTGGAAATCTGGAGCAAATATTTACCTTGATGAAAGTGATAATAAAGTGGCAATTAAGAATTAAAAATTAATACCAAAGGATGTTATGCAAGCCGCTGAGCAAAATTTTCAAGCAATAGATGATTGGTTTAAGTCTTGGAAGGGTGCCAGTAATGAAAAAATCACGATTATGAAAATGCTCCATCAATTCTGTGGATGGCAGCATAACGAAAGAATTAATAATTGGTTTGTTGCTGATCAGGATTCTTTGATGGATTTTGTTGAATGGACTTGCATTCTTGCTAGGAAGGGATGGAAAGACCCTTACGATGATTACCGGCAATATGAAAATGATGAATCAGATAAATTGGCAAAAGAATTATACAACCGTGCTGTTACATATGCCAAGAAAGGAGCATGAGCATGAGGGAATTTAAGTTTCGTGCTTGGGAAGAAAATCTAAAAGAAATCATCCCAGTAAAAAATATAGATTTTAAAAAGAGAATGATAAATATTGATTCTGTTTGGCGCTTTTTTGATGAAATTAAATTAATGCAATTCACCGGTTTAAAAGATAAAAATGGCAAAGAGATTTATGAGGGGGATGTTATTTATATTTATGACGATGATGAATTAGGAGATGGATGGGGTGAAACAGTTATTTACCATCGAGCTTGTTTTATGGCTGGTGATGACAATTTACTTGTTAATGTACATTTCAGAAGCGTTGTAATTGGCAACATATATGAAAATCCAGAGTTGTTGGGGCAATCTGAATGATTTCCTATCATTACACTGATACGGAATTAAATAAAATACTCAAAACATTAACCATAGTCATAGATACCAGGGAGCAAGTAAACGGTCATATTTTAAATTACTTACGGCAAAAGGGAATTCCTATCAAAATTCAAAAACTAGATACAGGTGACTATGGTTGCATGATTCCTCGAAATGATGATCTAGGCATTACCCGCGATATCTTTTTGCGAAGTCGTGTTGAACGTAAAGCCCATATGGACGAGATAACAGGAAATCTCCAAAAGGACACTCAAACAGCCTTTGAGAATGAATTAATACGCTCTAAAGACATTCCCTTCACTTTAATTGTGGAGGACCTGAGAGGCTACGAGAAAATGCTCAAAGGTGAGTACCGTTCAAAATATAACCCATTAGCATTACTGGGGCGGCTTAACACATTCAAAGCGAAATACAATTTTGAAATCGTTTATCTAGACCAGAAATTTAGTGGTAACTGGATCTATCATCATTTTTACTATAAAGCAAAGCATTACCTTAGAACAGGAATTTTTTAAAAAGAAAGGAGAGCAGAAATGAATAATCAAGCTACACAATTGAGCAGAGCTGTTGAGCAACGTAAAGACTATTTGAAGGCTGAATTAATGAAGTACGGATATTTTAATACGTCTGATGGCAAACAACTTTACGAATTGAATCTTTCAGAGCTCGAGCAAATTCATATTAATGTGAAATCTCAATTCGGGAAAGAAATGTCTAAAAAACTATAAATCTCAAAAACTAGATAAATATTAGGAGGAACTAACAATGGCAAAAGTGCAACTTAATCAAAAGGAACAACATTATGCAGATACTCGTGAAGAAGCAGAGGAAATTATTTTAGCTGCTAAAGAAAATGATCATCTACAAATGCACAAAATAACCGAGAAATATAACAAGTACGGTCAGTATTTCTTAATTGATTTAACCTATGCTTATCAAACTCCTAAAGAAGTTATGGAGGCTCGGCCTGAAAAAGATAATACACCAGATGGACAAATGAGTATTGATGATCATGAAGGAATTGAATACAAGGTGGAGAATGATGGTTCAGTAATTTTGAAAGAGGGGCAACAGCCAATAGAAGATAATTATGAAGATTACGAAGAAGGTGAAGAAACGGAATCTAAGCTTCTGAGGGTTAAATAGTGGCAAATAAGTTGAAAAGAAAAAGACGGTTGGGCAAAGCACTTGCCCGCCGTCATAAGCAGAGTGTAGCTAGGGCTTGGAGAAATTACTTTGTAAAGATTGGATTTTTGGAAAAGTAGTACTCATCTATGTCTATTTTCCTCTAACAATTCTGTCACCCTCATGTGGTGGATAACGGTCATGGTTATGATAATAAGGCTAAAAAAAGAAGATAATACCGTGCTAACTATTAAGCCTTTAACAACGTTTTGATTAAACAATTTTATCATTCCTATACAAAAAATTTGAACAGGAGCAAGCTTAATTTCAGGGCTGAACTTGAATGTATGCTGCTCTTGTTCATAGTAAGTGTGTGTAAGGAGAATTACTTTTATTCAAAAAATAATATTAATTGTAGAGGTGAAGCAATTGATAGCCAACAGTGTAGACCTTCACCAAGATATGAAACGTAATTTTGTTTTAGACAAGCTATTGGAACAAGGTATTACTAAAAGTCAGCAAGGGCAGGACATTCATTTATTGTCCTATGAGGAATTAAAATACGAATTGGTTCTTCAATCGTTTAGGGAAATTGATGTAGCTAAGGATGCTAATAGGTGGTTTTGATGTCCGTTTGACAGAAAAGACAAAACAGAGGTGAGATAAATAAAAAGTATAGAATTATTCGCAGGGATAGGTGGAATTGCATTAGCAGCTGAATGGGCAGGAATAGAAACAGTTGCTTTTTGTGAACGAGATCCATTTTGTCATAAGGTTTTAAATAAACAATGGCCAGATATTCCTATATTTGATGATATACGCACACTAAATGCAAAAACACTAGAAGAAAGGGGAATTGACGTTGGAACAATTGAACTTATTACCGGAGGATTCCCTTGCCAACCTTACAGTATTGCCGGGAAGCGAAAAGGCACGGAAGATGACCGTGATCTCTGGCCAGAAATGTTTAGGGTTATTAAAGAAATCAGACCAACTTGGGTTGTTGGTGAAAATGTTGCTAACTTCGTCAATATGGAGCTCGACCGCACGATATCTGACTTGGAAAGCATCGGCTACTCCACAGGGGCGGTTGTATTACCAGCTTGTTCCGTCGGGGCGTTCCATACCAGAGAAAGGACGTTCATTATTGCCAATTCCAATAGCCAGTTGCGGGAGACATTTGAAGTTCACTCAAAACCAAATATTGAAAGTGAAAATAAAAAACCAGATGAATGGGAACAATTTTTCTTTATCAATCGTGGAGCTAATAACGTTGAATTTCGGAAAGTCGATAAATCCTTGCTTTGTAGAGATGATGATGGGGTTCCCAAAGAATTGGACGAAAGTAGACTGAAAGCTTTGGGTAATGCTGTAGTACCACAGCAAATCTATCCACTCTTTGAAGCTTTAAATAGATTAAATTAAGGAACAGTCCGAGAAATCTAACAAAAAAGATGAAATAATACATTTATAATCATAGATTATGGATTTAGCTTTAAGTCAAAGAGGAATGGAACCAGTTGTATGCACCTGAAATGTGGTTGGAGGATATTAATACATCCTAAAATGCTGGATGAAATGGAGCCAAAGAATTAACTAATACGAGATTTATACAGACTCAGCGTCTGGTATTTATAAATTAGTTTATCTAATTCCTGACTTTGTTTAATAATTTTTGGATCATGGAAATCCTTAGATAAGGCTAATTGTGTTAATTCTTTTTTCCGATATTCAATAATACTAAGTAATCTTTCTATTACAGTGACTGTTACCATAAGTGCCTCCAAAAAATAAAGATAAAGTATATGACACATTATGGAATAAAAAGACAAAAAAAGAAATAGTTTCGACAAAACAGCTATAAAATCGACAGAAAAAAGACAAGATTTCTCCTGTCTACCCAAGAAAATTATACCATAGGGGGAATCTTGGTGTCTCAATTACAGTTTAAATTGCCCGAAATAGATAGAGAATTAACCAAAAAGGCTGTTGAAAGTGCTTTAGAGAAATATCGCTTTTACCTTCTAACAATTCCAGAAGAGAAACTGCCTAGAATAACACCTGCCTACTCATTAGTACCTCCTTCCAACACCAATGAATTTCATTCCTCCACAGAAGATGCTGTTATTGGTCGAGTAGATGGAGAAAGGGAGCGTCTGGAGTATATAGAGCGTATTAGAAGGGCTGTTAATCGTTTGAGTAGTAGAGAAAGAGAATTGATAATTAAAAGGTATCTGGAAGAAGATGAAGTGTATGATTATGAAATTTATAATGATAAAGGTATGAGCGAAAGGCAGTATTATAGGTTTAAAGGTAGAATGTTTTATAAGTTAGCTTTTTTATTGAAAATTGAAGTTTATAAAAATAATGAGCATCCATTATAATTAAATGGATGCTTATTTTATTTTTATTACAAAGGGGATTGGTTATGAGATTACCAGTAGAAAAGTGGTTGGAAGAACAAGATTTTGATGAGAATATAAGAGGGCTATTTAATGAGTCAATAATTTGTTATAAAGCATCTGCATATAGAGCATCTTTACTATTTTCATTTTTAGGCTTTCAGACAGTAATCAGAGAAAGAATTATTAAAGCGGAGAAACCAGGAAACATTCACCCAAAGGCTTGGGAGGCAATTAAGAGTAATCTTAGAAAAGAAGATTCTTGGGATATGGAAGTGAATGAAAGTATTAAGAAAAATGATGAAAATAAAAGATTGTTTATAATGACTGACGATTTACGGCAACAAGCAATTTACTGGAAAAACAGAAGGAATGATTGTGCTCATTCAAAGTCTAATATTATTGATTCTTCACATATCGAATCTTTTTGGTTTTTTCTTTTTTCTAACCTATCTAAATTTGTAGTAAATGGAAGTAAAGAATCCTTAATACAAAAAATAGATAGACATTTTGATTTAAATCTAACAAGAGAAGATGAAGATTTTACATACATTATAAAGGAAATCCCTAATGCCTTATACGAAGAAGATATATTAGACTTTTTACATAAATTAGATAATGTTTTTATGGAAAATGAAACTTGGTACCCGATCATTGCTGAAAGAGCAATGAGTTTCTTTAATCAATTAATTAACTTGGGAGATCCATATACATCTAAATCAATTGATTTTATTAAGAAAGATAATGATTTAGAGGAATCATTTTTAAATGCACATCCAGATAAAGTTACATATTTTTACGGAAATAATCAATCAGAAATTAGACATTTATGGAGGGTGAAATTTAATTCATTTGGAAGTGTAAAATATAAGATATTGGCAAGGTTGTTATCTAATGGATTTGTTACAGATGAGAAAGAGGAAGTTTTTAATCATATTATTAGAACAAGTAAAAGTTCCTTTCCTTCAACAAATGATGCCACTGTGTTAGAACAACACGGCTATTTTAATCAATACAAAAGTTTAGTTTTTAGTGAAAATATTCCACTAATTCATGTATTCGATTGGGGTAATAATGCAGATGAGTCAGTGGGAATGCATTTAAATCTAATGGGATTAGATGCCCAAATTGTTAAAAGTATAAATAGAACTTTTTTACATGAACCTTTCCCATTTAAATTGCAAAAAAGTCTTTCAAAGTATTTTTCAGAAGGTGAAGTTAGGGATAAATATATACAAGTTTGTGATGAACTAGGTATTTCTCCTACTGAGCACTTAGGCTTTTAATTGTTAGAATAATTTCAGGGTATTGGCAGGATATTGGCAGGATATTGGCAGGATATTGGCAGTAACACGGCAGAGCATTTCTCTATAAAGGTGTTATTATGATATTAACGAAATATATCAAGAGGGCAACACTCAGTTTGAGTGGTGTCTTTTTTATTTTGTTGAAGGAGAAATATCACACTTCTAGAATTTCTTATAGTATTGAAGTTATAGGGGGATATAAATGATAGTTGATTGGATTACTGGAATATTAATTAGTATAGTAGGAAGTGCTATTTTTTTAGGAATGACTTGGTTGGCCAGTAGTTTTTATAAAAGAACAAAGTATTGGAAAAACGTTGATAAAAGTAATAAAGAAATTTTGAAAATATTGATACAAACACTCTCAGAAGGGATTTACCCTAACCAAAAAATTTTAGAGAGTATAATACAATCAACAGCAGTAATATATAAAATAAGAGTAAAAGACTTAAAGAATGTTGAAGAATTAATAAACGATATGATTAAAGAAGTATTTGAGTCAAATTTTATTAGCTACAAAGATAAGAATGAAATAAGCATAAAATTAGTAGAGTTAAAAGAAACTTATGTAGCCGATTCTTATTCAGTAAATATTGAACCAGAACAAGAGAAAGGTAAAAATAATGCATTTAACCAGATAGTAAAGCTAGGTGTAATGAGCTTAATTGTATATGGATCATTGGCATATTACTTGTTCAGTGGAATTATTCGGATTGAAGGATTAGGTTCAAAAGACGCAACAACAATGTTAGCAACAGCAGTTTTTATTGTAAGTGCTATTTATGTCTTATTAGTATGGAAAGTTTCAAGAAAAGGCGATAAAAAAACAATATAAATTGGTCTGTTTATCAAGCGAAATCAACTTATTGAATTGGTGTCTTTTTATGTCTAATATTGACGAACGATAGAAGTTGTCCTGGTAGTTCCTTTTGCTCATAATTGTGGGTGAAGGGAGACTCCATATGTTTAGTAAAAAACATTTGTATTTATTCACCATACTAATTATATTGATACCAGTAATAGTAAATATTTTAATGAATTCTAGGCTCCCTTTATTTCCAGTGGGGCTTAACAATGACTGGATTGGCTTTTTTGGTAGTTTTTTAGGAAGTATAGTGGGAGGAGGATTAACGTTACTAGGGGTTAAACTAACGCTTGATTATCAATCAGACAAAGAGTATATCAATACGACTCCCAAGAAAATAATGAGACTTCATAAAATGAGCAAGTCTCTAAATAATTTAAATAATCACATTGTATTCTCAAAAGGTGCAATTGATAAAAAGTACATTGCTTCTAAAATAGAAGAACTTTTAGAAGAAGCCTCTAGTATAGATAGTTTGGTTTTTTCAAATATTGTTGGCATTGAAACTGAATGTGAAGTGTTTTTTGAAAAACATAGTACACTGGTAAAGTTAGATAATTGGGGTGCGTCAGTAATAGTAGATCAATTAGAATATATTGAATTAGTAGATCGAACTTCAGACACAATTGATAATGTAATTAAATTTGTTGATAAATATAAATACAAATTAAAAAAGAAATATAACAGGATTGAATCCAAGTTTAGACAATAAATAATAAGGTAGAAGGCAATCTGACGGGGGTTATTGATGTTTGTTGATATAAATATTTTTAGATGCTATACAATTCGTAAAATAATTAATTTTATATTATTTTTACCTAATGCTGAATTTGGTTTTTTAGTTCAAAGGTCCAGGTAAGTGCAGGACATCCCATATTTTTGTCGAAATTAGACTGTGGAGGTGATACAGATGAAATCATTTGATCCAGGAGTAGGCAGTGGACATAGAACATTAGATCCAGGAGCTGGCGGGGGATATAAAGTATTAGATCCTGGCACTGGTGGAATGAAAATGAAAGACCCAGGTGTTGTAGGGCATGATCCGGGTGCTGGTGGGGGTCACAAAGTAATGGACCCAGGAACTGTAGGGAATTAATAATACATAAAACATCCTTTTCAGGGTGTTTTTTTATTTCTTAATCATTGAAAAATCTTTCCGATATATTATTGGGGGGGGATTTTAATGAAATGGGAAAAGTGTAAAAGGTGTGGAAGTAACAGAGTAGTAAAAAGATATTCTTTAAAGATAGCAATATTTCTATTATTCTTTTTCTTGTTGACATTAGTCATTAGTAGTTTTCAAGATAGTTTCTTAGCAAAGTTAGTTCCTATTGTGGTTCTTTGGATAATTTCAATACTAATGAGACCATATTCACGCATATTGTATTGTAAAGACTGTGAATTAAAGTGGAATCCTTAAATGCATCCTTTCGAGGGTGTTTTTTTATTCTTGTAAGAATATCGAAATAAAGAAAATTAATTCTGTAGTATTATAGTCTCGAATATCTGATGGAGGATGAGACTATGCACTTTTTAAATAAGGAAGAGAGTATCGGTATTCTAGAAGATATAAATATAATGCTAGAGGAATTGATTGAAGCACATGAATTATATTGTTCTACATATACCTATAAATCACTTGAGCTTGGCTTAGGGGTTAAAGAACTTTTAAACGAACTTAAACAAGTAGTCAGTATGAATATAAGACAAATCACACTAGGTGAGACGAAAGAATGCCTTAAAAACATTTTAAAACCAGCCTTATGTACAGTAAACTATCTACTTTCCAAGATTGGCACAAACAGAATCAATCATCATAGCTATTTAAGTGTTAACAGAGAATTAGTATTGGCTCATTATTATTTAAAAAAGCATTATAAGATATTAGTAGAAAAATAAATAATTTAGTTTCATAGCGATTAATAAAGAACTTTCTATTTCCCCCGATATTATAATGGGGGTGAAAAAATGGAGAGAGATTTTAATACTGCAAAATCAATAGTTAATTATCTAGAAAATCGTTACGGCAACATAAGGAATAATACCTTATCAGATGATGTTATTACAGTTAAAACCATTTGTACCGATCATACTTTAGATCAAATTGAAATGATGAAAAATAGACTGCAAAAATTAATATCTTTTCACAAAGATCATTACTTTATTTATGGCAATACAATTAGTATTATGATACTTTTTTTTACTATTTTCTTTTCATTATTCGTTACATATTTTCCGCCAGGAAGGATAACATATTATATGGTGCTAATATTACTTTCAATGGTGGTTATTTCCTTAATTGTATCGTTTATGAGAATGGCAAAACGACAGGGTAAATTATATGATTATAATCTTTTAGTTGAAGAAGCTTATAATGCTAAAAAAATCGAAGAACAAAAACACATAAACGCTTAAAAGCATCCTTCATTGGGTGCTTTTTTCTATATACAAAACAAACACAAATTTTAGGAGGTGGAAGGTGATGTAATATGGCTGAAAAATATGTGTTTGCTGAAAAGGATTACGTAAAAGGCATGAAATATAAGGACATTGCAGAAAAATACCAGGTATCTATAAACACCGTAAAGTCGTGGAAGAAACGATATGCTTGGAACAGGGAAAGGGGTGCACCCAAAGAAAAAGGTGTGCACACAAAAAGTAGAGGAGCACCTAAAGGCAACATTAACGCAAAAGGTAATAAAGGAGGGGCAGCTCCTAAAGGGAATTCCAATGCAGTAACTCATGGGTTTTTCGCTAAATTCCTTCCTCCTGAGACATTGGAGATTATGGAGGGAATGAATGAACGTTCTCCAGCCGATCTAATATATGACCAGATACAGATACAATATGCAGCTATTATTCGAGCCCAGAAAGTCATGTGGGTAACTGGAAAAGATGAATTAATCAAGGAGCTTAAAAAAGGCAAGTATGAGTATCATGAAATTCCAAAAGAGCAAGGCGGAGGAATTGAAAAAGCAGTTACTGAAGAGGAATACGAGTTTCAGTTCGCTTGGGATCGTCAAGCAACCTTTTTAACTGCCCAATCAAGGGCTATGAGTGAGCTTAGGAGTTTGATAAAGCAATTTGATGCCTTAGCATCAGAAAATGATGAACGTAGGCTACGATTAGAACAAATGAATCTAACTATCGAAAAGAGTAAGCTAGAGCTCAAACAACTACGTGGTGATACAGAAGGGGACGCACACAAACAAGGTAACAGTTACGAAGAAGCTCTAAATGCCCAAGCTGTTGATGTATTTGCAGATGAGGTGACCGACGATGCTGAAGCGTAAGAAGAACACCTTGTTTTCATTTCGACCATTTAGTTTAAAACAGAAAAAGCTTCTTATGTGGTGGTCAGACAAAAGCCCTTTTAAAAACAAAGATATGATCATTTGCCATGGATCTATCCGGTCAGGTAAAACGATAGCGATGATAGATTCGTTCATCACCTGGTCACTGGCAAAACACAAGCATCAAAACTTTATAATTGCTGGTAAATCCATGGGAGCTTTAAAACGTAATGTATTGGAACCGATGTTTCAAATTTTAACGGCTAAAGGAATCGATTATCACTATCACCGTTCTGGAGATCCATACATTTCGATAGGTACCAATATCTATTACTTGTTTGGTGCAAATAATGAGTCATCTCAGGACACTTTACAGGGGTTGACTGCAGCTGGAGCGCTAGCAGATGAGGCAGCATTATTTCCTCGTTCCTTCGTTGATCAAATGATTGGTCGTTGTTCTGCAGAAACGGGAACACAGGGGGCAAAAGTATTTTTAAACTGTAACCCAGCTGGTCCGTATCATTGGTTTAAGAAAGAATTTATTGATAAGGCAGAGGAAAAAAACATCTATGTGCTGCATTTTATGATGGATGACAACCTTTCTTTATCGGAACGAGTGAAAGATAGATTTCGTCGCATGTTTTCAGGTGTATTCTATCAACGGTATATCCTGGGGCTGTGGGTAATGGCCGAAGGAATCATTTATGACATGTTTAACCGAAAGCAACATGTTGTGAAGACAGTAGAAAGACGATATTCAAATTATTATGTATCGATTGACTATGGAACTCAGAATCCTACTACATTTGGATTGTGGGGTCTTTGTGATGGAATTTGGTACAAGGTAAAAGAGTATCACTTTGAAGGACGGAAGGGGAAACAGAAAACAGATACAGAGTACAGTGAAGACTTAAAAAAGTTTCTTAATGGAATTCCAGCTGTAATTATTGTGGATCCGTCCGCTGCATCTTTCATAGCCCAGTTAAAGAAAGATGGGTTCCGTGTCCGAAAAGCCATAAATGATGTACTGGATGGTATTCGAAATGTTGCGACTGCCCTTTCAGAAGAAATGATAAAGTTCAATGATTGCTGTATAGAAACATTTAAAGAGTTTGATTCTTATGTGTGGGACGAAAAGGCTGCAGACCGCGGGGAAGATAAACCATTGAAGAAAAATGATCATCACATGGACGGTGATCGTTATTTTGTTCATACAATTCTATTCAACAATGGCTCGATGTCTGTATTGAAATGAGGTGATTAAATGCTTATTGAGGATCTGTATCGAGCACCATGGCATGAAAGGATGGTGAAAGTCATAGAAGATATGGTAAATAGCGTCATAACTGATGAAGAGATAATGGTCAAGGAAATTCAAGAATGGGAAGGTAGCGAGACCAGGAATAACATGATTATTGGAGAGCTCTACTACCGAAACAAGACGGATATTCTGAAAAAGAAACAAGAAATTACATGGAAGTCGAATCAAAAGCTTGCCCATGGATTTGCAAAGAAACTAGTAGACCAAAAGATTGGCTATCTCCTTTCAAAGGAACCGACCTTTGGAACTGAAAATGAGGAATACAGTAAAATAATTCAGGAAACGTTTGATCGAGGTCTTTTGAAAAAAATAAAGAACATAGGGAAGGAAGCCATCAATAAAGGTATTGCCTACCTTTATCCTTACATCAATGCTGATGGGGACTTATCTTTCATGAAGTTTCCGTCTGAACAGATTATTCCTTTTTGGGGAGATAATGAACATATGGAAGTTCTCTCTTTCCTTCGAATCTATGAAGTTAGCATATATATGAATATGCAGAAGGTGATACAGAAAAAGGTGGAATACTATCATCCTGGAGGGATTAAATTTTACATCTTAGAAGAAGGGAAGCTGATACCAGATGTTCCAGCAGGGCTTGAACAAAATCATCATTTTACCATCGATGAAAAGCCTTATACGTGGGAAAAGATTCCGCTTATTCATTTTAAGTACAATGAGGAAGAGCAGCCACTCATTGATAGTATCAAATCACTCATTGATAACTACAATTTACAGGCTTCCACGAATGCTGATTTATTGGCAGACATTCCAAAGTTTATCTACAAACTTATAAACTATGGTGGGACAAACTTAGCTGAGTTCTTATCAGACTTAAATAAGTATATGGCCGTAAAGCTTGACGAGAATGGTGATGTAGACAAGCTACAGGCAGAAATACAAACCGAGGCAGTGGAAAAAGAAATAGAACGAAATCGGAATGCTATTTACGAGTTTGGCAGGGGTGTGGATACGAGAGACGTAAACTTGCGAGACGCTTCAGGTATTGCCCTCAAATTCCGATACGGGGATTTGGACATTGACTGTAACACACTTGAGTCTGAGTTCCAATCAAGCCTAGAACATATGCTTTGGTTTATCGATCGTTATCTTATGATGACTGGCAAGGGGGATTATACTCAAGAAAACGTTCAAATTATCTTTAATCGGGATATCATTATTGCAGAATCAGAAGCGATAGAAAACTGCGAAAAGTCTACTGGAATCCTAGATGATAAAACCATTCGAGAAAACCACCCTTGGTACACAAAAGAGGTGGAGGATAGGTTGGAAGAACAAGAGAAGAAACATCTTAAAGAAATGGAAGGGTATTTGGACAAGTTTCCAGTGACAGACGATGAGTAACTATTGGGAAGGTAGATCCGCTCAACGTGAGATGGAATCACAACTAATTGCGAGTAAATACCTAGCCCGTATGGATGAAAGCCTTCGGGAAGCACAACAGGACATTCTAAAACAGATTGAATCCTTTTACTCTAGGTACGCCAATGAAAATCAAATAACCCTTGCAGAAGCTAGAAAATACTTAACTGCTAAGGAATTAAGTGATTTCAAAAATATCGATTTAAAGAGATTCAGAGCCATGTCCCTTTCGGGTAACCCAGAGTATCAAAGAATATTAAATGCAACAAGTTATCGGGTACGAATCTCTAGACTAGAAGCATTGAATTTAACAGTAGAGATGAGAATGGCTGAATTATATGGAGGCACATATGGTCTTCAGACATATACGTTTAGTGGCCTAGTTGATGTGTATCAAAATTCCTACTATAAGACGATGTTTGATGTCTATAAAACGGGTTATGCAGCTGGTACAGTCAAAGAGCTTTCTGATAGGACAATGGAAGAAATTATGTCTTATAACTGGAGTGGGAAAGAGTTCTCCAAGAGGATATGGGGACATCAGGAAGCTACCAGGCAGTCCATAAGAAAGGAACTGGAAAGAAGCTTTGCGGTAGGTAGATCCATGCAAAAAACCACCAGTTCTATTATGGGTATTACGGAAGTGTCTCGTTCACGTGCTGAGGCACTTGTTCGAACAGAAGCAAATTTCTTTCATAATGCTGCAGCTCAAAAGGGATATGTGGATTCTGGCATAGATCGATATGAAATTCTAGCTACATTGGACAGTCGTACTTCTAACATATGCCGTGGACAGGATGGAAAGATTTACAGAGAGAAGGATTACAAACCAGGAGAAACTGCCCCACCTTTTCACGTCCGTTGTCGTTCTACTACAATCCCTTACTTTGATGAATCAGAGTACATGGAGGGCGAGAAAAGACAATCAAAAGACGGCCTCATTGAGTCTATGACCTATGAGGAGTGGTATAATGAATATATTGTGAAACCAAAACAAGAAGCTGAACGTATTGAAATGGAAAGACGTCAAGCTCTTATATCACAAACTAGAACCGACATTGGTAACGGGAAATACAAACTTCAACATAGTCAAAATCATTTTGATAAACACAACACACAGCATAAACGTTACCATGACTATGTAGAAAGAAACATTGCAAAAGGAAAACAGAAACCAAGTTATTTAACCATTTCATATGAAGAGGCTAATAATCTTGTCCAAAAACATGCTGGAACAGGAATAATGAAAATAAACAACAAATCAATGGAGTGGATGAAAAAAGAAGACATTTATAGAAGTGGAAAACCTATTGGGGTGTATGTTAATCAAACTACTGGTGAAGAAATAGTTACAAGTAGTTTTCGTATCCACTACTCAAAATCTGGAACACATATTGTTCCCACTTTAGAAAGAGGTGATGAATAATGAAACTTTGGCAATATGTTGGTAAAAATGTAAGGATTGTTTATAAAGATGGCGATATTTTAGAGGGGTTTGTTCGTGATTACGATGATGGAGAAGACACTGAGGATGGTATTGATAGTCTGGATATTGTAAATAAAGAATCCAAAGAAGGTAGTTATATTCTTGGTGTTAAAGAAACGGAAATAAAGACAATTCAAGAAATTGATTAAAAGCACTTTCGACCTTAAGAGGGAGAGGGTGCTTTTTATTTATTCGTCTTTTTAGCATTTGCAGACGTAAAAGATTCAAAGCTGGTCGTAGAGGAACCTACGTAAAAAATCGTAACCAAGGAGGAATCACAAGTGAAACGTGAATTTTTAGAAGGAATAGGCTTCGAAAAGGATGCCATTGATAAAATCATGGCTGAGCACGGTAAGACAGTCGAATCCCATAAAACAAAAGCTTCAGATCTGCAAACAAGTTTGGATGATTTAAAGAATCAGCTAGATCAACGTGATAAAGACTTGAAAGATTTGAAGAAAAAAGCGGAAGGTAGTGAAGAGCTCCAAACGCAACTATCAGACCTTCAAAGGAAGTATGACACAGATAAAGCTGACTATGAAAAGAAAATCAAAGATACTCAATTATCTACCGCTCTTAAACTTGTGTTGAATGGGAAGGTTCATGACACAGACATGGTGATTGACCGTATTGATAAAGAAAAAATTAAATTAGACAATGACGGAAATGTTACCGATGGCCTTGATGATCAGTTGAAAACACTGAAGGAATCAAAGGCTTTTTTGTTTGTCCCAGAAACCACAGCTGCCCCGAATATTAAGGGAGCTAAACCAGCAGAAGGAAATCCAGGAGGACAGCAAGGTACATCAAGCGTGGGTTCTGATTTTGCTAAGCAAGCCAATGATCAATCTAAATCTAGTGAAAATTCATTTTGGAGTTAA
Source organism: Sutcliffiella rhizosphaerae (assembly GCF_917563925.1). Taxonomy (GTDB): domain Bacteria; phylum Bacillota; class Bacilli; order Bacillales; family Bacillaceae_I; genus Sutcliffiella_A; species Sutcliffiella_A rhizosphaerae. The sequence continues at coordinate 182,115 of NZ_CAKJTJ010000006.1, forward strand.
GAAAGGAGCATAACAAATGCCATACGTAAAAGATTATGGAAAAGGCGAACGTATTAACTTTTTAGCAAGTGCTAAGTTTATCTCGTTTACAGAACAAATCAGTGATGCTGGCGTAACTGCAGATGCAAACGGAAGAAAAATTGTAAAGGCAGGTACCATTTGGCCAACGAATGATGAGAATGCAAAGGGGTTATTATTTGCTGACATCGATGTAACAGAAGGTCCGCAACCTGGATCCATTATTCGGGAGGCATGGGTACTAGAATCACGTTTACCTGTTGCCCCATCTGTAGAAGCAAAATCTGCCATGACAGGCATTAAATATCGATAAGAGGAGGATGTCAGAATGGACATTTTAGAACTGTTTAGCCATAAAGAAGTATTAAATTATTTAAAGGATCGTAAGTTTCCAGTTTTGTTAGGGGAGTCACTTTTCCCTGAAATTAAAAAACCAACGCTAGAATTTGACATGATTAAGGGTGGAAGTCAATTACCTGTCATCGCGTCAGTTCATGCGTTTGACACAGAATCTGAGATTGGTAGCCGAGAAGCTGCTAAACTCGCTATGGAACTGGCTCTAATTAAACGTAAGTTGCAACTGAAAGAAAAGGACATCATTGCGCTTCAAAGTCCGCGTAACGCAGTAGAAAAAGAATACCTGATGAAAAATGTATTTAATGACATTGATACTTTGGTGAATGGTGTACGTGCACGCGTTGAACTTATGCGTATGGAGGCATTATCAAAAGGGACGGTTACGCTCAATGAAAATGGTTTAAACATGACCATTGATTACAAGGTGCCGGAAGATCACAAAGAAGCACTTGCTGGTACCTCTTTGTGGACTCATGCTGACTCAGACCCTATGGGTGATTTAGAACGTTGGGCAGATACCTTAGATACGAAGCCAACTCGAGCGCTCACTTCTAATGTAGTATTAAGAACGTTGTTACGTCACCCTAAGATTATTGGGGCGTTGTTTGGAAAAGATTCTATGCGTGTGGCTACACGCGCTGACTTGAATGCATTTATGGAACAACATGAATTACCAGCTATTGCAGTGTATGATGCAAAGTACCGTAAGCAAAATCAGAATGGCACCTATACACAGTTACGATACCTTGCTAACAATTCCTTTGTTATGTTTGGGGATGGAGCTCTAGGTGAAACTCTTTATGGACCAACACCGGAAGAAACAAGATTGGTACGTGATCCTGCAGTTGAAACCAATCAAATCGGGAATGTCTTGGCAATGGTTTATGAAGAAAACCTTGATCCAGTTTCTACTTGGACGAAAGCAGTGGCAACTGCTTTACCTTCTTTCCCAGCTGCTGATGAGGTATTCCAAGCTCAACCAATTTCATAAGGAGTGAAATCAATTGAAAATTGTTGAAGTTATTAAAATCCCCGTTCGATACAACGGGGAAACATACCAGGCGGGTGAATCTTTCGAGATGGAAGATGAATACGTAAATGAATCATTAGTCAATGTCACAGGTGAGGTTGAGAGAGGTCCTAAAACAATCAGAGAAATGACCATTGCTGAATTGAAGGAGTATGCAACTGAACATGAGATTGATCTAGGTGATGCTAAAAAGAAAGACGATATTTTGGAAATCATCCAGGCTTTTGAAGCTGATAAAGATGAGATCGTGGATGAAGATAGAAAAGATACCCCAGAAGAATAAGGAGGGGTTACCTTGGATGTATTTCAAATTGTAAAGGCTAAACTACCATATCAAATTGAAGATACCATTCTTGCAGTCCATATTGCTGAAGTAGGGCAAGCCATGAAAAACTACATGAACAGAAGTGATATTCCAAGGGATCTTGTTTTTGTTCATGCCAACATGGTTATAGACCTTATCACCAATGAAAACCGTAAAACGGATGAAGATAGTCAGCAAACCGTAACCTCTATCCGTGAAGGGGATGTGCAGGTCCAGTTTGGATCCGCAAGGGTAGAAAGTAGTGAACGGGCTATGGAACGGCTCTTATTTGATTATTCAAAGCAACTAAACCGATTCCGAAAGCTGAGGTGGTAGGTTTGAATATCCAAGCTATTTTTGCCAAAGCTACCACTGCAGTTGAATTTATGTATGACAAGAAAGCTACTATTCGAAGACAAATGGCCGTTGTAAAGGAAAATGGAGCAGATGGGATGGAATGGGTTCCTATCCATGAAGGTGTACCTTGTCGGTTATCCAATCCAGGTTTAAATAACACCAATCAAAGCGAAGCAAATGTTATTAAATATGACGTGAAACTCTTCCTCTCAAGTGAATTTGAAGTGAAAGCAGGGGATGAAATTACCATTCACATTCTTAAAGGTGACCAAATAGTTAGTTCTGTAGACTATGAATCTTCGAAAGAGCCTTTTGTCTACGTTTCTCACCAGGAAGTGCTGTTGGTTCGTAAGGAATTTGCATAATGGGCTATGAATATGGTGAAGTCGCAAAGTTGAAGGGACAACTATTAGAATTCCGAATAGCAGCTGGAAGGGCACATGACAGAGCTGCCAAAAGAGTTGCCCAGTTAGCTATTCGGAAGGTTAAACAAATGACCCCAGTGGATAAAGGTGACCTTCGAAACAATTGGAAATTTCACGTTGTTAAAAAGGTGGACACTTATACCATTGTCATTTATAACCAGCTTGAATACGCATCTTTTGTGGAAAAAGGTCATCGTATTGTTTCTGGTGGAGTCACTATCGGTTGGGTGGAAGGTCGTTTCATGCTCGAGCTCACCGAAAAGGAAATGGATAGAATCGCTCCGAACATGTGGTTAAAAGAAGTAGAAAAGGAGATGAGAAGAATCTTTGGTAAATGATTTGTTCGCTCTCATTATCCAGCAATTAAAACAGGTATATGGCCATGACATGAAAGTTTACGATGAACCTATCCAACAGGGAATGGTTACTCCCTCCTTTCTGGTACTTTTAGTAGATGATGACCAGGAAAGGAAACTTGGCAATTTATCAGAATGGGAATACATGTTTAACATTACTTATTTTCCTCATGATAAACGTAATATAAACGCTGAAATGAACCAGATAAGCGAGTCTTTTAAAATTAATTTCCGCTATATAGGTAATAGGTTTCACGTTCATAGATTAAAAGCAAGCAAGTCTGACGGTGTGTTAGTTGGAGATAAAATGCAATCCTTGCAATTCGGAGGTGTTTTCAGTGAGTAAAGGAAAAGAATTGAAACAAAGAAAGTTTAGTAAGTCTGCCTTCCTTGATGCAGAGGTTGACACGAATAAGCGACTTCTCTTAGATGTCCTGGAACGGACTTAAACTCCTTAACACAAACAGGATTTTATGCCGGAAGTAATTTAGGGAATGCTCCTACAAACAATTGGTATTATGTCATCCATATTAATATAGACAGTTCGGTTGCTTTACAAGTGATATATCATCACTCAAGTAATATAAAACAGTTTATGCGTCGAAAAGCTACACAATGGGAACCATGGGTGGAGATAGAGACCACAGCTGGAGCACAAGCAAAAGCTGATGTTGCTCAAACGGCTGCTATTAATTGGGCTAGGAGCTTTGGGCTGGGTGGTGCATCCAAGATTATAAGTAACCAAGACCTAAACACAATTGTTGACACAGGTTTTTACTATGGCCAGAATATGGCTAACGCTCCAGGAGAAACTACTGCTACAATGTGCTTGATTGTAATTAGTATTAATTCTGGTGCGTGTATACAGAAAATTTTTAGACACAATTCAAATGTAAATACATTTGTACGTAGGCAAACCTTGGGTGTTTGGGAACCTTGGATAGAGATGGAAAATACCACGGGTTCTCAAACAAAAGCCGATCAGGCAAAAACAGAAGCCATCAATTGGGCCAAAGGTTATGGACTTGGAGATGTAGCCAAGGACATCACAGGGACTGATCTTAACAACTTAGACGCAACAGGATTCTATTGTGGGTCTCATTTAGGTAATTCTCCAGGGTCTGAAACATTCTGGTTTTACGTAATCAATATCAAGATAGGGAACACCCATAGTCATCAATGTGCCTTTAGGCATACTACTAACATGTCAATAAGTCCGGTTATGTATATCCGCAGGCAAGGCGGTACTTCATGGACACCTTGGGTTGAGTTAGAAACGACATCTGGCGCACAAGGAAAATCCGATCAAGCTAAAGATGCTGCTATCAATTGGGTTAAAAGCCACGGAATAGGGACTATCACTAATGGTGTTTCCAATCTAAATACGTTGATGACTTCGGGTTTATACAACGTATCATCCAGTGCATCAGGTCAACCTCTAAGTGGGAATTCAGGAGCAGTACTTGTAATACAAGGTGGTGCTGGTGGATGTACCCAAATATGGACATTGGCCAATACTCTTACTAATGATCGTATTTTTGTACGTCACTACACAGGGAGTGCTTGGACTGAGTGGAGTGAAATGGAAACAACCAATGGAGCTCTTTCAAAAATTCAAACACAACCGAATTGGATAAATGCTGTTTTACTAAATGGTTGGGCAAATGTATCAGGATATCCACCTGCAAGCTATATGAAAGAACAAACTGGTACCGTGCATATTAGAGGTTATATTCAAACACCAGATTCCTCTCCATTGCATATGTTTGTGCTTCCAGTTGGATTGCGACCTTCTCAAGATAGGTATGTTGCCACGATGGGGTTTGACAGGGGCGTAATTGCTCCACAAATGTTGTGGGTTAGTAGTTCGGGAACGGTACGATTGCCAACGGGTTTTGGAGGGCCGGTTAGTATTGAGTATTCATTTAGAATATAAGTGAGGTGAGTTGCATGGGAATTAAGCAAGTATATCGGATAGATGAGAGAGGGTTATTAATTGAACCCATCCTAATAGAATCTACGATAGTGGAAGAAGAAGAAGTATTTAATATTCCGGAAGACTGTATTGAAGTAGAACCTCCAAACGGGTTGTATATGCCATTATTTGATGGAGATATATGGATTGAATCCATGTCTCAAGAAGAAATTGATGAACTGAAAAACAAACCAAGACCAAAGACTGAATTGGAAATACTGACGGAAGAGAATGCAGAACTTTGGTATGCTCACATGCTTACTACCAACAAGTTATCACAGGTAGAAAGAGAAGTGGTAGAATTGTGGTATACCATGATGGTAGGAGGTGTCTAATTTGTGGTTTGATCGAATAAATAGATTCTATTCTCAAGGGTTATGGACCAAAGAAATGGTTGCAGATGGTGTCCGAGTTAATGTACTTACTGAAACAAAATATAAAGAAATTACTGGGGAAGAATACAACGCATAATAAATAACATTGGTTCATTTACAAAGATAATATAAATAGGGGGTCAAGTGATTGGAGGAAGTAAATGTGGATATCTGGCAAGAAAAAATCAAAAAAGATATCGAGGATTTACAAAAGAACAGCAATAGATTCGAAAAGGATATACGAGATTTACAAGATAAATCACTGCTGCATGATAGAGACATACGAGACATGAAACAAGATTTAGCGGAAATTAAGGATGATCTTAAATGGCTACGTCGATCGATAACCAACGCATTTATTGTGGGGATTATTGGTGGGGCGATGGCCATTTTTTATGCCGTATTACAACAATAAAGGAGGAATTAAGAATGATTAACTGGAAAGTACGTTTTTCTAACAGGCTGTGGGTGATTACTTTCATCGCACAGCTATTTATTTTGGTGGAGATAATGTTGGTAGGAGCACATGCTGTAGGGCTGACAGATTTTCAATTAACAGAGGAAATCAAAGGTTGGGTACTTGCGGTTGTAAATGCCATCTTTGGAGTATTCGCTACTTTAGGAGTTGTTCAGGATCCAACCACAGTTAGTTTAAGCGATAGTGAACAAGCAAAACGTTACAAGAAACCTAAATCGAGTTTATAAGCTGCCTTTCGGGGTGGCTTTTTATATATAAAAAATTATTAAAGGAGAGTGTTTTACATGGTGAAAATATTTATTGATCCAGCTCATGGCGGAACAGATCCAGGAGCAGTTGGTAACGGGTTACAGGAAAAGAATCTTAACCTACAAATTGCTACACGTGTTAGAGATATGCTCATTAATGAGTATAACGGTGTCACTATTCTAATGAGCAGAACTGGAGATCAAACTCTTTCTCTTGCTCAACGGACAAATGCAGCTAATACATGGGGAGCTAACTTCCTCCTATCCATCCACATTAATGCTGGTGGTGGAACAGGTTATGAAGATTTCATTTATCCAGGTGTGGGAGCCCCAACTACCACTTATCAAAATCTTATTCATGAAGAAATTATGAAGCTAGTAAACTTCCGTAATCGTGGAAAGAAGACAGCTAATTTTCATATGCTTCGTGAATCTCGAATGCCAGCATTATTAACCGAAAATGGGTTTATTGATAATGCAGAAGATGCAGCAAAACTTAAAACAGCATCCTTTATCGAGAGCATTGCACGTGGCCATGTAAACGGTATTGCACGATGCTTTAACCTACCTAGAAAGACATCAGGTATCTATCACACTGTAGTTGCAGGAGATACGGTTTATGGATTAAGTCAGCGTTACGGCAGCACAAACCAACAAATCAGAAGCTGGAACAACCTTGATAGTAACTATACGATTGTTATTGGCCAAGTACTATTAGTGAGTGGTGGACCAGGTACTTCAAGTAATTCATCCAATGCAGTACATTACACTGTAAAAAAAGGTGATATTGTATCAGTAATTGCTCAACGTCATGGGACAACTACAGATAACATTAAGAAGTTAAATAATCTTAAAAATGTTAACCTAATTCATCCAGGTCAACGTTTAAGAGTGAAGTAATAAAAAGGGGTAACCTACTAGATGGATAGTAGGGTGTTTTACAAAATAAGTGATTGACTTCAAAAGTTGTAATTTCTAAACAAAAATATTTAGTATAGGCGTAATATAAATATCAATCCGTTGTGCATATTAAATGCATCCGTAAAATTGAAGTAAGCAAAAAAGAATAATAATTTAATTTGTGCCGATTAATGATAATCATTGATGATTTATTATAATAATTAGATCAGTGAAATGCTACATTTGTCTGCAAATGTTCAATTCAAAACTAACCATACAGAAGCATTGTGAATTTTATATGTTACGAAATATCGATGATGTATTTAAGGTTTTCCTTGAGAATAAAATAGTTTCAAATTGCTTAAAGTTAAGGTAATTAATTTTCGTTACAAAAAAAATCACCTCAACAATCAGTCTATAGAATAATTGTTGAGGTGAATTAAATGGATTATCGAGTTACACTCCAAATTGTAGTGACTCCAAACAGTGCAAGAAAATCGGTGTGCCATTGTCGGTAAAGAGTACCAACATGATCAGATTCATAAGGTACTATATAAAACTCATGTGATGGTGCTTTATCATGCCATCCATTAGCTACTACTCTACCATTGGCTTGGACAGTGACAGCTACTTCATAATTTATATCAGGTGATGGAAAAGTAAATGGGTTTGCACTTGCATGATTCATTTTAAAACTAATTTGGTTTGATTTACTTTTATCGATATTAGTAAGCCACATATCATTAGCTGCTGGAGCAGATTTACTATCTAGAAAATTACCTTTGGCATCATAGGCCTTAGTTAGACCAGTATAAGGAAAGTAAAAAACAGATTTACTTGATGAACCAAATAATACATTTACATTAAATCGAGTTCTAAAAGAGTTTGACCAAAAATCGAATCCTCTACTATCACCTGAAAAATAGGCAATGCGTCCACCTTTAGTAGGTAAGTACCTAACTGGATTTGGCGCAAGTTTCATAGGTATGAAAGTAGAATATTGAAGAGTATACATTGGAATAAAAGTTGATTGAGAAGAAAAAGCAAGTGAATTTACCTTGTTTAATGAAGGTTTATAGACTATCGAAAGTTCAAACTCTTGATATGATAATTTTTCTAGCATCTCATCTGTCAAATTAATATTATTTTCTTTCGCTTTTTGCTTTATTTCATCTATTTCTTCTTGAGATTTTTTCGTGAATGAAACTACACTATAGAGATGTTCTTCATAATCTTTCAATTCTATAGAATAATTATCCGTTTCTGTTACTGTGCTAATTTTTACTTTATCCACATAAACTTCAAAAACATTATCATGAGATGGAAGATTAATCCATTGTATATTTAAAGAATTATCATGGTAATTAGCAATTATTTGAGATTCTTCAAAAATTTCTTTTGGAGTTTTTTCTTGTTTAAAGGATCTTTTAGAAAATGAATTTATTCCTTCTTCAATTAGTGTTGAAACATCAATATTAGATGTATATAGTACATTTTTTTCTTTATCTAGAGCTGAAACTTCAAATTCATATCTTGTTTTAGAATCTAGATCTTCTTGAGAAAATTTTGAAGATGAGCCGTTATATATAATTTCGTCTACTAACTTCATCTCCTCTTTTCCGTTTGTAGTGTTAACTTCCCATTGTTCAATGTTCTTTTGAGTAATAACGTATGTTTGACCAATATCTTCCCATTCAAAGGAAATTGAATGGGAACTTGGTATAACTGTTACTTCCCATTCGGTATTCTCTGCTAAAGTACTTCCTTTGTCCTGAACCAAAAAAAACATTGAAAATATAAAAATACTAATTAAACATAATTTAAAAATATTAGACATAAATCCTTTCTTCCCCCTCAATTTTTATACCTTTATATAATAATTAAATTGCCTGATTATGTCAATATATGATAATATATGAAAAGTATTAAAAAATTAGGGGGAAATGTAATGTTCAGGAAATTGGTAGTTTATATTAGTCTATTGACTTTTGCTATTGTGTGGACTATAAACGTAAATGAAAGTTATGCAAGTACTTCAACTACATATACTGGTGTAGTTAAAGAAACAACTTCACATAATTATGTTTTTGAAACTCAAGGAACAGGAGTTTTAAATATATCAAGTAGTAAGAATACTAGTTCAATAACTCATTTAGTAACCTCGAGTGATAATAGTAAACTTTTTGGTTCGGGAGACTCCTTGCCTGCTGGTAAATACAATCTTTTAATCACATCTACTTCAAAAAATAGTACGGAGTATTCTATTACTTTATCAGGATTAAATTTTACTTCAACGCCAAAATCCTTGCCTTCAGTTCAGCTGACTAGTCCAGATGCTGACTATACTCGTTTACCTAAATTCACTCCAACAGTTAGAGTTGCAGGAAATTCGGATGCATTAACTAACTACATAGTTAATCCTTGGCTTAAGCAATCATATTTCCGTTCTTCTGGGAATTTTTCTCAAGTAGTTCAATTAGGGATGGGCTCAAATATAGTTAGTCTTAATTCTGAAAGAGAAACCGGAAATTCTATAGTGAATTTTAAAGAAGTTGTTTCTCCTGGTTTGAAAAGAATTGAAGGTCTAAATAGGTATGCAGTTTCTGCTAATATTAGTAAAGAGTTATCTGACTGGGACTTATTATCTGATACTATTGTTATTGCAAGAGGTGATGAATACGCAGATGGTATTACAGGAGCTCCATTAGCAGCTGATTTAAATGCACCACTACTTTTAACAACACCAGGTGCATTACCTAATGAAATTAAAAATGAAATAAAACGCTTGGGTGCCAAAAATGCTGTGATTCTAGGAGGAACAGTAGGAGTATCGCCAAACGTTGAGAATGAATTGAAACAACTTGGAGTAAATTCTATAAAGAGAATAGCGGGCGAAAATAGATATTCATTAGCTGTCAATATTGCAAATGATTTACTTACTCCCAAAACTAGTCAAGCCATATTAGTGTCAGGGGAAAATTTTTCAGATGCATTAGCAGTATCAAGTTATGCTGCAAGTGTAGGTCAACCAATATTACTTACAAGAAGTGCAGGAATTCCTACTGAAGTAACCAATTTTCTGAAAACAAATCCACAAATTAAAAGCGTTGTTATTGTTGGTGGTACAGCATCAGTAAGTCAGACAATTGAAAGTGAATTAAATAAATTGGTAGATACTTATAGAATAACAGGGCGCGACAGATACGAAATTTCTACAAATGTAGCTGATTTCTTTGGGGCATCTTCTAACTCAGTAGTAGTCACAACTGGTCTGAATTTCTCAGATGGTTTATCAGGCGGAGTGCTTGCGGCATTAAGAAATCACCATTTAGTTTTAACAAGAGAAGATTATTTACCTAATACTACTATAAATGGATTATATAAATTATATTTTCATAGAGGTGAAAGAGAAGGGGTAGAAGGTTTGGATTCTGTTTATGTATTAGGTGGATTAAATACTATTTCCGCTGAAATAGAAACAGAATTAAAGAATAAATTCATAAAATAAAATCCGAAAAAATTATTTAAATTGTTATAATAAAACCTAAGACCTCTCAAAGGAGAGGTCTTAGGTTTTGTAATTAGTTCTCTGTTATAAGTTTGATAAGCTGCAATCACAGCTATGAAAGATCCAACCAAAAACTAAACAGAACCTCCAAGTGTGAAGATCCTACCAATTAAAGTATTCCACTCAATTACAAGTTCCAAATTAATTTTCCTCACCGCCAAAAAAATAATAATAAGTACTTTTACACGGTAGTATTTGTTCAAATAAAAAAGAATGGTTGACTTCTTCACAACCAATAATAGTATGACCCTTATTAAAAATTAATAATCCGAAATTAATTATATATTTTATTTGTCCCCACCAAAAATAAAATCCCAATCATCATTTTGCTTTACTACTGGATCTTTTTTCTGATAGAGCTTCCATTCTTGGTAATCCTTCAATGAACCACCAGATGTCCTCCAGTACCCATCTTCTAAATGTAGACATTCCACATAATAATTGTTTCCCTCTTTCTTTAATCTGCCAATTAATCTCGTTTCAGGGTTTTGAATGATGTCACCTAACTGGATCCGGTAATCCCTCATGTATTATTTATTATTCTCCCTTTCGCATAATCCTTCTTTTAAAGCCAGCTTTACTAAAAGCATTTCCTCTAATTTATAATCTCATATTTGTTTCAACTTCATTTTTATGCTGGCATCTCAAGAACTAAACTGAACTTTTTCAATATCAAATGTGTAGAAAATTAAAAAGTCATAAGTAAACGCAGAAGAATATTTTGAGTGTATAAAATGTAGGCGTCAAATTGACGTAAGGTAGGTTATAGATCAACCAAGGGAAAAATGAATTTCGTGCCGATTTGGTTTAATTTATTATGATTTGTTTTAATTATCCAAGTGTAGAAAACCCTTTAATATCAAGGGTTTTCAGTTGATGTTATCTATTTTGTTTTCCTTGAAATAATCAAGTTCGAGATGGAAGGTTCAATCGGGTAATTTGTGAATTTCAAAAATATAGGTAAATACTGGGAACCAAGTGAAATGGAGTTAGTTCAATTTGTAACCCTTCAAATTTTACTTGGTTATGTAAGAGACGAACTTATTGAGTTCGTCTTCTTTTATGTGCGCCCGGCATGGGTGCAATCTATAGGGTGCAAGTCCCGAACTGTGAAGACAGAAGTAGCAGTTAGCTTAACGCAAGGGTGTCCATGGCGACGTGGAATCTGAAGGAAGCGGG
>NZ_CAKJTJ010000007.1 GCF_917563925.1 Sutcliffiella rhizosphaerae
CTTTCAACATAGAACCAGGAGGTTCCTTGTATTATCCGGTATTAGCTCCGGTTTCCCGAAGTTATCCCAGTCTTACAGGCAGGTTGCCCACGTGTTACTCACCCGTCCGCCGCTAACTACTTAAAAGCAAGCTTTTAAGTAGTCCGCTCGACTTGCATGTATTAGGCACGCCGCCAGCGTTCGTCCTGAGCCAGGATCAAACTCTCCAATAAAGAGTTTGAGCTGTTGCTCAAAAATCTTGCTAGCTTGTTACTTAATTTCGTTCATGTTAACTATTAAAAGTTAACGTGGACGCTGTTGTTTTGTTTAGTTTTCAAAGAGCATTTATTTTACATTTTTCGCTTAAAAGCGACTTCCTCATCTTAACAACTTGTTGTTGAAAAGTCAAGCTATTTTTCCAAAAACAAGGTTGGCTATTTTGTTGTATTAGCCGTGACCGCGTTTCAGCGACGAAGTTAAATATACCATCCTCACAACTATATTGCAATACCTTTTTTGAATATTTTTCATCTATTTTTTCGAGTCTAGTTTCTTCATCAATTATTTACTGCTTTCTAAATAATAGTTCACATACACTCTTGTCGTTTTCTAAACTATTATGTATGATGATATTGACAATTAGATAATTTTTTCCACGTGGGGAGCCTTTGGCTGAGAGTGAACGAATAGTTCTGACCCAATGAACCTGTTAGTTAATACTATCGTAGGGATGTGGCGTTTTATTTCTTATGTTAATTAAGCAATAAAGGAGCCTTCCTTTATTGCTTTTTTTTGTTTTTAGCATCTAATTTAAGGAGGAAGTAAGGGAATGAAAAAAACTAATACTCTGTTTCTTGCTGAGGTCGCAATCTTTGGAGCTATGGCTTATTTATTGGATCTTTTAGCTGGGGCTTTATCATTGAAAATTTGGGCTAGTGGTGGTTCTATCTCCATATCCATGGTGCCTGTATTTATTATGGCATTTCGTTGGGGACTTAAAGGTGGATTACTCACAGGATTTATACTTGGTTTTTTTCAGATATTAATGGGTCAAATTATCGGAGCAGATATTAGACAGATCTTACTCGATTATATAGTTGCATTTACTGGACTTGGTCTCGCTGGTATTTTTGCAAAGCAAGTTACTAATGCAGTTCTATCTGATAAGTTGAACAAGATTATTCTTTTTGTAACAGTAGCATCCTTCATAGGTTGTTTCGTTCGTTTCTTAGCACATTATGCTGCAGGGATCATTTTCTTCGGTCACTTTGCACCAGAAGGTCAGCCGGTATGGTTGTATTCTCTTCTATATAATGGTTCTTATATGCTTCCAAGCTTTATTATTGCAACTATCGTAACTATTCTATTAATTAGAACGGTACCTAGGATTTTCACATTCAATAAACCATTAACATAAAGCTGACCTTTTAAAGGTTAGCTTTTTTAAGAAAAAAATTACTAGAATCTTATCTGTATCTCTTTCATATAATCTAGTAACAGCTTTTGTAGGAGGAGAAAAAATTGGACCTAGTAAAAAACACAGCATTTTTCGTTGCTCTAATCGCATCACTTGGAATGTTCTTGCTTGCATATTTTGAAGCACTAAAAATTACGAATCAAGAAGGGAAGGTTAAAGGAGGAAATATGATCTTAGGATTTTCCCTTGCTGTATTTTTTGCATTAATGGCTAATGTACTCATGTGACTAAATACATACAAAATAAAAAGCCGACATCTCTAGTTGTCGGCTCTTTTCATTTGAATTACATGAAGTAAACAGCGAATATCTTTCCACCCATATGCTACCTCCTCGTAGGACTTACCACCAATTTCTATTTGTTCAGTCCCTACTAATGTAGGTTGAAAGGATTCATAAAATTTATAACTAGGGTTATCTTTAAGTACCCAAACAAGTATGGAGTTATAGCCTTTTTTAGAGAGGAAAGTTGCTACTTTCTCGAATAATTTGATACCGATTCCTTGTCCTTGAAACTCTTCTAATATATATATGGCAAATAATTCGTCATCTATTCTGTAATTATTAGTTCTTTCAGACCCGCCTGTTGCAAAACCAATAATAACTCGATCTCTTTCGACTACATAAAGACATTTCGTTTCATAGCCCTCCTCAATTGCTTCTTTCCACATCTTTTGTCGTCTTACTACAGATATGGTTTGCAAATACCTGTCTTCTATAATACCTTTATAGGTTGTTTTCCAGTTTGCAATAACAATTTTATCCCCGGGCTTTGCCAATCGAATATTCATCCTACCATTCCGTCCTTATTAGGTATGGTAGGTTCTATATTTTTCTTGCGATTATCCATTAAAAAATAGCCGACACTCAACATAACTAATAACCCACCTAAATATTGACTCCAAGTGACTACTTCATGTAAAACAAAATATGCTAACAGTGCTGCTCCTATTGGTTCAAACAAGATAGACATGGAAATAACATTTGTGCTGATATACTTTACAGCCCAATTGAAAAGGGTATGGCCGAGTAGCGTAGGAAAAATAGCAAGGAGAATAAACCATCCCCAATCAGACGCTTCGAAACCTATGAATGCATCGCCTGAAACTACTACATAGCCTAGCAAAGTAAAACAACTAAAACTATATACGATAAAGGTATATGTAATAATAGAAATTCTTTTTCTAATATCTTGTCCAAATAAAAGATACGCTGTTACAAGTGCACAAGCCACAAGTGCAAGAATATCCCCATACAATGCCATCCCACTAATCTGGAAATCTCCCCAACTAATGATAAAACTCCCTATAATCGCAATGATTCCACTTATAATGGCACGGAAACTTAGTCGTTCTTTGAAAAAAAGATATGTTCCAATAAAAGCAAAGAGTGGTTGAAGTGTGACAAGAACCGTAGAGCTTGCAACACTGGTATAGTTCAAAGATTCAAACCATAGGATAAAATGAAAAGCTAAAAAAACTCCTGCCAAGGCAGAAAACAACCAATCACGTTTCGAAATTCCTTTTAACTCTCCTACATATTTATAGAGAAAAATGGGTAGTAACAATAACACCGAAAATAACATTCTGTAGAATGCAATGACTCCTGCTGGCGCATCTGCCAGCTTCACAAAAATAGCGGACATGGATACAGTGATGACGCCAATAGTAAGCGCCACATAGGGATTAAACCATTTATTCATCTCTTTCTCACCAAACCTGAATATATTTTAAAAGATACTACCTTATTGTATATAATATTGTTATAATTTTCTAATCATTTATTTTACCATTAGGAGGGGTCGTGTGGAGTACCTATTTGAGAATATATTGCGTCATGATTTTATTATAAAATTACTATTTGCAACAGTTGCTGGAGTCATAATCGGGTTGGAGAGAGAATTAAAAGGAAAGCCACTCGGATTGAAGACTTGTGTCATTGTCTCTGTCATGGCTTGCCTGCTCACTATAGTCTCCTATGAATCAGCCTTTCTTTACTCAAAAGAATATTCACGTCCAATGGATCCAGGTCGTATTCCTTCCTATGTTATAAGCGGAATTGGATTTTTAGGAGCTGGGGTTATTTTAAGAAGAAGCAATGAAGCTATATCAGGACTTACAACTGCAGCTCTCGTACTAGCATCGGCCGCGCTAGGTATTACAATTGGAGCAGGTTTTTTCATCGAAGGAGCAGTTGGCGTTGTATTCATTATCCTTGGAGTAAAAGTTATTCCTTTCCTATTTGATTGGGTCGGACCAAAAAAGCTGAAGGAAAAAGAAATTAAGGTTAAGATATTCATTGAAAAAGATGTGGATTTAACTAGCATCATGAAAGAAATACATCACAAGAACCTGTCCATTAAACGGGTGAAGGTTAAAGAGGAAAAAGATGATATCGTTCTAAACTGTATCGTTACGACGAAAAAGAGTGTCTATACTACAGATGTGTACTATGATATAAAAACACTTACCGGTGTCATTCAGGCTGAAGTGGAAAACTTGGATTGAATGCTAAAAAACTATTTGCAAACCACTCCATTTTTGGTAAAATAAATTCAGTCTTAACGGGGCATTAGCTCAGCTGGGAGAGCGCTACGCTGGCAGCGTAGAGGTCAGGGGTTCGAGCCCCCTATGCTCCATACTAAAAACCCTTGGAAACTCGATGTTTCTGGTTTTTTTTATCTTCAACTCCTCAATTCAAAGATGGTGACCGATTTAACAAATATCTCTTTTGTATGTTTCATAGTGCATGTCCAATTGTGTTTAAAACCGAGAGCAACATCGGCATTATCTGTATCTGTACATACCCTAGTTCAGTTTTCATTGATTGAAACAAAAAGACGATGGATGATCACCGCCTTAAATGATTGTTTTATCTTTCTGTAATTTTATTTTTGTAATAAAGGTAATCAACCTTATGTTTGGTGGCAATTTGTTGTGATGCAAGTATTGCGGTGTAGATAGTTGTTAATAACTTGCCAAAAACTGCTATCCAAAATATTGAGTCCTTGTTATTCAAAATTACAACCTCCATTCCTAAAAGAATATAGATAGGAATTCATCTTGGATTTATTCAATTTAAGGTTTTAGAATAACTTTTATACAATTATCGGTCCTTGTGTCAAAGACTTCGTATCCATGCTTAGCCTGCTCTAATGGAAGTACATGTGTAATTATATCACCAATATCTACCTTTCCTTCAGAAATAAGATTATATAGAAATGGCATATACGGTATAACTGGGGCCTGACCCGTTTTAATGTCAACATTTCTTTGGAAAATGTCTCCTAACGGGAAACCATTATAACGTCCTCCATAAACACCGGTAATTTGGATGGTCCCAGCTTTGCGTACAGCCTGTGATGCAATGACAAGTCCACCCATTGCACCGCCATGAAGCTTCATTCCGGATGCCAGATATTCAAGAGGTGTCATCTTTCCGCTCATACCTGAACAATCAATAACTATATCTGCTCCACCTTGTGTTATCTCTCTTAAATACTCGCCAACGTTTTCATGTTCTTCAAAATTTACAGTCTCTACTTTATTGGTCCGTTTCGCATGCTCAAGCCTGTATTTGAGGTAATCGACCGCAATAACACGCTCAGCACCTTTAAACCATGCAAATTTTTGAGCAAGAAGGCCCACTGGTCCACATCCTAAAACGATGACAGTATCACCAGCTTTGACTCCAGAATGATCTACACTCCAATAAGCTGTTGAGGCTGCATCTGCAAGTAACACTAACTTCTCATCTTCTACTTCGCAGTTCTCCGGTAATTTAAATGGAGTAAAATTTCCGTATGGAACACGCATATATTCAGCTTGTCCGCCAGCAAATCCACCGGTAGTTTCTGAATATCCAAAGAAACCGCCCATTTCACCATGAGGGTTTGAATTATCACATTGGCTGGTTATGTCATGGTTACAGTACCAGCATTGCCCGCAGCTTACATTAAAGGGAATAATTACCCTATCCCCTTTTTTCAATTTTGTTACTTCCGGTCCTACTTCCTCCACTACACCCATCGGTTCATGGCCAATTACGTAATCAGTTGGCATATTGGGAATCATTTGATGAATCAAATGCAAATCAGATCCGCATATAGCAGAAGATGTTATTTTTACAATGATATCATCGCCATTTTTAATTTTTGGGTCTTTTACTTCTTTAACCTGGACATTTTTACTCCCCTGGTACGTGACAGCTTTCATTTTTCTCTAACCTCCCTTATTTATTAGGCGTTGCGAACATTCCAAGTCTATCCGTATCATTCGGGAATAAGTTCATCCCAGCAATCATTAAAGCATTGTCAGCGGATTTAATATCCAACTCAACTTGCTTGCTAACATCGTTCGGATATAACCAGCCTTTACTTATCATCAATTCAGAAATCTCGGTGTGTAAATCAATAGATAGTTCCATTTGTCTATAAAATGCCTCTCTTAACTCCAGGCTCGAGGTTTCAGTTAACGCAATGGCATATATATGAATGCCTGTTTTGACTGAAAGAAGAAACTCCAATGCAATTCCCGCATCTGCCATTTCTGGCATATGTTCAGCCCCTTGGGGATCTAAATAATCCATTTCCATTTTTCCACCTCATTCTATATAATTGGTTTTTGCCCCTTTATAAAATTCTTTAAGTTCATTTATCGCTGCAATTGACTGTTGAACATTTTTTTCCATCAGTGCTTTTAATTCATTATCGAAACAAAGGCCCTGCATAAGCTTTGATTTCAATAAGCTTACAGTTTTCAGGTTTAATACCTCATGTGTTTCCATTGTTTCATGATAAGCTAAGCTTTTCTTCTCCATGACTACACCTCCTGAAATTAAAATCCCTTTAATATGTGATTATTATTCAATTAATTATGACTAGTTTATGGAATATTTTTGTTGGAATGTAAATCTCCTGTAGGAAGCAAGATAATAGAAGTTTTTAAAGATTGGAGAGATTTTCTTGACAAAATATTTAGCACTCCATGAAACACTGGAGACACTCGAGTTAATTGCATTTAAAACAACATGTTTAACGAAAGCTGTAACAATGAGCAAATTGCTTCCTGAAGGCGATCTTAAATCGATTCTTTCTGGTGATTTAGAATCAGGAAATCAAGAGTTGAAGCAACTTACGGCCTTTATTACAAACCGGGAGGAGACTCACAATGACTAATCTCCTGCAAAATATGGCCGGAATGGGAGGATTAACAGAACGGGCAATCGCCTCGGATTTTATGATTTCATCTAAATCTGCAGTCAGAAATCTCGCATTTGCTATTACAGAAACAGCTACACCTGAACTGAAATCAGTTCTCCGTGAGCAATTAAGAAATGCAGTGGAAACACATGCTAGGATAACAGATTTTATGGTTACCAATGGATATTATCACCCTAATCATTTAGGTGATCAATTAAATGTAAGACTGCAGGATGCACATACTGCTTTAAGCCTTAGAGATCAATAGTGGTAAACGGACATTTTTCAATAAAAAATCAGCTGCTATTAAACAGCTGATTTTTTCCTTTTATATATCACAGGTAACTCTTCAACCTTGATATAATTACTCCCCATTCGAACATTCGTTTTGTTTCAAGTTGGAAGAACGAACGTTCGTTCTATGTTTTATTAGAGTAGCTATTACGTGTACCAAAGGTTTCTAAGTCTTGTTGATATTTCTGTTTACGTACGACAAAATCAATCAGTTGTTTACGGACTTGTTTCGGATATTTGCGCTCACCTCTTAAGGCTCTTCGTTTCGGAATGTTTGAGGTAGCTTCCATTTGTTCATCATACATGGTTACAACTTTGGCTACCTTTTTGAACCAATTGAGCGAGTTCTTCCACTGATAATTGTTCATCGGTTTAACGTTCCATTTCTGGAATGATTTCCTTCTTAAGGAGTTCATTATATAACTGGTTTGACTTTTCAATTAAACCTTCATGATATTTCTCAATGGATTTCCTCCATACAAAAGTAAATTTATTCGCATTTGCTTCAATCTTGGTACCATCAATAAAAATGGCTTCTTGATCAATAAGTTTTTCTTCAACCAGTTGGTAACGGAATTGGACAAAACACTCGCGAATTAATTCTTTCACTTCTGGTTGCACACGGAATCGGTTAATGGTGCGATAGCTTGGTTCATATCCTTGAGCTAGCCACATCATACGAATACTGTCTTTTAATAGGGCTTCAATTTTCCGTCCTGAAAAAACGTATTGTGTGTAGGCGCATAAGATAATTTTAAGCATCATACGCGGATGATACGCTGGGCAGCCTTCATTTCGGAGAAATGGGTTCGAACACTTTATGAGGGATCTTTCAACTAAGTGATGGATATGGAAGGCAATATCGTTTTTTGTAATTTCACTTCTAAATCTAGAGGCAAAACAATTTGATTCATGCTATAATTTTTAAACATAAGGACCCTTCTTTCCGATGAAATTTTGTGTGGTAACTTTATTTTATCAGAAGTGGTCCTTATTTTAATTTCAAAATAAACAAAGCCGGTGAAATTTTACTTATTGTAAAATCTCACTGGCTTTTTCAATATAGAGGAGGGTATTGTCCCAGCATCTTTTAGTTTTTTCTCTTAGTATTTTCCGTGGATAATATATTATGTTGACGATTTTTTCTATTCGCATTCTTTGAATATGTACATACCCACATAACCATTGGGATTACAGTACCCTGCTTTTCGAAATCAATGTAGCTTTTACATGATTTGCACGCGAGCCTTAGAATGAAAAATGAGCGAAAATCCTTATTCCAGGAGCGTCCAATTGCTTATGATTAAGATGTCAAATGGATATTACTAAAATAAAGTATGCTGTGATTATGACTGCCCTATCCTCTAAAGATTTTTTTCTAATTTATGATCGTGAATATGTACATATTCTTTTAACTCAATAAATACGTCTTCGAGATTTTCCCTTTTTACTTCAGTGATACCGAGATATGACTTTGGATCAATATTAAACGTAACAACATCAATACCCCAGACATTTCCTTCATTTTCTGAATTTGTAGTATTTATCATAAGGCTTACCTCATACCAGCTTTTTGATTTTGAACCAGTATGGTCTACCAAAAGCTTTAGATTCTGAACTCGCTCAAAAGTCCACCTTACATTCTCTCCGCATTCCTCGCGAACTATCTTGGTAATATAGGGATTCAACACATCTACTAAAAGTTCGTCTGAAGAAGCATAAATCTCCTTCTTGACTTTACCACTAGGATGTACCATAGCCTTACCGAAATTTGTTGAAAAAGCACCAATAAGAATTATGAAAGCAAAAGTCAACAAAATTTTATTCATATAATTCACCTCAAATTTAATTATTCCAACTATAAGATGAATTATTCTAATGTGATTGCTAAATAAAGTTCACTATTTTGTTTCAATAATAAACTCCCTTTCAAATTTAATTAAACACCGTAGCTACATAGCTATGCTGCAATCGCACCCAGATTGCAGGGCAATTTTCTTATCTTTTTTGCAGGACTACAGCTCATTACTTGAATAAGCAAAATATAATAGGGATTTAGGTTAATATCACCGAAGAATATTTTAATCGATTTCCTCAATTTTAGAAACTGGAATCTCAATGTTTGACGCTAATTCTGAACTCAACGAAAAAGAAGCAATAGCTTCAAACTTATAAGTACCTGGATTTAAATTAGGCATATCTAACACATTAAAGATTTCTATGTGAGGTTCATTCTTAAAAAGCGTTGTTGTTAATTGTGGTTCATCCATATCCCCAATATAATCAAAACCACCATCTTGTTGGTAAACATTAAAGAAAAAAATTCTCCCACTGTGATATATATCTTTTTCCGCTTCTTCTCCCGTATAAGTAATGGTCGCATAAACATTAAGAGCTTTTTCACTGTTTTCCACATTTATTGAAACTTTAAAGTCATCATTTATTTGCTGAGAATCATTATTTATAAACGAATCATCCCTTACATTTTCTTCACTAGTATTATTTTTTCCACAACCAAATAGTCCGAAAACTAAAATAATAATCAACAGAATGTAGTTTAGCATCAACTTCATTTAATAACCCCCTTTATCAAACCTTATTCCAGAATCCTGTCCTATTGGTTAATACAAATTATTTCAAATACAGATCAATTACTCAATGTATATTTTTATATAAAAAAGAAGATTACCTTTTAACAGATAAGCTCCCTTTAATAGAATTAATCACATTACTACAACTATCGCTACTTTAGTTTATTAATTGATATAAGCCATTTTATTTGGACAAAGTAGATCTTTAACTTTTATTAAAGGGGATTATGAGTTCAGGTCTTTACGGCATTGCAATCCTCTAATATGATAACCTTCTTCATTCCTGTCATCTAAAATATTGGATTATCACTTATAAATATTATTCCAGAGTATATTCTAAGGATAATGAGAGATGTTTAAGACATAATAGGTATTGACTAGCAGATACTCTTGGATTAATAGGTGACAGAGGTGAGGTATATGACAAAAAAAGAAGATAATACTGCAACAGATGATGCAGTATTGCAAATGTTTTTAGATTTAACAAATGATGATGGGTGTGAAATAGACTTAACATTAAATATTTATGGTGTAGTCGTTGCTGGTACCCTTGTAGGACCACAAGCTTATTATGAAGGTATTGTAGATGCTACAAAAAATATACAAAATAAAACCCTGTCGCAAATACTTCATAAAAAATTTTCAGACCTTCAAAATGCATACATAAAAGAAATGCAAGAATTAAAAGAAAAGGATAAAAACGAGTTTGTAGCAAGTTATATTCATTTGAAGAATGCAACTTATCTAGTTAATCAAAATCAAAATTCTCCATCAAATGGTATGTGGTGGAGAGGTAAAATTGATTCTATTGATGGAATTTCCTTCAAACTTTGATACATGGAACAACCCACATTTCTTTATTTTCGGAGGGATATAGTTTGCAAAAGCAACATAAAGTTAGTGCTTGGTGTATTATCAGCATGGCCTCCATCCCTCTTATCATGACATTAGGTAATTCCATGTTAATACCTGTATTGCCTTTGTTTGAAAAAGAATTAGATATTTCTTCTTTTCAATCAAGCATGATTATTACCTCTTATTCTGTTGCTTCCATCTTTTTGATACCTGTTGCAGGTTATTTATCTGATGTGATTGGCAGGAAGATGGTCATACTGCCGAGTCTTTGTTTGGCATTAGTCGGGGGATTAATGGCGGGATATGCTTCATGGAAAATAAATGATCCTTTTATATGGATAATTATTGGCAGAATAATACAAGGAATTGGAGCCGCAGGTGCTACGCCTATCATTTTGCCTTTGGTGGGGGATTTATATAACGAAGATAATGAAAAAACTAGTTCTTGCTTAGGCATAATTGAAACTTCCAATACTTTTGGTAAAGTATTAAGTCCGGTATTAGGCTCTATATTAGCTGCGATAATCTGGTATTTACCATTCTTTTCAATATCCATTTTCAGCCTAATTTCTATTCTTCTTGTTCTTATTTTTATTAAAGTACCTAAGAAAAAAGAGAAGTCGGTTAAATTCAATATATTTGTTCGTAAAACGAAAAAGGTTTTCACAGAAAAAGGAAAGTGGCTTCATACTACTTTTGTAGTTGGGATTTATGCGATGCTTATCCTTTTCGGAATTCTATTTTTCCTATCAGATATTTTTGAAAAAGTACATGATTTCAAAGGTGTAACAAAAGGATTATACTTAGCCATCCCGCTGTTTATACTTTGTGTTGCCTCTTTTGTAACAGGAAAGCTAATAAAGGGAAATGTAGAGATCATGAAAAAAGTGATCCTTTTTTCTCTTGCTCTAATTGCGAGCAGTATTATATTTATAGGCTATTTGAGTGACAAACTACTTCTGTTATTGATTGTTTCCAGCTTGGTTGGAGCAAGTATTGGAGCCATTCTTCCTACTTTAGATGCACTCATTACGGAAAATGTGGAAAAAGAAGAAAAAGGAACTATTACTTCTTTCTACAGCGCATCTAGGTTTATAGGTGTAGCAGCAGGTCCTCCAATTATGTCGATTGTGATGAAAAAACATCTGATTGTCAGCTTCTATGTTTCAGGAATCTTAGCCATTATAATAGGTATTCTTGTTTTCTTTTTTATTAGAAATGTGAAACCAAAAACAAGTTCATTATGGTAATTCAAAAGGGTGATAATTATGGCTGATAAAGGCAATCAGGTGATATAAGTATCTGCTATTTCCTTGGTTCTTCTTTAGGAAATGTAAAAGAAGTAAGAAAAGCAACCTTAAAAATAAAAGGCTGCTTTTTTTATCGAAAAACTGGTGTTAAAGTAATTTTATTTTGCTAAATAATCCTTAATACTTGGTGCAATATTATCATTATCTTCAACTTGCTTTCTATAATCTAAAGTGAGGTATTCCTTATCTGGATAGATTTTTACAAATTCAAATTTGAAACTAATTTCTTGTCCTACTTTGTAATTGTGGGTTAGGTCACCACTAAAATTAACAGTCTGATTCGAATATGGTGTAGTGAATAAAAACTCAGTTTCATTAGTTTCTTCAATGAATTGTATATCTGCAATAGTGTCACTTACAACAACAATATCATTTTCTGTGAAAGATTTAGGAGTATCTGTTAGAACTTCTAGATCCTCATCATAAAAATCTAAATATAATTCTCCTAGTGTAAGGGAGTTATTTGTAGAATTTATATTATTTTTTGCTTTAGCATTCTGGTTAGACTCAGAAACAACATGTTTTCTACCATCAACATTTTCAAAGGTTACAGTGTCTCCATTTTCATTATTAGCTTTAGTAAAAGATGCAGAGTTATTCTCATCTCCTATTGACTGTGTACACCCAGTGCAGACAGAAGCTAAATCTCCCCAGTGATAATAAGCTTGCCATAAAGTCCATGAATGCGCGTTGCTAGTAATATATCTCGCTCGATGTTGGCCTGTGCTAGTGGCTTTATACCAACTATATTGATTATGCCCTACACTTCTATTAATTACATCAGACCCACCTGGAGTAGTAAGCAATACAACAATCTTCGCAGTTGGTGATAACAAGTTATGGTTATTAGCCCACATTTCAACCTCATGACCACGCTTTACAACTTGAACATCTTTCCTTACACTTGCAACTTTCTGGCTACCCTGATTAAAATGTATTGTCCCAGAGCTTGAAGTATCACGAGTTCCTCCATAACTGTTTGAAGGTGATCTATTAAACAGGTGTTGTGATGCTCTATCTAAAGCAGCAAAAAGTCCCTTTACGCCTATGTTTCTAGCCCAGTTACTGACGGTAATTTCTTCATCTATATAACTATTACTAGATGCTTCAATTAAATTCGTTTTTATTTCTAAATCTTTCTTCTCAGCATGTGATACATCGGTTAATAGAACTGTTGATAATAATAATGCAGAAATACTAGATACAAAGACCTTTTTCAAATAGAAACACACCTTTTTTCAATTTTTTGAAAGCTTTCCATTTTATAGTAACATATTTTCCGTACTTTTCAATATATTAATAGACTTTAATTTACTAAATATAGAAATTTATAGTAGATTATGAAAGGAGTTGTTTCTTATGTTGATACTTCAGAGTAGAGGAGAAATAACGTATGTAGTTTTAAAATATCTAATAAAATTGCATTTTAGAGTTTAATCGAGTTCACGTAACCTTTGGGTAAATTAACGGTATTAATCTCATCAATTGAAATCCAATCAAACATTGAATGTTCATCACTAATTTTCACATTCAATATCTCCGTGCAGTCACACAAGTAAGTAACAATCAGTACATGCTTTCCTTCTAATACTTCATAAACCCATATATCAATTAAGTTGTTTATTAAACATGAAAGTCCTAATTCTTCTCGAATTTCCTTAATGACACATTCCTCTAGTGTTTCCCCTCGCTCTAACCTACCACCAGGCAACTCCCATTCATTACGTTCATTTTTTAGTAGGATTATTTGGTCATTGTTGAAAATAATTCCCTTTAACCGAAATGGGAAGATTCCAACTCAACTAATCATCTCATAAAAAATTTATAGTTTAAAATTCATTTTTTGCTTTCTTTAAAGGGCCCTTTTAGCGGCACAACATAAGGAAAATAAAGTTGATTAACCAACCCTAGGGACACTTACACAAAAATTTTTCATTGAAAGCTTTTACTAACGATTTCTCAACCATTAGTTTGATAAACTGTATTTACAGGTTGCGCAACCTATAAATATATATAAAAGAGCCAAAGGAGTAATGAAAATGAAGAAAATAATAATTGGGTCAGCTCTGGGAGTAATTTTAGCAATTGGTGGCACATCCGTATTTGCTAGTATTGAAGAGCCCACTCTTAGTGAAGTAAAAGATGCAAACATTGATTTCAGTAAAGTTCAAGTTTTTGAAGAACAAGATTTAAAAATTGCAGGTGAAATTCCAAAGTCTGTTCAAGAACGATTAGCTGGGCAAACTACATCTGAAAGAAAATAACCCATTCAAAAAATAAGGAGGGCAGCCCTTAGCAGCTCTCCTTATTTATTAAAGAAACGGAGAAACCATGAAGATATTGCTCATAGAAGATGAGGAAGAATTATCAACGATTATTGATAGAGGGCTACGTAAAAGTGGTTATGCTGTAGACAAAGCATACGATGGAGAAGAAGCTTTAAACTACTATACTGTTAATTCATATGATGTAATTATACTCGACCTTAATATACCTGAAATCGATGGATTTAAAGTTTTGAGATATATTAGAGAAAATGACAAAGAGACAAAAATTTTGATTCTATCCGCACGAAGTGCAATAGAGGATAGAGTAAAAGGTCTAGATATGGGAGCAAATGATTATTTATCAAAACCATTTGATTTTCTTGAATTACAGGCAAGAATCCGGAACTTATCTCGTATAGCTTATATAAAACGTGGAAATGAAATTACCTGTGACGACCTCGAATTAAACATAGCTACCAAAGTAGTCTCTTTTAGAGAAAAAAAAATACCCCTAACAAAAAAAATATGGTATTTTGGAGTATATGATGCTACATAAAGGTGAGGTTATAAGTACCGAACGACTATTAAATCATACAAGTGATAGTAGTGCTGATCTGTTTCCCGATAGCTTAAAGTATCATATTCATTCAATAAAAAAGAAGTTATTAAATGCTCAGTGTGATAAAGAGTTGATTCGAAACGTCCGTGGAATGGGATATAAAATTGAGGGGGATAACGATTGAAATTTACAAACAGAGTATCCTTAAGAATGCGTATAACATTGCTTGCAGGTGCTATTTTGTTACTTTGCTCTCTTATCCTGACTATGACTGCTTCCTACAATGCTCGTACACAATTTATCAATATCGAACTAGCTAATCCACAACAGGCTAAAGAACCTTATAGGGCTATTGAGGAAAGCCGTCTACCTACAGTCGGAATTGCACCAAATACGACATTATCCCCAGCTGTGACTCAAGCAAAAGATAATTTTGATACAACTATTATAATTATACTTGTTATTGTATCTGTACTTGGAATGGGATTGGTATATATTGTAGCAGGCAGGTCTTTGGACCCCATTCATGAATTAAGCAAAGCAATTTCCACAATTACAGAGCATGAATTAAAGAAGCGCATTCCTCATGTGGGTAGAAAAGATGAAGTTGGTGTACTAGCACACTCATTTAATATCATGCTAGATCGATTAGAAAAATCGTTTCTAAAACAAAAGCGATTTTCTGCAAATGTTGCTCACGAACTAAAAACACCATTAGCAATCATTCATGCCGGAACTCAGGTACTTCATATGGAAAAAAATCCATCAAAATCTGAATATGAAGAAACACTTGCAATAACTGAGAAAAATGTAAAAAGATTAATGGCTGTGGTAGATGACCTTATGAACCTTTATGACGAAAAGGAAGGATTCGAAACTACATCAATTTGCTTAAAAGATATGTTCGAAACTATTTGTAGCGAGCTCCATCCTCACTTTGAGGAAAAACAAATCGTAACAGAGCTTCATTGCGAACTCCACAATGTGAAAGGCTACGAGGCTTTGCTTTATAGAGCTTTCTTTAATCTAATTGAGAATGCTGCCAAATATAATAAAATTGGTGGTAAAATCCATATTAAGGCTATGGAAATAAATGGAGTGGGACAGATATCAATATCAGACACAGGCAATGGTATCTATTCCGACGAATTGCTACAAATTTTCGAACCGTTTTATCGCGTTAATAAGTCCCGTTCACGTAAGACAGGTGGGGTAGGGCTTGGTTTATCAATTGTAAAAACAATAATTGAGAAGCATGGGTGGAAAATTACAGTAGATAGTACATTTGGTCAAGGATCAGTTTTCACTATATCAGGTATTGAGGGACAAATTAATTCCAAGAGGAGTTCTATAATATAAGAGTGAAAAGAGTGTTTAACATTGAAATTTGTCATACTATTCACTACTATCTAATGGATAATATTAAAGAGCCAACCTTTAAAAGTTGGCTCTTTCAGCTTGTAGACAAAGTCTAGTTATATGTCCCTACACTACTTTATCGACCACCACTAGATATGACTATAGACAATACGAATCTAACCCTTTGCGGATTCAAAAGAATGGACCACGCTCAGGGGGACTGGAAAAAATAGCTATGAGAGGATGCTAACTTTCGCTGCATAAATCTTATGAAACTGGCTAGGTGGGCGTGATAAGCCTCCTCCTTTACTATTAAAATGACCATAATCAATGAAACCCCCATTTCACCAACAACTGAAATGGGGGTTTGTCTACGCTCTAAAAAGACTCTATAAAGGGTCTCTTTTAATTATTCACAATGCTCATTTTTATTTTTATGCAGAGGTGGAGGTATAAGCCATCCTTTTTCCTTATTTAATTTCAAAGCTTTAGCCCCAATCTGAGCTTTCTGCATATGGAACTGCCCAAACATCATCGCTACGTCCTCACGTATACATTGGCCCATAATTGTACTACACGAAACAAGGCCTGAAGCGATAGTAGTAGATAACGCTGCCGATATTGCAGGATCTGGCATACGTGCTCCTACCGGTATATCATCTAGACAGGCATTGGGCGGTTCTGGAGGAGTAGGTGGTAAGCCTATTCCATTTTCCTTAAGTAGTATTTCAAGTTGTCTTACTTCTTCTGTCCCACCTTCTATACAGTCCTTCAAAAGCCCCTTTAAATCATCATCACCTGCATGATTAAGTTGAAGTTGAAAACCAGCAATAGAGCTTTTCGCTGATAAAAGATAACTCCACGTCCCAAATACTTCTCCATAATGAAGTGGTTCTTCTTGTGGATTTCCATTTAAAATACCCATAAATATCCTCCTTATATGCATAATGTGCCACCTTTCTTAGATGTACGCACATAAGTTAGGGTAACCAAAATACCTCGTTTAATTACAAAGAAATTTAGGTGCAAAACCGATAAAGTTTTTTTAAATAGCTATTATAAAATACATGTGTCTGGTGGCAAAAGTGAATAATAACTTAATGACACGAAATAATAAATGGGACGTAATAAAAAAGGAGATAGATGCTCATGTATTTCTATAAAGAAGATTTAATTAATATGATTGTCCCTGATAAACCTGACCCTCATGCTGCGAAGGTTCTGCAAGAAGCACTTGGTGGACAATTTGGCGAAATGAGAACAATGATGCAGTTTTCTTTTCAAAGTGCAAATTTTAGGGGTAAAGAAAAACAATACCGTGACCTAATCAGAGGTGTTTTTCTTGAAGAATTAAGTCATGTGGAACTTGTCCAGTCCACAATAAATCAATTACTAAATGAATCTGGGGCTAACTTACCGGGAAATCAAGCTAGTGATGCTGCTCCACTAGATGATGTCATTAAAAGTGGTGTCAATCCACATCATTACATTATGGGTGCAAAAGCTTCAGTTGCTGAGGATGCGGCAGGTAATCCATGGAATGGTTCTTGGGTGTATGACCACGGGAATCTTGCAGCAAACTTATTAAATAACCTCGTTCTTGAATCGACAGGTGTACTTCAAAAGTCAAGAATTTATGAGATGAGTAATAATAGAACCCTTCGTGAAACTATCGCCTTCTTAATAGTGCGGGATAACGCTCACCAAAATGCGTTTGCTAAAGCGTTAGAAACTCTTGGGGTAGATTGGGGTAAACTATTCCCAATTCCTAATTACGATTTGAATAAATACCCAGAGTGCCGTAAATTCGTAGAAATGGGTTTCCATAATGCCCAATTTAATTTCCGGTTAGATGAGACACGTATAGGTGAAGTCTTCCAGGGGACAACACCTAGTAGAAATGGAGGGGAGCTTTCGGTAATAGAACCTCCAAAAGGATATCCAGTACCAGAACTTCCAGACATGCCAAATGAACATGCATCTGGAATATATGATTTGAACAATTAAAGATTGTTCCCTGAACTTAGTAAGAAAAGTGAAGCAAGAACAACTTATCTTAATTGAATAATTAACCCTTTTAAGGAGAGCATAACATATGGTGTAACCGCACCTACTAATTCGATGTGGAGGGTTATTGCTTATGAATGTACGTGAAGGTTTAATTCCCACTGTGTTAGGCTCTGCCGTAACTGCTACAGGATATGCACTTAAACAAAAACGTGGTACGAATAAAATGGTAGCAAATACTATTTTTGGTTTTGGATTAGCCCACGTAGTTTTAGGTGCAATTGACCTGGTAGAACATCGTCGTTAGTATATGGGAGAGCATTTATTTGCTCTCCATTTAATAGTTTGGTTATTTTTTCAAATGTTGTTGTTTTTACGTTTTCGAAAGAATAGTACTTTTTCATCACCTCACATTTATTTGTATAGAATGATATAAACAATGTTTGTATGTTAGCCTTGATTCTTCCACAACCCTCAAAAGCCCAATCCAAAAAGCCACCTGCTAAGATGGCTTTGCTATGTAGTCGCATTGGTGTTATTAAGGAGAAGCAGAGTACCTTCTTGACATGAATCCATGTTTTTTAAGTAGTTCAAGTTTATATAATGTTCATAAAAGAATGTCGCTATTATTTCATTTGCTTCCCGGTGCCCCTGGAGGAACATAGTATGGGGGAATTCTTAACCATCCCCTTGACAACATTAGATTTTTTAATGGTGCAGCAAACTTCATTAAATTTACTTGAATGGAAAAAAACATTAATCCAACATCTGTTCGAACAGTTTTGCTCATAGCCAATGCACAGAAACTTACGCTTGATGCGATTTTTACTGAAATTAAATTTGCTATTTCATCATCTGTCAATTTGACACCTGACGGAACGTCACCTGGATTAGATGTTGGTTTATCAGGGTTTACTAACGGAAGGGGAACACCTTCAGCTAATAGAAATTCTTCAATTTTTTTAGTGTCTTTATGACTTCCTATTAACGCTTCTTTTAAAACATGCTGTAAATCTGTATCTGTTGTTGAGTTAAGTCCTACTTGATATAAAGAATGGGATTCATGGAATGCCGTAAAAGCTGTCCATAAATCCATTACCTCCCCCACATGGAGAGGAGTTTTTGGTGTATCATCCACAAAATTTTTAATTATCGCTGATACGCTTTCAAATGCATTTGTCATATTATCGATCACCCATATTTAAATTTTACTTATATCTTTATCCAAATAATGGGATATTATACTATTCACGTATTATTGTTATTTCCACTTCAATAGAAAAGCACCTTTACAAAACTTCCTGTTCAGGAAGTTTTGTAAGGTGCCGTTGTACTTGGACACATTACCAGAGAAGCATTGTGACCAGGGGTAATTATTATTTTATGTCATAGCGATCAGCGTTCATAATCTTTACCCAGGCCGCAACAAAGTCATGAACAAATTTTTCTTTACTGTCATCTTGTGCGTACACTTCTACTAGAGCTCGGAGAATGGAATGTGAACCTAAGACAAGGTCCACTCTCGTTGCAGTTCTTACGAGTTCACCTGTTTTACGATCAAGTCCTTCATAAATACCACCATCTACAGGTTTCCACTCCACTCCCATGTCTAGAAGGTTTACGAAGAAGTCATTCGTGAGTGTACCTACCCGATCTGTGAAAACACCATGTTTTGTACCACCATGGTTTGTCCCAAGAACACGTAAGCCCCCAATTAGAACCGTCATTTCATGAGCGGAAAGATCTAATAACTGTGCTCTGTCGACCATAAACTCTTCCGGCTTTAAACTATACTCTTTTTTGTGATAATTACGGAAAGCATCTGAGACCGGCTCTAACACTTCAAAGTTTTCAACATCAGTCTGTTCCTGAGTAGCATCACCGCGTCCAGGTGTAAATGGAACTTTTACATCTACTCCACCGTCTTTTGCCGCTTTTTCAACAGCTGCAGTTCCACCAAGGACAATCAAATCAGCAAGACTGACATTTTTCTCATAGTCTTTTTGAATATTTTCTAAGACTGATAATACTTTAGAAAGCTGCTCTGGCTCATTCGCTTCCCAGTCTTTTTGTGGTGCAAGACGAATACGAGCGCCATTTGCACCCCCTCGCTTATCTGAAGCTCGGAAAGTACTGGCAGATGCCCAGGCAGTGGTAACAAGTTCACTAACTGAAAGATCTGAATCAAGAATTTTTGCTTTCAATGCATCTATATCAGCATCTGATAATTCGTAATCAACCGTCGGGATAGGGTCTTGCCAAATGAACTCTTCCTCTGGTACTTCCGGGCCTAAGTATCTTACTCGTGGGCCCATATCACGGTGGAGTAATTTAAACCAAGCACGAGCAAATGCATCCGCAAACTCGTCTGGATTTGCGTAAAAACGCCGAGATATTTTTTCATATTCTGGATCCATACGCATCGCCATGTCTGCTGTGGTCATCATGGTCGGAACCTTTTTGGATGCATCCGTCGCATCAGGTGCAAGATGCTGTTCATCTGGATTAATAGGTGCCCACTGATATGCACCTGCAGGACTCTTCGTCAGCTCCCATTCGTAGCCGAATAGCAAGTCAAAATAACTCATGTCCCATTTAGTTGGAGTTGGTGTCCAAGCACCTTCAATTCCACTTGTGATAGTGAATGCTCCATGACCTGTTTCATGTTTGCTTTTCCAACCGAATCCTTGGTGTTCAATACCTGCGCCTTCCGGTTCTTCACTTACATGAGAAGGGTCACCAGCACCGTGTGCCTTACCAAAGGTGTGGCCTCCAGCAGTAAGAGCGACTGTTTCTTCATCATTCATTCCCATACGTTTGAATGTGTCTCGAATATCACGGGCACTTTTTACAGGATCCGGTTCGCCGTTTGGTCCTTCAGGATTTACATAAATTAAGCCCATCTGAACGGCAGCAAGAGGTTGTTCCAAGTCACGCTCACCGGAGTAACGGTTATCACCAAGCCATTCTTTTTCAGGACCCCAGTTAACGTCCTCCTCAGGATGGAAGATATCTTCCCGTCCTCCCCCAAATCCAATTGTTTTTCCTCCCATTGATTCAATTGCTACATTCCCTGCGAAAACGAGCAGGTCTGCCCATGAAAGTTTATTACCATATTTCTTTTTTATTGGCCAAAGCAATCGACGCGCCTTGTCCAAATTTCCATTGTCTGGCCAACTGTTAAGAGGAGCAAATCGCTGTGAGCCACTTCCCCCACCTCCACGGCCATCTGCTGTACGATATGTACCTGCAGCATGCCAGGACATCCGGATAAAAAACGGCCCATAATGACCGTAGTCGGCTGGCCACCAATCTTGGCTGTCTGTCATAAGATTATGTAAGTCTGATTTTAGAGCTTCATAATCTAGCTTTTCAAATTCTTCTGCGTAATTAAAATTTTGCCCCAATGGGTTTGTCTTTGTGTCATGCTGATGAAGAACATTCAAATCTAATTGATTTGGCCACCAGTCTTTGTTTTTTGTCCCCTTTATTGGTTTTCTTTCACTGCTTTCCCCCGTAAACGGGCACTTTCCAACGTTTTCATTGCCTTTCATGTCCATACATTTTTCCCCTTTCTGTTTTGAGAAGAGTAATTAGCACACATCTTGCTTTCAACGTACGAAACTTCCAATAGAGACAACATCAATTCTTACATTGTAATTATAATAAATAATCTCCTAAATAAAAAGGAATATGCAGAAATTTTAAAAAAGTTAATTTTTAGATAAATTGTACATAGTATTTAACTGTCACCAAAGAAGTGTGGTTTATGACTCCTAAAAACTTATTACTTCTCCATTTTTAGAAAATAATCGACAAAACATGGAAAATATTAGTGTTAATTTTCAAAATAAACTAGACGAAAGAGAGAATTTCTTGTACAATTCTTTTCAGAATATTATTTGTTTTTAGAAAATAAAAATAAATACATCTAAGAAATTTCATCCACTAACATCGGCTTGGAGAATAAATTATTCTAGCAGGGGGTATAACGGTGAAAAAGAGAAAATTAGCGGGGATTTTTATGTCGTTAATGTTAGCGGCAGGAGTAATGGCAGGATGTAATTCGTCCAATACAGGTGGCGGGGACAGCTCAACCATTAAGATTGGGGCTAACCTTGAACTATCAGGTGGAGTAGCCTCTTACGGTCAATCCATTGAGGAAGGTATCCAGCTGGCACTGGAGGAAATCAACAAAGAAGGTATTGATGGGAAAAAGCTTGAGCTTGTAAAGTATGACAACAAATCAGACGCAGCGGAAGCAACGAATGGAGCCATTAGATTAATCAGTCAGGATAAAGTAGTAGCGATCATTGGAGCTGCCACAAGTACAAATACATTAGCCCAAGTGGAAATTGCACAAAATAATAAAACTCCACTACTAACACCGACAGGTACTAATCCAACGATTACTTTTAACAATGATACTTTAAATGATTTTATTTTCCGTACATGTTTCATCGATCCATTCCAAGGTACAGTTGCAGCTAACTTCGCTTCTAAAGATATTCAAGCGAAAAATGCTGCCATTATCATTGACAATTCAAGTGACTATGCAAAGGGTCTAGCGTCTGCTTTTAAATTAGCATATGAAGCAAATGGTGGAGAAATCATTGCAGAAGAAGCATATGTTGCGAAAGACACTGACTTTAATGCGATCTTAACGAATATTAAATCCAAAAACCCTGAATTCATTTTCCTTCCTGGGTATTATGAAGAGGTTGGATTGATCATTAAGCAAGCTCGTGCTCTTGGTATTGATGTGCCAATCATGGGTGGAGATGGCTGGGATTCTCCTAAGCTAGTAGAAATTGCTGGAGCAGATCCACTAAATAACACATTCATTACGAATCATTATTCTTCAGGTGACTCAGATTCAAAGGTTCAAGACTTCGTTCAAGCATTTGAGGATAAAAATAACGGGAAATCACCAGATGCTTTTAATGCATTAGGTTATGATTCTGTTTACTTTCTAGCTGATGCTATCAAACGTGCAGGCAGCGCAGATCCAGAAAAAATTCAAAAAGCACTTGCGGAAACAGATGGTCTTGCCCTTGTTTCTGGCAGCCTAAAACTTGATGAAAATCATGATCCAATTAAATCTGCGGTTATTCTTGAATACAAAGATGGTAAACAAGAATTCAATACTAAAGTAAACCCATAAAAATAAGTGTGTCATAAAGAATAGGGAGTATGAATCACTCCCTATTCCTACGTTCTAATCATATTTCCTATCACTTAAAAGGAGCAAAAAACATGGAATTTTTACAGCAGCTTGTTAACGGGGTTTCTTTAGGAAGTATTTATGCATTAATCGCCCTAGGGTATACCATGGTGTATGGGATAGTAAAATTAATCAACTTTGCCCATGGAGATGTCTTCATGGTAGGTGCCTTCATTGGTTTTTATTCCATTACTGTACTAGATTTAGGATTTTTCCCCGCCTTGCTCATTTCAATGGCAGCTTGTGCGACATTAGGTGTTCTAATAGAACGAATTGCCTATAAACCACTCCGAAATGCCACGAGAATTGCCGCCTTAATTACAGCAATAGGTGTATCCTTATTTATTGAATACGGAATGATTTATATCCGTGGAGCCCAACCAGAGGCTTATCCTAGTGATATCATCCCAGTCAAAAGCATTGATTTTCTTGGTGTGAAAATCAGTAGCCAATCATTATTGATTTTAGGCACTGCCATCGTATTAATGATACTACTTCAATTCATTGTTCATAAAACCAAAACCGGGAAAGCCATGCGGGCTGTCTCCCATGACATGGATGCTGCACGATTAATGGGAATTAACGTAAACAACACTATTTCTGCAACATTTGCAATTGGGTCTGCTCTTGCCGGAGCAGCAGGGGTAGCATTTGGAATGTACTATACAAAAATTGAACCTTTAATGGGAATTATTCCTGGGTTAAAAGCGTTCGTCGCAGCTGTTGTCGGTGGTATCGGAATCATACCTGGGGCGATGGTAGGCGGCCTTTTACTAGGAGTTATTGAGTCATTAGTTAGTGCTGCAGGCTTTTCACTTTGGAGAGATGGTGTAGCTTTCGTCGTACTAATCTTAATATTAATTTTCCGCCCTGCAGGATTATTTGGCAAAAATGTCAGGGAAAAGGTGTAGGGGGGCTAACGCGATGAATATTCTAAAACAAGCAAAAGGCTTCTGGGTCTCTATCGCAATAGCTGTTGTGTTTGGGGTAGTGGTACAGTTTTTAATTACTGGTGAACTTTTAAATATTTTTTATACGAACACCTTATTCTTTATCGGGATTAACATCATCCTTGCGGTAAGTTTACATTTAATTATTGGG
Source organism: Sutcliffiella rhizosphaerae (assembly GCF_917563925.1). GTDB lineage: Bacteria > Bacillota > Bacilli > Bacillales > Bacillaceae_I > Sutcliffiella_A > Sutcliffiella_A rhizosphaerae. The sequence goes on from NZ_CAKJTJ010000007.1 coordinate 24,223, forward strand.
ATTACTGGCCAATTTTCGATCGGACATGCAGGGTTCCTTGCTGTTGGTGCTTACGCTTCTGCCATCATTACGATGAAGCTAGGTCTACCCTTTTCATTAGCCATCCTTGTTGGGGGCTTGTCAGCTGCTTTTGCTGGGATGTTAATTGGAATTCCTACATTGAGATTAAAGGGAGATTATCTAGCGATTGCCACATTAGGTTTCGGTGAAATAGTTAGAATTGTCTTTTTGAATATTGATTATGTTGGTGGAGCAAGTGGAATGACAGTCTCGCAGCAAACCACATGGCCATGGCTGTTTGCAGGTATCCTAGTAACCATCATTGTCATTAGGAACTTTACCAACTCGACACATGGGCGTGCTTGTATATCAATAAGAGAAAATGAAGTTGCTGCAGATGCGATGGGAATTAATACGACTTTCTATAAAGTTATCGCATTTGTAATCGGTTCTTTCTTTGCAGGGGTTGCAGGAGCTTTCTATGCACATAATTTTTATATCATCCAGCCGACCAATTTCGGTTTCTTAAAGTCTTTTGATATTCTAATACTTGTTGTTTTAGGTGGTTTAGGAAGTATGTCTGGTGCTGTTATATCTGCTATTTTCTTAACCATTGTTTCTACTTTCTTACAAAGCTACCCTGAGGTCCGGATGATTCTATATAGTTTAATACTGATAATCGTTATGATTTACCGACCACAAGGGCTTTTAGGTACTAGAGAACTGACCTCATTCATGAAGTTCGGCAAGTCTTCCAAAGGAGGAGTCGACAATGACAACAAACACACCGTTGCTTAAAGTAGATCAAGTAGGTATACGCTTCGGGGGTTTAAAAGCTGTTTCAGAAGTAGACTTAGAATTATTTCAGGGGGAGTTAGTTGGTCTAATTGGACCGAATGGTGCTGGCAAAACGACATTTTTTAATCTTTTGACAGGTGTATATGTTCCTACTGAAGGGACGATTGTACTGGAGGGAGATAAGTTAAACGGATCCTCTCCCTACAAAATCACCCAGAAGGGTATTAGCCGTACCTTCCAAAATATTCGTTTGTTTAACGAATTATCTGTTCTTAACAATGTAAAAGTAGCCTATCATTCATTAGCAAAGCATTCCATAATAAGTTCTATCTTGCGACTACCTTCCCATTTCTCAGAAGAAAAGCTCATGGAAGAGAAAGCAATTGAATTTTTGAGAATTTTCAATTTAGATAAAGTAATGCATGAGAAAGCGAAGAATCTTCCCTATGGACAACAGCGTCGATTAGAAATAGCTCGTGCTCTAGCCGCAAAACCGAAATTATTACTCTTAGATGAACCAGCTGCAGGAATGAACCATAAGGAAACAGAAGAATTGATGAATTTAATTGCCTTGATTCGTAAAAAATTCGACCTCACGATTTTGTTAATTGAACATGATATGCCTCTTGTAATGGGTGTTTGTGAGCGGATTTTTGTATTAGATCATGGAAAGCTAATTGCATCAGGAAACCCTGTAGAAATTAGGAACAATCCAAAAGTCATCGAAGCGTATCTCGGCGAGGAGGTTTCTTAATGTTAAAAATTGATAACATAAATGTTTATTACGGCAATATTCACGCTCTTAAGGGAGTTTCTCTCGAGATAAATGAAGGAGAAATTGTTACTTTAATTGGAGCGAACGGCGCTGGGAAAAGTACTCTTTTAAAAACGATTTCTGGTTTACTTAAGCCTAAAGATGGGGAGATTCTATTTCAAGATCAATCCATTGGAGGTAAGGTTGCCCAAACGATTGTTAAACAAGGTATTTCTCATGTTCCAGAGGGACGGCGTGTTTTCGCAAATATGTCTGTTGAAGAGAATCTTGAGTTAGGTGCATATTTACGTAAGGATAAAAAAGGTATTAAAGAAGATTTTGAAAAGGTTTATGATTTATTTCCCCGATTATTTGAGCGTCGCAAACAGCTTTCTGGTACTTTGTCCGGTGGAGAACAACAAATGTTGGCGATGGGACGAGCACTAATGGCACGACCAAAGGTATTGTTATTAGATGAGCCTTCTATGGGACTTGCACCGCTATTAGTTAAAACGATTTTTCGGATTATAGAAGAAATCAATCAGTCAGAGTCAGGCACTACTATACTACTAATTGAACAAAACGCAAACATGGCGCTTTCAATCGCTGATCGTGCTTATGTCATTGAAACAGGAAAAATCGTTTTAGCTGGTACACCTGACGAGTTAAACGAGAGTGACCAAGTTAGATTGGCATATCTGGGTGGTTATTAAAGTAAGTAAGAAACAAGCTAAGTGTGAAGCCGCTTAGCTTGTTTTTTATTTTATTAACATTAATACACTTTTGTATAATAATGGATTCAGCAGCAATGATTTAGAGTCTCTCATCATCTCTATTTTGGCAACCACTCTCCCTATTTTATGATGATTATAGAGACAATAGGAAAGCCGCCCATTTTAAATTATTTTAAAGGACGGCCAACGAATAACTATTTCTTCTTCAATTCATCTGACAGAAATTGTACATCTGTACCGACAATTACTTGCATGCTTGTCTTGCTTAGTTTGATAACCCCTTTAGCACCAAGTTGTTTGAGTCGGGATTCATCTACTATGGAAGAATCATTCACTTTTAGTCGAAGCCTTGTAACACAATTATCAATTTCGACTAGATTTTCTTTACCCCCTAGTGCGGCAAGATAACCATCCGCAAGTTCCGCATAATTACCTTTTGTCGCACTTTGCTCAAATTCCCCTGCTACCTCATCTTCACGACCTGGAGTTTTTAAATCCAGCTTTTTAATAAGGAAGTAGAAAATAACAAAATAGAGTCCACCGTATATTAAACCTACTCCTGCCAGTAAGACCGGTTTTTGGGCAATTCCAAAGTTTAATAGATAGTCGATGGCACCTGCAGAGAACCCGAAGCCATGATGAATATCAAGCAGATAAGCAACCGACATGGCTGTTCCGGTCAAGAATGCATGTATGACATAAAGAATAGGTGATAGGAACATAAATGCAAATTCAATTGGCTCCGTTATACCAGTCAAAAAGGAAGTGAAAGCTAATCCAAATAATGCACCAGTCATTGCTTTACGACGTTCTTTCTTTGCAGCAGCTATCATAGCAAGGGCAGCTCCAGGCAACCCAAACATCATAATAAAGAAGAAACCTGCCATAAAGATACCTGCTGAAGGGTCTCCAGCGAGGAATCGCCAAAGATCTCCTTTAATGACCTCCCCAGCAGCATTGGTAAACTCTCCAAACTCAAACCACACAATGGTATTGAGAATATGATGAAGTCCTAAAGGAATCAATAACCTATTTAAGAAACCAAAAATGCCAACTCCTGTAGCACCAGCACCAATAATCCATTCTCCAATTCCATCAATAAATGCTTGAACAGGTGGCCAGAGATAGCCAAATAAAAAGGCAAGGATTAACATAGCCAGTGAGGTGACAATTGGAACAAATCTCCTACCTCCAAAGAACCCAAGCCAGTCAGGAAGTTTTATATTATAGTATTTATTGTAAAGAAGACCTGCAACTATCCCTGAGATGATTCCACCAAGTACTCCCATATTGATAGATTCATTGATGGCAGCTGCTCCATTGGTTAGAACAAAATAACCTACTGCTCCAGCAAGAGCAGCCGCTCCACTGCCATCTTTTGAGAAACCAATAGCCACACCGATCGCAAATAACAAAGCAAGATTTCCAAATACTGCATTACCTGCTGCTGAGATAAATGGAATGTCTAGTAAGTCATCCTGTCCTAAACGAAGAAGCAACGCAGCTGCAGGCATTATCGCAATTGGAAGCATAAGCGACTTACCTATTTTCTGTAAAAACCCTAACATAAAAGCACCTCTTTTCTTTTAGATTAATAATATTTATGTAACCGTTTACATAGTTAGTACATGCCTAGTGGTCCAGTTAACTACTTTTTATTATTCTGTAAAATATCGCATATTCCTCTTTTTGGTAGTCTATATAAATACGGAAGGAACCTGAGGCATCTCCCTCAAGTTCCATCCTTTTCTATTTATAAATTAGGTATCCTCTGCGCACCTTTTGGAAATCGTTCAATTCCTTTTTCCATTGTTTCGCTAGCGTATCTACCGATTTACCTTCTTCCATTCCTTTTCTAATCCAACTGTTACCCATGAGATTATCGAAAAATGAGATGCCTGCACTGTTTTCAGCCCTGAAAGCAAAGTCTTCCGGATACATATCATGGATCGTCTTAACGATATGCAGCCCCGTTTCGATTGGCTCAAAGGAATCCCTATCTGTAATATGGAGTTGAATACCATGTGATAGTGCTCCTGCATGCTTAGAAAATGTCGGCGTAAAGGAAGCTGCCCTAAATGTCACACCAGAAAGCTTCAAATTATTCAATGCTGTTGCGACATCGTCTGCATTCATAAATGGTGCACCAATCAGTTCGAATGGTTTAGTTGTTCCCCGTCCTTCTGAAACATTGGTTCCTTCAATTAGTGCAGCTCCAGGATAGACTAGAGCTGTATCCAAGGTCGGCATATTGGGTGACGGCATGACAAATTCTAGTGGGGTGTCGTCATAATACATATTACGCTTCCAGCCATTCATTTCTACAACGGTTAAATCTACACCTATTTCAAACTCATCATTAAATAGTTTTGCAAGCTCTCCAACCGTCATACCATGCCTTAATGGAATAGCGTAGTTACCTACGAATGATGCGTATTTCATATCTAGAACTGGACCTTCTACCTTTAGGCCACCTAATGGATTTGGACGATCTAATACGATAAATGGAATATTATTTTCTTGTGCAGCTTCCATCGCATAAGCCATTGTGTAGATATACGTATAGAAACGTGTTCCGACATCCTGGATATCAAATATAAGAACATCAATGTTCTCTAACATTTCTGGTGTCGGTTTTCTTGTGGGACCATAAAGACTATAGACAGGAAGACCGGTTTTTTCGTCTATATAAAAATCGACATATTGTCCAGCCTGTGCATCGCCACGCACTCCATGTTCTGGACCATACAAGGCAGTAAGTTCTGTATCTGGTTCATTGTATAGTGTATCAACAATGCTGTTTAACCCTTGATCAACTCCAGTAGGGTTAGTGATCAGCCCGATACGTTTTCCTTTAATGAGATGCTTTTCTTTTTTTAATAGCACTTCCACTCCTAACTCAAAATTCCCTTTTCCTTTGCCTTTCCCCTTCCCTTTTCCATTGTTATCTGCAAGAACTATGGAAAGCGAAGAAAGTACCAATACAGCAGTCAATATAGTTACTAGCCACTTTTTCAAAAATTTCCCCTCCCCTATTTATGGTTAGTCTCTTAAAATGCAACATTTTACGACTAACCCTTTAATATGCTAATCCATGACCATATTCGTAAAGTGTTCCTCCATCAAAACCAGGAATCGTAACTGGTAATTTTCCACTTGGATTATTTTCTCCAAAAATGGTCGCTGCTGTAGCTAAGAAACTCGCTGGTCTGAATCCATATTGAGCAATGTATGCATCCACTTCGTTATAAGCCATGATGTCATATGGATTACGGATACCAACTGCGATAACCGGTGCTTCTGTTTCAGCAACGATTGTCTGGACCATTCGCATCTGTGCATTTTCAGGAGATCTGCCGGCAACATTAGCTGTGCTTGTACCCACAATAACAGCAGAGGCACCTCTTATTTGTTCCAATTGCGTACTTGTGAGGCGGAAATCTGCCGGCGCCTCTATAATATTCGCGTTCGGATGAATGGCTTGAACAGCATTAGCTAGATCTTGAAGGTTGGTTCTACCTACTACGACTACATTTTCTTTCCTTTCAGAAGTTAAAGGAAGAACAGATTCGTTTTTCACCAGTGTAATAGAGCGTTCAGCTGCTTCTTTTTCAATTTGCTTATGCTCATCAGAGCCAACAACATTTAGTGCGTTTGCTACTTTTTCTTCAATTGGTACTGGAGTTTCTTCTTTAATAACACCACGTTTTATTTTTAACGTAAGGATTCTTTCCACAGAAGCTTCAATCCGCTCGATTGCCAGTTCATTATTATTTACAGCTTCTAGCAAGCCTTGTCTCACCTCACTTAGCCCGACAGGCATTAATACAATATCAGTTCCTGCTTGAACAGCACGTATCGCAGCATCTACAGGTCCGAAATGGTCTGCAATTGCGGCCATGTTCATGGCATCCGTTGTAATAATTCCATCATAGCCCATCTCATCACGAATCAATTCAGTAAGTACTTTATAAGAAAGTGTTGCTGGAATCGCAATCTCTTCACCAGTTTTACGTGAAATTGCTTTAGTATCATCTATTTTTGGAAATGTTACATGAGCAGTCATAATAGCATCAATACCTGCCTCCATTCCTTTCTGGAAAGGATATAGCTCCACTTCTAACAAACGATCCTTCTCATGAGGAACTTCTGGTAATCCAAGATGCGAGTCTACTGCTGTATCACCATGACCTGGGAAATGTTTGGCTGTTGCTGCCACTCCAGTAGATTGTAATCCTTCTGTGTACGCCACTCCCATTTGTGCTACTAATTCTGGATTTTCCCCAAACGAGCGTACCCCAATAACGGGGTTATCTGGATTATTATTCACATCCATTACAGGAGCAAAATTCATATTAATCCCTAATGAATGTAGTTCTTCTCCAATCGCTTTTCCAACATTATGGGCTATTTCTGGTGATCTTGTTGCACCTAAAGCCATATTTCCCGGCATATCTGTCCCTGATTGTAGTCGAGTAACAATCCCACCCTCTTGATCAATGGTCATAAGCAGACCATATTTTTCAGCAGCTTCTTGATAATCTGCCACTAGTCTGGTCGTCTGTTCCGTCGTTACTACATTCTCACGGAAAAGAATAACTCCACCTAAATGATAATCTTTCACAAGCCTTTCAATTTCCGGTAACATTTCCGTTACATTTTGACCATTCCAGTTTCGGAAGTCTGGCATTAGCATTTGCCCAATCTTTTCTTCTAATGTCATATTTTGAATAGCATGACTGATTAATTCATAGCGCTTACCTTTTTCTTTTACAATGGAAGGAACAGAAGAAGGTTTTTTTCCTTTTTCTTTCTTATAATCAACGGCGATTCTATCCTTGAATGTTCCATCTGTCACAGTGATAAAACTTCTTCCATTTTGTCCGGTTAGTTCAACATTTCCATCCTTGTCCACCTTCGCAACATTCTTATTGGATGAAGTCCATTTAAGGTTTTCTTTTGTTAATGTGAAATGGCCTTCCTTGTAAACACGCAGAGCTTTTAATTGAAAATTCATCCCAATATCTGTCACATCAACTTGTGGAAGGTTTTGATAAAGAACTAAATCCTTTACACCATTATTAGCTTGAGCAGTTTTCATTGGTATTCCTGAAATGATAACGGTCAGGATGAGAACGGATAAACAAAAAGCTTTCATTAGTCTGTTCATTTTTTCTCTTCTCCCCTTTTCTACTAATAATTTCTCAACACCCAATCTTCACTTTGAAAATCAACATTTAATTCTTTTCCAGTATTGGAAACAAGTTTTATATTATTCACATACCAGCCACGGCCGTTAACCGAGGCGTCTGTCTTATACAAGAAACGAATAAATTTAGTATCTGTTGGTACCTGTATGCCTTTCTCTTTCCACTCTTCTTCGGAGCCGGTTACATTAAGGGCATTGGTCCAATTAATGCCATCGGTTGACAGTTGAACTAAGCCGAAATCAGACTGATTTTCAATATGATGCCATGTATCAAATGTTAGGGTTGCATGTTGGCGAAGATTTATTTCTGCCGTAAGTGCTCTCTCTAAATGATCACCATAACCAGAGAACCAGGCTTGCTCTTTCTTATTAATTTTTACTGGGATAGAATCTGCTACTAATCTGGCAAATGGCCTTCTTACCACATTGGTTGTAACAGTTGTTCTGGAAGGATGCACTCTGTTCGTTAACAAAATAGCTACTGTATCATTTTCTTGATTAACGACAATGGAAGTACCTGTATATCCAGTATGCCCAAGTGAACTTTCATTTGATAAGGCATCCATAAACCAGCCTTGATTCAGCTCCCATCCAAGTCCGTGATCATTCCCAGGAAATTGTGGAATTTTGTTTTCAGTTAATTCCTTAACTGTTTCTTGATTAAGTATCTGTTTTCCACCATATCGGCCATCTTTTATGAACATATGGGCAAGTTTGGCAAGGTCTTCTGCAGTTGAGAATACTCCTGCATGTCCGGCAATTCCGTCCAACGACCAGGCATTTTCGTCATGGACTTCTCCCCATACTAGTCCTCTCCCAATTGCAGGCTGGTATTCAGTAGCTGCAATACGATGTTTTAAAGCGGAAGGAGGATTATACATCGTATCTTTCATTCCTAATGGCTTTGTTAGATGTTCCTTAATAAACTCATCGAGTCGTTTTCCCGATAATCTTTCAATAAGGGTACCAAGTGTAATCATGTTTAGATCGCTGTATGTATAAGTGGTACCTGGTTGATTAGCGAGAGGATATTGGAGTACTATCTGTATTCTCTCTTCTCTATTGCTATCTTGTGTATAAAGGGGGATCCATGAAGTAAAACCCGAAGTATGTGTCATTAGCTGTTCTATCGTTACCCCCTCTTTACCGTTAGCTGCAAACTCAGGCAGATGGTGTGCTACTGGGTCGTCTAACTCAAATTTACCTTGTTCATAGAGAATCATCGCTGCGGTTGTGGTAAATATTTTACTAATGGATGCGAGATCAAATATGGTGTCTTTTTTCATCTCTACTGGAGTGTCTGTTTCTGTAAACTGGTCATCTGTGTATCGATATGCAAATCCGTATGCATCATGCTTGACGATATGACCGCTTCTTGCAACGAAAGCAACAGCACCAGGCATTACCCTATCGGCAATCATTCCTTCCATCAATGGATCAATTCTATCAAGCGTTTCTTGAACCATCCCTGCACCTCTTGCTGAGCCAGGATGTAAGACTGGGGAGGATGGAGCTGGGTTGTTCCAAGTGAAAACAGGATGAACGTTTGCACTGGGGTTATTAGAAGCCATTGATGAATTAGAAGGTTTAGCTCCTTCTTGAGCGAAAATAGGAGCATGAATAATGGTGGTACCTAATAAGGCTGCCAACGTAATGGAAACTGTTTTCTTTTTCATATTTCCTCCTTTATTTTTGCTAATAGAATAGTATGACTGTTTAATGATGTGCTCGTGTCTCGTTGAATAGGCGTCCTAACTTCAGCGCCTAGCCCCTCGAGGTCATAAGCCAATTCGTCAAGAAGGTAAAGGGCAACCTTCTCACCGCCTCGTCTTATGCTTGTCGGGGCTGAACGAGGCGCTTCCGCTTTTCTTTTTGTCTAGCTTCAGCGCCTAGCCCCTCGAGGTCATAAGCCGATTCGTCAAGAAGGTAAAGGGCAACCTTCTCGACGCCTCGTCTTATGCTTGTCGGGGCTGAACGAGGCGCTTCCGCTTTTCTATGAAAAGGCTTTCAAACTATAAGTCTAGTTTATGAGTTTAAACGTATAGATGTCTATACCACATAAGTCCTGATAAGGTAGTATTTAATCAAATCTAACTGTGACATTTTTACTATTTTGAATTTTCAACCAATTATAACTAAATTGATTTTTCTTCTTATTTTCATGTAAGAGCTACAAAGGTATCCATGTTGGTTTCTACTTGGTGGTTCAGTAATCCCTATTACAGTTGTCCATATAAATCAATCAATAAATCTATTAAAAAAGAACTGGATTTCTCCAGTTCTACAGTGTATAGACAAAGGTACATTTTTATTTAAATCCATGCAATTCTCTTGTTGATCGTAGTGGAAGACGCGCAGACACCTCGAAAATGTTGATACATTTTCTTCGTGCGATGAATGGCTGCCGAAGCCTTCCTTGTCCTGCGGGAGGAAGGGACATGGGAAACCCCACAGGGCGCAGCCCGAGGAGGTTCCCGGACCGCCCGCGGAAAGCGAAGCGTCTGAAACGAAAATCAACAGTCAAATGCAAATTTAAAAATAATTTGGGTTTGTCAACAGTCTGAAGAACTGGATTTCTCCAGTTCTACTTTTCTACCCAATTATCATTTTCATTTTTCTTGTACTTTTCTTTAACTGCGCTCCATGCAACTTTATGAGCTGTTTCTTCTTTATCATATTGTTTGGATGCTGAGTTAAACGCTTCTTTATAGATTTCTTGAGCATGCTTAGGAAGGTTGTCCTTTACTCCATCAGGTAAATCTTTCAAAGAATTGTACGGCAAAAAAATCACGCTCCTATCAATTTATATTTTTATTTCTAGATTCCCGGATCTCTATATTTGAAAACTATCAATTTTTATTCTTTTTTAAAGGAAAATGCTGTTTGAAAAAAGAATTATGAAGGATGAAGAAATCGAAAATGAGGAGACAGCATGTATACATATTTTAAGCCCATCATAATTGCCATTCTATTACTTTCTGGCTGTTCATTTAAAGCGGTTGAAGTTACCGAAGTAGAAAAAGAAACATTGCCAATTGTAGAAGATAACAATGCAGTCGAGCATCTTGAAGGCTCTCAAATTGAAATGACAGCATGGTTCTTACCGAAAAAAAACTCCCGGGTTCGGGGAGGATCGATTACACATATTATGCTTCATTTCACTAATAACGCCCTTCACTCGCCTGAAGATCCTTATAAGTTGGAAGAAGTATATGCGCTTTTTGAGGAGTATGAAGTTTCCGCACATTACATGATTGATAGAGATGGGGAAATTTACTATCTCGTGCCAGAAGAACGTGCAGCCTATCATGCCGGAAAAGGGTACCTACTAAATTTTCAGGATTATGTTTACGGACTTAATGATCATTCCATTGGAATAGAATTATTGGCAATTGGAACAAAAGAGGAAATGGGCCTAAACATTCCCGATGACATATATGACCTTATTCAGCCAGTTGATATCGGATATACCGATGCCCAATATGAAGCGTTGAACATTTTATTAGAGGATATTCTTAGAAGGAATCCGGGAATCAAACATGACCGAGAGCATATCATCGGTCATGATGAGTATGCCCGTGTCAGGAAAAGCGATCCTGGTTCATTGTTTGAATGGGATAGAATCGGATTTTGATCTACTGACAAACAAGGATTTCTCGCTTAAAGTTACCTTTTAGCGTGACTCCACGATCCACAATCTGAAAGCCTGCCCCTTTTACCAAGTCATCCATATCTTCAATGGTGATGATGATTGCTTTTTGGGAAATCCTGCGGGTTTGCTTGATTATGTCATCCTGCTCATCTCTCGTAATATGTGTATATAGATTGTATGGAAGGTCAATAATTGCTACATCGTATTTTTCTGTTACATCTGCAATTGCTCCAAGGGTTACCCTGCCTTGGAAACCAAAATACTCCATGTTTTCTCTTGCTCCAACAGCAACCAATGGGTTTATGTCCCTTCCTTCTATATTGATACCCATAGAATGTGCCTCAACCAATACTGTACCAATACCGCAGCATGGGTCGATGGCACGAACACCTTTAGTATCATGAGGAATTCCAATATTTACGATGGTTCTAGCGATTTTTGAACTGAGTGCTGTGGAATATTCTCTAGGTTTTTTCACATGTTTTTGCCAAATAGCTTCATTTTTTTGATAATGTCCGAAATACCAGCGTCCGTTCAAAGTCGCCATTCCAAACGTATGATCTGGTTGATGAACATCTGCCTTTCCTTCAATTTCCCACCCTATTACCCGTTCAATCTCTCTCCGTTCCTTGTATGCTATCGCTGTGGATTCATCCCTGTCGTTTATTTTAGAAAAAATCACTTTGAATGATCTTCCAAGCATGTTAATTTGAGCTACCTGACTTATAATTTCCTGAAGGGTTTCTCCTTCATAAACTACCTCTATCCGCTCCCTGATAAAGGGGCTGCGACTAGGATCAATAGATATTGTACTTTTTAAAATGTTATCATCTGTCTCTTTACCAAAAAAAGAGCGCATCTCTAAATGACTGAGGGAACACTCATCTTTACTGTATCCAAATGTATAAATATATGAATTCGACACTTCTTTCATCCTCTTCATGCGATAAGGGTTATTTTACAAGACCAATAAGCCGATTCAGTTCACCAGGGTTAAATCCTTTTACTGCCTGGTCCCCAACAGCGGTTACTGGGATACCCATAAAGCCAAACTTTTCTACTTCTTCTTGATATTCTCGACTTGCCATTAAATCCCTAACTTCAAAAGATACTCCATTATCTTTTAAATATTCCTTCACCAACTCACAATCTCTGCAACCTTTTGCAGAGTAGACGATAAATTGTTTATCCATTGTTGTATACCTCCTTGTCGTAAACACAGATATAACCTATTTTATCATAACTACCGTATTTATAGAAAAGGCTGCTGGTTTCTCGAAGCTTTTTGCTTTGTGTATGAAAAGAAAAAAGACAAACAGTTCAGCTCTCCACCGTTTGTCTTTAATCCATTAAGTGTGAAGGGATTACATATTAAAAATTCGCGAACTCTCTCATCACAAGGTCAGCAATTTTTCTGGCACCAGTTTCGGAGAAGTGTGTATCATCTATTACTCCTTGTGGGTAATTTTGAAACTCATCAGGTGAAAGGTGTAAAAACAATTTTTTTGATTCATCTGGACCTAACTGTACGAATAGCTTTTTCGAGAGGTTTCCTAAGTCAATTAGCTGGACTTCCTCTTCTTTAGCAAGCTCTAATATAGCCAGTGAATAGTCGCCATGTGTATCTTGGAAAACTCCATTCTCATTAAAACTTCTTCTCTGCACTGGCGTAAGTAAAACAGGTGTTGCATTAGCTGCTCTGGCAGCTTGAATGTACTTCTTCAAGTAGCTTTTAAAGGTAGTGAAGGGCAGCGTCTTCCTTTCTTCATCCTCTTTTTGATCATTATGACCAAATTGAATAAAAAGAAAATCTCCAGGCTTCAATTTGGATGTGATTTGTTCCAAACGTCCTTCCTCAATAAAGCTTTTTGAACTTCTACCAGATGATGCTGCATTACAAACCTCTACACCTAATGGCAAGAAATCTTGTATGAATTGGCCCCAGCCTGCCCTTGGCTCTACCGTAGCAGGGTAGTCACACATGGTGGAGTCCCCTGCCAAAAAAATACTAAATCTTTTCAAGCAATCCACCTCTTGCTTGCTTTACTCTACTTACAAATCTTGCAGCTGTCTCCGTAACATGTCTGCAATGTTCTTCCGTAAATTCTACTTTCGTATTGATAAGGGTACTTCCAGCTCCAACTGCCACTGCACCTGCAGAAATATACTCTGCAACGTTATCGATACTGATACCACCAGTGGCCATTAAAGGAATATGAGGTAACGGTCCCCGTACATCCTTGAAGTATCCTGCTCCTACTACGTTTGCAGGAAATACTTTTATCATATCTGCTCCATGTTCATAGGCCGTGAGAATTTCCGTTGGTGTCATGGCTCCTGGGATGCTGACCGCTCCATATCTCTTAGTCATTTTGATGGTTTCTGTGTTTACAGTAGGAGAAAAAATAAATTTGGAACCTGCCATTATTGCAGCCCTTGCTGTTTCTGGGTCCAATACGGTTCCAGCTCCGACGATTACTTCATCTCCCATTTCTGAAGCAACCTTCTCCATTAAGGTTAGAACTTTAGGTGTCTCGACCGTAATTTCTAACGCTTTTACACCGCCTGCACTTAAAGAACTGGCAATTTTCAAGATATTATCTTCTGTTGCCCCTCTGATGACAGCAACGACTCCCACTTCTTTTATTTCTTTTAAAAGACTCATGGGTCTCCTCCTTTCACGGCACTTACTTGCTTTTCTGTTTAACGTTGACCAATTTTCTAACGCTCTCTTCCATTCCTAATGTCAATATCTCTTCGACGTGAAGTGATATTGTTTCATTTAAGTCTGGTATTTCTGCTAGATTCATCCCCCACAGCTCTTCGGCTGTTAGAACAGTGGTTACAAGCTCTTGTATAGTCATCTCATTTTGTTTGAATGCTTCCCAAACATTTTCAAACAGGGAGATAGTTTCTTGGTTATCTCGAATGGTATAGATAGAATCATTTCTTTTTCCAACGAGGAAATCCCCTTCTTTTGTGGTTGATTTATAATAAACCATCAAGGCTGCAAGGGAAAACGTAATTGCTTCTGGCAGTTTGTTTTGATGTACTGCATATTCTTTTAAAGAAGGTACCAGCCTTGATTTGAATTTATACACTGCATTCATACCAATATCGGGTAAATAGTGTTTCGTGTATGGGTTTAAAAAGCGTTCTATTACTGAATCAGCAAAGCTACTTTTTTCCTCTGAATCCATGGAAACATACGGTAGCAATTCCTCATAAAGTCCCTTTTCCACAAACTTCCGAAGATCAGGGTCTTCCATGGCATCTAATACAGTGTCTACGCCTGATAAATAGCTTGCTGCAAACATCATTGTGTGTGGACCGTTTAGTAGTCTCACTTTCATATCCCTTAGCGGTTTCACGTCTCCCCATTTCACATTCAATCCTGCAGCTGTAAATGGAAGTTTTGCCGCAACCGTTTTATCAGCTTCAATTGCAAAAAGATGATAAGGCTCTCCAACTGTCATGAGAACATCCTCATAGCCCAGCATCTGTTGAAACTCTTTTTCATTCCCTCTTGGATAACCTGTTACAATGCGATCCACTAGCGTATTGCAAAATCGGTTCTTTTCCTCTACCCAATTAATAAACGAATTAGGGTATGTCCAATCATTTGCATATTTTAATACGAGATCTTTTAAAACATCACCATTATTCTCTACCAGCTCACATGGGATAATGGTTAAACCTGGTGCCTCCATCTCCCCTAAAGATTTATAGCGATGATATAGAAACCCAGCTAGCTTACCTGGAAAAGAAAGCGGTGCACTCAATCCAGTATAGTCCTCTTTTAAATAGGTAAGCCCAGCTTCTGTTGTATTGGAAAATACAAATTCAATATCAGTTGACTCCGCAACCTTCAAGACTTCCATCCAATCGGAATAAGGGTTAATGCCTCTAGAAATGGACGAAATAATCTCACTGTTATCTACTACTTGACCATTAAGAACCCCTCTTAAGGTTAATGTGTATAAGCTATCTTGCGCATTTAGCTTAGGTACCACTTTGCCGTGTGGAGTAGGTTGAATAGCTACTACTTTTCCGTTAAAAAGGCCTTGCTTGTTCATTTCTTGAATCATCCAATCGACAAACCCTCTTAAAAAATTCCCTTCACCGAACTGGATGATTTTTTCGGGAAGATTATCTTGCGTTTCATAGACGACTTCTTGATTAACATCATCTCGTAAAAGCTTCTTATCTAACTGTCGCAAACTAATCCCTTCTTTCTATCCTGCTCTTTGTGAAAATATCTAATTAAGCTTTGGAAATATCTAAATAACGTGGGAAAATATCTAAATAACGTACGAAACTATCTAAATACCATGTGAAAATATCCAAATAACTAGCTGAGAACTTTTAAAGGTCACAATTTTTATTGGATCGCTAACAGATTGCAAATGACGAAGTGAAATCTTCAGGTAACGTGTCTAAATCTCCAAATACTGCCCCGATATCTCCGAATAACTTGCTAAAATCCCCGAAAACAGCCCAATATCTCCAGATAATGCCTTGATATCCATCCAACCTGCTTAAATCCATAATACATCCCCTATATCTCCAAATGCTAGCCACCGAGGGGAATGCTCCCGTCATAAAACCTCCGTATTATAAAATAACGCCATCTTTAAAGATAGAAATTTCTTTAAATCCATTCTTTTCGTTATGAGTTCTCACTTCTCCTGAAGCTAACTGAATCACATATTCAAATAATTCTTCTGTTACCTCTTCCATACCCTTACCGTCTATTAATTCACCAGCATTAAAGTCAATCCAATTTTTCTTTTTCTGATACAAAGTGGAGTTAGTCGATATTTTCACTGTTGGGACCGGTCCACCAAATGGAGTCCCCCTTCCCGTTGTAAAAAGGACGATATGTGCCCCAGAAGCAGATAAAGCTGTTACAGATACTAGGTCATTTCCTGGACCCTGAAGGAGATTCAATCCAGGATTAGTCACCCTGCCACCGTACGGAAGAACGTCTTCAATCGTAGCAAATCCGCCTTTTTGTACACATCCAAGAGATTTTTCTTCTAATGTTGTAATACCTCCTGCTTTATTACCAGGGGAAGGATTTTCGTAAACGACTTGGTCATGCTTAAGAAAATATTCTTTAAAATCATTAACTAAATTCACTATTTCCGAGAAAACTTTTTCATCTTTTGCTCGCTCCATGAGTAAGGTTTCTGCTCCAAACATTTCTGGTACTTCCGTTAGTACTGTAGTACCTCCATGGGAAATAAGTTTATCTGAAAAAGCCCCAACAAGTGGATTTCCTGTAATACCAGAGAATCCATCAGATCCCCCGCATTTTAAACCTACCTTTAATTTGGATACGGGTACTGGGTGTCTTTGAAAAGCTTTCGCATAATCAGCTAGTTCCGTCAATAATTCAAGACCCTCTTCTAATTCATCCTCTGCATCCTGTACACCAAGGAATCTGACTCTGTTTTCATCAACATCTCCTAGTACCTTTTTAAATGCTGCTAGATGGTTGTTTTCACAGCCTAATCCCAGTACAAGTACGGCAGCGGCATTGGGGTGATGAACAAGGTTACTAAGGATCTTTTGAGTATTATGAAGGTCGTCTCCGAGCTGGGAGCAACCAAATAGATGTGCATAGTGGTAAAAACCATCAATACTTTCATCTAGCAACTGCGTATTACCCATCTTTGCGAGCAGTTCAGCTGTCTTATTAATGCATCCTACCGTGTTAATAATCCAAACCTCATTTCGGATGCCAATCTCACCGTTCTCCCGGACATACCCTTGAAACATTCTCTCTTCCTTATATGCATGTTGAAGTTTTGCTTTTGCAGGAGCATATTCATACTCAAGGGTTCCAGAAAGATTTGTTTTCGTGTTATGGGTATGAACCCACTCCCCCTCATGAATAGAATCACTTGCATGTCCTATTGGATACCCATATTTAATAATGTTTTCACCTGGTTGAATATCCTTTAAGGCGATTTTATGTCCAGCTGGTATCGTGAGCTTTATATTTATGACACGGCCATTTACCTCTATTCTTTCTCCTTCTTGAAATTCCTTTAATGTTACAAGCACATTATCATCTTTATGAACGACTATAAATGATGGTCTCATCTGTTCCTCTCCTTTTCCTAGCGATGAACGTCTTCCATATCTAATTGTTTTGTAAATCTTTCAATTTCTAAACGATCCGGTAATCCTTCAAAGTCACCAGAAACCATTGTTGCCATTGCACCAACAGCATTTCCTCTTAACACAGTCTGTTCTAGGGTTAAACCATCCAAAAGCCCAGATAATACTCCAGCTGCAAATCCATCCCCTGCGCCAACTGGATCAACCACATCTTTTACTGGAAAGCCAGGAACTAGCATGGATTCTTCTTTTGTAAAGTAATACGCTCCTTTGGCTCCAACCTTTAAAACGACGAGTGAACTGCCGTTATCGAGAAATAACTGCCCGAGAGATTCAGGATTATCTACTCCGAACAAGAAGAATCCTTCATCTACTCCCGGTAACACGATATCTGATTGCGCAGCAATCTCTAAAAGAACCTCTCTTGCTTTCTTTTCAGACCAAAGTTTTTTCCTTAAGTTCGGATCAAACACTACGGTTACACCATTCTGTTTCGCGATAGAAATAGCAGATTTTATCGTTTCATAACATGATTCGCTCAGTGCAGGAGTAATACCGGTAAGATGTAAATAACTCGCGTTTTTAATATATGAGGTATCTAGATCGGAAGGTTGGAGCGTACTTGCTGCAGACCCTTTTCGATAGTATTCGACTCTGACATCATTTGATCTTCTTACTTCCTTAAAATAAAGACCTGTAGAAGCGGTTGTACTGTAAGTAACCTGACTTACATCAACACCTTCTCCTCTAATAAAACTGACCATTCCTTTTCCGAATTCATCATTTCCCACCTTACTGATCCAGCCTGATTGGTGACCAAGTCTTGCCAACCCAATTGCAACATTTGACTCTGCACCACCGAATTTCTTGGAGAACGTATGGGCATATTTCATCAAAGGAGAGGATTCCGGCGTGAAAAGTACCATGGATTCGCCTATTGTCACCACGTCCATTATTTATTCCACCTTTCTAGTAGGTTGCGATAGTAGTAGAGATCGAGAAAATAGATCTCGATCTCCAAATAGCATACTTTTATTTCAAATCTTCCATTTTGACAAATTCCATGTCTTTAAACGTATAGTTTTCCCCAGCCATCGCCCAAATGAATGTGTAATTATTCGTTCCCATTCCTGAATGGATGGACCAAGGTGGAGAAATCACCGCTTGTTCATTTTTCACTACAAGGTGGCGAGTTTCATTTGGCTCGCCCATAAGGTGGAACACTCGTGATTCCTCATCCATGTCAAAATACAAGTACACTTCCATTCTGCGGTCATGAATATGAGCAGGCATCGTATTCCACATGTTGTTTGGTTCAAGCAGAGTCATCCCCATCATTAACTGGCAACTTTGCAACCCTTCTTCATGAATATATTTATAGATGGTTCGTTTATTAGATTCACTGTCAGAACCAAGTCTTACAGGCTCCGCTTCTGCAATTGGCAGAACCCGTGTTGGATATTCTTTATGAGCAAGGGCGGAAACAAAATAGAATTTTGCAGGGCTTGATGCATTTAAACTATGAAAAGTCACTTCCTCTTTTCCTAAACCAACATATAAGCAATCTTGCTTATTTAACTCGTATTCCTCTCCATCGACTGTTACTTTCCCTTTTGCACCAATATTAATGATTCCAACTTCTCTTCTTTGCAAAAAGTAATCCGTTTGAAGCGTTTCACTACCCTCTAATTTTAGACTAGACCCTTCGGTAGGAATTGCTCCTCCTGTTACGACACGATCATAGTGAGAATACACCATATTGATTTCACCCGGGATAAATAAAGACTCTATCAAATACTCGCTTCTTAAACGTTCTGTTGTATAAGTTTTTGCATCTTGTGGGCTTGCTGCATAACGTACTTCCATTAGTATCTCTCCTCTATTTTAAAATTGTTTACTAGTTATTTTTCTACCTTGCCATCCATCCTCCATCGACTGTTAGAATGTGGCCGTTTACATAATCTGATGCGTCAGATGCTAGGAAAATGGCCGCTCCAACAAGGTCTTCTGGACTTCCCCATCGACCTGCAGGAATTCTTTGTAGAATAGAAGTATTTCTTTCTTCATTATTTCTAAGTGCCTCTGTATTATTGGTTGCGATATACCCTGGCGCAATTGCATTTACCTGTACTCCGGCATTTGCCCATTCATTTGCTAATGCCTTTGTCAATCCAGCAACAGCATGCTTACTGGAAGTATATCCTGGTACCGTAATCCCACCTTGGAAGGATAACAAGGAAGCGATATTGATGATCTTTCCTCTTTTTCTTTCTAACATTGGCTTGCCAAATTCTTGGCATAATAGAAATACTGAATGTAGATTTGTATCTACCACTGCCTGCCAATCTTCTAGGCTATGTGTTGCCGCAGGTTCTCTTCTAATAATTCCTGCATTATTTACTAAAATGTCTATCTCGTTTTCTGCTAATATTTTTTGACAATTAGATTTGATCTCGTTTACCTTTGATAGATCTATTAAATATGTCCTGTACTCTCCACCTAGCTCCTCAATCTTACTTTCTGTTTCCTGCATATTGTCTTGGTGGCCAACCAACAATACTTTCGCACCTGCCGTGGCAAGACCTAAAGCTATCGCTTGGCCAATTCCTGTGCGTGCACCAGTTACCAATGCTGTTTTTCCTTTTAATGAAAACAAGTTCTGTAAACCACTCATAAGAAATCCTCCTTTTTATACTGGAACGGTTTCTTTCTTCTTTTCTTTTGCATTCATTTTTAAGTAGATTATCTCTGTTACTCCACTCATCATGTATGCAAGTAAACTAGCACCAAAGAATGGAATAATACCTGGGATAAAGAAGAATAGATATTGTAATAGAAAAATTCCAGCTACCATCAATAGTATAAAATGTGGATAAGATAATCCAATTAGTAAAGCTGTTTTTACATATTGGAAAAGCTTTAAATTATATTGAACATACACTTGAAAAATCATTAATATTACGATAAAAAATAGGACACAGAAGAAGAGCATTACATAACGTAAACCGATAGATAGCCAGGCTTCACCTTGAAGTAGGGTTAAATTTAGGTAGAGGAGATAACCTAGTATAAAAAGAAGCATACCGAGCACATTGCTTTTTAAAAATTCCTTTTTATAATAACCCCAAAAAGTTTTAAACACTGGAAGGTCACTAAACCCTTGCCTGTATTTTCTAATCACTGCAAATAGAGCGGTAGTAGCAGGCATTATTCCAAACAGTATTCCACCAAGCAAAGTGAAAAGAATCCAGAGTATATTAAGATAGGCAAGTCTCATTATTACTTGGCTAATGTTGTAAAAGCCTCCCCATAGTCCACCCATTTCCATTCCACTCAGCTCCTTTTATTCTTTATCTCTTTTATGTAGATTGGACGATTTTCCATGCTCGAGCGCCAGACTCCTTCACCAACAGCTATAGAGTAATAGCCTGCTCTTGCGCCAGCCAAAATGTCATATTGCCTTGCTGGATTGGGACCAAGAAATAAATCTTCAAGCAGTAATGGGTCTCCACCTCCATGACCACCTTCTGTGTGGACAACATAGATTGTTTCTTTTGATCCGAACAATGGAAAATAATCAATTGTTTGTTGTTCTGGAATAGGAAATGGAATTCTGCTAGGTTCATGGAACTCCGTTGTCTCCAACCTTCCTTTTGTACCGTTAATAGCTAATTTGTACCCTTCATATGGAGAAGAAAAATTTACTGAATAACTAAGTAAACTTCCTTTATCGTATTTGACAGTTGCCACATAGGTATCTTCAATATCTATTTCCGAATCAAAAATACAGGCATCTGGACGATAGTCGCTGTAGCTGTTTTGGATACTATCTTTATTTGAAAGATGGTCATCCTTCACTTCGGCTTGATTACTCCTAGTGTTCCACCTCATATAGTAGTGACAATCTCCTTGTTCGCTACAGGTTTCACAATGTCTACCATCTACTTTTGATGGATTCAGTTCTCCATTTGAACCATAATAATGTAGATTACCAAAGGAAAAAACTTCAACTGGGTTTTGATCAATCCACCAATTCACCAAATCAAAGTGATGACTGGATTTGTGAATGGACAACCCACCTGAATACTGACGACTTCGATTCCAGCGTTTGAAATAACTTGCACCATGATACGTATCCAGCATCCAATTTAATTCAATAGATGTGATTCTACCAAGTTTGCCCTCCATAATCATTTCTTTAATTTTTCGATGAATCGGACTGTAGCGATAATTAAAGGTGACATAAACAGTTCCTTCACTTTTGGATTCTTCCTCCAACACTTTTAAAGCGTCTTCAACATTTGTCACCATTGGTTTTTCCGTTATTACATCAAGATTAGAGCGAAGCCCTTCAATAATGTAAGAAAAATGAGTGTCATCTCTGCCTGCAACTATAATTGTTTCTGCACCAGTCTCAGAAATCATTTGCTTAAACTGATCTTGATGGAAGAACGGGACATCCTGAAGGATTGGAAACTTCCTTTTACAAATTTCATCTCTCAAAGGATCTACATCGAGTAAACCAACAATGGTGTATTTTCCAGAAAACAGATGTACTATTGGTTCAATAAACATATTTAACGCTCGATTACTTAATCCGCAAATCGCTACTTTTTTCATTGGACTACCCCATCTTTTCCCACTAATGATTTCAATAAACTTAGCGCTTCTTCACTTTTTTTGCTATATATAGGAAGTACAGCTACTAGTTCCGCAGAATCAGGTATTTTATCCAACAAACTTGTTGATACCGGAACTGCATACACTCGCACAACTTTATTGTCATCTTCCGCTTTTAACGCACTATCAATATCTTCCACCATGTCATCAAGTGGGTGTAAACCGACAGGATCGAGTATCGCAGACAGCATCTCTTTTTCTACAATTAAGATATCTCCTGAGTGAGCGACAATGTCTATCATGACTCTTTCCAACATGCCTGGGAAAAGTTTTACAGATACCTTTGTTCCTTCAGGTATGTTATCTATAAATGGATTTTCACCCTTTATGATTGAATCCTGAGGGAGGTTGGTGTAAACAAAGACCTCAACACTTTCACTGTCCTTGTTTTGACAGGCTGTCAAAACAAGGACTAAGAATAGCAAAAGGATTATGCTGATTGTTGATTGTATCTTGCTTTTTTTCATGATTTTCCCTCCCCCTGGCTATATACTATTCGTTACTCAATAGTTTCTCCATCTCCAAGCATGCGAAGATGAACGAGCCTGCACCGTGTAGATCATTTTGACTGCACTCTCTGTTTACGTAATAGTCATACGTTCCGATGGAAGTACCAATACAAATGTCCTTTAGTACCAATTCACCTGAATCAGATTCCTCCACTTTGTGCTGAATCATTCCTTGGAACCCATTTTTTGCAAACTCCGCATACTCTTTGCCTACATACCCTTTAGTCACTGCTTTCGCAATCGTATATACAAACAAACTTGTGCAAGAAGTTTCAAGCCAGTTATCCTCAAGGTGACCCTTATCTATTACTTGATACCATAATCCACTTTCCTTGTCCTGATACTTCGTAATAGATTCTACATACTGTTTCACCACATGAATCCACTCATCACGCTTTGGGTGATTTTCCGGAAGCAAGTCAATCATGTCAATAACAGCTAAACCGTACCATCCAAGTGCTCTTCCCCAAAACTCCGGTGCACAATGGTTTCCGTCATTCACCCATGGCTGTACCCCTTTTTCATCCCAACCGTGATAATACAAGCCTGTTTTTTCATCTTTTGTATGTTTTCTCATAAGTTGTTCCTGATGGATAACCATGTCAACTAACCCAGGCTCATTGAAATCCCTTGCATATGTCAAAGCATACGGTCCACCCATATATAATCCATCAAGCCACATTTGATATGGATATTTGTCTTTATGCCAAAAACCACCTTCATTTGTTACATTTAATGTTGTATATAGGTTGCGTAGCTTTTTTGCAGCAAGTTGATATTTTCTTTCACCAGTACGTTTATAGATAGTAAAAAGTAGCAAACCTGCCTGTATGGCATCTAGCTCGTCTCTTGCAAAATAAAAGTTTCCATTTTCATCTACTAAATGATCTACATAGGATTTTACATAGTCGTAGTATTTTTCATTTGAAGTGTATTCCCATACTCGTTCCATCCCACAAAGAAATACACCTTGATGGTAATGCCATCGATTTGCTGGGGGAAGCTCAGCAGTTGTATACGTGTTCATTAATGTTTCACTTATTTTCTCTGCATAATATAAAGGGGCTTTTATCTTCAGTGTCTCAGCCATTTTAGATTCTCCTTCTCCTCACTTTGTAAGCGATATCATTTTTATAAAAAATTTTTAGCAGAAAATAACAACTATTATTTTTTAAAATTTCTGCCTTTTCTAATTACAATGTTACTTTTTCTCCTCTATTACCGCTACAATCATAAAATGATAATCTTCCAAAATAGCTAGATAACGCAATAATCATAAAATGATATGACATAATGACCACAATATTAGAAAATGATTATGTAGATTTGTTTGGGAAATAGATTATAATTAGTTTACAAACTAGAAATTTTCAGAATATTGACGGAGGGGTGTCATGACTAAAAAGCCGAAAAATTACTACTATAAAATAATAACCTTTACTCTTTTATTGGCTACCATTCCAGTCATTATTGTGGGGTTGTTTTCTTACTTAAAATCTTCTGAAGTAATTCAGAATAACGTTGCAGAAGAAAAATTACAAAGTATCTATCAAATTCAAACAAACATAGAACAGGTTCTAAAAACCGTCGATCATTCTTTAACCTACTTTGTTTCGACAAATCATCTAAACCAGATTCTTAGGGAACCTCTCACTCCCTACCAATTTCAACTCTATAATCAGGCAAAAAAAGAATTGAGCAGTCTTCAAACAAAGGAGACTGGAGTGGAAGACATCATTCTCGTCAGTTTGCAAGAAAGATGGGCTATAAATAACCAAGGCCTTCAGCGCCTGACAGATGAGGAAAATACCGAAATCTATCACAGGTACGTAGAAGAACCTCAAGGTGCTGCTTGGGTATTGGAAAAAAATGAGGAAACGCTTTTTACTAATAGCAGAAGCAATACTTGCACATACCATTTGAACCTTGTGAAACACATGCCATTTACGAGCTCCAATAAAACTGGCATGGCCATTGCTAAAATACCAGCATGTTCATTTAATGATATTATTGCAGTCCAGCCAGAAACAGAAACGACCATTATTCTAGATGATAAATTCCAAGTAGTAGGTCATAGTAATTTCTCTCAGATTTCTGATGATTTTTCCGAACTAGATTACTTAAATCAATTAAAATCAACTGAAGAAAAAACAGGACAATTTAATGTCGATATTAATGGAACCGTTTACAAAATTACGTATCGAAAATCCAACTATAATAATTGGACTTACGTTTCTTTAATAAGTGTCAGCAATCTTAACCAGCAATCAAGTTCTATCGGTTGGTTTACTTTAATCATCTGTTCTGTTTTCCTATTTTTCTCCTTAATTTTCTCTCTCATAGGTTCAAGGAGAATCTATAAACCAATCCACCGTTTGCAGGAAATGGTTTCTAAAGGTATGACATCAAAAACCGGCAGCGAGCATAAAAGTGAATTTGAGCTAATCGAAGATCGTATTCACTATATGCTAGATCAAAACGTGCAACTTGAGAGCAAGTTACAAGGTCAAGTCACTCAGCTGAAACAATTCTTCACAGTCAAGCTGTTGCAAGGAAAAGTAAGTGAGCATGAAATTCAATCTAAGATGCTTTCATATGGCTATAACCAAGAGTGGAAACGATTATGTGTTTTAACCGTACAAATCGACTCTTTGGAAGAATCGATGTTTAACGTCAAGGAAGAAGACCTATTGCTGTTTGCAATTAATACAATGGTAGAAGATTTCATTCCATCCGAAGTCCGCTTGACTCCCATTGTTAAAAACCATACTCAAGTAACCATCATTCAAAGTAACCATCAAACGGATGAAGAGTATACGC
Organism: Sutcliffiella rhizosphaerae; assembly: GCF_917563925.1. Taxonomy (GTDB): domain Bacteria; phylum Bacillota; class Bacilli; order Bacillales; family Bacillaceae_I; genus Sutcliffiella_A; species Sutcliffiella_A rhizosphaerae. The sequence goes on from NZ_CAKJTJ010000007.1 coordinate 49,508, forward strand.
TTTACTTGAACAATATAGCTCAGGAAATTCAAACTAAAGTAAAAGAGGAATTAAATTTACCTATCAGCATTGGCATCAGTCTCCCATATGAGAAATTGATTAATACTGGTGCAGCTTATAAAGAAGGGGTAGAGGCATTAAAATACCGGATAAAATTTGATCAGGAATCCATTATCTTTTTCGAAAATCTGGAAAGAGGAACTGCTTTTCACACATACTTCCCTAAACAAATTGAAAATGCCGTATTCGATGCCATTAAAGTTTGCGATAAAGAGAAAGTGGACGAAGAACTTAATAAGTTGTTACGTGTCATTTTGGAAAAAAACCTTAACCATACACAATACAGAATCTCTATTGTCCGCTTCTTAAATAATTTATTGGAACTAATGCAGACATTAGGAATCGATGTGTTGGAACTGGAATACAAAATGTCTATGTTCGATCAATTGTACGAACTAAAGACCTTGAAGGAAATTGAAAATTGGTTTAAGGATATTATTATATATCCACTTATTAACAATGTGGAAGAAAGGACAAACTCTCAATATAAGAATTTGTCAGATAAAATCATCCATATAGTCCAACAGGAGTTTGATTCTGATATTACATTAGAATCCATTGCTACTAGACTGCACTATAATCCAAATTATTTAAGTAGCATTTTCCGGAAAGAAACGAACATGTCCTTCAGTGAGTACCTCTCCCTATATCGTTTAACGACCGCCAAACAATGGCTGGAAGAAACAGATATGTCTGTACGGGAAATCTCGGAGAAACTGAAATATACAAACTCACAAAACTTTATTCGCTCCTTTAAGAAAATCGAAGGCACAACGCCAGGAAAATACCGAGACTTAAAAAGAGCCCAGTAACTAGAAAAGCGGAAGCGCCTTGTTCAGCCCCGACAAGCATAAGACAAGGTGGCAAGAAGGTTGATCTTTACCTTCTTGACGCATTGGCTTATGACCTCGAGGGGCTAGGCGCTGGAGCTAGACAACCCGAAAAGCGGAAGCGCCTTGTTCAGCCCCGACAAGCATAAGACAAGGTGGCGAGAAGGTTGATCTTTACCTTCTTGACGCATTGGCTTATGACCTCGAGGGGCTAGGCGCTGGAGCTAGACAACCCGAAAAGCGAAAGGCGCCCGTTCAGTCACGTACAAACTAACTTTGTCTAGTTTCAACAGCTAGCACCCAAAGCAACGTTTTTATAGTTTTCTAAGTAGATTAAGCCCCCACCCAAAAAGCAGTGAAAAGTTTCTTTTTGGGTTATTCTTTATGAGCTCTTTTCTTTAAATCTCCTTATATTCAAACCAATCAAAATCTGCGTGATTAGTAGAATCCGCACCATTACTGGTAGCGTACATTCCGATATATGCCCCAACAAAACCACCTGCCACATCGGTGCTTAGTATTCGGCCATCTGCATCTTTGAAAAGCTCTTTCCATTCTTCTTCACTGTCACCATAATAAAAAGAATAATCCTGTCCAACTGCCTCCACTTTTACATACAATGTTTTTGATTGGACTATTTGCCCTGCCAGCACTCTATCTTCTCCGGCTTTTCTTTCAATTAGTTGTATTACTTCCGTTTCGTTTATTCTAGTCTTTACAAACCTGAAATGATAATCCGTGCTCTGAAGTAATACAATTCCTGCTGATTCAGATTCAGAAAGTGGGGCAAACTCCATTGCAGACGTGACAGCAAAGTTTTGATGTTGCTGTCTTCTTCCAATAAAGCTTGGATTTAATTCCTCCGTTAGACTTTCTTGCTTGAGCTTAAGGCGGAGATGACTTTCCCTTTCCGTTAAGGACCAAAAATCACCACGTGGTGTACGGATGAAATTCCATTGCTGGCCAAGTGATGCATCGTCAAAATGATCCTTCTCAAGTAATGGTGGAACCTTTTTCTCTTCTAGATTGGGAAAAGGCATCTCCATTTCCACTATACCTTTACCTGGATTCACTAAAGGCCAGCCATCTTCCCATTCAAATGGCACGAGGAAAGATTCTCTCCCAAGGTTTTTATAATCTCCGCCATATGGCCTTGTCCCAAGACAAACCATCCACCAATCTCCCTTATGCGTTTCCACTATATCAGCATGTCCGATACATGTTATCTCATGATTTCGTCCTAAATGGCGATGAGACAGAATAGGATTTCTTTTACAGCCTTCGTAAGGTCCGGTGAGGTTTTTGCTTCTGGCGATGGTTACAGCATGTGTGAAGCCTGTCCCACCTTCCGCAATGATTAAATAATAGTACTCACCAACCTTATAAAGATGTGGTGCTTCTTGTGCGTGAGCATTCTTTAACGCCCCATCCCAAAGGCTGTAGGAAGGACCAACCAACGCTTTTGTTTTCAGATCTAATTCTTGCAGCCAAATTTCCATGTGCTTCTGGTATTGCTGGCCAGATGCTGGTGCGCGATTACCTGTATAATAGACTCTACCGTCATCGTCGAAGAATAAGGACGGATCAATTCCTGGAGCATTATCCAGCCAAAATGGATCTGACCATGGTCCTGCAGGATCTGTAGCTGTCACAAAAAAGTTTTTCCTTGCCCCTGTTTTACTTACAACAAAGGTTGTAATCATATAATATACACCGTTATGGTAACGAATCGTTGGTGCATAAATCCCTTTCGATCCGGGGGTTTCGTCTAAATTTAATTGTGAGGGTCTATCTAATACGTGTCCTATTTGCTGCCAATTGACCAAATCCTTACTATGAAATATAGGGACCCCAGGAAAATACTCAAAGGTTGAAGCTACTAAATAATAATCCTCTCCAACCCTACAGATGGATGGATCAGGATAAAAGCCAGGAAGAATCGGGTTTTTATAAGTTGCTGTTTTCATGATTCTTCTCCTTTCCATATAGAGAAGTATTCGTAAATGTTATCCAATCAACATCTGTATAACCTTCGCCATTCCCTTTACAATACATTCCTATTTGAGCACCTATCCATCTTCCAGGTGTTGCCTTGAACGTATCATGAAAGGTATGATAGTTCTCATTGTCATCTGAATACGCAAAAGAACATTCCTCACCATCCGTTACCTCTATTTTAAAGAACCCCTCAGAATGCTTCATCGCTATAGTGGATATTGTTTTTTCATCCACCACATAAGATAAACTGATTGTGGAAGCTTGTTTTTTCAATATCAAGCCTGCACTTTTTTCTCCACAGATGACATAATAAAATTCATCGCCATCTTTACTCTCAGAGAACGAATACTTAATAATTACGGCAAACTCTTCTGCTGGGAACTTTTGAGTAATAATTTGAGGAACATCCGTGATTTTTTCTGTACCTTCATCAACTGCATATAAACGAAGCCAACCTTTTCGCGCTTCAAGAGAATACCAGTCCTTTTTCCAATTCGCCTTCCATTGCCATTGAAGTCCTAATACAGGATCATTAAAATCATCATTTGTCTGGGGTACGACTATTTCACCCTTCGTATCAACGTTAGGTTTTTTGTATGTTAACACCGGTTCTCCAATTCCGTCTTCATTATGATTCACTCCCATTTTCGGCCAATCGTTTTCCCAGGTCATCGGCTGCATATGAGTGATACGTCCATATGCTCCTTTATCCTGAAAATGAATAAACCAGGAGTCGCCATTTAAAAGTTCCACCCATCCTCCTTGATGCGGTCCATTTATTGCTGTATTCCCTTGTGCCAAAACTACTTTATCTTCATAAGGACCAAAAATATGGTTGGATCGTAATACAGTTTGCCAACCTGTTGCCACTCCCCCTGCTGGAGCGAAAATGTAATAATATCCGTTGCGTTTGTACAGCTTTGGCCCCTCAATGGTAGGGTGGTTCAAGTTTCCATCAAATACTATTTTCCCTTCCCCAATAAGGGAAGTTCCGTCTTCAGTCATTCTGATAATTTGGAGAATGCTTTTAAAGCCTATTCTGCTTTTAGCGAATGCATTTACTAAATACGCATTGCCATCTTCATCCCAAAAAGGACATGGATCAATCCATCCTTTAACTTCCTTTACTAAATGAAAAGGGGACCACTCTTTGAAAGGATCTTTTGTTTTACTCATAAAAATCCCTTCATCTGGAGCACCAAAGAACACCCAATAATACCCGTTATGATAACGGATGCTTGGTGCCCATACTCCATCTCCATGCTGTGGGCAATCATATCTTTCATAAGGAAACATTTGGCTAACATGATTAATAACCTTCCAATTCACAAGATCTTTAGAGTGTAAGACAGGTAGACATGGTGACATGTTGAAGCTTGAAGCCACCATAAAAAAATCATCTCCAACACGGATGACATCAGGATCTGAATAATCAGCATGAATGATAGGATTTTGATAAAAGCCATTTCCTAAATCACCAGACCAAACTGGTTTTATTGTTGAATTTATTGTCGCTTTTCCCATTTCGTGAACCCCCATTTCTTACTGTTGTAGCTGCGTTAACAGCCAGTCGTATGATTTCTCTCCACAGATTTCATGACCACCATTAAAATAATGAGCTTCCATCTTGGAATTAAACGCATGATAAATTTCTGTCAATGTTTGTACAGCAGTTTGCGCTTCTTGTATTGGAAATACTTGATCCTTATATCCTGATTCGATAAAAAGTGCTCTTGGTGCTATTAATCCTATTAATTCAGGCATTTCTGCATGTTTTAGAATAGATGGCACATAATTATCCAGACAATGATTACGATCCATAATACTGCCTTTGAATGTATTCGTATAACCACTTATAACCGTTGCGATGATTCTTTGATCTACTATGCTAGTAAAGGCACTCACTAAACCGCCTCCAGATAACCCCATACACCCGATCTTGGTGATATCAATATCCTCTCTAGTAGATAAGTAATCAAGCATTCTTCTACATTCAAATACTCTAAGTCCAGGAAGTGTTTTTCCCATTAAGAGTAGACTGCTTGCTAGCTGGAAGCAGGAATTCGCAATAGGAGGTTCGTCCGCAGTCACCTTACTTGTCCTTCTATCCCCGAATCCTATCAATTCAGGCGCCGCAACGATAACCCCCCGCTTAACCAAGGCAACAGCAAAGTTTTTATGAATGCCATCCTCCTCCGTTTCACTGCCATCAGGATTCAAGCCTACAATTTCTTTACTTCCATATCCGTGTCCATGCAAGGCCAGTACAACTGGAAATGGTTTGTTTCTATCTATTATTGGGATTAATAAATAAAATGGCATCCAAAGGTCAGGATAAGTCTCCATAGTCATACGTATCCTTGTGTAGCCCTCTTCCTCCCTAACCTCTAAAATTCTTGGCTTTTCCACTTGTGGATGGATTGAGAAATTCCCAAGTAGCTCTTTAAATTCTTCCAAAAGCTTCTCTTTCCACTTTGGGTTATAGGTCTTTGTGTGAGAAGTTAGTTTTTCACCATATAGGTTGTCTAAAAACTTATCTGGATTCCACACCTGATTTATATCCTCCTATATGAATGACTGAACTGTTTTCTTTGCTGAAATATTCTTTTTCTAGCTGGAAAACCTGACGACCAGAAAGGAAAACATCATCACTGTGCTTCACTGTAACTACTGGTGTGTTGGAATGAACATTTTTCATGGTAAGATTCACTATCTCTGCTTCCTTTACCTCATCGAGTGCCAAAGCTGGTCCTTGACGTGTTTCCACTCTTACACGGTCCATTTCCAATCCATTGATGTATTTTGCATAAATACCTTCTCCAGCCATTGTGATTATTTCCTTCACCATATCTGGTTCTCCGCCTTTTTCTTGTGGATCCATTGTCATTTCCACATGTATGTTGTGCATGAGAATGCCCTCCACTGGCATTTCTGGTAATCCATAAAAAAATCCAGCTGCTGCACGGCAATTTTTTGCAGTAATATTGCTTAGTTTAATATGTCTCACTACTGGAGTTTTTTCTGTTACGGGAATGGCTTCATTAAGTGTCATTGTTTCATCATTTTCATCGACTCCATATCGATAAAAAGAGTTGATGGCAAACGGGCAAAAAACATCTTCCATAAACACATTATTTACAAGGATATTTTCAATATAAGCACCACGGGCTCTATTCGTCTTAATACGTATTCCTCTGTCAGTTCCGATAAATACGCAGTTGCTTACCGTTACATTGCGAATTCCGCCAGAATTTTCACTACCCATCACTACTCCACCATGACCGTGAAGCATCGTGCAGTTTGTAACAGTTACGTTTTCAGTAGGTCTTCCGACTCTTCTGCCGTCTTCATTAATACCGGACTTTAAACAAAGGCAATCGTCCCCGACATCGAAATGACAATTGGATATTCTAACGTTTGAGCAGGAGTCCACATCAAAACCATCCCCATTTGGTGTATCAGAAGGATTCTTAAAGGCCACATCATGTACCGTTACATTGTTACAGTAGACTAGATGCGTATTCCAGAATGGGGAGTTCTGTAAAGTTACACCTTCAAGAGTCACGCGTTCACAATTTTTCAATTGTAAAAGTGGAGGTCGCAAAAATTGAGAATCCCATTCTACTAAATTCGTTGATTTTGGATCTAAAAGTCCTTGATTCCTTTCTCTAATTTGCTCAGTTACCACCGTTGAATAAGGCTGTCCTTGTTTTAACTTATGGTTAATTTTCCACCACGCTTTTCCTTGACCATCAATTATCCCTTTTCCTTTAATAGATACATTTGTTAAGCTATCCCCAAAAATAAGGGGGGAAAATCCGTAACACTCATAACCCGACCACCTTGTAGATACAGGGGGATAGGCATCAAATTCATCTGTAAATAAAAGAGTGGCGCCAGCTTCCAAAAATAAGGTGATGTTACTTTTTAGTTCAATTGGCCCAGTTAAGAATGTCCCTGAAGGAATATATACAGTTCCTCCTCCACTTTCGGCACAATCCTTAATGGCTTTTGCAATGTGTGTTGTATTAATGGTCGAACCGTCACCTACAGCACCGTATTTTGTAATAGTGATTTCCAATTTAGTAACCTCCTATATTAAAGCTGCCTTTATAGTAAATCTTCTCTTAAAGGTGTGAATGCATCCAAAAGGGTACTTGACTCCAAAGCTACTACGCCATGAACCACTCCACTTGGGATAAATAATGACTCCCCTTGTGTTAAAACAATATTTTTATCACCAAGAGTAAATTGTAGCTTTCCTTTTAAACAGTAGGTGTATTGTTCATGTGGATGGCTATGAGCAGCACCTACAGCCCCCTCTTCGAACTGAACCTCCATCATCATCATGTTCTTTCCAGGTGGATGTATCTTTCTTCTGACTCCGGTTTCAACCTCTTCCCAAGTTCCAATCATTTGTTTTGCCCCTTCCTTATTTTTCTTTTGCCAACCAAGGTATAAGCATTTGAACACCCATTAGAAACAATATAATCCATGGAATAGTGTCCTTATTAATTTCAGTGGAAAACATCATGAAAATAACGATTCCAAGACCTCTACCAATATTGATAATGGATTCTCGTAGCACAACTGACTCCACTCTAAAATTTTCTCTTAACGGAATATAATCCAGCCACTTGTAGTAATGAACGGCATATGTATTTGCCTGCAAAGGCTTAAAAAGGGAACCGAAGGACATGAATAGCACTACCGTCCATACCGAAATATCCCACATTAGAAACAGCGTCGAGAATGTCATCCCAAAAGCTGCAAGGAATAAATACGTTTTTGTAGCATCCAACCGTGCAAACCTAGCTATCACGTAACTTGCCACGATTGATAACGTAAGAAATAACACATTCATATAACCAACAAAGCTTTCATTTGGGAAAATATCATATAAAAGAATGTGTGGAATATACATCAGAACTCCTTGCGGAAACCCGATAATAAACCATCCGAATAGAACTAAGGCAAAGCTCGGTCGTTTTTTTAAAATGGCTGGTAGAAATTTCATGTAGTAGGTCTTATGATGTGTCGACTCTTTATTCATCCGAAGACTACCCATGGCTGCAACTAAAAACATTAGAAAAGCTAAGGAAAAGACGATAATATACCCTGACAATTCGGAGTACATGCTAATGACAAAGCCTGCAAGTGCAGGTCCAATAAGATTTGCTCCACTCATTGTGATTTGGTTCCAGCCAAAGTATCTGTGGCGATTGGCATTATTGGATACATCATAAACAAGTGTGAAATATCCGATCCAATAGGCAGCTTGTGAGATCCCTTTTAATAAAGCAAATAAATAGAAATACTCTACCATCAATTCTTTCGTAAGGACGATACACAAATAAAAAAAGGCAGTCAGAAAGATTCCATACCGATACATGGTCAACCTGTCCCGCTGCTTTGCCATTTTTCCAAGAAAAAGGGTCATAATCCCTTGTGTAAGAATGGCAATTAGATTGAACAACCCGTTAATTAAAAGGCTATTCGTCAGTCGCCATAAGTAGAGATTGATAAAAATGATAGAAAGGGAATTTCCGAACTGGAATACACTCTGATTCACTAATGTGATTACAGCCTGTTCGGAAAATCTCTTTTCTTTTGGTACTTTGAACATCTTTAGATTTATGTTCATAGAAGAACACTTCTCTCATTGTATGAGTTTATAAAAATTACTTGATCCGTAAACTGGAGCACATTCCTCTCCAGCTAATTCGTAACATTGCATCCTAATTAACACAGCTTGTGTACTAGCATTCATATCCCCTTCATAAAGCCCCTCACTTAAATGAACTGCTTCAGGCATATCAGGATAAGCACCGTCTTTTACTTGTGCAACATTTGGCGCAGTCGGCGAATTACCTAACTCCCTAGAAAAACCGCCATCAGCCCTCTTCAGTTTTTTCATGTTATGTGCTGTTATGTCTATCATTTCTATTAACTCTTCTCTTGAAATGTTAGGTTTCATGTACGCCAATAGATTAATAGGATTACGTATATAGCACATATCCTCTGCTTCTTCCGTTCTTAAACAAGTTAAGATAGATTGATATATTTTATCTGTATTTGGCATCGGAATATTGAATTTACTATAGAAGGTATGCAGCTTGAACGTACCTGATATTCTCACATAAAGACTACCCTCTCCCCATAAACCGGTCTCAGGATCTTGTATGCTCTCTAAATATGCCACAGCTTCGTCCAAGAAAGGTCTTTGCTCCTTCTCGTCCATATCTCCTATATAAACGCAGGAGGTGGCAAGTAAATCGCATCCCCGCCAACTGTTACTCAAATCTATGCTTTTCCACTTTTCCAAATAACTTTGTGTAGACGTAACATATTCTGGTGCTGATTTTGCATGAAGTGGAAGCTGGTACTTCGGTGAACTTCCAAGCTTTGAAAGAGAACCCTTCGTATAGCTTAAAGCCCTATGTACCATTACTTCATCCTTTTTCATAGCAGGGTTTTCATCGTAAAAATACCCAGAACGAACATGCTGTTTTCCCTGAAAGAAAGCGATCATTTGATTTTTCTGATCCTCAGACATATTCTCTAAGATATTATTGCGAATCAAAATGTTCAGCCCTTGGGAAGTTGATTCAATGTCCGGTACAAATGAAGGATTTCCCTTTGCGCTTTGAGCATAGTAGAATCCACCTGTACCGGAATCATATTGCCCTGCTAACCAAGGAATAAAACCATCGAATAACATGTCCAGTTTCTCCAAACTTTCCAGAACCCTCATGATTTAACACACTTCCCTTTCAATTGATTATTCTTTCACAGACCCTAACAAAGCTCCCTTTGTAAAATGTTTCTGCAAGAATGGATAGACAAGTAATACTGGAATGGTAGCTACTACGATTACGGCCATCTTAACTGTAATTTCAGGTGGGGCTACATCCATCAACTCAGAGCCGTCATAATTTATTCCAGTTGCCAATACTACAATTTGTCTTAAAAGGACTTGAACTGGCCATTTAGAAGCATCATTCAAGTAAAGAATCGCATGCATATATGTGTTCCAATATGTTACTGCATAAAACAACGAAATCGTTGCAATAGCTGGCATAGAGCAAGGAATCACTATCCGGAACAAGGTTCCAAAATCACTACATCCGTCAATTCGAGCTGCCTCCTCTAATGAATCTGGCATATTTTGAAAAAAGCTCTTTAAGATGATTAAGTTAAACGCATTCAGCGTAACCGGAATTACAAGAGCTGCTAAAGTATCAAGCAATCCAGTGTATTTAACAATAAGAAATGTTGGTATCATTCCACCATTAAAAAGCATGGTAAACACAACGAAGAATAATAGAAATCTTCTCCCTACCAGATCTTTTCTGGACAAGCCGTAAGCTGTCAAGATGGAAAAGAACATACTCCATAATGTCCCTAAAACAGTAACTCCGATGGAAACACCCATCGCTTTAAATATTGTATCTGTGGAAAAAATATATCTATATGCATCCAGACTTAACACAGTGGGAAACAGAAGGAATTTCTTCTCTGCCAGCTCCGCATTGGTCGCAAAGGATGCTGCAATAACATGTAAAAATGGCAATACTGTAATTAAAGCAATGGCTCCTAGTAGAAAGAGGTTCGTATAGTTAAACAGACGACCTCCCAATGTTTTATCATCCACCATTTTTTCCGCCTCCTTTGACTGTTAATATACGCCTTCTTCTCCTGCTTTTTTCGCTAACCAGTTTGCTATAACAACGAGAATCAATCCTACAATGCCTTTAAAGAATCCAACTGCAGTACTGTAGCTAAATTGACCTTGTTGAAGTCCGACACGATAAACATACGTATCAAATATCTCTCCAACTTCCCTGTTGGAAGCATTCAATAGTAAGTAAACATGTTCAAATCCAAGTTCAAGGACGTCACCAATTTTCAAAATTAATAGAACCACAATAACCCCTTTAATAGCTGGTAATGTAATATGCCACATCATTTGAAGCCTTGTTGCACCATCTATTCTAGCTGCTTCATATAACTGCGGATTTACAGCAGCAATCGCAGCAAGGAAAATAATGGTTCCCCATCCTGCCTCTCTCCAAATTACTTGAAGAATGTACATTGGTCTGAACCAATCCGGATTTAGTAGAAAGTTAATTTTATTAAACCCTAGCCACTCTATAATTCCGTTTACAAGTCCCCCATCAAGTGTCAACATGACAAAACTGATGGAAACAATAACAACCCAAGACATGAAGTGAGGAATATAAATAAGCGTTTGAACTCCTCTTTTAAAGAGCTCAATTCTTACCTCATTTAACATAAGCGCAATGATAATTGGAATTGGGAAAAAGATAAATAAGTTTAAAGCAAATAATATAAGAGTGTTTCGGAAAATATTCCAGAAGTCAGGGTCTGTGAACAGTCTATTAAAATGCTGAAATCCTACCCATTCACTCCCAAGTATTCCTAAGTATGGTTTATAATCCTGAAAGGAAATGATTAATCCATACATAGGAATGTACTTATAAATGAAAAAGTACAATATTCCTGGTAAGATCATTAGATAGATCATTCGATTTTTCCAAATTTGCTTTTTCAATTCTGCCCGCCTGTCTATTTTTGGCGGTGTTATTGGATTCTGATTTAAAGCTACGTTGTTCTCCGTTTTCATGGCATCTCTACCTCTCCCCAGTTTTTTTCCATAATGCCCCTTCCCTAACAAATATAAAAAGTGATATTGCTTTGTATATTCAAATCATAGGACAGCGCTTTCATAACGTATATAATCATCACAGTATATAGAAAGCGTAAAACCTAAATCTGATGGGGAATCATGGCGAAAACCTAACAAACTGATTATCCGAAAATACAGAATTTTATTTATAATGTGAGCATCACACAATTTTTTTGGAAGGAGTTTTTCCATGCAATATATAACTGTATCCCAGGATGGTTTATCAGATTTTGACACTATTCAAGCAGCTATTGATTCCATTCGGGTCCATCCATTGGAACCTGTGACTGTCCTGATCAAAAATGGAGAGTATAAGGAACGAGTCATAATCCCAGAGAATAAATCACCTATTACGTTACAGGGGGAAAGTTCTGAAAAAACGATTATTACCTTTCATCGTTGTGCAACGATGAAGGATAAAAAGGGGCAACCAATTGGCACCTTTCAAACGGCCGTTGTCACATCTTTTGCAGATAATATTAGAATAGAAAACTTGACTATCGTAAACAGTGCAGGTTATGGACATGAGATTGGCCAAGCCCTTGCTCTCTATATATCCGGGGATAAAAGCACCATAAAAGAAGTCAAGTTATTAGGTAACCAAGATACACTTTATGCAAGCAAGGGAAAACAACTATATAAGAATTGTTATATTGAAGGACATGTTGACTTTATCTTTGGAGCTGCATCCGCTATTTTTCACCAATGCGAGATTCATAGTTTACGAAAAGGCTATATTACAGCAGCATCAACACCTGAAGATGCCCCTTATGGTTTTGTATTCATTGATTGTAAATTAACAGGGGTTGCGACAGATGACTCTGTCTTTTTAGGAAGACCGTGGCGACCTTATGCACATACCATATTTATTAATACTTGGATGGGATCACATATAAAACAGGTTGGATGGGATAATTGGAGAAATATGGAGAACGAATCTACAAGCTACTACGGAGAATTTGAATCGACTGGACCTGGAGCCTTTACTGAAGCTCGGGTTTCCTGGTCAAAAGCTTTAACAAAAGAAGAAGCAGATACCTACGAAATTCATAGGTTGTTATCTAATTGGTAATAAAAACAGGAGGCGAATAGTTTATGCCTCCTGTTTTTTGTTATTTAATTACCAGCAGATTCGTTAAACTCATCAATGATTTGCTGACCACCGTCATTCAACCATCTCTGAACCGCTTTTTCGAATCCATCCTTATCAATTTGACGAAGAATGTATTGATACGAAGCATCTTGAATGATGGTTCGTAATCTCTCTCCATTGGCTAAGAATGCATCGGAATCAAGCGTTAGTGTCGGATCAATAATCAAATAGTTCTCATTATCGATAAATAGTTCTTCTGATTTTGCTTTTGGTTCAAACGTATGGAACCCTTCAAAGCGACCGTTATTTTCTGGCTCTCCAATTTCAATTGCTTGGAAAGGTTTTACTTCACGATCGTTTTTCGCAGTATCTTCAGCAGGTTTACCCATACCGTTCTCCACTGTATAATGCTCTCCTTCGATACCCCAGAAAATTAAGTTGGATACTTCTGGAGTCATTAAATCATCAAAGAATTGTAGGATTCTTTTTAATTCCTCTTCAGACTTTACAGAAGATTTCGGGAACATAACTACGTTTCCGTAACCAGGAAGACTCCAAATTCCATAATCACCTTGTGGGCCTTCTACATAGTTGTGTACATCTACCTCTGCGTCTGGGTGTACTTTTGCTAAATCATTATATAGTGTTTGGACATCTCCCATAGAACCTACATAAATACCAGCAGTTCCATTAATGAACAATGCTTGCTGATCATTTTTACTTGTAACAGGGAAGTCTTGGTTCATATAACCGTTCTCATGCATATCTTTGAAGAAATCAAGTGTTTCCATATATTCAGGGAACATGAATGAAGGCTTTAATTTTCCATCTTCATCCTCTCCCCACTCATTCGGCGTACCGAACCAAGATGCCACTGTATAGAACGCTCCGTAAACTAAATCACTACGGTCCGTTAAACCGATAGTATCCTTTTTACCTGTCTTGTTAGGATCGTTTTCAGTGAATTGCTTTGCCATTTCAAAAAACTCTTCTGTTGTAGTTGGAGCTGATAATCCTAAATTATCTGCCCAATCCTTACGATAGATAATTCCTTGACGTGAAAGAGGTCTTCCTTGATACAAAGAATAAATTTTGTCATCTACTTTTGTATTTTCAAGAACTTGCTCTTTCAGCTTACTTAAGTTTTCATACTCATCCAAATAAGGTCCAATTTCCCAGAACTGATCGTCACGGATTGCATCCTTAAATTGATTAAAAGTAGTTTGGTTTTTCATGAAAACTGCTTGTGGAAGAGATCCTGTTGCAAATGCAGTGTTCAGTCTTTCTTCATAGTTATTATCTGGTACCCATTGAAACTCCAATTTTGTATTTGTTTTTTCTTCAAGCAATGTTTTGATTTTATCCTGAGGCACTTCTGGTGTATGAAGATTAGCCATGATAGAGATAGAAAATGGCTTATCAGGATCAATCTCTGTATTTGAAGCGCTTTCATTATTACATGCACTGACAAATACCAGCATCAAGGCAAGAAGTAAAAATGCAAATGATTTTTTCTTTACATTCATTTTTGAATACCCCCACGTTAATTGATAACTAATTTAATGATAGATTACTAAAGCCTAGTTTGTACATATCAACTTTACTTTTAGGTAAGATTACCAAAAGCCCCATAAAAGAATGCGCTTTCATTTAAGCTAATTATTTTCCCCCTTCCGAATCCATTTTAAGACGAACGCTCATACATCACGTTGCGTTATCTATACTTGTCTTACTTTCAATTTAATTCAGAATTTTCAATTAGAATATAATCAATTGCTCATATCATCACTTCTATCCTTGATATAATAACCTTTTCATCTTGCATGCTGATGAAATGATTAGGGGTTAACACAAAAAAAGCTGACAGAGGTCAGCTTCAGACTGTTGACAAACCCAAATTATTTGTAGACTTGCATTTAACTGTTGATCTTCGTTGCAGACGCTTCGCTTTCCGCGGGCGGTCCGGGAACCTCCTCGGGCTTGCGCCCTGCGGGGTTTCCCATGTCCCTTCCTCCCGCAGGAGTCTTCGCGTCTTTCACTACGATCAACATAGGAATCGCGTTAACATAAGAAAAGTACCTTTGTCTACACACTGAAGCTGACAGAGGTCAGCTTTTTTCCATAATATCTTTTGAGTTTTGTTCTGATACAAAGCCTAGTTCGTTTTTTGCGTTCTTTGTATCCCAAGGTGAATCCGGATTGTCAGACACACCATAATATGTGCCGTATTTAACATCAGATTCAATTGCTGCTTGGAAAATATTTACAACATCTTCTCTTGTTAACAATGTATGGACGAGACGGTCATCTTCTTTTAAGTCTTTTACTTCTTCCTTAGGAACAGAAGCAATTCTTAAATTGATGACTGATACTTCCCTTTCATCTGCAAATAGTCTGCCAACATTTTCTGAGGCAAGCTTCAGGACCCCGTATAGGCCACGTGAATAAGGATAGTCATCTATTGTAATCTTTCGACCAAGCAAGGAGTGACCTTCATCCTCATAGCCGTCTGTTACATGGTTACTGCTTGCTATAATTACTTTCGGAATTTTTTTTCTTGTTGCTACATCCAATAAATAATAACCTGCCTTAAAGAATACCTCTGTCATTAGATCAAAATGCTTATTATCAACAATATGTTTACCGTTGTCTGTAGCAATCAAGTTAATAAGCACATCCGTATCGACCGGTATTTTTTCATACACTTCGTCATAATTGGTTGCGTCAAGTTGAATGTAATTTACTGTATCTTCCTGTATGCTTTTATCACAAATAACCACTTCAAAACTGACCTGTAAGCCTTCTTTTAATATAGATCCAATAGTACCATTGCCACCTACAATTACGACTTTTTTCAAGGGGATTACCTCCCTTTTAATACAGCTTTATAATCCTCTTATTCCCACACAGTTATTTATTGTAACCCTTTCTCCTTTATTTACTACAACTTTTATGTTAGTAAATGTAGAATGATTTAGATAGGAACAATCGATGCCAAATGTTGATTTAATGAAGATGTTTTCAAAAGATAGCTGTTCCAACGGTTTCTCAGGTAATCCACGTAATAAAATGGCCGTTTCCGCTTCTATACAATTAACATTGCTTATTGATATTTTTTGAAAAACAGGTGTTTGTTCTGAAAAAGGAGCACTTTCCAAAACCTTAGAATCACCTTGTTCATAGAACATATGAAAAACTATTGCTTCTTTTTTTATGCCTATCATATTAATAGAATCGATGGCTACGTTTTCTACGGTGCCACCTCTCCCTCTTTTGCTTTTAAAGCGAAGCCCAGTATCCGTTCCAAAAAATGTACAATCTTTAATTGTTACCTCTTTCACACCGCCTGACATTTCGCTTCCAATTACAAATCCACCGTGCCCGCTGTAGACAGTACAGTTTTTTATCATTATATTCTGAGCTGGTTTGCCTAGCTTTCTGCCTTCTTCATCCTTTCCGGACTTGATACAGATCGCATCATCCCCAACATCAAAAATACAGTTATCCACTACTACATTTTTACAAGATTCCACATCCAGCCCGTCCCCATTTTGGGAATACCAAGGGTTTCTGACTGTCAAGTTCCTAATCGTAACATTCTCACATATCCATGGATGCAAACACCAAGCAGGAGAATTTTGAAAAGTCGGGCCGTCTATTAAAATGTTTTTGCATTTTCGGAGACTGACCATGTTAGGTCGTAGGAAGTCCTTTACCACTTGATAATCTTCAAGTATCAAGGAGCCACTTTGCTGAAGTTGTGGCACTTTTTGTAATCCTTGCATCGCCTTATCAGTCGGCCACCAAATTTCCTGCTCTTCATCTACCACTCCACCTGAACTTACTAAATTATTCCATTTACTTTCTGTCATTTTATATTTCTTCACAGGTCTCCATGCCGCGCCTGCCCCATCAAAGGTACCTTCACCTGTAATAGCTGCATTTTCTAGATTTTCTGCATCAATTGGTGATTGACACCTTACTGCCTTTAAACCTTCAAAGCTAGATACTATTAATGGATATTCATCCATATTACTGCTGAATAATATAGTAGCACCACTTTCTAAATGTAGGTTCACATTACTATGTAGGGTGATGGGACCTGTTAACCAAATACCAGAAGATACTATTACTTTACCCCCACCTTCTCCTGAACATATTTGGACAGCCTTATTTATCGCTTCGGTGTTTAGGTGGAAACCGCCAGCAATTGCACCAAAATTTCTTATATCATAATTAACATCTCTAAATGTGGGCATCATTACTTGCCATTCTATTTTCGTATAGTCAGTTGCCACAATAGCCTTCCCCCTTTATATGAATATTAAAGTTCATTATATAAGAGAGCAGTCGATAGCTTAATAATCATTTTCTTAGGAAAATAAAAAACATCCACTAGTTCACTAATGAATGTTTAAATGCATAAATAACTGCTTGCGTTCTGTCTTGAACTTGCAGTTTTGCCAATATATTACTCACATGAACTTTTACTGTTTTCAAAGCAATAAATAGTTCATCTGCTATTTCTTGATTTGTTTTTCCCTGTGTCATTAGTAAGAGGACCTCCATTTCCCTGGAGGTGAGTTCCTCATGTGGGAGTATTTCCGTTTTACTACGCATTTTACGCATCATTTTCCCAGCTACTTCTGGCTCAAGTATAGATTGCCCTTTATAGGTGGAACGAATAGCATTTGCAATCTCACTGGCTTTAGACGTTTTCAACATATAACTAGTTGCCCCAGCTTCAAGTGCAGGATAGACCTTCTCATCGTCTAGAAAACTGGTAACTATGATTATTTTTGCTTCTGGCCACTCTTCAATAATTCTTTTTGTAGCTTCAATACCATCCATTTCTTTCATAACGAGATCCATTAATATAATGTCTGGTCGAAGTTCAAATGCAAGGTCTACTGCAACTGTCCCATCGTCAGCTTCTGCAATGACTTCAATATCAGGTTGTGCTGACAAGTAAGCAGAAACCCCAATTCTCACCATCTCATGGTCATCGACAAATAACACCCTTATCATATGATTAACCCTCCTCTGTGTTTAGTTTTGGTACTTTTACTTCTAGCCTTGTTCCCTCGTTCTCAACACTTACGATTTTCAACGTACCACCAAGTTCGACTGCTCGCTCATGCATATTTTGCAGCCCATAAGATCCTGCCCTTGCCTGCTCCACATCAAAGCCAATTCCATCATCTACAACACGAAGAATGATTAAATTATCTCTTTGTATTAAAAGAACTTCTAAAGAACTAGCTTTAGAATGCCTTAATGTATTGGATAGTGTTTCTTGAAGGATACGAAAAAGGTGGTCTTCCACTCCTTTTTCAATCGGAAAGCTCTCAATTTTCCACTTTATTGTCATTGGAACTTTTTGCATCAATTCCAATAACAATTCCTCTGCACCTTCTTGGAGCGTTTTCCCCTTTAAAGCAACGGGTCGTAAGTGTAGTAATAATGCTCGCATTTCCAGCTGAGACTGCTGTATCATCTCTTCTACTAATCGGAGCTGTTTTGCTTCACCTGTATTTGATTCTTCCTTCGTTTCAGTTAATGCTGACATCAACATGGACGCTGCAAACAACTGCTGACTAACGGAATCATGCAATTCCCTAGCCAATCGATTTCGCTCTTGGGATACAATTTCTTGGATCCTATTTTCCAAATCCACTGCTTTTTCATTCGCTACTTTTTGAGCAAGTTTGGTCTGCTCCTGGATCTGACTATGGAGTCTCCAGATAGATTCTTCTATAGAAGCGATTTCTTGAACAGAGCTCCCTTGAATTTCCCATAAGCTCTTTCCTTGCTCCACGGCCTTCAATTCCTCATGAACCTGATGCAATTGTTTGCGCCAATAAAATCCTGAAAAAAGACCGTACAAGAGCCCGATGCCAATCGCGATAACTAATACAAAAATGATAAAGGGTAAATCCATCACTTTTACATCCCAGAGGTCACCAATGCTAATCACAGGAAAAAATAAATAATAGAAACTTACCAGTAATAAAAAACTTGAGACAGAAAGGGCTATTGCAAACCATACATGCCGTTGGAGTACACTCATACCCTCTTCACCTCAAGACTTCCTACAACAATAGAGGTGACAATCTTTACTTTATTTGTAGCTTCTTTATAGTTTGCTGTTTGAACATGAACTGTTTGATTAAAAATACTTTTTTCTTCATGTTCTAACACAGTCGTGGAACCAACCATCCCTGAATGCTTTATACTTAACTCTACCTCATAAGGAACGAGTATTTGAACATTTCCAATGATATTACGAATAAATATGATTGCTTCTCCTTTAGGTAGCACCGTGTAGCTAAGATCAATTAATGTATCACTAATTCCACATTGAATATTGACATCCTCCCAAGTATAAGTGGAATCAGGAGTTCGCTGGTTGCCAAAAATTTTATTAGTAAACCATTTTTGCTCTTGCGTTACGAGGCTTTCACTGTTACTTTCCATTATATTTGGTCTCAATTCCACTGGTGTTTTCTTTGATTGAAAGTATTTATATAAAAAATAGCCAACCGTCGCCATCAGCATAAAATGAAATGTCAACATATTGAAGACGGAAAAGGTAATAGAGAGCAACCCTATGATAAATAATGCCTTCCCCATTATCCAATGCCATTTCTTCCGTCCAACATACATCATTAAACTTGAAAATAAAAAGGAAAAAATAAGGCCAGTATTAAAAAATAATATTTCCAGAAGAAAAATCATGCTGCCAACTACAATGATAAAATTTAAATAATCTGATTTCATTCTGCTTAACATTTGCCTTATCCCTCCTTATTAGAAATGCGGAAGCGCCTCGTTCAGCCCCGACAAACATAAGACAAGTCGACATGAAGGAGGGTTTTTACCTTCTTGACGAATTGGATTATGACCTCGAGGGGCTAGGCGCTGAAGCTGGACAATCCGAAATGCGGTAGCGCCTTGGTTAGCCCCAACAAGCATAAGACAAGACGCAGATTACCTTCTTGGCAGCTTGCCTGGGCCTCAGACTAGCTAGTCATTATTTAAACTGTAGATAAATTTTTTAATAAACTTAGCAAAAAAGGCGTAATATGCACGCCTTTTAAGAATAGCAGTTTTTATTGGGAAAGAGAATGAGTTTTCTCTTCAGAATGATGAATTTCTTTTTCTAAACTAGCAATTTTTGCATCGATTGTATTGCGGTGATAGTTTGTATTCACTTGATGTTCTAAACGATCCAGATAGTTTTCCATTTCATTAAACCTAGTGTAGGAGCTTTCCATCTGTTTGGCATCCACTACTTGATTCATACGGTGTGTAGCTCGGGCAACATTTTCTCTTCCCATTAACTCCATCCGCTTAATATACATATCCTTCAAACGATGTTTCATTTCTTCATACTTCTGCTCAAGTGAAGATAAATCCTTTGATGTCTTTTCAAGAGAGCTCTTCAAGTGACTAGCTCTTTCTTGATACTGCATATGTTCCCTGCTTGCAAACTCTTGCAATTCCACTTCGCCAGCTTTTTCTGCTATTTTTGCTTGAGCCTCACGTTTCTCTGCAAGATTCCTTGCTTCTCTGTATTCTCGAATAAATTCTTCTTTTAATCGATGTTGTCTTTCCACAAGGTTACGAACCTTCTCTACCTCGCGTTCACAATCTCGCAAATACTGATTGAGCATCGCAATAGGATTCTGTTGTTCCTTTTTATCCAAAACTTCATGAAAATCTGCTGAAATGGTTTGTTTAATTCTTGAAAATAAGTTTGCCATTTTTTTCCTCCCTTTATTTGTTTAGTGAATTCCATTGTCTTTCAAAGTTAGTGAATGGATCGTCTGCATCGATGATGTCTTCTTTATGTTCTTTTGTTTTATTCCAGTTTTTATAGACAACATAGAGAATATACGCTGCAACAACTGCCAAGATTGCTGGGACATTTGCAATGGAGAACGAAATAGCAATGAAAGCTATAATACCCCAGAGGATTTTTGTTCCTGTCGAGTCTGTTCTCATGAATTCTTTTACTGCATAATAGGTAACTACTAAACTAACCGCTAGCCCCAATAAAGGCCCTATATTTGCCAGAAGAACAAAGAATGCGATGATACCTACCAAAAACAAACAAAACTTCTTCATTGACTGTTCCTCCTTTCTTTTCTATGTCTCTAGCTTACCTTTTTGACAGTGTTGTTATAATGAGCCACAGCCATATTTTGCTATAAGACTTGAGGCTTATAGACGATAAGACTTGTTTATAAGCGCACGAAAATCAATAAAAAATCGCTCTTAAAAAGTCACACTTTCATCTTTTTTATCCCTAATTGACTATGTCATACTACTCATTAGTTAGGAGAGTTATTTAAAATTGGGAAAAAATTATATTAATTCAGGTTTTTTAGCCCTTGTCCTTTTCGGTTTTAGTTGATAGAATTTTCTGAAAGTAACACGTAACACCTTCTTTCTTTTTCACTGATTGAAAAAAATGATTAGGAGGCGTTTGTATGCAAAAAGGTAAACTAATTCATTTAATTCCGTACCAATTGGAGAACAAGTTATTTGAGACTCACCGAATTCCAGAAGGTATCGAAATGATTCAAGCCCCAGCTATGTGGCAAAAGGGGTACAACGGTGAAAATAAGGTAATAGCTGTTATTGATACAGGTTGTGACAGTAATCATCCTGATTTAGAAGGAAGAGTGCTAGAAGGAAGAAATTTTACAGATGATGACCAAGGGGATTCTGAGAATTTTACGGATTACAATGGTCATGGTACGCATGTTTCAGGTACTATAGCTGCGATAAATTCTCAATCTGGAGTAGTTGGAGTGGCACCAGAAGCTAAGCTTATTGTCTTAAAAGCATTGGCAGGGGAAACTGGCTCCGGAGAATATGAATGGATTATCAATGCGATAAATTATGCAGTTTCCAAAAATGTTGATATCATTTCTATGTCGCTCGGCGGACCGTTGGACGTTCCGGAACTTCATCAAGCAATTAAAGCCGCCATTGAACAAAACATCCTAGTAGTTTGTGCAGCCGGCAATGAAGGAGATGGTAATCATCATACAGATGAATTTTCCTATCCGGCAGCTTATACAGAGGTTATTGCTGTAGGTTCAATCAACCTACAACGAGAATCCTCCTATTTTACAAATTCAAATAATGAAATAGACCTTGTGGCACCTGGAGAAAAAATTATCTCCACGGTTCCAGGAGGAAGCTATGCCGTATTCAGTGGGACTTCTATGTCCGCACCACATGTTTCTGGCGCACTTGCCTTAATTATATCATTGGAAGAAGAGGAATTTTCAAGACCACTTTCTGAGCCAGAAATTTATGCTCAACTCATAAAGAGAACTATCCCTCTTGGCTACCCTAAGGCTTTAGAAGGAAATGGATTATTGTATTTAACGGTCCCCGATTTACTTGCAGAATATTTAAAACAAAGTAATATTGCAAAATCAATGGGAGTTTAGGCGTTTTCTCAAGATTGTCCCTAAAATGAAAGCAGGACGGAAAACTTACTTTTTCCGTCCTGCTTATTAGTTTTATGAAGCCATTGCAAATATAATGAAATCTAGCTTACAAAAGAAGACTTTTTCAAATAATTATCAAAAACAATATTCCCAAAAGGAATAAATGCAACAATAAAAGCACCTGCAACCCATTTTATCGACCATCTAATTTTTATGGTGATATAAGCAACGAAGAGTACATAAGCAATGAATAAAAAGCCATGTAATGCTCCAACTACACTTACTGCTTGTGGAATATCCAGTCCATATTTTAACGGCATCGCAATAAATAAAAGTACCAATAATGAACCGCCTTCCACTAATCCCATCATTCTGAATCTTTGCATTGTGGTATTTGCCATACTACCCCCGTCTTTCCTTACTTTATTTTCTACTCTCATTATATAGTAGTAGAAGCTAATAGTGCGTCCTCACATCTGACAATCTTGTGAAAGGGCATGTTTATTACAAGAACTACCTTTTGTATTTTTGAAAGATAAGTATCCCTAGCTGCAATAATAGAGAGAGTAAGATAGAAATGGGGAAAAGCACCATAAAGGATGCGATAGCAGTTAAGTCTCCCCACATTGGGTCTGAAAGCCTGATAAAAACTGCGTACAACAAGGAGACCATAAATCCTAGGATGGTACCAATTAAAAGAATCTTGTACTTTTTCATTACTTCCTCCTTAAACTCTATGTTTTGATCCTACATTTCAAATTAAAGGTTTAATTCCTTGTTCAAGAAGTTAATAGGAGTGGTTAAGCTTTGAATAAGCTATTATCTACTTTTACTCTTTTTATAAATTCTAACGAAAATCATTCGTTTTTGTCCATTTAATTTTAAATTTTTGCCAGAATAAAATAAAGAGAGAAGCAATAAAAGAGCTCTCTCCCTAGTTTTCTTTCAAACTGTGTAAAAACTGTGTATAAACTAAAGGGCCAAATCCTAAATACTCTAGATAGGGGTCCATGGACCAAACTCTATCTTCCATTAAATAAAACATTTCTATATCCCCTCCTTAATCGTCATAACGTAATCTAGGACCTACTAGAAAGCCATTCATCCAAGTAAGCTGGTATTTTTCCATTTTCCACAGAGGTTCCTGTATGGCCACCCTGCAGTATGTGGATATGTTTATCAATGCTTGATACTTTTTCCATGATGGGCATGATTTGATGCAATGGTACGAGTCTATCTCCCTCTGTTCCAACAACAAGCAGGTTTGCTTTTATATTTTCAAGCTTTACTTGCTTCCCATTAACCATGAACGTGCCTTTCATTAACTTATTGTCTTTTATTAAATCCTCTCCTATTTGATTGGCAACTCCACTTGTCATCGGTATATGTCCTTTCGTCCAGGCATTAAAGCGAAGCCACTTTTCGACATAATTTTTGTCATCTTTTTTTGTGAGTAATGAGAGGTACGGAGTAATGTAAATGGGAGAAGTAACTAGTCTTATTCCTGCTTCTACAAAAGAGGCTGGCAATACACCTATTTCATTCACAAATTTATTTTCTTGCACGTTTCCTTTTCTTAACGCTTTGACCCATTTATCAAAATATGGTGGGGTGTGGAAGTCAATTGGAGTGACGAATAGAATGAGGTTTTTTATTGGAGCGCTGGTAATGGAGGCGTGGATAGCAGCTAGAGTTCCTCCAAGACAATAACCCAAAACTGTCAAATTGTCTGTCTCTGCATGTGCAAGTGTTTTTTGGACGGCTCGTTCGATGTAATCTGATACATAATCGCTAATAGTCATATTACGGTCTTCTAAGCCTGGCTTTCCAAAATCAATTAAATACACATCATATCCATTGCTAACAAAAGCTTCAATCGTGCTTGCTCCTGGTAGGAGATCTAAAATAAATGGTTGATTAACCAAAGAATAAATAATAAAAATGGGCGTTTTATTGTTTTTATTTATTGCAGGGTAATGCCACAATGTGGCTTTATTTTTCGTCCAAATTTTCACTCTTGGAGTAATCCCATCTTTATACGGAGTATCATTGTATTTACTCATTTCACTCTTCCACTTCTCCATATCATTATCCATGGTTTTCCCCCTCTCTGAAACGTGCTATTTTCTCCTCAGTTCCCTTTACGTTACTTTTTGAGGAATTATTAATCTTAAGGAGCACTCTTGTGGGAGTTGGAGTTTTTCTATTTTTAATTACGCCTCGGTTTGGCGCATCCGGTTTTAATTTTGCTGATTGGAATCCCACCTCCAGCTTTTCTTCCAAACTATCGATTTTTTCTTCTACTTGAATAAGCATTTTCGCAAGGTTTGCTACATCATTTTTTGTGGGAAAGTTGAATTGAAGGGAAAGAACCTCTACCTGCTCTCGTAACCTTCTTAGGTTTTCCGCTTTTTTCTCACTTTCAAGACCAACTAGTTCGAAAACAGATTCACGGTTTAATCCACTTTTAATTATTTCATTTAATTTATTTTCTAATTGCACTGCTCTTATTTTTAATTTTTTGTTTCTTTCTTGATCTTTTTTTCCAAATGTCAATGTTCATTCATCCTTTCTTTATGAATGGCTATATTAAGGATGTCATTCCACCATCCATGACTAGAACGTGACCAACGCAATAATCCGATGCCTTAGAACTAAGAAATACAACCGCTCCTTTTAAATCATACTCACCGCCAAAGCGTTTTGCGGGTATTTTATCTTTTACATATGGAGCTGCATGTTCTAGAATTCCTTTTGTTATCTTCGTAGGGAACATCCCCGGCGCAATCGCATTCACTTGGATATTATGTGGTGCTAACTTAACACCTAAATCCTTGGTGAATGTAATAACTCCTCCTTTGCTCGTATTGTAAGCAATCGTATCCATCAACCTTGGATCTGTTCCACCCATTCCTGACACTGAAGCAATATTGATAATTTTTCCGCTACCTTGCTTCATCATGATTCTTGCTACCTTTTGACTGAACAAAAATAAACCTTTCAAATTAACATTCATTACTTTGTCCCATTTATCAGCAGGTAAATCTAAGGTTGGAGCCATCCAGGATGTTCCACTGTTATTAACTAAAATGTCAATGTTGCCATAATGCTTCATCGTTTCATCAATAACATTCTGAATCTCCTTTTCATTCGTAATATCACAAAGAAAAGCCTTCGAACTTACCCCTTTTGATTGCAACTCTTGACTTACCTTCTCACAAGAGGCGAGGTCTCGAGAACAGACAACTACGTTAGCGCCTGCTTCAGCGAGGCCATGTGCAATCTGAGCCCCTAGACCCTTTCCACCACCAGTAACGATAGCAGTCTTTTTTGATAGATTAAATAATTCATTTACTTCCATATGGAATCCCCCTCATTTTAATAATCTAGCAAATGCTAATAGATTCCATATAGTATAGTAGAGAAACTATAAAGGTGTGTATAAATTGATGAAATCGTGGAGTGTTAAAATACTCTCAAGATTAAAAGAAGGATTTCTCCATCTTTCTTGCTTTTAAGAACTTTAAACTCATAATCGCCAATCATTCCCCCCTTACCTACATTAAGTTTTTAAGCAATAGACAAGTACAAAGTCCAGAAGGCAATTTTTACGAACTAGAAAAAAACAAAAAAAGACCCTCCAAAATGGAGAGCCTTTTTACGTCAAAATTACTTTTGAACGTTTGCAGCTTGAGGTCCACGAGCACCTTGCTCAACTTCGAAAGTTACTGTTTGACCTTCTTCTAAAGTTTTGAAACCGTCGCCTTGAATAGCAGAGAAGTGTACGAATACGTCGTCTTGACCGTCAACTTCGATAAATCCGAATCCTTTTTCAGCGTTGAACCATTTTACTTTACCTTCTAACATATGTGTTACCTCCTAGTGTGAATAACTCACACAATTGTATTACCATTCTTGCTCTGCATAATCTTTCAAGACGAAAAAAACATGAAAGTAGATTTCTTCTCTCAGCCTTACCGAACAAAAACAATTAGGTTAATCATAGAACATTTACAAACAAAAATCAAGTTATTAATGATATTTCTACTTAATACCAATAAATTGATTACTTTTGGAAATTTTTTATTTAATTAGATAATCTTGTGCCTTTTCTTTTTAAAGCAGATTATGTAAGATAGAACATTATTAGTTCAAATAGACAATTGTTTTTTTAGGGAGGACAACATGATTAAACTAGGACTATTACCAAGAATCATACTTGCCATTATTTTAGGCATTACAGTTGGAAGTTTTGCACCACAGTGGTTTATTAAGATTTTCGTGACGTTCAATGAGATTTTTGGTAACTTTTTAGGCTTTGCCATTCCGTTAATTATCATTGCTTTTATCGCACCTGGTATAGGAGAAATAGGAAAAGGGGCTGGGAAACTACTTGGACTGACAACATCCCTTGCTTATTTCTCTACTTTGGTTGCTGGTATGCTTGCCTATTTAGCTGCAATTACACTCTACCCTGTCATTTTAAAAAATGCCAGTCTAACTGGCGCAATGGAAAATCCAGAAGAAGCACTACTTCATCCTTTTATCGAATTAGAAATTCCTGCTCCATTTGACGTTATGACAGCTTTGATCCTTGCATTCATGTTAGGTCTAGGTATGGCAGCAATTAAGGGCGATGTGCTGAAAAATGGATTTATTGAATTTCGTTCTATCGTCGAGCTTGTCATCTCAAAAATCATCATTCCAATACTGCCATTTCATATACTCGGTATATTTGCCAATATGACTTATGGTGGACAAGTACAAACCATCATCAGTGTCTTTGCTAAAGTATTTGTCCTTATCATCCTTTTACACTTTACAATGTTACTTTTACAATTCTCAGCAAGTGGAGCACTTTCTAAAAGAAATCCTCTTGAAATGTTAAGGGCGATGATGGCTGCCTATTTTACAGCACTTGGGACTCAATCGTCCGCTTCAACGATTCCTGTAACACTCCAACGTACAAAAATTATGGGAGTGAGGGAAAAGACTGCAGATTTCACTGTACCTCTGCTAGCTAATATTCACCTTTCAGGAAGTACGATTACCATTGTGTCATGCGCAATGGCCATCATGTTCATTAATGGAATGAATTACTCACTTTTCATTGTATTTCCTTTTATCATAGTATTAGGTGTTACGATGATCGCCGCTCCTGGTGTACCGGGGGGAGCAGTAATGGCAGCAATTGGCCTTTTACAAACCATGCTTGAATTTGATGCTACTATGGTTTCCTTGATGATCGCTCTTTATCTTGCTCAAGATAGCTTTGGCACTGCATGTAATGTTACCGGAGACGGCGCCATTGCAAATGTAGTCGATAAAATTACAAATAAAGATAAGGCGCAGTACCTATAAGGATTTATTTCAAACACGAAGCTTGTAATCGACCATAGGTTAAGTTAACGATTATGTGACATTGTTTGATTAAAACGCATGCCATCTCAACCTAGCTGTTGATTGAAGCAATTCGTGTAGCCACTTGCTTTAAAGTAGTGGTAGATTGGAGACTCCAAAGATAGGAGTCTCTAAATCGCCCTCTTATAGAGATTTTAACTGGTGCGTCTACTAACTACCATGATCATCGAGCCAAAAATCCAGCACTATCAATTTCAGGCTCTGAAGTGACCATTTAATTAAAAGTCTCTTTGACTAGTAAGGGAAAAATAGGAACCCAGCAAAAAGAGGCTATTAGAACTCTAAACAGCCCCTCCTTTATACCTACTCTACTTCTTCTAAATCTGCAACTGCTACTTCTGTCCTCTCTTCACCTGGTCCTCGAAGATGTACCGTTGCCATTATGCCATCTTCACTAACGGCATCAATCCATACTTTTGTTCCTTGGAAGGTTACTTCTGTTATTGCCGGGGAGGATAATATTTGTCTTACACGTCTTTCTTCCATCATCTTCACTCCTGCTCTTTTAATAGGGCTACTTTCTCAAACATTTGTGCTTCTTTCCAACATTTACGAGAATTGATACTGTCGTGCAACATTAATCGAGACAACTTTTTAGAAAACAGCCTTTTATGTTGACCCGTACTTTTCGAGTTTATTTTTCCATAACTACTTCGAATTATCCTCTATAAGTTTAATCTTTCTCCTTTTTTGTCAACAATAGTAAGCAGAGGTGAAATGTATGAAGCTCCGTAAGGATGAAAAAGAAAAGTTAAGTGCAGCCATTGATAAAATGAATGAGGGATTAGAAGTATTTATAGACTACTATAATGACTCGGAGGAAGACACCCCAATTATCCCGTTTGATGAAGAGGTTCTAGCCTTACTAGATGCCGGAAAAACTAAATATGGGGAAGATCTCTTTAATAAAAAAATTAATGCCATTATGAAAGAAGTGCTATCTTTCATTTCAAATGAGAAAGAACAGTAAAATGAATAAAATTAAAGAACAAACATCCTTTTTGTTCAAGTTCTTACATTGGCCATTAATTGCACGAATTTTAATTTTAATTTTTATAATAAATAGTATATTTGGTGCAATTATTCACACAATCGAACCGGAAGAATTTCCAAATTGGTTTGATGGATTTTGGTGGACAATTGTTACTACCGCAACACTTGGTTATGGCGACTTTGTACCTGTGACGGTATTAGGCAGATCGATTGCAATTATTCTAATTCTTGTAGGTACTGGTTTTGTATCAACATATTTTGTTACATTGGCTGCAAGTGCTATTGCAACGCAAAATAATTACTTGGAGGGTAAAGTGGATTATCGTGGTTCAGAGCATATCATCGTTATTGGTTGGAATGAACGAGTTAGAGAGACATTGAGGCAAATTAATTCAATGAGTAGTAAACCCTTATCTATGGTACTGATTGATCAGTCTTTACAAAAAAATCCTCTTCATGATCAGAATGTGCACTTTATTAAAGGGAATCCCAGTTATGATCAAACCCTTCTTGCTGCCAATATAAAGCAGGCTGCCTTTGTAGTCATATCTGCAGATCAAAGCAAAAATGAGGTACAAGCCGATATGAACTCTGTGCTGACATTATTGACAGTAAAAGGACTGAATTCAGAAGTCTATACCATAGTGGAAATACTTACTTCCCAACAAGTTAAAAATGCTTGGCGTGCAGGAGCAGATGAAGTCGTTCAAACTAACATGTTTACAAGCTATGTGATGATAAACAGCATGATGTCAAATGGAATGTCAGAGACACTACTGAATATGCTTGACCAGCTAAAAGGAAGTAAATTAAAATTCCTTGATGTTGATCATTCTTTAATAGGTGAAACCTTTGAAAAAGTAAGTAACATCCTTTTGCAAGAAAAGACGTTACTCATTGGGATTAAAAGAAGAGGAGACACAATGGTCAACCCTCCACTCTTAACTCTAATCCAGAAAGATGATTGCTTATTAGTTATTAGAGACTAATCTGTACCTAATACAGCTTCTAGCTCATGTACAAGAGTTTGCCCAAGTTCTAAAAATTCTTTTGGAAAAGTTGCATCTGGGTCTTGAGGTTCTGAAAATTGGTTAATGGACGCGCTCCCATTCCCAACATGTGCGTGATCGTCAATACCGACCTGATACTTGTGGGATAACAAAAATGGCCGTCCAAGCTCCACTGTAGTTCCCTTAGAATCCAATTGACCGTCAATAGATTGAAAAGGAACCCTTAAAAACTGGTATCCAACCTCATCATCTATTTTATAGTCAAAAAAACCGTGATCATAATCCCAGTTTCCACCAATAGTATACCCAAGTGGTTTAAGCTCTTGCTCTAGTTTATATAGCTGAAACTCAGCGCCCTCTATTTTAGAAGGAATAGGAATCATAATAACCCCTCCTTTTATGTGCTTAGTTTTACCGATAGGGGGCATTTCATGCAAAAAAAGAGGCTGGGACAAAACTAAAGAACACAAACAAAAAGACGAACAATTTAATGGCCGACAATAAATACCGCTATTGATTTCCGTGCAAGACTTCGCTTTCCGCGGGTGACCCGCAAGCCTCCTCGGCTTCGCCTGCGGGGTCTCACATTGGCCACTTCTCCCGCAGGAGTCTACGTCTTGCCCTCCAATCAACCGCTAGTGTAATCTAAAAAATAAAAGCATATTTTTATACTAAAAAACCGAACATATTTGATCAATCACAAATAAGTTCGGTTTTGTCTTAGGCTAAAACATTTTTGTCCCAGCCCCTTTTTTATAATCGAAACATTTACTTTAAGCGCTTTTCAAGTGCTGCTTTTACTTCTTCAAACCCGGGCTTTCCTAATAGTGCAAACATGTTTACTTTGTATGCTTCTACTCCAGGTTGGTCGAAAGGATTTACTCCAAGCAGATAACCACTCATCGCACATGCTTTCTCAAAGAAGTAAACTAAGTAACCAAATGTGTAAGCGTCCATTGATGGAATATTTACTACAAGGTTTGGCACTCCTCCATCTGTATGAGCAAGCATAGTACCTTCATATGCTTTCGTGTTAACGAAGTCAACCGTTTCCCCTGCTAAATAATTTAAACCATCCAAGTCGCTTGCCTCTTCTTCAACAGTTAACTCGTGACGTGGAGTTTCCACTTTAATGATGGTTTCAAATAAATCACGACGCCCTTCTTGAACGTACTGTCCAAGTGAGTGAAGATCAGTAGAGAAGTTTGCGGATGCTGGGAAAATCCCTTTTTGGTCCTTTCCTTCACTTTCACCAAATAATTGCTTCCACCATTCAGAGAAATACTGAAGTCCTGGCTCATAGTTAATTAACATTTCAATTGTTTTACCTTTGTTATAAAGGACATTTCTAACTGCAGCATATTGATACGCAGGGTTTTCTTCCAATTCGGATTTAGAAAAGTCACGGCTTGCTTCAGCTGCACCTTTCATCATAGCTTCGATATCAACACCTGAAACTGCAATTGGTAATAGACCAACAGCTGTAAGAACAGAATAACGGCCCCCAACATCGTCCGGAATAATAAAGGACTCATAGCCCTCTTCACTTGCTAATGTTTTCAATGCACCACGAGCTTTATCAGTTGTCGCATAGATTCGCTCTCTTGCTGCCTCTTTTCCATATTTCTCTTCCAAAAGCTTGCGGAAGATTCTAAATGCAAGAGCTGGTTCAGTCGTTGTACCAGACTTAGAAATAACATTAATGGAGAAATCTTTTCCATCCAAAAGATCCATTACATCTTTCATATACGTAGAGCTAATGTTGTTTCCTACAAAAATCACCTGTGGAGTTTTACGTTGTTCTTTTGATAAAGCATTGTAAAAAGAATGGTTCAACATTTCAATTGCAGCGCGTGCACCAAGATATGAACCTCCAATACCCACTACTAGAAGGATGTCAGAATTATTTTTAATTTTTGTAGCACTCTCTACAATTCGAGAAAATTCTTCTTTATCATAATCAGTAGGGAGATCAACCCAGCCTAGATAATCGTTTCCTGCACCCGTTTTTTCATGCAAAGAATGGTGTGCCACTTTAACAGCATCACGTAAATATGTAATTTCATGTTCGCCAAAGAATGATAATGCTTTACTATAATCGAAGCGAATATGTGTCATTTGATAACCTCCAAAATAAACATAATTGCATTTCAACACTCACTTTACAGAATTCGTTCTCATAATTCAAGAGTGACAGCCCCTTGTAAGCGGATACAATCAGAAATAATATTGTTTCCATAAGAAAACGGCCATACAGTTCTGTATAACCGTTATCTCAATTGCCTATTTGGGTTGGATCCATTTCCTCTTTATCTTTTTTTGTCGCAACAATTCGTATATATTCTCGCGGCTCAAATGGTTGGACGACATTAATCCTGGTCTGCTGATTAGATTCAATGAGCAAGATGGAGGAATCCTCGTGTTGATAATGCTCCATATAATCCTTTTTATGCTCTGTATTTAACCACCATGCACCTACAAATAAAGTAGAAAATATGGATAGTGCCACTGTTGCTTTTCTTTTTACCATATCTACCACCACCTATGTATAGCATGGCTAAAAATTCGACATTTTATGCTGATATATATACATTTTGTTATAATTG
Source organism: Sutcliffiella rhizosphaerae (assembly GCF_917563925.1). Classification (GTDB taxonomy): domain Bacteria; phylum Bacillota; class Bacilli; order Bacillales; family Bacillaceae_I; genus Sutcliffiella_A; species Sutcliffiella_A rhizosphaerae. The sequence goes on from NZ_CAKJTJ010000007.1 coordinate 81,699, forward strand.
CTTCTTGTTTATATATAGCTGGACATTTAGCTTCCAATCTTACCAACGATAACAATGCATGCGGGAATCATTTAGTATATAATTTGAAGTAATACACTTATTGTCACATTCTGGCGAAACAAATAAGTAAAACAGGCTTTTTCTTGAGGAGAATTTTTGCAACAGGCTATTTTCATAAACTTTGTTGTTTTTATTCTTTAAGTCTTTTCTAATAACAGACTTAGAGTTATCATTAATCATTTAGTTACTGAGAAAGAAGTGCTAATACATTTTTTATTCTACTCAAGACCATGTTGATTTGTGCTTTCGATTACATAATCTTCACTTTTCCTTTATTTAATGTGAATATCTTCTTTGATTTAACTGTGACTATAAACGATCGTTTTTGTACGTTATTTTCTTCTTCACAATTAGTAAAAACTTTCTCTTGAATAATTTTGGTAACGCTTTCTTTATTTAGCTTCTCTTAAAATACGGTCTATAAAGATTCAATTTAATATTTGTAAATTTTACATAATCCCCATTTTTTTGGTTTAACAAATAGAAAACCTTCAAATTCCCAAGGAAAATAAATTTTTTTTTGGAGCAATTTCTCCTATTTCTACCTATTTAACATAGAAGCAAAAAAACAGGTATAGCAAGGATGCACACTAGTTTATTTTACGTTATAATCCTATTTAACTTTATTGATGCCTTACATGTAATGAAAAATCATCCATATGGAATATAAGGTTTCCCAATAGTATCTAAGGAGGTATGTCGTTTGACTGTTTTACATTGGGTAACTATTTCGCCTTTTTTGCTTGCGATATTAGTCCCTTTTCTTTTTAAGTATGCTAAAAGAATACATACAGGTTGGTTTGTATTAATACTTCCTTCTGTAATATTTGCTTATTTCTTGCAATATCTTTCCATAACATCAATGGGTAATTTCGTTGAACATACTGTAAATTGGGTGCCGTCGTTAGGGATTAACTTCACCGTCTATATAGACGGTTTAAGTTTACTTTTTCTCTTATTAATATCAGGTATCGGCTCTCTTGTAGTTCTTTACTCTATTTTTTATTTATCAAAAAAAACAGAAAAACTTAATAACTTCTATGTTTATCTGCTCATGTTTATGGGAGCCATGCTAGGAGTTGTTATCTCAGATAATTTGATTGTTCTTTATGTATTCTGGGAATTAACGAGTTTAGCTTCGTCCTTACTTATTAGTTATTGGTTCACTAGGGAAAAATCTACTTACGGTGCCTTAAAATCAATGTTAATCACTGTATTAGGTGGTTTTTCCATGCTAGCTGGTTTCTCTCTTCTTTATGTGATGACTGGAACATTTAGTATCCGTGAAATCATTGCTAACGTAGATTTAGTAACAGCTAGTTCATTATTTTTACCCGCAATGATCTTGATTTTACTTGGTGCCTTTACTAAGTCAGCTCAATTCCCATTTCATATCTGGTTACCAGATGCAATGGAAGCTCCAACTCCTGTAAGTGCATACTTGCACTCGGCAACAATGGTTAAAGCCGGAATATATTTAGTTGCTCGATTAACACCGGTATTTGGTGGAGCTGCAGAGTGGTTTTGGCTATTAACTGGATTTGGTTTATTAACATTAATTTGGGGCTCTGTATCCGCAGTACGACAAAAAGATTTAAAGGGGATATTAGCTTTTTCTACTATTAGTCAGCTCGGATTAATTATGAGTTTATTAGGTGTTGGATCAGCTGCGGTTCATTACGTTGATAGCCCTGATCCAGCTTATTATGCATTGCCAGTCATGGTGGCAATCTTCCACTTGATTAACCATGCAACATTTAAAGGAAGCTTATTCATGGCAGTGGGTATTATTGACCATGAAACTGGTTCTCGGGACATACGAAAACTCGGTGGACTAATGGCGATTATGCCAATAACGTTTACTGTTTCATTAGTTGGACTAGCTTCAATGGCCGGCCTTCCACCATTTAACGGTTTTTTAAGTAAAGAAATGTTTTTTACGGCTTTATTACGTTCTCAAGAAATTGGCACATTCAATATGCAAACATTCAGTGTTATCTTGCCGATTGTTGCTTGGATAGCAAGCATCTTTACATTCTTATATTGCTTAATTATGTTCACCAAAACATTTTTAGGGAAATTTAAACCCGAGAACTTTAAAGTAAAAGTTCATGAAGCACCAATTGGAATGTTAATCAGTCCGATAATTCTAGCTTCCCTAGTAATTATTTTTGGATTGTTTCCAAATAATCTTTCATACTCACTTATTGAACCTGCAATGCGCTCCATCTTACCGATGGTACTTGAACCAGGTGATATGTTTGAAGTTAATATTTCAATGTGGCACGGCTTTAATATGGAGCTTTTGATGACCATTGGTGTTGTCGCAATAGCAACCTTACTCTATCTACTAATGAAAAAATGGGCAAAAACGAGATTCTATTTAGGTGAACGGGATTTACTTAACTGGTTTTATGATAGTTCTTTAGATGGTGTCATTAAAGGTTCTAAAGCAGTGACTCGTTTCCAAATGACAGGACTACTACGAGATTATTTTGCTTATATGATTATCTTTATGATTATTCTATTTACATATACCATGTATAGCTATGATGCATTTGCAATCGATACAACAAATGTCTCATATATTGACCCATATATGTGGTTAATATTCGGTATGCTGACTCTTGCTACATTAAGTGTGCCATTTATCCATAACAGAATGACTATCGTAATTGTAGTAGGTGTGATTGGGTTCTTACTAGCTCTTGTATTTGTTGTGTTTAGAGCACCAGACCTTGCATTAACACAATTGTTAATTGAAACCGTTACAGTTTGTTTATTTATGATTGTTTTCTACCATTTACCAGAGTTGAGAAAAGAAAAAGCTAAAACTAGATTTAACTTTATAAATTTAATCATTTCAGCTGCTGTTGGTATTCTAATTACAGCCCTTTCCTTGAGTTCTTTAGCTTTAGGAAACAAAGCAGGAATGGAATCTATCTCTCAATATTATATTGAGAATTCTAAAACCCTTGCCGGTGGGTACAACATGGTTAACGTTATTTTAGTAGACTTCCGTGGTCTTGATACGATGCTAGAAGCCCTGGTATTAGGTATTGCTGCTTTAGGTATTGTTGTCTTAATAAAATTACGTATGACAGGGAGGGAAGATGTGTGAGAAATATGAAAACAAATGATGTATTGCTTCAAACCAAAACACGTGTTGTTGTCTTTATTATCCTAATCTTCTCTGTATACCTTTTTTTAGCGGGTCATAATAGTCCTGGTGGAGGCTTTATCGGTGGATTAATGACAGCTAGCGCATTAATACTAATGTATCTAGTGTTTGATGTAAAAAGCATAAGAAAAATGGTAAGTATCAATTTTGAAGCATTTATTGGGATTGGTTTAATTATTACCATTGTTACAGGATTAATTGGTGTATTGAATGGTGAAGCATATCTAACTCAGTACTTTGACTATTTCCAACTACCTATTCTTGGAAAAACGGAGTTATCAACAGCCGTTCTATTCGATCTGGGTATTTATTTCGTTGTTGTCAGCATCGCACTCACCATTATATTAGTTATTGCGGAGGATGATGCGTAATGGAAATATTAATGTCCATCACAGTCGGTGTCTTCTTTATGGTAGGTACCTATTTACTTCTATCAAAAAGCTTATTAAAAGTAATAGTTTCTTTGATACTACTTTCACATGGGGCACATTTGCTATTGTTGACCATGGCAGGATTACAAAGAGGAGCTTCTCCATTATTAAGTCTTGAAGCAGATTCCTATACGGACCCATTGCCTCAAGCATTAATTTTAACTGCTATTGTCATTAGTTTTGGGGTCACTTCATTCTTGCTTGTGTTGGCTTATCGTACATATAAGGAACATAAGACAGATGATTTAGAGCAATTAAGGGGTTCTGCCGATGAATAATTTGATTATTTTACCGATAATAATTCCATTTTTAATTGGAGCTATTTTAATAATATTTGCAAAAAAAACCCATATCCAACGTTTTATAAGTGCCCTAGCTTCGATAAGTATGTTAGCCATTTCAATCTATCTTGCAATAATTGTTTATCAAAATGGAATCATCGTACTAGAGCTTGGAAACTGGACAGCACCATTTGGTATTGTATTGGTGGCAGATATGTTCGCGACGATGATGGTCATATTATCAAGTATCGTTGGTTTAGTTTGTTTATTCTTTGCTTTCCAAACATTTTCACTTGAGCGGGAAAAAGCATATTTTTACCCATTTTATTTTTTCTTATTAGTAGGTGTAAATGGTGCCTTTTTAACAGGTGACCTCTTCAACCTATTCGTATTCTTTGAAGTAATGTTAATTTCTTCTTATATTTTAATCGTTCATGGTGGAACAAAGTATCAATTACGAGAGTCATTTAAATATGTCGTAATAAATGTATTTGCATCGATTTTGTTCTTAGTTGGTGTAGCATATATCTATTCTGTAACAGGTACGCTAAATATGGCGGATTTAGCAGTTAAGGTAAGAGAATTAGAACAAGTCGGTGTACTGAATGTCACTGCGGTTATCTTTCTAGTTGTATTTGCAATGAAAGGTGGTTTATTCCCGCTATATTTTTGGCTACCACGTTCTTATTTCGGACCTCCCGCTGCGATTGCAGCACTATTTGGAGCTCTACTAACAAAAGTTGGAATTTATGCTATCATGCGAACGTTCACTTTAATTTTTATTCATGACATTAATTTTACTCATACCCTTATTTTAATCTTAGCCGGTTTCACGATGTTCTTTGGGGTATTAGGAGCTGTTTCTCAATTTGATTTCAAACGTATTCTGTCTTATCACATTATTAGCCAGGTAGGATACATGGTAATGGGATTAGGTATTTTTACGCCATTAGCTATTGCAGGTGCGATTTATTATATTGCTCACCATATTATAGTTAAAGCTGCCCTCTTCTTATTCGCTGGTGCTACAGAAAAAATCACTGGCACCACGGACTTAAAGAAAATGGGCGGTTTGTTAAAAACACATCCATATCTATCGTGGCTTTTCTTTATTTCAGCAATTTCTCTAGCAGGGATTCCACCTTTAAGTGGGTTCTTCAGTAAATTTGCCTTAATCTTAGCTGCATTCTTACAAGAGAACTACATAATAGCAGGAGTTGCATTAATTGTAGGGTTACTAACGTTGTTCTCCATGATGAAAATCTTTATGTATGCGTTCTGGGGAAATCAAAAGCATACAGAAGAACAAGCACAAATTAACATTGGTAAACTGTTAATTCCCATCATTCCACTTGTTGCTTTAACGATTGGATTAGGATTTTTAGCAGAACCAATTTTCCAATATTCACTTCAAATTGCTGAACAATTATTAGACCCAACCATTTATATCGATTCTGTTCTTAAGGAGTAGTTGCTATGGCTTATCAAATTTTTATTAATCTTGTCATTGCATTTGCATGGATGCTTTTTTCAAATAGCCCTGTTGGTTTCAATAATTTTTTAGTTGGTTATGTTATCGGAATTCTCATCCTATTGTTTTTCCGTCGATTTTTAAGATCCGACTTTTATATGCGTCGAGTTTGGGCAAGTATGAAGTTAGCATTTTTATTTATTATGGAACTTATCAAAGCGAATATCGATGTGTTACGGGTTGTTTTAAAGCCTAAACTTGATAATAAACCTGGTATTGTAGCAGTACCTACAAAATTAACGACAGATTGGGAAATAACGCTTTTAGCAGCGTTAATCTCACTTACCCCCGGTACTCTATCTATGGATTTTTCTAAAGACGGAAAGCATATTTATGTACATGCCTTAGATATTTCAAATAAAGAACAAATGATCCGTGATATTCAAGAATCTTTTGAACGCGCCATTATGGAGGTGACTCGATAAATGTTTGAAACCATTTTATTTGTCGCCCTCATTATGATATCTATCGCTTTATTCATCTGCTTCGTTCGCACGATAATTGGGCCTACGACATCTGATCGTATTGTAGCACTGGATACATTCGGAATAACATTAATTGGATTCATCGGGATAATTATGATGTTACAAGAAACTCTGGCATATACAGAAGTAATTCTTGTTATAAGTATCTTAGCGTTTGTCGGGACAGTAGCGATGTCAAAATTCATTGAGAGAGGTGTAATTATTGACCGCGATTGAGATTATAGTAAGCATTCTTGTTTTTATTGGTGCTTTTTTTACCCTCATAGCCGCTGTTGGAATCATTCGCTTACAGGATGTATATAGTCGAATTCATGCTGCTTCCAAGAGTGTGACCTTAGGCGTGATGACCATAATGCTTGGTACATATCTCTTTTTTCTATTAGAACATGGAGAGAATGTTGGTAAAATCCTCTTGACCATTCTTTTCGTTTTCATGACTGCACCAGTTGCAGGATTAATGATGGGGCGTTCCGCTTACCATGCAGGTATTCCATTATGGGAAAAAAGTGTCCATGATGACTTGAAAGAAATGCATCAAAAGGAAAATAAAACAAACTAGTTAGAAGTACCAACCAAGACAATGGTTGGTGCTATTTTTTATTAGAAAGACAGTGATGTGGTTAATTGGTACTGAGTTATTACATGTTCGATGGTGTACGGGGAATTAAATCACCAAATCCGTCGGCAAACAATAAACAAAGTCAAAAAACCCTTGAAGAGAGAACTACTACATACATTCGCTAAAAAAACGAAGAAGATAGGGTACATTCCATTCAAGGGAAATTGGTCATTCCGATATTCAGCAAAATTACAAGTAGCGATTCCTAGAGAAAAACCGTTTTATTTTCGAAAACATCCTCTTATTAAAGAGAAGCACGTAAAATGGCTACCGCATCATCGTATGCAAGGGACTTAAAGTTACCTACCGCACCACGAGACATAACATGTTCCGCCATTTTTTCAATGTTCTTATCGTCAATATCATAGTCAGCTAAACGACTTGGTGCTCCAAGACTTGACCAGAACTCGCGTAGTCTTCTAATTCCTTCAAGTGCAATTTCATTATCAGATCCACTTTTTTCATTTACACCAAAAACTCGTACAGCCAATTGTTTGAAACGATCTACATTAGTGTCAAGCACATGCTCCATCCAGTTAGGGAATAGGATTGCTAATCCACCTGCATGTGGGATGTCATAGATCGCAGATACTGCATGCTCAATCCCATGAGTTGCCCAATCTCCTCGATATCCCATCTGTAACATTCCATTTAAAGCAATGGTTCCATTAAAAAGAATTGTTTCTCGGTGCTCATAGCTTTCCATATCTTCAAGAAGCTTTGGTGCTGTTTCCATCACAGTTGTCAATACCCCTTCGCACATGCGATCTTGTAATGGTGTATTAGTGGAGTTATGGAAATACTGTTCCAATACATGTGACATCATATCTACAATCCCATAAACTGTATGGTCTTTAGGAACGGAAAATGTATTAACAGGATCTAAAATAGAGAATTTAGGAAAAGTCACAGGACTACCCCAGCCATATTTCTCATTGGTCTCCCAATTCGTAATAACCGAACCAGAATTCATTTCAGAACCAGTTGCAGCTAATGTTAACACCGTTCCGAATGGTAATGCTTCTGTAGCAATATGTTTTCTTAGGACAATATCCCAAACATCTCCCTCATACTTTGCCCCTGCAGCAATCGCTTTCGTACAATCGATTACACTTCCTCCACCAACTGCAAGTAGAAAGTCAATTGAATGCTCTCTACATAGCTCTACGCCTTTTTGAACTGTAGAAAGTCTTGGGTTTGGTTCAACCCCAGAAAGTTCGGTCACTGTTACACCAGCTTTATGTAATTGATCCATCACTTCGTTATATAGCCCGTTTCGCTTAATGCTTCCTCCTCCATAAACCAGAAGAACATTTTTCCCGTATGATTCTAGCTCCTCAGGCAAAGTATTCAATTGCCCTTTTCCAAAGACTAATTTAGTTGGATTATAAAATGTAAAGTTTTCCATATGTTTCCCTCCCTTTTGCATTGATTATGGATTATTTCTTGTTTCCATGCAAAGATTTAGCTTTTCCATAATTAATTTTGATATTCACCATGTATAATATTCGATTTGTTACAAATTATATGAAGGAAACACTTATATTCTCAAGGAGGGTATGACATGAGTACCATTCAACGTATCGCTTTAGTATTGACTATTATTGGAGCAATTAACTGGGGACTTATCGGCTTTTTCCAATTTGACCTTGTAGCAGCAATATTCGGTGGCCAGAGTGCTGCTCTATCACGTATTATCTATGGTTTAGTTGGGATTGCTGGATTAATTAATCTTGGTCTACTATTCGTACCAAGTGAGCAGCATGAAAGAGAAGTTGAACCAAGAACAACCAGATAATACTCCGCGAACCGCTTCTTCCATGGAGAAGCGGTTTTACTATGAAAGAACCAATTTACATAAACAAGTTTGTAAGATGCAATCAGGTGGTAATTACTGTGTCCATGTAATGGTAAAAACGAAAACTGCAGTGATTTTAAAAAAACTCTTCACGATGTAGAAGAGTTTTTTTATATACAAGAAACCCGTAATGGTCTTAGGTTCTCACAGTTTCCCTACAGAAGTTCAGATTTTAGCCTGATTTTATCTACAGAATAAATAAAAAAAGACATCTCTAAGGATGCCTTCTAAATTTTATTACTTTTTAATTAAATCTTCACGATTGGATTGTTCAATCCACTCTTCCAATTTGTCTTTTAATGTGTTGAAACCTTGTGGAGATTCCGTTTGTTGTTGTTGTTTAACAACTGTAGCTTGGCGCTTCTTAGGTTTTTTAGCAGCTACTGGAGCCTCTGCAGGTGCTTCTTGAGTTGCTTTGATAGATAAGCTAATTTTCCCGGAGTTCTCATCAACAGAAAGAACCTTTACTTGCACTTCATCGCCCATTTTTAAATGTTCGTTTACATCCTTAACATACCCATGAGTAATTTCAGAAATATGAACAAGACCTTGAGTTTCCTCGTCAAGAGCTACAAATGCTCCATAAGGTTGGATACCCGTTACTTTCCCAGCTAATACACTTCCAATTTCAAATTTATCAGACATGAAAACACTCCTAATTAAAGTTATTTTTATACACATTGAACGCAATAAAAAATTATACCACAATTCCACTACTATATCAAAGATACTTAATAATAGGAGGATACAAAAAAAATAAAAGAATTTTCTAAATTGAGGTTTATCAAAAAAAAAATGGGGAATACTTATACCATCAAGGCTTTCTAGTATTCCCCCTTTTGTTAAGGACCAAATCCTCCGATGGATTTGGTCCCTTTTTTATTGGTGGTTAAAATAGCTCGTATTCCGACACGTTTTTTGCTCTTCAGGGCTGATCAAGAAGCTTTCGTTTTACTAATTATCGATAATTCTTAACAAATCTCTCCATTCGCTTCACAGCTTCTTGGAGTTGCTCTAATGAAGAGGCATAGGAGCATCTGACATATCCTTCACCACTTTTACCAAAGACATCGCCAGGAACAACTGCCACTTTTTCTTCAATCAAAAGCTTTTCAGCGAATTCCTGTGAGCTAAGACCTGTTTGTTTTATGGAAGGAAATGCGTAGAATGCTCCTCCCGGTTGATGGCAAGGCATTCCGATTTCATTTAGTGAAGCCACAAAATAATTCCTTCTTCTTTTATAACTTTTTTTCATTTCTTCGATATCTTTTCTTCCATTTTTGAGAGCCTCAATTGCTCCATACTGAGCCATTGTCGAAGCACACATCATGGCATATTGATGAATTTTCAGCATCGCTTCCACAATATCAGAAGGTCCAGCAACAAATCCCAATCTCCAACCTGTCATTGCAAAGCCTTTCGAGAACCCTGAAATAAGGATGGTTCGATCTTTCATGCCAGGAAGCGTCGCAAAACTCGTAAAAGCATCATCAAAAGAGAGTTCTGCATATATTTCATCTGATAAAACTAACAAATCGTGCATTTCCACTATTCTGCTAATTTGAATCAGTTCTTCTTTAGTCAGCATCGTTCCAGTTGGATTATTAGGAAAACAGAGAAGGATCGCTTTCGTTCGAGATGTAATCGAAGCAGTTAATTTTTCAAAGTTTATACTAAATCCTTTATCAGGATTTGCTCCGACCTTAACAGCTTTTCCTCCAGCAAGCTCAATTAATGGTGCGTATGATACAAAGCTTGGTTCGATCACAATTACTTCATCATCAGGATCCACAATCGCTCTTATGGCCAAATCAAGTGCTTGGCTAGCCCCGACAGTTACGATAATATCACTCGTTGGACGATAATCGACATTAAACTGGTGCATTAAATATTTGCTAATCTCTGTACGTAATTCTATTAATCCTGCATTTGCTGTATAGGATGTATGCCCATTATGTAAGGAAGCAATGCAAGCCTCTCTAATATTCCAAGAGGTAATAAAGTCCGGTTCCCCAACCCCTAATGAAATGACCCCTTCCATATTTGCTGCCAAATCAAAAAAACGTCGAATACCAGATGGTTGAAGCTGCTGTACATGACTTGCTATTCTGTTTTTCATGGTGACACCACAATACGATGATCATCTTCTCCCTGATCAAAAATAGTTCCGTCATGCTTGTATTTTTTCATAATAAAGTGTGTGGTAGTAGAAATTACTGAATCTAGCGTTGAGAGCTTTTCCGATACAAAATTAGCAACCTGGGACAGAGATCTACCTTCCACCACAACAGAGAGATCATAAGCACCTGACATTAAGTAGACCGATTTCACTTCCGGGAACAAATAAATATTCTTAGCGATCTCATCAAATCCAACTTCTCGTTTTGGAGTCACCTTCACATCAATCATTGCTGTAACACCTTCAAAGTTATCTACCTTTCTCCAATCGATAACTGCACCATATTCTACTATAATTCGTTGCTCTTCCAGTTGCTGAATAATTCGAGATGTTTCTTCGACTGAAAGCTCAACCATTTTAGAAAGGACTCCAATTTCCATCTTTCCGTTCTCTTCTATAATTTGTAATAAATCTAACTCTTTTTCTGTTAATTGCATATGCCTTTCATTCACTCCTTCTAAACAAACATTGACTCATTATAGCAAAAATCTACTCAAAGTGTATGAGATTAATTAAAGAACACCTTAACAAAATTACACATGTTTGAAAAGCAGTAAAGAGGATAAAATACCAATAACTAATTTTTGGAGGAATTTTGAGATGAAGTCCAATCATTTTACAATGAATATATCAGGGATTAATATTTTTTATGAATTTCATCATGATGCTGATTCTACCATCGCAAGCAAGCCCACTTTAGTACTTATACATGGGTTTCTTTCCTCTTCTTTCAGTTTCAGAAGGTTAATTCCTCTTCTAACAAAAGAATATACCGTTTTGGCTATTGACCTCCCACCGTTTGGGAAAAGCGAAAAATCCAAAAAATTTGTGTATTCATATGAAAATCTTGCGAAAGTTGTCATGGAATTGTTGAGTGAGCTCGGGATAGAAAAAACAGTACTAATTGGACATTCTATGGGAGGACAAATCTGTCTAAATATTAGCAGGCAAAAACCAGAATTAGTTGAAAAGGTAGTGCTTTTATGTAGCTCTGGCTATTTAAAGAAACTAAAAAGAGCCCTAGTTTATTCTTCTAGGATTCCGTACTTTTATTTATATTTAAAATATTGGCTAGCAAAAAAAGGAGCCATTCAAAACCTATTAAACGTAGTTCATGATCATTCACTCATAGATGATGAAATGATTGCCGGTTACACAGAGCCTTTTTATGATGATCGAATATTTCATGCATTAACAAGAATGATTAGAGATCGAGAAGGAGATTTAGCATCTGAAATATTACGCAATATAAATACACCAAGCTTATTAATCTGGGGGGAAGAAGACAAAGTGGTTCCAATTGAAATCGGCAGACGCCTCCATCGTGATCTTCCAAATTCACAATTGATTACATATAAAAATACCGGTCACCTATTACCAGAGGAAAAACCCCAGCATGTGTACGACAATATTATGGAATTTTTACAAACTACATCCTAGGCAGTAATTTTTTCAGGTTACAGCAATTTTCAATAAAATCTCTACAATTAATTCCAACTATTGTTTTCAAATCTAAGAGAAAAGCAACCATAGCTTTTCTCTTTTTTATATAGAACACGATGTATCTTCATTTTTTATAGCTAGTAATTCCAATGCTTTCATTTTGCATGTAGGCAGTGGGATATATTCCTCAAAGGAAAATTCATATATTTGTTGAATTTTATTAGCAAGACTAATTGGATTATCCAGTTCATGTACTGCCTGGACCACATCAACACATTCTGTATCATATGCATCTGTTCCATATCCTAGAGGGTCCCATTGTAAGAGGTTTTCCATCAATCGTACATTAATACTCGGTTTTTCCATACTATATCACCTAACTTAGGAGTATTTTATCATCTAATTATACATGGTTTTAGCTTAATTGTTTAGATATGATATCAATCATAAAGGAGTGAACGGTTTTGCAGAAACATAATTTTGATTTATATGTTGAAAGACAAAATACATCCAGTGTGAAATGGGATGAGAGAAAGAGAATATTTGGAACGGAAGATGTTCTGCCCATGTGGGTGGCTGACATGGACTTCCAGGCACCACCAGAAGTTGTGAAAGCTATTAAAGAAAAGGCTGAACATGGAATCTTTGGGTATACTTCCATTCCCACTTCCGTTAGCCAATCCATCATTACATGGTATCAAAAGAGACATAAATGGAAAATTAATGCTGAGTGGTTCACTTATATCTCCGGTGTAGTTCCAGCTATCAGTGCAAGCATTCAAGTTTTTTCAAACCCTGGTGACAAAATAGCATTATTTTCTCCGGTGTATTACCCATTTTATGGCATGGTTACAGATAATGATAGAACACTTGTAACAATCCCACTTTTTGAGAATAATGGTCAATTTGAAATGGATTTTAAACTATTAGAGTCTCAATTAGATAGTAATGTAAGAATGTTACTACTTTGCAATCCACACAATCCAGGCGGAAATGTATGGAAAAAGTCTGTTTTAGAGAAACTTGCGGAGATTTGTGTCAAACATCAAATTATTGTCGTGGCCGATGAAATTCATGGTGACCTTATATTTAAAGAACATGCTTATACCCCTTTTGCTTCTATTTCTCAAGAGATTGCTGACTTGACCATAACGTGCATCGCCCCAACAAAGACATTTAATTTAGCTGGCCTACAAGCTTCTGTAATGATTACTTCCAGCCAAAGTATGAAAGCTGAATTAGAACTTTTTATGAAAAGACAAGGCCATTTCACCCTAAACCTATTTGGGATTACTGCCATGGAATCGGCTTATATTCATGGGGAAAGCTGGCTTGATGAAGTATTGGATTATCTAGAAAACAACATGGATACCGCAATCGATTTTATCCAAAAAAATATTCCAAAAGTTTTTGCACATAAGCCTGAAGGTACCTATCTCTTATGGATTGATTGCAGAAAACTAGGGCTTTCTGACTCAGAATTAAAACGACTTCTTTTACAAAAAGGGAAATTAGCGCTTGAACCCGGTAATAAGTTTGGTCCAGGAGGAGAAGGCTTTGTCCGTATGAATGTAGCATGCTCAAAAGGAGTATTGGAAGAGGGACTCAAAAGATTAAAAGCTGCTTTCGAATAGGTAGTTGTTTGTACGAAATGCCTGAAGAACTCGATAGGGAAAATATCTAATTCTATGAGTTTTGGATATTCTTATTGATACTTGAAAAAAGGCTGTTAAAAGTCAATAAGCACGATTTTTTAACAGCCCTCTATATGATTATTTGTATAAGTGCTCTTTACTATTAAGATATCTTATTTTTACTTCTGTTTCGCTTTTATCTAATTTATGAATTCCCGTATCTCCTGTAGAAAATGTAATGTCTGTTAGAACTGGGAGTTGTAAAAGTGCTTTTAAAAGATTGGATATCATTCCCCCGTGAGAAACTATTGCAATCCTGACTACGGCAGAGCTTTCTGATAAAACTTTTGATAATGCCAACTCCGCCCGCATTCTGAATTCAATTTCGGATTCACCGTTCTGGATTCTCTCGTGAGGCTTCCTGCCACCAAGGGGAAGTGGATATGTGCTTGCAGCAACCTCCTTCTGTAACCCAGCTAAAACACCATTGTTGTATTCCATTAAACTGGGTTCTTTTATTAACATACATCCTATCTCTTCTGCTAAAATGGTTGCAGTTTCGGACGCTCTCTTTAACGGGCTAGCCCATATAATATCAGGTGGACTATGATTATTTAAATAACAAGCTAGCTTCTTTGCTTGTTCTTTTCCCAGTTCAGTTAGTGGAAAATCTGCTCTACCTTCATGCACATTTAAAAGGTCAGCCTCTGATTGGCCATGTCTAATTAAAAGTATCTCCAAAGATGCAACCCCCTCTTTATCTTTAAATTTTAAATTATCTTAAAAATATGAACAATGTCAATACCATTACGAATATTTCTATAATAAGACAAAAAAATACAACCCTTTCTTATTGAAATGGGCTGTATTTGTATAGTCAGACTTTCGTCAACATCTGAATAAGTGATTGACACTTTTCTAGCATTCTTTACTATATGTTAATGGATTATTCTTCCTCTGATTCATCTACAGGTTCTTCCACAACTTTTCCTTTTTCTGCAACTTCTTTTGTTATAAGGCCACAAGCAATTCTTTCCCCAGAATCACCTGTTGGCTGTGTCATTCCATCATCAGGAGTTTCCGTTATGATTATAGCTGTCCCATCTTTGCCAAATAATGATGTCTTTCCATCTTTTAAAGTAGCCTCAGGGGCTATTAATTCCGCTATCACTGTGCCGTCATCTTTTACAATAATATTTGGCAGATCCCCGACATGGGCACCTTCTGGATGCATTAAACCATGCTCTTTGTCATCGGGATTAAAATGATTTCCAGCAGTTTTGAAATCAGGAGGATCACACAATCCTGTTTCATGAATGTGGACTCCATGTTCTCCAGGTGGAAGCCCTTCTAGATTCAACTCTATCTTAACTCCTCCAGAATCTTCTGATACTTTTGCGACACCAAGACTATCACCGTCTGCATTATATAGCTCAACATCCAATGTTGTTATATCTTTTTCCATACAGCCAGTAAGGACTATACATACCACGAAACCTATGGCAGTGAAAGTTCTGATAGTAAGCATATATTAATTATCCTCCAATTAGTCGTTTTTCTTAAGTTTTTCCTAAAAGTTGGAGGAATATGAGAAAACAAAATAAACTCACCTGCTTAGCACAGGTGAGCATATCACAATAGAATATTACTCTTTAATTATCTTCTCTCTCTTTAAACGATTCTCTAGCTCTTTTGCCTTCTGACTTTCTTTTTTAGAAACGTTAATAATAAATCGAAAGACGAAAATTGCTGCGATCAGAAAGATGACGAAAGTGATTCCAGCCGGTATATATTCCGATTTATCTTCTGGAAAATATAAGAACAACTGAATTAACCAAGATGTAAGCATCGTTATGAACACGACCTTTCACATATAATGACCTTGTCCATTATATCAAAGTTTGTCTCTTACGACTAATGCCATACCTTCTTTACTTCACTACTGTTATCTTTTCAATCACAACATCCTCAACAGGCTTATCCCCTTCTCCTGTTTCCGTTGTTGCTATGGAATCCACTACATCCATCCCTTCCACAACTTGTCCGAAAACAGTGTGTCTGAAGTCCAAATGCGGCGTTCCGCCATGCTCTTCATATAATTCAATCACTTCATTTGGATATTCAGCTTGAATCATCGACTCAATGGTTGCTTCTGGAACTTCATTAGCATGAACAATAAAAAACTGACTTCCATTTGTGTTTGCTCCGGAGTTTGCCATGGAAAGCGCTCCTTTAAAGTGAAGCATGTTACGGTCAAATTCATCTTCAAAGGCTTCTCCCCAAATGCTTTCTCCTCCTCTTCCAGTCCCCTCAGGGTCCCCACCCTGAATCATGAAATCCTCGATTACACGGTGGAAAATGAGTCCGTCATAATATCCATTCTCAGCATGTGTGATAAAATTTTCTACTGCCTTAGGCGCTGCATCAGGATAAAGGTTTACAACCATTTTCCCTTTTGTTGTTTCTATTTCTACCGTTCTGATGGTTTCACTTGTATTAGTGAATTGCTGAAATTCTCCAATCTCTTCTGAACTTCCTGTAGTTGACCCATTTTCACCATTCTCCTGACTATTTGCATTTTCATTATTTGTACTTGACCCACAACCTGCTACAATAAATACTAGTGCTAAAAATAAAATGATCAGTTTTTTCAAAAGTTTCACACTCCATTGTTTTTTTCAGAAAACCTTCTTTACAAAAGATAATACTAAATTATCAGAGAAAAATCATCTTCTTTACTTGGAAAGGGGACTAATGATGCAGGAAATAAAAGTTGGATCAATAGTAAGTGGAATATATAAGACTGGAAAATATATCGGCGAAGTGACAGACATCCGTCCTATGCATTTTCTTGTTAAGGTTAAAGCAGTATTGAAGCACCCTCTGCAAGGGGATCTTCATACTCCCAAAGGTGTCGAGGTTCCGTTATTTCATGAAAGACGAGCACTTGCCTATCACGAACAGACAAACATCCCTAAAAATATGGTCAAACAATATGAAGAAAATATCCCCGAATATAAAGATTCGTTGAAAGATGCGGTGGACGCTGCTGTTCACTCTTTAGAAAAGGAAGATAGCGAATGGGCTAAAAAAAGTCTAGCGAATTTTTCCGTTCTCAAAAATGACTATAAACTATAAACAAAAAGCCAAATCTCCAAACAAAGGGATTTGGCTTTTTATAATGCATACTTGTTCAAAATTTTAGTTAAATCGATTCTTTCACCGATCGTGGTAGGCATTGGTTTGGCAAGATATCGTTTATCCTTTTCCACTAACCGAAAAATATTATATGTCGTCAGCGCGTCATCCAATGCGCGGTGATGTTTTCCGGTACCTTCTTTTCCATATTCCTGAACAGCTTTCCATAGTCCTGTTTGATTTTGATCCCCAAAAAACTTCTTATACTCTAAAGAAAGGTCTACATGTTTATATGGGGTAGGAAATGCAATCCCTTGATATTCACAATTATGCTTAAGAACTTTCATGTCCATATTTCCCCAAGTAACTACAATTCCACGTTCTTGTACATTATAAGTATTAAAAATATGGATCAGTTCTTTGAAACTTGCACCGTCCTGTACCTTCTTTTGAGAAATATTCAAAAATGATTTACATCTATTTGTAAGGGTAGGAAATGCTTTAGGGCGGATGTAGGTGGAAAATTGATTAATGATTTTGTCTTTTTCAACAATAACTATTCCCGCTTCAATAATTTCCGGGAAAAAGTTCTTTGGGGTACTGCGGTTTTCAGACATCGTAAACTCAAAATCTATAAAAAAATGCAACGGTGATATTTTCAAATGTCAGCCTCCTTCCTGATTTTTCAGAATATTACCATATTATATCATGATAGAATAATATTTTTGCATGTCAATCCATTAGTTTTAGTACCTTCCAGGAAAATACATGTAAGTTTGTTGATTTTTATTTCAAATGCGCTATTATTTAGTTATACGAAATATTTATAATCCGAAATTTTCAAAGAAGGTGACTATCATTTCAACATCAGGACGAAATTTGTTCATCATGTGGATTGCGAACTTTTTCGTTGCTGCTAGTGCTACCATGATTCTCCCTTTCTTATCTTTATTCATTGAAACGTTTGGGAATTACTCCGATTCCTATGTACAGCGCTGGTCTGGTTTTATTTTTGGAATTACCTTTCTTACTGCGTTCTTCGTTTCACCGATTTGGGGGCGAATTGGGGATAAATACGGCTATAAACTGATTCTGTTATTAACAGGATCAGGAATCGCCACAAGTATTTTATTAATGAGTGTGGTCGGTTCTGTTCATGAGCTCTTTATTTTGCGGTTACTCATGGGCCTTGCAACAGGCTTTATTCCCACTTCCATGGCTTTAATTTCTTCTCAGACACCTAAGGAAATTGCGGGGAAAACACTAGGAACTTTGCAAACTGGCACAGTATCAGGAGGACTTCTCGGTCCATTAATAGGTGGCATGCTTGCAGATTCTTTCGGTTTTGCTTACACATTTTTCTTAACAGCAGCATTGATTTATGGTGCAGTTATTCTAGTAGCATTCGGAATTAAAGAAAATAAAGAAAAAATCTTAACAAAGAAGGAAAAGCAATATACACGTAAAGAAGTACTTCAGACCATTATGAAAAAACCATTGTTATTAAAAATAATGATTTTATCAACTCTCATTCAAGCGGGGAACTTCAGCATTCAACCTCTTCTTGCTCTTTATGTAACCGATTTAACAAGTGGCGCTTCTAACATTGCTCTTCTTGCTGGTTTTGCTTTTTCTGCCACTGGGTTTGGGAATTTACTTGCTTCACGAAACTGGGGAAAACTTGGGGATAACATTGGTCACGAGAAAGTGATAGTCATCCTCATGTTGGCAAGTTCCTTACTATTTATCCCGCAAGCACTTGCCACTTCACTTTGGCAGCTTGTGTTGTTCCGCTTCTTATTTGGAATGGTGGTCGGTGGACTTATTCCTTGTATGACAGCATATATCCGTTATGTTGCTCCACTTGCCATGCAAGGTGAAGTACTTGGATATAATGTTAGCTTCCGCTTTTTGGGAAATGTTATTGGTCCTGCAATGGGGGGAATAATTGCAGGTTTCTATGGAATCTCTACCGTATTTTATATCACTAGTTTTATTTTCTTAATTTCTGGGATCATGCTGTTATACAGCATCCTTCATACGGAAAGTGCTAAAAAAACGGTACAATCTTAATATAGCTATCATCTCCTCCTATTTTCCTGTATTCTTTTAGATAATCAGAGAAATTGGGGGGATTTTTTTGTCCATAACGTTAGATTCCTACAGAAAAGAACTGTTAGTCTTGTTTAAAGAACATATAAATCTTGAAAAAAAAGAACCAATGGAACAATACATGCGCAATCTCTTTCCTTTCTTAGGAATTAAATCCCCAGAACGCAAGGCCCTCCTTCAAGATTTTTTCAAGAAAAATGGTAAGCCTGAGCTTGAATGGATCGAACCTCTTGTGACTTTTTTGTATGGTCAACCTGAACGGGAATTTCATTATGCTGCATTGGCGATGATTGATAAACAAATCAAAAAAATGAACCCTTCGCACCTCGTGTTTCTTGAAAAACTAATTATTACAAACTCCTGGTGGGATACAGTCGATCATCTTGCACCACATCATGTCGGAGAATTATTGCTAAAAAATCGAAACTATATTCAAGATTTCCCGGATAGATGGATAACAGAAGAAAATTTTTGGCTACAACGATCAGCCATTCTATATCAGTTGAAATATAAACAGAAAACGGACGAAGAAAAATTGTTTTTCTATATTAATAAAACGAAGGAATCAAAAGAGTTTTTTATCCAAAAAGCAATTGGGTGGTCCTTAAGGGAATATTCAAAAACCTCTCCAGAACAGGTAATGCATTTTATTGAAGGCACAAAGCTTGCGCCATTGAGTCGCAGGGAAGGCTTGAAGCATATAGAGCGGCTACAAATGAATGCAGGCAAGTAGCTCACTTTGAAATGGGTTGAAGTAAGTTGAATGGGGACCGAAGTTGATGAGCCGTTCGTGCTCGACTTATTGCATGTAAAACTCAAGCAGGACAAAAAATCATATTTTTTATCCTGCTTCTAATATCCTTCATCTTTTTTTCATTATCGCCATTGTACATCTAGAGACACATATCAATTTTTCCTGTTCATCTACTATCTTGATATCCCATACCATCGTAGTTTTGCCACGATGAAGAGGAGTCCCAATCGCTGTTACAACTCCTTCTTTTTTTCCTTTTATATGATTTGCATTAATTTCTAACCCTACACAGATTTCATTTTTCTGATCTATTAGGTTAAATGTACCGATACTTGCTATTGTCTCTGCCAGTACAACAGATGCTCCTCCATGTAGCAAGCCGAATGGTTGATGTGTTCGTTTATCAACTGGCATAGTTGCCACAGCTCTTTCTTTTGACAGTTCCACTACCTCAATACCTAATAAATCTATGAGTGTATCTTTTAGCTCCAATTCAAATTCCTCCCTTTTATCGCTTCTTTCTTAATAATACTATTGTAAGAAGGAAATACACAGAAAATAGAATTAGAATAGGAAGCATTACCTGCAAATCCGAAATGATCTCACCCCATTTATGAAGAAACTGGTCTACAGTCAATTTAGAACTTTTCGTTTTTACGACTACAACTCTAATAAATATATTCCAGATTTACCGTTGCATTAATCGTTACATCCTGTGGTTCAATAGGGGTACTTGCTTTTTCTTGAATTGAAAAAGCAGTATAGCGCGGTACCGGGAATAGCTGTT
This sequence comes from Sutcliffiella rhizosphaerae, assembly GCF_917563925.1. Classification (GTDB taxonomy): domain Bacteria; phylum Bacillota; class Bacilli; order Bacillales; family Bacillaceae_I; genus Sutcliffiella_A; species Sutcliffiella_A rhizosphaerae. The sequence continues at coordinate 102,192 of NZ_CAKJTJ010000007.1, forward strand.
GTGAAACCTCCTCTACCTTTACCGGTATGGGGACTAGGCACACTTGCATTGTCTCAGCGATGGCTTGGGCTTTCTTTGCTCCATCCTTGACTGCCAGTTGGAGAACATACCGATAAATTTTCGTATATTGAGAAACTTCAAAAGAGACACTTTCCGATACATTAGCACCATTTTCAAATGCAAGGTCAATTATCTCACCTGTTCCTGTTATATCCCGTACTTTAATCCTAAAAATGTGACGCACTTCATATGCTGAAATAACTGAATTCCCTGCTGAATCAGTTTCATAACGAGGAAAGGAAGTGTAGGAGGACGTTTCGATATCCTGCTGAGTAATTCCTGCTTCAATTAGTGCTTGAACCATCCTGTTGGCTAGTATTCTATTTTCTTCCTGCGCCCTTCTTACATCGGGGTTTGTTGTAACTACACCTAATTGAAGAATGGCTATATCTGGTTGGACTTCTTTCTTTGCAGTTCCTTGAACCTTCATTTTCCGAGGTAAAATCTCCTCCACCCCCAACATTTTTTTTTATAGTTTATGAGAGAATAGACTGATATATACGTTTGCCGATTTCTTTATGCTTATGGCAAACTGATAATATAGTAAATGAAATGGAGATAATATATATATGATAAGAAAAACTGTGATAATTACAGGCGCTTCTGGTGGATTTGGTATGGTTTTCACTAAATTATTTCTACAGGCTGGATATCATGTCGTTGCTACTATTAGAAATGAAGCAAAGAAACAAATACTATTAAACGAATTAAGGGACTTGGATACAAAATGTTTAACTATTAAACTATTGGATGTTTCAGATACACCTTCTGTAAATGAATTTGAAAGGTTTGTACATACGCTAGGTTCAGTGGATGTTCTTATAAATAATGCTGGATTTGCAGTGGCTGGTTTCTCTGAAGAGTTAACGGTAGACGAATATATGCTTCAATTTGAAACCAATTTTTTTGGCGTAATCCGAGTAACCAATACCATTCTCCCCATTATGAGAAAACAAAATAGTGGAAGAATTGTCAATATCAGCTCCATTAGTGGTTTAATAGGATTCCCAGGACTTTCCCCATATGTCTCTTCTAAACATGCTCTTGAGGGATACACGGAAAGCTTGAGACTTGAGATGATTAGTTTTGGTGTGGATGTTGTACTAGTTGAACCTGGTTCATTTCAAACAAATATTTGGTCTTCTGGAACGTATATGTCAGCTCAAGCTGGCCAAGATCATTCCCCCTATTCAAAGATGTTTCAAAAACTTAGCAGCAGACTTAATAAAGACAGTCATTCCTATGGAAACCCCCAAGAAGTAGGTAAACTTGTTTTAGAAATAGCCACTTCTACAACAACTCCTTCCTTGCGGTATAAGATTGGAAAAGGTGTAAGGGTGACAGTATTCTTGAAAAGACTACTTCCTTGGCGACTATGGGAAAAGCTAGTCCTTACACAATTAAATAAATAAGCTCTTTTCTAAAAGATTGTTGCTAGTAACCGGTAAAAAGTCGGGTTTTGGACTTTTTACGTGCTGTTCATTCAAAATTTGTCCTTTTGACTGAAACTACATGCAGGAAAAGAGCCCGACCGAAACGATTATTACGAGTATCTAATAAAAATCGTAAAAGCAACAAAGTTTGCGAAAACAGCTATAAAAAAGACTGAATGGAAATTAACCATTCTGTCTTCCAAAGCATAGAGTGAATATTAGTATAGGCTGGATTTCCGTTGTTACTTTTACGTAAGTTCGGGGTGTTTCTCCCCCATAAGGGAAAATACAGCCATAATGAAATACATGGAGGGACTCTATGTACTATTACGAATATCCGCATTATTATCATTTTCATAGAAATGGCTATATGCCAGCTTATTATCCTTCTTATCCAATCGTCTACTATCAGCGTCCATATCCTCCTGTTGATGCCACATTCTTTTCTGAATCTGCTAGTGCGATGCAAAGCCTGATGAAAGAAGCAAGTATCATTTTGCAAAAATTATCAGATTCCAAAGTATTCGCTTCAGAAGTAATGAGCGCAGCACAAGAGGGAAATAAAAAAAAGGTCGATCAGCTGATAAAGTCCACAGGTGTGCACGCAGGAATACATGTTGACTTTACGCCTGATGGCATTCGATTAACAATGTCCTCCCAGGCAGAAGGAACACAATGCTGCCACCTTACTATTGAATTAAGATGGAATGTCTTATAACTAGGCTCTTTTCTAAAAGTTAATACTTATCCATTAAATTCAACTAAATGGCAGGAAAAGAGCACGACAGTGACGATAATTACGAATTACAATTTATTAATAAAGTTCATAAAAGCAACAAAGTTTGCGAAAACAGCCTATAACTAAGAAACCTTGAATAGCCTCTTATGGTCAAAATTATGATTAATAAGGGGCTAGGGGTAATTACGACCTTTTAATTAGGCTCTTTTCTAAAAGTTTGTTGCAATTAACCTGTTGCTTGAATACTTATTCTTACATTATACTAAGTGGCAGGAAAAGAGCACGACAGTAACGATGGTTACAATTTATTAATAATATTCTAACAAAGATTGCGAAAACAGCCTTTTATCAAAATGGACAAGCAAGCTACCATTTAACCAAAACTCACCCTCTACCTGCATTCTATTAAATTGGAAACATTCCCCTTAAATAATTCCTAAGAGGTTTAAACCTTTTTCTTTCCTTTTCGTTATAATTAATGAGACACATAACTATTAGCATTTTTTGAAAGAAGGCATTTTAATGATAGAGATAAAGAATCTTTCAAAATTATATAAACACCACAAAGCATTACAATCTGTTAATTTAGAAATCTCCAATGGAATTTATGGTCTACTTGGTCCAAATGGTGCTGGCAAGTCTACTTTAATGAGAATAATGGCTACTCTTATGAAACCAACAGCAGGAGATATTTTCATTGATTCGTACTCCATCAATTCTGATCCTGAAAAAGTTAGAAGTGTTATCGGATACTTACCACAGCATTTTCACGTTTATCCACAGCTGACTCCAGTTGAAATTCTTGACTTTGTTGGTGTTATGAAAGGAATTCACAACAAAGCAGAACGGCGAGATCAAATAGATTACTGGTTAAATGAAGTCAACTTAAAGAAAAAAGCAAAGGAGAAACTAAAAACATTATCCCATGGGATGAAGCAACGGGTTGGAATCGCACAAGCTTTTATGGGGAGCCCAAAGCTGGTTATTTTAGATGAACCAACAGTCGGGTTGGATCCAGAAGAAAGATTAAGGTTTCGAAATATGATTTCTAAAGAAGGATTAACGAAAAGTATTCTGCTTTCTACACATGTGGTAACAGATATTGAGAGTAGCTGTTATGACATTGCCGTTCTTCAAAACGGAAAGCTGTTGTTAGATTCTACAATTGAAGATTTAAAAGAAAAAGCATGCAACAAGGTTTGGGAGGGAATGGTCGCTTCTACATTTTTAGAAAGCTTTTCAGACGGAACACTTCTTAGCACAGAATATAAGGGAAGCCATATGAATGTTCGCATCCTAGCAGATGAAAAACCTTTTTATGGAGCAAGCTTAGTGGAACCAACTCTTGAGGATGGATACCTTGCCCTATTGGGGGGTACTAACTAGATGAAATTTCTTAAACTATTACACTTTGAAGGAGCTTTTACCCTAAAAAATTGGTTCTTTATGTTAGGACCTTTCATCTATTTGTTAGGGATGGCTCTTTGGTTTAATAATAACAGTCAAACGTCTACAGATTTCTATACAATCATTACGGAGTTTCTTTCCATCGGTCATACATTATCACTTGGAATTATCTTTCTAGCCAGTGTTCTAGCCATCAGGCGAGAAAAACAAACAGTATTATTGGATTGGACTAATTCATTACCTAATTCTTTCTTGAGTATAGTACTTGCAAAATATTTAGCTCTTTTTATATATAGCAGTGTTTATTCTCTTCTATTCTTTGCTACCTTTTATTGGCTAGGAAGAGATTTTGATAAACCCTTTGCTTACTTAATGGAACAGGGAATACAGCTTACTATTCAAAGCCAACTTTCTTACGGAGTTTCTATTGCACTAGGAATGGTACTAGCTGTTTTAATTTCCAATCGAATTGTTTACATCATAGTTTTTTGTGCATGGATGTTTGGTACCTTCTTTATGGAAGGCTTTATTATCACAAGTTACAATTTATATTTTCTTAAAACGTTTCATTTGAACCAATTTTTTCTTGATAGCACCTCATCAGATGACTGGGGCTATCGATTAAATCAAAAAGAAAAGCTATACTCTCAAGTATTTGTTTTCTTTTTCAGTTTACTATTACTTGCAATCACCATAATAAAATCATCCACAGACAGAATTACATCTTATAGAAATAAAAAATGGATACTGTTTGCAATCGTAGTTGTCATTACCTTTGCATCCTTTATGCCATATGGAAACTTGTGGGCAAATCGATTACAGAACTACAATTATTTAAAAGCGACAGCCAAGCAAGAGGAGTATTACTCTTATGATCAAGCCAGTTTTGAAAATTTTTATGACGTAGAAAGCTATCATTTACATGTAACGAGAACAGGTAACTCAACATTCACCGTTCATGCTGAATTATTGATACCAAAAAACGATCACTCAGAAATTAATTTTTCTCTATATCCTACCTTTGAAATAGAGTCTATAAAATGGAATGGGCAACCTATTTCATTTGAGAAAAAGAACTATTTAATACAATTGCCTCCTCTAGAACAAGAAAATATTAATCGTATAGAGGTAATCTATAAGGGTAGTTTGAATGAGTGGGGTTATATCAATTCACAAGAAAGAAACTATGCTTTTTTACACAAAAATGATATGTTCTTTCCTTCCTATATTGGATGGTATCCTCTTCCAGGAGATTATGCTATTTATACAATTGTAGATAATGAATTTGATTCTTATTTATATAACATTTTGTATAATAGGCTATTCATATTGCAGCAAAACCTCCCTGATTCAGACTATTACGTGGAATTACAAGGGTTTCAGCAGCAAGTATATAGTAGTGGTGAGAGAAAAGTTGAAGATGGAAAGCAAGTTTTTTCAAATTTAAAAGCTAAGGGAATAACTTTGCTTTCTAACCAAAATGTAATAGAAGCAGATAATATTCTACCTTTTCCTGTTATATCCACTCCTGCTAATGCAAAGAAGTTAGGGGAGGAACTAAACGACTTGTCCCAAGCAGTTCAATACTTTAGCTCCTGGCTTGACATATCTGAAGTGCATTCAATCAAATTGGCTTATCTCCCTTCATTAAGAATAACGGGAATGGAATCCTATCCAACCAACCAACTTGACAAAACGTTATTTTTTGAAAATAAAATAGCAAGCATCACTTATATAGATGAAGAACTTGTTGATGTCACCATGTTAGACTTAAAAACTCAACTTTTATCATACATGTTATTCAAGGAATTTGGAGTATCTACGAATCATAGTGAAGCTGACGTTCTACAAGGAATTAACGAGGCATATCTAGTTGTACTATTTAAAGATTTGTACAACTATGAATGGGATGATTTCTATATATTCAATTGGTCTTCAAGTAATTATCTTTCAGCGTCATCTCATTTGAGTTGGAATTTGAATCTTGAGGAACAAACTACACTTGAAGCAATAGATAAAATGATTGATGAGTATCACCCTAATTACAATGAACGTATTATTCTTATGATTATTAAAGAAATTGAAAAAGGGAACTTAGATAAAGTAAAAGTACTATTAAAAGAAATTTACTGGGACATTCAAACCAATAAGAAGGATTCCTTCACATATTTTGAGTGGTTAAATTACTGGAAAAATACGTTTGAAAGTGGGTGAGATTTGGTGATAAGTGATGAAATGCTATTGGAACAAATGGCAGATGGAGATCAGGCAGCTTTTGAAGCCTTTATTCATCGTTATCATGTTCCGATACATCAATATGTAGAACGACTACTAAAAGATGCTAAAAAAGCAGAAGATGTCGTACAAGAAACATTTATTAGGTTATTAAAACAATTAAAAAACAAACAAATTCCCAGTTATCCAAAAGCATGGCTATATAGAGTCGCCTCTAATATTTGCAAAGATTATTGGAGGAGTGCACAGTATCGTTCAGAAGATACGGCGAAAGAAGAAATGCCTGTCACGGAAGATCCACTGGCATCAGTTGTTGAAATTTATGAAAAACAAGAGACAAGAAAAGAAATACTTCACTCATTAAGTCATCTGTCACAATCTCAACAGCAAATTGTCATGCTCCGGTTCTACCAAGATATGAAACTCAAGGAGATTGCAGAAATAATGGACTTACCGTTAGGAACCGTAAAATCTAATCTATTCCACGCTTTAAAAAAGCTTAAAAAGGTACTTGAAGAAGATGAAGAGGAGGCGATTGAAAATGAAAGAACAACACAACCAAGAACAAGAACTATATCAGCTGGAAGATGAATTAAAAGACGCATTTTCTTCGTATGTCGTAAAGGCACCTTCAAGCCAAGATACTAAAGCTTTGTTAGCATCACTTCAACCTGCATTTAACGAAATCGGGAATGAACCAGTGGAAGAGATTAATTTTAATTCTATTGAGCCACCAAGTCTAATATCACAACTAAAAGCACAAGTTTCTTTTTACCAATGGCATTTTTGGATTGCAAGCATGCTTATCTTTATTATGTTAACTCTATTAGCATCTAACCAACCATTTTCAGATGCAAAAATATATTTTCAGTTTGCCGTTCCATTGTCCATTTTATTAGGGATATTCTATACGTATCAAACATGGAATAAACAAATGCGGACCATTGAAAGCATTACACCTTTCCCTCCTGCATTGCTTTTATTAAGTAGAATGATTGTTATTTTTGCTATGAATATTTTATTTGGTATAGTAGGCTCTGTTTATATAAGTTTGACTACGGAATTGGCATTTAACCTGCTTTCCTTTCTACTCTATTGGATCGCTCCATCGATGTTTATTTATGGAGTAATTGCTTATATGATGATGCGAAAAGGTGTTAAATACGGAATCGGACTTGGAATAGCAACCTGGATTGGGTTTATACTTTCTGGGCCAATCTATCAAATCATTTTTGGATATGTAGGGGTTTCCTATAGCCAGGTATTGTTTGCGCAAGGAACACTCATAACATTAGGATTATTACTATTATTCCTGTCCTATAAAAAAAGTTTAAATATCCAGACAGTGTAAGACAATTGAGGCCTTCAAATGATAAAAATAAATGACATTCAGTGGAAATACAAAAAGTTCTCTTTGACTATTGAAGAACTAACTATTCAACATGGCATTAATATTCTCGTCGGTCATAACGGGTCTGGAAAGTCTACCTTGTTAAGCCTTTTGGCAACCGCCAAGAGGCCATCACAAGGTGAGATTAGCTACCATGGAGATACGATGAATTCCAATCTCCTAGCGGTAAGGAGTAAAATTGGCTATGTTCCTACTGGGTTAGAGCTTTATCAGGATTTTACTCCAGTAAAGCTTTTACTTTATTTATCCCAATTAAAAGGACTCCCAAAGAAGCTTTCTATTCATCAAACAGAAGAGCTACTCTCAATCTTTCATTTAAGAGATGTTCAAAAAACAAAAATTAAACGACTCTCCCAAGGGATGCAACAGCGTTTAGCTTTAGCACAAGCATTTTTAGGAAAACCAACCTATATCTTTTTAGACGAACCTCTTAATTATTTAGATATTCACGAGCGGAAAAGCCTGCTAAACTTTTTATCGAAAATTGCTCCACATACTATTATTCTTGTTGCTACCCATGAATTAAATGAGTGGGAGGCAATCTGTAACTCCGTCATTTGGATGAATGAAGGAACCCTACAATACGAAGGAACTAAAACAATGTGGAAACACGAATTGCCTCTTACAATATGGACAGGTGAAATGGAAGATAGTTTGTACGAAAATTTTTCCAAAAAACATCTTATTGTCTATGCTGGAAGAATAAAAGATAAACTTGTGGTGAGATGTGCAAACAGTCTAAAACCCGCACCAGGATTTAAAGCTGTAGCACCTACTATGGAAGATGCATTTTTTATCAGAAAACATAGCCAGCAAAGAAGCTGAAATATTGTAGCTTCTTTTTTGCTTATGAGGTTCGAAGGGATCTAATGCAAATTTTGAATCGGCAAGGGCTAGCTCCATGGCTTTGTCCTCGAGATCTTAAGATCCTTTTCTTCCAAGTACCCCATTCAGGTTTTTCATGAGGACGTGTTAAAAATGGTGATAATTGATACCTATCCCAATCCTTTGTATAATTGTTATTGGCACAAACATTTGAGGAATACCCATTATCATCTTTTGTTTTGAAAAGTACAGACTCTTACAATTATTAGATATCGATGAATAGTCTTAACTAATGGGATTTATAGTAGTTTTTCTTTAGAAGTGTCAATTATTGATCTCAGAGAGGGATGATTTAGATGGATACTCAAGTATTTACGAAAATGAACATACAAAGAACTGCAAATGAAATTTTTGAAGCAATCGTAGATCCGGAAAAAATAGGGAATTTTTGGTTCTCAAAGAGCTCTGAACGTTGGGAACAAGGTAAAACAATAACATTGAGATATGACGAATATAATGCTCAAGGCAATATAAAGGTATTAGAAATAGTGAATAATAAGCAAATCGTGTTCTCGTGGGGAGATTATGGACAAGAAACAGTTGTAACTATTACGTTAAAAGAGTGGAATAGTTCAAATTCAGATATTGAAGTTAACGAATCAGGTTTGAATGAAGATGACCCGGAAATAGTAAATAAAATGATGGGACAGAAAGAAGGTTGGGTATATACCTTAACTTGTTTAAAGGGTTATTTGGAAAATGATGTGACTACGCTAAGAGCATCATTAATTAAGTAAAACTTCATCGACCACACGAAAAAAATACAAGGTTCACTTGTGGACTTTTTGATGAGATAGTTGTAATAGATGGGGAACCTCAACAAATGACGGTTCCCCATTTAACTTAACAGTGCATTTCATCCAACCCTCATATGCCTGACAGGCTTTTGATGTAATGTAAGTTTCATATATTCCCAATATCTTTGTAATGTACTTGTGTTGTATAATTATGTTGGGAGATTCTTTTCTGATTGACGATTTGGTACATACTGGAGCCTTTGTTTATAAGGAGTATTGAAGATGATTACACATTTTAAAAAGCTTGACTGGATATTGATAGCTGCAATCGTGCTGCTATGTACATATGGATTGATTATGGTTTATAGTGCAGGTATGCTGCTAGGTTATGAAAGACACGGAGACTATGCCTACTTTTTTAATCGTCAAAAGGACTGGCTGATTATTGGTATACCTGTTTTTATTTTTGCTATTATTACTAATTATAGAATTTATGATAAACTTACTCCAATTTTTGTTGGAGGCATTATTCTCGGACTATTATTAGTATTAATTCCATTCATTGGAGTAGAGGTTAATGGATCTAGAAGATGGTTGGAGTTTGGTTTTCGTATACAACCTTCAGAAATCGCAAAATTAGTGATGATTATTTATTTTGCAAGGGTATATGCAAGAAAACAGCCATATATCCATCAGTTTAAACAAGGGATTATGCCACCATTAGCAGTGCTAGTTTTTATATTCTTTTTAATTCTTCTCCAGCCTGATTTAGGGACAGGCACATCTATACTTGTCGCTTGTGGAGCAATTCTAATTTGCTCTGGAGCTAAATGGAAGCATATCATTGTGTTAGCTACCATTGCAGCAGTTTCTGTTGGCTTCCTGGCAACATCTGCTAGCTATAGAATGGAACGCTTAACCTCGTTTATCGATCCTTTCGGAAACGAATCTGATACTGGGTTTCAATTAGTTAACTCTTTTATTGCTATAGGAGATGCTGGGATTTTTGGAAGAGGCCTTGGCCAGGGAATCCATAAATTAGGATACTTGCCTGAAGCCCATACCGATTTTATTCTGGCAGTCATTTCTGAAGAATTAGGTATTTTCGGGATATTGTTTCTTTTTCTCCTTTACTTGATAATATTGATTAGAGGAGTTAGAATTGGCGTCGCCATTAAAGAGCCGTTTGGAAAACTGCTCGCACTTGGAATCACTTTTCAAATTAGCAGTCAGGTTTTCTTTAATGCTGGTGCGGTAAGTGGTGTTTTACCAATTACCGGAATCACACTACCGTTTATAAGTTATGGGGGATCCTCCCTCCTTATCACTATTTTTGCAGCAGGAGTTCTTGTCCACTTATCGAAACACGCCACCATTGCGCGAGAAGCTAGAGAGGAGACAGAATCTACATGGGGTCAGAAAATAACAAGCTAGAGTATAATCGTATTGATTATACGCTGTTATTTCTGCTGTTTTTACTATTTATTATCAGTTTATTAGCTGTTTATAGTGCATCGGGTCAATATTTTGCTAATGACCCGTATTATTTTGTAAAACGGCAGATTGTTTGGTACATCGTTGGTATTGGCATTATGTTTGCCATTATGTTTTTTGATTATGAGTTATTGGAAAATCTCGCCTTACCTTTTTATTCGATAGGGCTTATCCTTCTTTTTGCTGTTGAATTCATTGGTACCGAGAGAAATGGTTCACAGCGTTGGATTAATCTTGGTGGGTTTTTACTCCAACCTTCAGAGTTTATGAAAATCTTCTTACTTCTTGTACTTTCAGGAGTAATTTATAAATGGTCTAAAGAGAAGCACGAGTTGGATAACAAGACACCATTAAGTGTGGTAGTAAAAATTATGGCCTATTCTTTACCACCTTTTGGGCTTATTCTTTTACAGCCTGATTTAGGAACTGCTTTAGTAGTAGGAGCTTTAATGGTTACCATGCTATTCATCAGCGGTGCATCCTGGCGAATTCTCTCCATCATAGCTGGAAGTGCAACAGCTGGTTTAGCAACTTTGGTTTATTTGCATAATAATTATTTTGAGCTCTTTTCGAAGGTTATTAAACCCCATCAACTGGAAAGAATCTATGGATGGTTAAGCCGTGAAGAGTACGCGTCATCCTATGGTTTTCAGCTGACTGAGGCATTAAAAGGCATTGGTTCTGGTCAAGTAGCAGGCCGAGGTTTTTTAGAGGGCGTTCAATCGCAAAGCGGACGTATTCCTGAAGTTCAGACTGACTTTATTTTTGCCTTGATTGGTGAAGAATTTGGATTTGTTGGTGCAACCCTTGTTATTTCGATATACTTTATCATGATTTACCGATTAATTATTATTGCCATTAGCTGTGATAACCCTTATGGAACCTATCTCGTAACAGGCGTTGTCGGCCTGCTTGCATTCCAAATCTTTCAAAATATCGCCATGACCATCGGATTAATGCCTATAACAGGACTTGCTCTTCCATTTATGAGCTACGGGGGAAGTGCATTGCTCACTAATATGATGGCTATGGGTATAGTGATGAGTGTGAAATATCGAACGAAGAAATTTATGTTTAAATAATAAAGCGGAAGCGTAGAAGCAAAAGACAGAAAATGAAGGCATATCCATACAGCCACTAAGGTGTATGTGAAATGCCTTTTTTATATACAGCAAAAAAAAACAGGGCTTGTTTATTCTTCCAAACCACTGCTCGTCGAATTTAATTCTATTCTTTTGGTGCCTCTAAACGCTTCTCTAATTCATCAATTCTTTTTAGGAGAGCCTCATTATGTTCTTGGAGTTCCTTATCTCTCCCTTTTGAAGAAAAATAAGGGTCCGTTTCCCACCAGTCCATACCAATTTCTTTTGCCTTATCCACTGATGCAACAAGTAGGCGGATTTTAATTGTAAGAAGCTCTACGTCCGCTAAACCAATTTTGATATCTCCTGCGATAACAACTCCCTTATCAAGAATTTTTTCCAGTACCTCGACAAGGTTACTTGCATTAGATGGTGTTTGCATTGTCATAAAAACAACTCCTTCATGGACGAAAAAATTATAGCAGATTTCCAAGTGGACCAAGATTGATATTTAAATCTTCATCCTCAAGTTCGAAAATCACTTTTAGCTCTTCCATTTTAATTTCCAACTTCATTAATGCTGTTCCAAGCCTCTCTATTTCTTCTTCTGATAATGTCCCGCTCTCGACCCGTCTTAGTGCATGTCGTTCAATTAACTGGCGTAATAGCTCAATTACTGTTAGTACTAATTGCGAAAGGCCTTGTTCCACATTATCTGGATCTAATTGTATTTTTCCACTTTTTTCGGGTTGCCTCTCCATTCTTCTTCCTCCTCATCAATCGTTTTCCGCTCGTTTGACTGCATTAGTTTATCAACTGACGTAATAAGTAGTCGTAAGTCTAAATAAACTAGGTCAATGTCAGCTATTGAAATAATTAGCTCTCCCCTTAATGCAATACCTTTATCTAAAATGACATCCAAAATATCCAAAAGAGAAACATCTTGATTTTTGTCCACTCCGTATGCTGACGGCATTTTATCCGTACCTCCTAAAGGTTAGCAAAGTGATAACAAGGCCATGGTCCAGTCCATTCAATTGTAAAACCAAAACCTATGTACCTGTTGTGAAGCTCTTTTAACCTCTTCATAAACAGCTCTTGATCATCTTTGTTAACAAGATAAACCGCATTCCAATTCATATCCTGTTTTCTTCCGGACATTTCCTGATTCCAATTTCTCTTAATCTCTGAATCGTCGCAGAATACTACTATTTGTTGATGAATGTCCTCACAATATTCTCTTTTTGCAGTTACAATCATTTCATCCATTTTTTGTTGTAACTTTTTCTTGGCGAAAAATTGCTTTCCTGGCGACAAATCTTGAAGAGACTCCTCTTCCTTTTTAATAGTAGAGGAATTTTCTACTATTTCTTTTTTAACTTTAGGATCATCACAATATACTTTTACGTTCCATTCTTCTTTATTTGAGATTGTTTCAAATAATTTTTCAAATCTCTTATTCTCATTTTTAATTGATTGAATAATATTCTCTTCATTTTTATAAATGGTGCAAAATTTCAATGGAATTAATGTAAAATGTTGATGGATTTTTTCTAATATTTGGTGATGGTGAAAGGCTTTTTCCTCTAACCACGCCATATCATGTTTTACTTTTTCCTCGATTATCTTCTCTGAAAACTCTTCCTCATCCAATTCACATATTAGTGCTGTAACATTGGCTATTTTCAATAAATAAATTTCATGACGATTATCAATCCCAACTAAGGATCCAAGCTTCTTTTTCCCCAATTCTGCAGTTGGAATCAATCCATATAAGTAAAATAATGAGTTCTTTGTTTTCGTAATTTCCATTGCTTCCCCTATTCCTTTCTTTTCATCTCTTCAAACATTTTTTGTTCTCGTAATTTCGCATGCTCATATCTTTGTAGCAATTCAATTTCTTTTTTGTTGTACTCCTCTTCTGTAATCTCATTCATTTCTGCCAGCATCTCAAGTTGAACTAATTGCCTTTGAATATGATCGATATCATAAATCTCCTTATCCACTTCTTCTTTTATTTTCTCCCCGAGTTTAACTACCATTCCAATAGGAGCTGTGAATAGCTTATGAAGCATTATGCTTCCATCGCTTTCAATTTAATGTCAATGAAGTTGTATGCTGGCCATGGGCCTGAATAATTAAAATCAACTTTACTTTGCCATTTCTGATAAATTGTATTAACAAGTTCATCAAAAGAAGCTTCCTTGTCACGGTCTATTAAAAAACTAGCATTCAAGAGCATTTTTCCACCAATCGTCTCGTTCTGCTTAGCAGATTCTGATTGTTCAGCTAATGGAAGAAAGATTTCCTGCAAGCAGACTTGCATTTTTTCCTTCATGAATGTTTGCGCTATATCTCCCAGTTCAATCCTTTCATAATAGGATGCAGCTTCCGATTTCCCTTTTATTTTTTCTTTTAGTTTCATCGCTTTTTGATTTTTATTCATCTCCGCTTTTAGCCACTCTTCATCGCCGATAACCTTCAAACCTACTTCTATTTTATTTTCTACTTTTTGATAGACTTCTTTGAGGTCAGAATAAAGTGATTTCATCAGAAATTCGATATCTGCCTCTGTTTCATATACATTCCCGAAACTCATCGGGATCACTGTCGTTTTTTTCATTAATTCTGATACAACAGATTGATGAGCTAATAAATTCTCTTTATTCGGGTGGTAGATTTTAATTGGCGCTTTTGTTACTACCATGGAAAATTCGTTGTGATCTAATAATTGCAAAGGTGTAATTCTACCTTCTAATTCTATTTCTCCTAAAGTGTGATTCTGGTTGTTTGGTATCACACAAAATGTGTAGAATCCTAAGTTATTTTCCACTTGTATTCCCTCCAAATGCTTTTTTATGTTCCTGCGTAATTAAAGACAAAGTCCGTGACTTATCTTTGTATTCCATACCCTTATGGACAGGATGCAATAAGATATCTATACAAAGTTGCTTAAATTCCTCATCCTCTGCACTAAGTGTCATATCTTTTTGCTTGTAAAGGGTCGCAATCATAATCGCTGCTCGTATTCCAGGTGCCTGTTTGCCTTTACTTAAACATTTATCTCGAAGAGCAGCAACGAAATGAATGATTTTTTCAGCATCCTCATCCGATATGTCTGTCTTTTGTGTTAAGATTGCCGTTTCTGCATTCTTTTCCATATAGTCCAGTTCTAATGTGATCATTCTGTCCATTAAGGCATCTTGTGTTTTATGAACGCCAGCATACTCTGCAGGGTTGCTCGTAAAAATAATAGAAAAATCCTCATGAACCTTCACCCATTTTTCTTCATGCTTGGATCCATAGAGTGGAAGAATTCTTTCTTCGATTACTGATAGAAATAGATTATTTGTTTCTGGCTTAGATCTTGTAAATTCGTCATAAATGAGGGTATATCCATTTTTTACAGCTTCAAAAAGTACTCCTTCTTGAAATGACTCCTTCATCGTTTCTTCCTTCTTTACCACTGATCGAATATAGTTATCTACTAAAAGCTTTTTCGTGTACCCATTGAAGTCCCCAAGCAAATCAGCATTGGTCATTTCCTCATGTCCTTGCAAAACAACCACAGGTCTCTCTAAACACTTTGCAACATAAAAAGCATTAGATGTTTTTCCAACACCAGTAGGTCCTGTAAAGTGAACCGGGAATCCATTTTTTAAATACTCCAGTGTACGTGATGTGAGAGCCTCCACTTTGGAGTGTGCAACGATTTCCTTTTCAAGCTGTTTGTTCATGTCCTTCGCCTCCATTGCCAATAACCATTACTCATTATTCAATTCCACTGAGCTTCTTGAGCGCAAGTCCCTCCGGTTAAACGATTCCACTTCCATTTCTTTATTGAGCTTTGCATGATAGACCCCTATCATTTGATCCTTCGCATATGCTTTCATATATTCTTTTTCTTCAATAACCTCCACCTCAACTTCCCATCCTTGCTCTGTTGGCTGGACCGCCGTTATTTTATAAGGAGGTTTTACGAATTCTGTAAAGAACTCTGTCACTTCTTTTAATACCTTTTTCATGCTCAAATGAATCCCCACCTTTTTTGTTAAAATGGAACAAAGGCACATGCATTTATGTGCCTTTTTCCTCCACTATTCCAATTGACTTCTATGCATTTTGGCGTTCTGTTGATTGCCCTGACAAATGAAATTCTCCGTCCATTAAATCATCTCTGAGTAATCCCACAGCTTCTGCATATCGTAACCAAGTATCCACACTCGCTATGACTACTCTTGCCTCTACTGTGACAAGTTCAATTCCTACTAGTGAAACTCGAGCATAAACGTCAATGACGACACCCTTATCTAGTATTCTATCGATTACTTCTGCTAGACTTGACCCATCTGTGCTTTTTTGAATAGCTGCCATTTTACTTCACTCCTTTAATATCATTTACATTTGGAATTTGGTCCAATCGTTTTACAGAGTCAATCCCATTCAGATTGTCTGCCCGTTTTACTTCGGAATATGATTTAATCCCTTTAGATCCACTCTTTTTTCCAATCTTGTTTTGAAATGACTCTCCTGCCTCTTTTACACTTTTCAAGCGGTCCCTTGCTTTTAATAATGTATCTTGGACTTTTTCTTGAACACTTTCTGCCTTGTCGTGTACTTTGTCTGCTAAATTATCAGTTGAATCATCTAGGTTTTCTGATAACCTATCCGCTTTTTTCTGTATTTTTTTCTTTGTACGATCTTTTTTATAGTTGATATATGTTTTGGTTGCCTCTTTTTTAGCTTTCTTTGTCCACTTTTCCTTCAGATCCTTCAGATTGGTCCCTTTCATTTCGCCGAAAAAATTTCATCACCTTATTTCTGCGTTCTTTTTTTAATAGAAGTGCCGAACTAGCAGCAACACTCCCTACTAAAGCACCTGTTACCCATTTATTTTTACCAAGCTGTAATGCGCTGTCTTTGACATTCATCGACTTCCACTCCTTCTCGGTTAAAATTTATTACTGGCTTTCGATTGTCATTTACTTTAACAAAACTTCATGTGAAATTATGCATTCACTAAAACTGCAAAGTAAGTGAAATAAGCCAATTGATTCTGTTTCAAATTATATTCACGCTAAACCAAAGCTCTAAACAATTTTTTAGAAAAAGGGTCAGATTCCCTATGAAATTAGAAATTGATTCCTCGTGTGGAATATATTTTTGAACGAAATAAAAAAAGCGCTCCCAAACTAAATGGGAGAGCTTCTTTTTTTCTTACAATTAGTTTGAGCCTACATTTCACGGACCCATTGGGCAATTTTTAAAGCAAGGTGGGTTGCATCTTCTTCCACTAATAATGCTCCGAAATCTTCTTCCATACGATTGGTCAATGTTGTATTGTTCTCCTCGTAAGGAATTATAGTAGACCACTTGATATAAGGTATAGCGACTAGTGTTTGTTCTTCCTTTTTATTTTCATGTATGTATACGCTAAATGTACTCACTTGTAAATTCGCTTTTCTTATTTTCATATTAAAATGCTCCTCCTTTTCATGCTATTAATATTGTAGCCACGGAACTACATTTATACAAGAACTCTTATGTTAACTTATTTTGAAATTTTGTTGACATATTTCAAGTTAATAGATTATGATTTTATTGTTAACTAAATACGACAAAGGAGTTTACATTATGAAACGTTCATTTTCAGCATTAGATATTACATACGTCGCGATGTTTGTAGCATTAATGGCTATTGGAGCAAATATCGTGTCCTGGATACCTTTTTTACAAATTGGTCATGTTCCATTATCTATGCAACCATTTTTCTGCGTTTTAGCCGGCATTATTCTCGGTTCACGTCTTGGGGCTATTTCCATGATTGTCTATCTATTGGTAGGCATGGTTGGTGCACCAGTTTACGCGGGCTTTGGATCAGGTTTGGCACCAATCATTGGGCCTACAGGCGGCTTCTTACTGTCCTACGTATTTACTGCTTATCTCTCAGGTTTAATCGTAGAAAAGAAAGCACACCCTCACATGGGAACATTCATGCTTTCCTCATTTATCGGTATCATTCTTATATATTTAATCGGCACAAACTATATGTATGTGATATTAAATTATGTACTTGAAATTAAAACGTCCTATATTGCCGTCTGGATTACGATGGGCTGGTTCTCTTTCAAAGACTTTGTGTTTACTATTTTCTGCGGATTATTAGCTACCCGTTTATATTACGTGGTAAATAAAACAGCAAGATCTAACTATTCTCGTAAAATTGCATAAGAACCAAAAAAGCCAAGCTAGAAACTGATCAGCTTGGCTTTTTAGGTTGGTTATTATAAATGTCAAAACAAGAATGTACATTTTTGATTGTATAAAATAATTTTGTGGTTAAGATTTACATTTTCGTTAAACCGAAATAACATGACACGGAGCCTCCACAGGTATGACTAATGTGCCATGAAGCCAGCAACATCAATAGCATACCTGGCCAAACGAAGCATCATGCCCGCCTCTCCATGTAAAGTTGTTCTAAGACAATATGAATACTTTGGCGGGTGTAAATAATCATTTTGCACATGGCTAAATTAGCATTAGTCATTTGAGTTCCCGTATTTTTCATTCTGCTATTTTACGGGCACAGCCTTTCCGTTTGAGTGCCCGATCTTTTCATTTTGCTATTTTTCGGTCATTGCTTTTCCTTTTGAGTGACCAAATTTTTCATTTTGCTTTTTTCAGTCATTGCTTTTCCATTTAAGGACCCGAAATATACCACCCCTCGGTGTCAAAGCAAAGAGGGGAGGCACATACATCTATTTTATAGAATCATAGCAGCAATACACCCGAAAATAATGAGTGGGATATTGTAGTGAATAAATGTAGGTACACATGTGTCCCAAATGTGATTATGCTGGCCATCTGCATTTAAACCAGAAGTTGGTCCAAGTGTACTATCTGATGCTGGGGAACCTGCATCTCCTAGAACACCAGCGGTTCCAATAATTGAAATAGTCGCCATTGTACTAAATCCTAGTTCTCCACAAAGTGGGACAAATATTGCTGTAATAATTGGAACCGTTGAAAAAGCAGAACCTATTCCCATGGTAATTAGTAATCCCACTGTCAACATGGCAAAAACCCCAAGTAATTGATTAGTTCCAATCCACTCTGCAGAAGTGGAAACCATTGATTCAATGTGCCCCGTTTCTCTCAATACACTCGTAAATCCAGAGGCTGCTATCATTACAAAACCGATGAATGCCATCATCTTCATACCTGAAGTTAAAATGACATCCGACTCAGTAAACTTCATCGCCCCACCAATATAAAGGATGACGATTCCCACTAGTGAACCATATATCATCCCTTGGACACCGATAACCTCTGTTAAATAAATTTGTGTAATAAGAGATATTACAACTGCAAGAATCGCAAATGTGATTGATTTTTTGGAATAGGTTATAGATTCATGGACAGAGATATCTCTTTGTTCATATTTTTTTGGTTTCCGGTAACTGAAGAAAATAGCAATCAATAGTCCGATAACCATCCCAAAAACTGGAATTAACATCGCTGTTGGAATCGAATAAGTGCTTATATCCTGTCCACTTTCTGCCATGTTCGTTCTAAGGATGTCATGAAAAATCCCTCCGAAGCCAACTGGCATCAAAGCATAAGGTGCTATTAAACCAAACGTGATGATAGAAGCAGTTAGTCTCCGATCGATGTGTAATTCATTAAGAATTTTAAGTAACGGCGGAATTAAAATTGGAATAAAGGCGATATGCACTGGTATGACGTTTTGTGACATGATAGAGACCGCTAAAATAATGAGAAGTAAAAGTACTTTTGATAGTGCTTTCTTACGTGTATCTTCTTTTGTCCCTACAAGTTTTATTGCCGTTTCTACAAGAGCATCCGGCAGACCCGTTTTGGAAAGGCCGACAGCAAATGCTCCGAGCAATGCGTAACTTAGTGCTACTGTAGCATTTCCTCCAAGTCCTTCCGTAAACGTATTAATGGTCGACTCAAGACCAAGCCCTCCTACCATCCCTCCGATGAAAGCACCTGTAACAAGGGCTAATACTACATTTATTCTAAGTAGACTCAGTACTAGCATCACAAAAACTGAAATGATGACTGCGTTCATAATGAAGACTTCCTTTCTTCTTCACTTTAGTTAATTAAACAATTAGTGAATTAGAGTAAAAAAGCATGAAATTAAATTAACATAGGTTAATGACACTGTCAACGGAATTGTTTGGAAGTTGGTGTTCATTGAAAAACTAGTAGTCAATCGACATTGAAGACTTGAGGATGATACTGGATATTATGATAGATTTTTGCTAGAAAACAAAAAAAGCACCCTAAAAAGAGGACACTGCAAAAAGAGCATAATTACTACGCACTTTTAAGTAAAAAAGCTCCTAGTTTATGAATTTACATAAACTAGGAGCTTTTTTGTTTTGAGTTTATCTACTCCTCCTATCCCTACTGGGATAGGGCTTTGTGTAGCTTAACCATCCTCTTTATGTTAACAGCAAAAGCAGTTAGAAATGCTTGTATTCGCATGCCAAACTGACCACGGTATTTAGCCCTGGTCATTCTATGTGCATTCTTTAATTCGGCATTTTTATGCTCAATATGGGAACGAATACCTTTTCTTTGAAGATATTCATCCGATTCTAGGTAAGCCATTTGTTGACTATGCTCTTCAGATTTAATGCTAATTGAGTATGTTTTTTTTGGTATTGTTATAGCATCCTTCTCTATAAAGGACATTACTTACAAATGTTCGTATCAAAATAAAAGGTTAGACTTGAATTAGTACCCGTTCCAGTTTTTCCTGTTTTAGCTTTTCTGATATTAGTATGCCCTGCAGGGCACAATACCTCATCATTTTCCTTATCATATTGAAATTTATCTTCTTCACGTGTTCCATATACTGCAGGGTTTAACGGAATCGAAGCTTTAATCTCTCCTGTTTGAAGGAAGCTAAGATTATCTTTACCAGAATATGCTGTATCTGCATGCACTTCATTAATTGAGATTTGTTGTTCAATCGTTTTGATTACTAAAGTTTGAAGTTGCTTCCCATCGTCTTCATTTCCAGATGTCACATGAATAGCTGTAATAATTTCTTCTTCAGTCATGGCGATATGGTTTTTATATCCATAAAAAGTTCTAGACTTTGATTTTCTTCCAAATCTTGCATCTGGGTCAACGGCAGATGAAATCCCTTTATTAGTTAAGAGTCTCTCATCCTCAATTATTTGTTTTACGATGTTTATTCTCTCAAGCAAGCTGCCTTCGGCATCTGGGAGTTTGTCTCCTAATAGATTATTCAGCTCCACTAAATATTGTAAAAGTTGTTTCGTCTTTTCTTCATCGGTTCCCTCTAATTTTGGAAACGTAGGGAGCTTCTTATAAAGACTGGAATATTGTTTTTTTACAGCTTTTAGTAGTCGATTAGCAGCCTTTTTAAGAACATTTAATGGCTTATCCTTAGCTGCATTTGCGATAGTATGCGTTGAATCAATGATGAGAGCTTTAGACTGAATCAATCCTTTTTCTACACATTGTTTTACAACATGTTCCAATACCTTTTCTACTCGGTTTGCACCTAGTCTATGTACACGAAATCGACTAAGCTGTGAAGAATTTGGTAAAGTGTCTTCTGGATTTAAACCTAAAAACCATTTATAAGCTAAATTGTATGGTGAATCCTCAATCACTCTTTCGTCAGACAAATTGTACAGAAATTGCAGAAAAGGAGACGGAACAACAGTTCAGGCTCCTTGGCAGGTCTACCGTAATACTTACAATACGATTCTTCAACTAACTCATTTATAAAGGGAAAATCAACTAGTTCATGAACTCTTCTCAAAAGGTGATCTTCTGGCACAAAAGAGTAAAGTTCCGAATGAAAAGATAGGCTTGATTGATTGTGATTTAGTAACATTACAAAAACCCCGATACACTTTGATATAACTCTATTCTAACAAAAAAACGCCCCGAAGGGCGTTTCTTCTAAAAAATGTAAGTGTTTTGCAGTGTCCTCTAAAAAAGGTGCTTTTTTCACGCTAACTTATTGTTCTTTCTGTCCAAAACGTTCTACTAATGTTACCAGGGTACGAACCATTGCCCCAGTTCCCCCGCTTGGTCCTAATTCATGTGCCGATTTGGCAGTAGCCGTCCCAGCGATATCCAAGTGTACCCATGGCGTATCCTCTGCAAACTCTCCGATAAATGTTCCTGCAAATATGGCATGACCGTCTCGACCAGGTGAGTTATTTAAATCAGCCACTTTACTACTGCGCACTCGTTCCTTAGCATGATCAAAAATCGGAAGTCTCCACAATTCTTCTCCAGCCTCGTAAGAAGCCTCCAATACTTGTTCAAACCACGATTCATTATTCGTCATTGCTCCAGTGGTATGATGTCCAAGCGCAATGATAACACCTCCTGTAAGAGTTGCTACATCAACAAGATAGTTTGCTCCATGCTGTTTTGCATACGTTACTGCATCAGCTAGCACAAGTCTGCCTTCTGCGTCTGTATTTAATACTTCAATCGTTTTCCCACTCAATGATGTAATGACATCATCAGGTTTGAACGCATCACCACTGATCATATTATCTGTAGATGCAACTACTGCAATAACATTTTGCTCAGGCTTTAGCTCGCCGATCGCTTCCATTGCTCCAAGAACGGATGCAGCTCCTCCCATATCCATTTTCATTCCGACAATCCCATCTTTCGGTTTGATGGAATACCCTCCAGTATCAAATGTAATTCCTTTTCCAACTAATCCAATCACATCAGACCAGTCTTCTTTTCCTTGATACTTTAAAACTATCATTTTTGGTGGTTCAACAGACCCTTTATTAACCGCTAGTAACGCTCCCATACCTAGCTTTTCCATCTGTTCTTTTTCAAGTATTTCTAGTTCAAAACCATACTTCTCAGCAAGGGTGGATGCATGATTCGCAAGATCAGTAGCTGTCAACATGTTTCCTGGCAAATTAACAAGTGTACGAGCACTGTTAGTCGCTTTTGCGTAAATATGACCAACTTGAACACTTGCTTCCACTTCTGATTTATCACTATCTGTTAATAGGACAACTCCTTCAAGATTAGATTCAGGTTCATTAGATTTTTGTTTATATCCTTCAAATTGGTAGGTTGCAAGTGGAATGGATTCACCTATCGCATGTGCAACATCCAGAACGTCCAACTCTTCTGTTACGAAAGTATCAATAGCAATAACAGATGTTTTTAGTTTGGACTCCTGCAGCGATTTGCCTACCTTACCAAACACTTTTCGAAGTTCTTCAAAAGAAAGTTTTTCTTCTCTGCCAATTCCCACTGCCAGAATTCTTTTAAAGCTTGATTTACCAAATGTATGTATTTTTACTAACTTTCCTTTTTTCGGTGAAATATCTCCATCTTTCAATAAGTGTGTTAAGTGACCATCAAGCTGATCGTCCAACTCAGCAAGCAAACCAGCTAATTTACTATTTTTCTCCGATAGGGCAACAACTAACACTTCCTGTTGCTCCAACGTACTTTTATCATTATGAACTATAAACATTCCTATGCACCTCCAGCATCATTTACATCTATTATATCTGGTTTCATTTATTATTTCGAGTATCTAATCATCTTCTAAATATAAAACAAGCACAGGTAACTTCGGTAAGGTATCCACTTTTTCAAAAGGGACTTTATCTATGTCTATAGGAAGTATTCCTAAACACTGTTCAATAAAAGAATGAACTTTTTCCAAGTCAATTCCCCAGTACATTGGACGATACTTTTGAATATAGCGGGAACCGGCTTCCATCATCATTCTAGCTCCTTTTACATTTCCATACTCGTAGTGGTAGATAGCGACTGTCATTTGCAGTAAACCCTTTAAAAAATAGTTCTCCTTATCTGTCATCCATATCTCTTCTAATAAGTCATGACATGTATAATAATCACCTTCATTAAAACAAATAAAGAATTCATAGTATTCTTCCGGGTATACATCCATTCTTTTTTGCCCCTTTAATAAAAATGTCCTGCTTATATCTTAACAAAAGACATATAATCCTTCATAATAATAAGAAAATTGTTTACATATTGTTTCATGTGCTATCCAATCACGGATAGGGTATAGTAATAAAAACAACAGCCAAAGCTGGGGGGCGATTCAACAAGATGGAGTTATTTTCAAATTTTCCATTATGGGCTGCATTAGCAGCTATCGGATTTGCACAATTTATTAAAGTACCGATTCAATTTATAGCTACAAGACGAATCGATTGGTCTCTTTTAACAAGTACTGGTGGAATGCCAAGCTCTCACTCTGCTGCTGTAACTGCTCTTGCGACGGGAGTTGCACTTGAGACAGGTTTAGATTCTCCTGTATTTGCGGTTGCCGCTGTGTTTGCTATTATCGTGATGTTTGATGCCACAGGGGTTAGAAGACATGCAGGGGAACAAGCAACTGTATTGAATAAGCTAGTAGGAGATTTCAACCGTTTTGTGGAAGAAACAAAAAAATGGCCAAACATGGATGAGAAAGAAAAAGTAAAGGATTTAAAGGAGCTATTAGGTCATCAGCCAATTGAAGTGTTTTTTGGGGCAATTACAGGAATTATGCTCTCCCTTGTACTTCATTATTTCATTCATGTATGGTAAGTAAGGAGAAAATAATATGCGGTTAGTATCTATATGTCCGAGCAATACCGAACTTCTACATTATCTCGATTTAACTGATAAACTTGTTGGAGTGGATAATTACTCCGATTGGCCACAAGTAATCACTAGTCTTCCAAAGCTAGGACCAGATCTAAACATTAATATGGATAAGCTTGAAGCACTTAAGCCTGACCTAGTGCTCGCAAGCCTAAGTGTTCCTGGAATGGAGAGAAATGTAGCGGAGCTAGAGAAAAGAGGTATTCCTCACATTACCTTAAATCCTCAATCATTAGAAGATATTATGGAGAATCTTCTGGATGTAGGGAAATTGACTGGTTCCAGCAATAGAGCAACAGAAGTTACTGGAATCATGACAGAAATTATCAATACATATAAGCAGCTTGCCACTTCTGTAGCTATGAAACCTAAGTTATATTGGGAATGGTGGCCAAAACCTATTTTCACACCCGGCAAAATAAATTGGTTAACAGAACTGAGCCTTCTTGCCGGAGCTAATAATATTTTCGGCGATAAAGAAGTTGCCAGTTATCAGACAGAATGGTCAGAAGTAGTTGAGAAAAATCCTGACGTAGTTTGTATGATTTGGGTAGGTGTGAAGGAATCAAAAATGAACCCTGACCATGTAAAGAAAAGAGAGCAAGCAGAGCTTTTAAAAGCGATCCAACATAATCATATTTACGTACTAGAAGAAAGCCTGTACTGCCGACCATCTCCAAGATTAATAATGGGTCTTCAAAAACTCGGCAGCATTCTCCATCCTGAACAATATCCTATATATCCTGGAGTAGATCCACTTGAAAAGCCGAAATGAAAACTACTTTCACTTCGGCTTTTTTTAGGAAAACCCACCGTAGCAAAACTTGGCTAAATCTTTATATGCTTAACAACTTGAATGACGTTATTAGAAGGCTTTAGTCATCAGCTTCTCTTCCAAGTTTTGTGTCCTACATTGGCGGGTTGCTGGACTCAGTTTGGCTATTCTCTCTTTTTCAGTCCTGTATTTACGGTTTAAAATCTTATTTTAAAAAGCCAATAAAAAAAGGCTGCTAGGAAGCCATTAATCATGACTATTTAGACAGCCTAAAACCTCTATTAATTAAAACCCACAATTTAATTCAAATACAAATTACACGCAAGTAATACCTTTGCTATTGCTTTTTACCCAGATATTTTTGGCGGAAAACTTGCATACTTTTGTCTTCATTTAACGACGTTAATTCTTCCTCAGACAATGTACCGTCACCTTTTTTTACTAGATAGACATCTATAGTTCTTTTGCCCCAATCCTTAAAAACTTCATCCACTGTATCAAAATATAGATCTATCTTATTTCCTTTAATTGCCCCCCCAATATCTGCTACAACGCCATATCCATAACCTGGAATGAAAAGTATGGTTCCAATAGGAAAGACGCTGATATCCGCTGCAATGGTCGAATATAAATCTCTTTTTACTTTAAGACCAGAGTATGTAATCCCATAACTTGGATCCCCAGGATGCTTGCCTGTTGACTCATATCCAGCTGTATATCCTGTTGCATGAACTGTATGTGCTTCATATTGTTCCCAGTCTAATTCCTCAAGCGACAAAGGTTTTTCAACTGCCTCTTCTGCAGATACCAGTGTCTGAGTTGCTGACTGGAAGTTTAAGTTTTTGAAACTCAACCCTATTTTTTTTATAAGACTTTCATTTTTGTCATCATTTTCATTCGTGGCATATATGTTGTTTTCTTTTAGCCAATTATGAATGGTAGATGCTTCTACACCTGAAATGGATTGGAACGTTACAGATAAGGCCACCAAGAACAAAAATGCTGTAACAGCCCTTCTGCTAATCGTTTTTATTTTTTTCATGTGATTGACTCACACTCCTCTCACAAGATATTCCTTCCCGCTTTAGGAAGAAATTATTCCTTTTTTTTGAGAAAAGCTAATTGAGCGGTGTTTTCGAACCCAAAAAGTACAAAATATTAAGACAGCAGATGTTGCGTGACTGAGACTTGGAGATTCCCCCTTCTCAGCAACGCATTTTCTCTTTACACGACTGATAAGTAAAAAAGAACCGATATATTATCGATTCTTTAGAACATTTGATATCCACTTTTTCTTAGCATTCTTATAACGATTCCTGAAGTAATAGCACCTAAAAACCCACTTAGAAGGATAGTAATATCAGCCACTTGTAGTGATGCTATTTCTGAACCGAGCGAAGTGAACGCTGTACTTGGTTGTCTGAAATAATCGATAAGCCTTATGTCATCTTGAGCAATTATCCAAATACAAACTAGCGGGTATATGATCGCCATAATCCAAGACATACGTAGCAACATATTTAAAAGGAATCCTATTCCAAAGAAAAGTACAAAAAACAGGACAACCGATATAAGTAGAATTGGTATATTCAATACCAAGCACCTCCATTACACATCTTTCCTAAGTGTACTGAAAGCACTGTTTGGAGTCAATTACTTTTCGGGTACAAACAAGAACACAACCGTAATTGTCCTAAATACGTCAAAAATGACGGAAATAGAATCTCGATTGTGTGGTTTATTCCTTTATTTTCTTCCACTACCTTCACAGCAAGAGCAGGTTTCTGATCCACCTAACAATAATTGAAAGTAGCCTTTACCTGAACAATATGGGCAATCATTTTTCTCTGGTTGCAGTTGTTTTTTCATGCCTTATCCCTCCAGATGATTTTATTAAACAGAAATATTATTTAACTTAATTTTCTGATAATATACCATCGTTTTACTTTTTTGCAAAGGGACAATTTTGACCAAAATGCTTTATGTAAGCGAATACATCACATGTAAACTAAAAAAAACTAGCTTTCTCTTAAATTTACAGAATAATTAGAAAAATAATTTATATGCACTATAATTAAATATATTTCCTGGATTCATCGGTGGAGTCTCTTTTAATAAATGAAGGTTAGGAAGTTTTGTGCAATAGTGAATTAATAGAGAAGAATCTGGACTATTTTGTAGATCATCTAGTGTTATGAAGGCTGCATCATACAACTCACTTTCTTGAAAAACAACATTAGTATGATGGGGCGTACATAAAAACAGAAGCATATTATCACTTATTTTTTCCATTATAACACCTGAACGGACTCCAATAAGTCCTTCCACTTTGACTTCTATTCCTGTTTCCTCCATGATCTCTCTTTTAACAGCTTCATCTACCGTCTCATTTTTCTCTACAAATCCTGCTGGAAATGACCATTTTCCTTTCAGACCACCGTAGCGTTTTTTTACTACAAGCCATCTACCATCTTCTGAAATGACTATTCCTGCAACTGCAAGCCAAACATTTTCTCTTTTTGCCATATAAACTCCCCCTTTTGTTTCCTTATATGTTAACAAGAAAAAATGCAAAAAGAAAAGCCACTCTTTTAAAAGAGCAGCCTTTTTTCATCTATGTTATAGAACGTTAAATTTCCCTTTTTTCATGACAAGTCCAGCTCCACCTATCATGTAAAGTGCACGGTTATCAACCATTTTCTTCATGAAGGAAGCCTTTGATCCCCAAATTTTTCGACCGAACACAACACCAATTGCGTCGTCATCTCCTAAGGAGCAAACTGTACCTTTTAAATCAGGAGTGAATGTTTGTAATTCTCCCTGTTCACGAACCAATACTGCTAGGTTCTTCGCACATACTTCACCTTGTTGCATAGCGATTTGTGCAGTTGGTGGATATGGACGGTTAATTTCTTCATTGATAATTAAAGAACAGTCACCAACGATGAATACATCATCATGACCTGGAGCACGTAAGTAAGAATCTACTTTCACACGACCACGCATGTTTTCGAATCCGGAATCTTCCACTAAGTGGTTTCCACGGACCCCAGCAGCCCAAACTACTGTACCTGCTTTGATTTCTTCCACTTCTTCGTCTTTTGCTACGATAATTCCCTCTTCTGTTGCTTCTTTAATCGCAGTACCAATTTTGAATTCTACGCCTTTACGTTCAAGCGTATTTACAGCGTATTCTACAAGTTCTGGATCAAATCCTGGAAGCACAGTTGGTGCAGCTTCTACACATACAATGCGTACTCTGTCTTTTGGAATATCAAATTCTTGACAAAGTTCTGGAACACGATTTACTAGTTCTCCAAGGAATTCAATACCTGTAAACCCTGCACCACCAACAATAATAGTTAAACGATCGTCACGGCGATGTGCTTCTGTATTGTAAGTAGCAAACTGATACTCAATATGTTCACGGATTTTACGTGCAACATTTAAGTTCGCAATCGAGAAGGCATGCTCTTTCAAACCTTTAATTCCAAAAGTTTCTGCTTCATATCCTAGACCAACTACTAGGTAGTCATAGGAGATGTTACCGCCTTTTGCAAGTGCAACAGTTTTTTCTTCTTTGTTGATTCCAGTTACAGTATCAACTAAGAAGTTAACTTTACTGCGGTCAATAACATCCGTAATTTTGTATCTTGTACGATCAGCAGGCAATGTTCCAGCTGATGCTTCATGTAGCCATGTTGACTCATAGTGATAATCGTTTTTGTTGACAAGCGTGATTTCAGCTTCGTTCACACCAATCAATTTTTGAAGACGTACAGCTGTAACTAATCCACCGTAACCGGCACCTAGAATAACAATACTTGGCTTTTTCAAATGAATCACATCCACCTTTTTATTCGATTTTATAAAATATAAAAATAAGGACACTGCAACAAATTTCACTTACCCATTCTTACTATCCGCTAAAATGAAAAATTTATGAAAACAACTGATTGTGAAACACTTCACGAATACAGACGGCAAAAAAGTGCGAAATCTGTCAAAAAATATTAATTACCTACCTAACATCATATGCTTTTTCCTTCTACTTTTCAAGACAAAATCTTAGTTTGGAAATATTCCGAAAAAGGAAGTTAAACAATAAGGAAATACTTATATTGTTTTCCGAAAATTTCACCTATTTCAAGTATATGTTCCCTTTTTTCATCTATTGAAAACAGAAATCATTAGAAAATTGTGCTATGATAATGGAAGAACTTAAATTTTTTAGGGGGATAGGAATCGATGAGCGAAGAACAAAAAGTTTATGACATCACCATCATAGGTGGGGGACCAACTGGATTATTTACTGCTTTCTATGGTGGAATGAGACAGGCTAGCGTTAAAATTATTGAAAGCTTACCACAGTTAGGTGGGCAATTATCCGCGTTGTATCCTGAAAAGTACATATACGATATTGCAGGATTTCCAAAAGTTCGTGCCCAAGAATTAATCGATAACTTAAAAGAACAAATGTCCAAGTTTGAGCCCACTGTTGCACTAGAGCAATCTGTTCAAACACTTGAAAAAATGGGCGATGGCACGTTCAAAATCGGTACAGATAAAGAAATCCATTATTCCAAAGCTGTCATCATTACTGCAGGTAATGGAGCGTTCCAACCCCGACGTCTAGAGCTGGATAATGCCACAGACTATGAGAATAAAAACATTCATTATTTTGTGGACGATATGAACAAGTTCTCAGGCAAGAAAGTAGTGGTTTTTGGTGGTGGCGATTCCGCAGTGGATTGGGCACTGATGCTAGAACCAATCGCAGAAAAAGTAACACTTGTTCACCGCCGTGACAAGTTCCGTGCACATGAGCACAGTGTAGATAATTTGATGAATTCAAAGGTGGATATAAAAACCCCTTATGTTCCTGCTGAACTGATTGGTGATGAACATGCCATTAAGCAAGTGGTGTTGGAAAAAGTAAAATCAGAGGATAAGGAAGTACTAGAGGTTGACGATGTCATAGTAAATTACGGCTTCGTTTCTTCTCTTGGTCCAATTAAAGATTGGGGTCTTGAGATTGAAAAGAACTCTATTGTCGTTAACTCTAAAATGGAAACGAACATTCCTGGAATCTATGCAGCAGGAGATATTTGTACGTATGAAGGTAAAGTGAAACTGATTGCATGCGGTTTCGGTGAAGCACCAACTGCCGTGAACAATGCAAAATCCTATATTGATCCAAAAGCGAAAGTTCAACCGCTTCATAGTACTAGTTTATTCTAAAACTCAGTTTAGTGTGCAACCACCCTCGATTTGTTCGGGGGTGGTTTTTACTTATTTTGTTGCTGCCATATTTACTATGCCCGATGAGTTCATCAATACAATTCTCCAACCATCGGAATCTTCCACTGTAACACCAGCTTTCTCCCAATACGGATTTTCTGGTGGCACCGAATCATACCCCATAGCTTTTAATCTATTTGTGATTTCTTGTATGGTTTTACTATTAGGAATATAAAATACAAGGAGATAATCCTTTGTCGGAGCAGGACAGGGGCTCCCCTCTTTATATTGGGTAAACTCTAAATGATAGTTGCAATCAAGAAGCCCAATGATTATACCCATTATGTGCTCTAAATGAACCCACTTTCATTAAGCATATTCCCTTACAATAGAAGTGTTCTATTACTTTAAGTTGATTAGTAGGACGCGCTACTCGAATCTGCGCTACGTTCATTGCTTTTGACCATTGATTTTCCATTCTCACCCCCCTCCACTACCATCATTATATTAAAAATGGAAGGGAAAGCCCTCCGTATGATTAATGAATTCAATCCTACTTTTGTTGTAATTAACCCATCAAACATAAAAAATTACACAAAATACTAATAATTATATTTTTTTACAATTCATATTTTGATTGCATTTGTCTTAACATTAATTATGCTATAATCAAAAGAAAGACTATTCAGATAGTATGGATTAAATTAAAAAGAAGTAAAAGAAATAAAGGGGTATCATTTTTTTGATGACAGATTATATGAAGAAATATATTAGTATACAGATTCTCTTTATTGCTTTAGCTACTGCTATATCCGGAGAGCTACGGATAGCTCCATTTGGATGGGAATTCCGATTCGGGTTAGGCAGCAGTATTTTTTTTCTGCTTTTGTTGTTAATGAATCACGTTCCGATGATTCGAACAGGAATTTTCACTGGGATAGTGGTAGTCGTTTTTCGTACTTTAACTAGTAGTACTTTTACGGTAAATCCAACTATGTTTTTCGATGTTCTTCTGACCCATATTCCAGCAATGTTTTATTATATTGCCTTTGCACTCGGATTAAGTTTAATACCGAAAGAGTTATTCAAATCACGTCTACTATTGCTAGGTGTGGTTGTGGTTTTAGTAGATTTTGGTTCTAACATAGTGGAGATATGGTGTCGGAAGCTACTTACTATCACGACCCCTCTATTATGGTCAGAATGGCTTACATTATTAGTAGTAGCAATTGTCCGAGTCTTTTTTATTATTGGCTTATATGCAAATTTCATTTTAAAACAATTGCAAGTATTACACCTAGAACAACAAAAGAGATTTGAACAGATGCTTAAAGTAGGATCTAGTCTTTATAGTGAGAGTTTTTACATGAAGAAAATGCTCGAATCAATTGAAGATCTCACCCTTAGTAGCTACGAACTTTATCGTCGTCTATTGCAAAATCAACTACAAGAATATAGTAAACATGCCCTTACCATTGCTGAAGGGGTCCACGAAATAAAAAAGGATGCGCAGCGAATAAGGGCTGGGCTGCAAAAATTAAATAAGCAAACGGAAACGAAAGTAGACATGAGTTTGGCGGAGATATTAGATTTTGTTATAAAAGCTAACTTACAATACAGTGAGTGGTTCGGAAAGAACCTTTCCATTGAACATAGTCTAAAAGTAAATTATGTTACCTCACAACACCTACCGCTTCTGATTGTCCTAAATAATCTTGTTGCTAATGCAATTGAAGCTACAGAGGATACAGGGATCATACATATAAGTTTATATGAAGACATCGACTCTACTATTTTTATTGTACAAGATGTAGGAAATGGGATTAAAAAACAAGATCTACCGTACATTTTCGAACCAGGATATACGACAAAATACAATCAAGAAGGTATCGCAGCAACTGGAATTGGGTTGTCTCATGTTAAAAATATTATTGAATTATTTGATGGAGAAATTGACGTCTTTTCTTCTGAAGGGGAAGGGACTAAATTTGTCATGAAACTTTCAACGGTGAAACTAAAATTTAGGGAGTAGATGGAGATGATTTCCTATTGTATTGTGGATGATAATGCAGCAAGTAGAAGAATGATTGAAAATATAATAGAAGATTGTGCCCTAGGTAAGGTAATCGGCAGTACTATTGGGGGGAGAGAAGCAATTGATATAATCTTATCCTCAAAGCCCAATGTGATATTAATAGATTTACTAATGCCTGAACTAGATGGAATAGAAATGATAAAAGAGTTGAAAACACATGGTTATAATGGAAAATTCATTATGATTTCACAGATAAATAATAAAGAAATGGTTGGAGAGGCATATAAGGTCGGAATTGAATTTTTTATTCATAAACCTATTAACAGTATTGAAGTTGAAGCTGTCTTAAAAAAAATTAATAAGCAATTATCTCTAGATCAATCGATTGTTGCGATAAAGGCATCATTAGCAAGTATAGAATCTATGCAGCCCGCTCTCAACCATAATTCGTCTAAACTATCCGTAATGGAAGCTGTACAACACATCCTGAAGGATCTTGGTGTGCTAGCTGAAAAAGGTAGCAAAGATATTATTATTGCAATGGAACTTCTCATCCAAAAGGATTATGAAAGAGAACTACCGCCATTAAACGAATTATATAAACTGGTTGCGCAACGTTTCGTAGGAGAAAAAAATATAATTAAAGAAAAAAAAGCCATTGAGCAACGAGTGCGTAGAACGATTGGTGTTGCTTTAAAAAATATTGCTTCTATTGGACTGACAGATTATACACATCCAAAATTTGAGCAATACGCCTCCCTATTTTTTGAATTTCAGGATGTCCGAAATAAGATGAAGGCCATGGAAAGTAATCAGAAAAACACAACTACTAAGGTAAACGTTAAGAAGTTCTTGCAAGTTCTTTATTTGGAGACATTAGAAAAAATAAAGTGAGAGGCGAATAGCTGCCGCCTCACTTTACTTTATAGGTAGCTACAAATGCTTCGCTTCAAATCGTCTAGCAGAAAGCGAGAGCAGATAGTTTACAGTAAAATACATTAATGCGACTAATATTAAAATCGGGATAACTTGGTCTTGATTACCTCCGCCATTAATAATACGGGCATGATGCATTAATTCTGGTAAGGCTATTACAACTGCTAATGAAGTATCTTTTAATAGAGCAATAAATTGGCTTACCGTTGGTGGAACCATTCGTTGTATAGCTTGCGGTAAGGTTATATATCTAAGTGTTTGAATATAATTTAAACCGGACGATCTTGCTGCTTCAATCTGCCCTTTATCGATAGAATTTAAACCACTTCGAATTAGTTCAGAAATTAACGCTGCCTCAAAAATGGTTAAACCAGCAATTGCTGCTGTAAAAGTATCCATTTTTATTCCAACCTCTGGAAGTGCGAAGCGCATAAAGAAAATGATTAACAGCAGTGGTAAATTCCGAATAATATTTACTGCAAATGCCAGAAACTGTGAAAGAATCGGCACTTTTGCATAGCGGATAATGGCAATAAGAGTACCTAATGTAAAGCTAAGTACGATGGCAATACCAGCGACCTTCAATGTCATCCAAAACCCAGACAATAGAAAAGATATATTGGCGGAAGAATAAGCACCTATAAAATCCATTGCTTTCCCTCCTTAATGACTGGCTGAAAGTCGACGTTCTAAATATTCGACTATAAAGCTCAGTGGTATAGTAATAACTAGATAGAATAGTGCAACGAAAATATAAACACTAAACACTACATAAGTCTGCGACGATACGAGATCCGCATAATACATGAGATCTAAACCAGCGACGACCCCAAGTATTGAAGAGTTTTTCACTAGATTTATTGATTGATTTCCAAGTGGAGGAATAACAATCTTAAAAGCCTGAGGTAAAATAATATAGCGCATAGTTTGAATATAGGTTAAACCAGAGGAACGTGCTGCCTCAGTTTGTCCTTTTGGAATAGAGAGGATTCCGGCACGGATTGATTCTGCGATAAATGCTGCAGTATAAACTATTAACCCTAAAGTCCCAGCTGTAAATCCACCTAATTGGAATCCTAAATAAAATAAAAACACAATAAGCAGCAGTGGGATATTACGGATAAACTCAACATATGCTGTTCCCAACCAATTTAGAGGTCTGATAGGGGCAATCCGAAAAACAGCAATAATAGTGCCGAGCACAAAACTGCCAACAAGAGCTATCATACTGGCAACAAGGGTATTTCGAAACCCTTCAAAAAACATATCCCAATAGTTGACTAAAATTTCAATGTTAATCACGAAAGGATCCTCCTGTTTGAAAATTGGATACAATGGTTTTTGAAAAGGATAGGAGCTTATATTCTCCTATCCTTTTCTATTAATTAATCTTCTGGAGTCTCACCAATCCACTTTTCATAGAGCTTGTCATATTCTCCACTTTCTTTCAGACTTGCTAAAATTTCATTGATTTTATTAACAAACTCATCGTCACCCTTTTTCACAGCAATACCATAAGGCTCATCTGTGAACGTGCCACCAACTACTTCATAGTTAGGGTCTTGTTGTGCCATCCCATAAAGAATAGCATTATCTGTTGTTAGGGTGTCACCTTGACCAGCTTTTAGAGCTAAGAATGCGTCTTGGTAGTTTTCAAATTCAAGTACTGTTGCATCTGGAGCTTGTTCACGGATATTAACTGCCGAAGTGGAACCTTTTACAGCAAGAACAGTCACTCCTTCTGTTACATCCTCAATACTTTGAATAGGACTTCCTTTTTCCACTAATAATGATTGACCCGCATTAAAATATACATCAGAGAAACCAACCTCATTTTTACGCTCTTCCGTAATGGTCATCGTTGCAATAATAGCGTCAATTTCCCCATTATTTAGCATAGGAATACGCGTTTTAGATGTTACTTCTACTAATTTGATTTTTTTCTCATCACCTAGAATATCTTTGGCAATTTCTTTTGCGATATCAATATCAAAACCTTCAATTTCTTTTGTTCCAGGATCTTGTAAACCAAATAACTTTGTATCAAATTTAACACCAACTACAAATTCATCTCTTTCTTTAATTGCATCCAATGTGGAACCATCTCCATCCCCTGAAGTAGTCCCTCCACCACAGGCTGCTAAAACTAAGACAATTGCAAATGATAATACACCCAAGAATAATTTTCTTTTCATCATAATTACCCCTTCCCTTTAATAATTGTACATTTATTAATTTTAGGCGCCTGCTACTAGTAAACTACACGCTTTTACCACGAAAGTAATAGATTTGCTTCTACCCCTACTATTCCATTCCTATCAAAGCGCTCCCATTTATACGTCGCAATGCCGGCGCCTTCATTTCTATTATTTAATGTAATAAACGGCTGAGGAACGTACGAGTTCGCTCTTCTTTCGGGTTAGAAAAGAATTCGGCAGGAATTGCTTCTTCTACAATTTGACCTTCATCCATAAAGATGATTCGGTCTGCCACTTCTTTTGCAAAACCCATTTCATGTGTCACAACAACCATCGTCATACCTTCGCGGGCAAGTGTTTTCATAACATCCAAAACTTCTCCAATCATTTCTGGATCGAGTGCGGATGTAGGTTCGTCAAAAAGCATTACGGTAGGCTTCATCGCAAGACCTCTTGCAATAGCTACACGTTGCTGTTGACCACCTGATAATTGTGCTGGAAACGAATTTGCTTTGTCTGGAATTCCAACCTTATGTAAATATCGCATCGCTGTTTCTTTTGCTTCTTCATCCGTTACTTTAACAACTTTTTTAGGAGCCAACGTAATATTATCAATTACTTTTCTATGTGGATAAAGATTAAAATGCTGAAAAACCATACCTATATCGCGCCGTACTTTATTTATATTTGTCTTCTTGTGATGGATTGGTGTTTCATTTACAAAAAGCTCACCATCAGTAATCCCCTCAAGGCGGTTAATACATCGTAATAACGTGCTTTTTCCAGATCCTGAAGGACCAATAACGACCACAACTTCCCCTCGATTTATTGTTAGATTAATATCTTTCAATACGTGAAAATCCCCAAAATGCTTGTTCACATTACGAAAAAGGATCAAATTTACCCCTCCTGTTGCTTTAAATTAAAAAGTCCAAAGTAAACCTTTGGGACTGCCTTCATTTCATCTTATAATTGTCCCTACAAGATACTACTAAATACTACAAATATTCAGAATAATAAATAAAAAAACCTCCATCACGATGATTGAATGTACAACATTGTGATGGAGATTGTGAAATGAATTACTCTTATTTTCCAAACAATTCTTGAAATTGGAACTTGTGCTCACTTGGTGCCTTTTCACTCATACGATAAATTTCTGCTCTTAATCCAGATCTACCTTTGATGGTGACTTGTTTTTTAGTTAAGCGAATCGTCCCCAATGCATATGGCACAAAAAATGGCTGAAATGTTCCAAGTGATAGCACACGTTCTTCTCCAGATGCTTTTTGGCGAATATACAAGTCATAATTCGCTTTAATTAGGTTTCCAACGATGCTAGTCACCTTATATTGGATATTCACCTCATATTCTTCATTTTCTTTCGTCATATAAATTAGTGGTGTTTGCAGTTTATGCTTCTGTATGTATCCTATGGCAGATTCCATTTTCTCTTTTTCTAAATGGTCAAAATCTGTAATATATCTTAACCCATATATTAAACTATCTATAAATATTTGTTCTTTTTCAGGTTTAGACGATTGTTTAAATTTTTCATAATCAAAGATGGCAGGGGTATATTGAAACCAATCATCCTTTTGAAAGTTAATTTCAGTAGATTCCTCCAGTGATCCAACTAACTCCAAAAAGATTTCCTGATAACGAGGCAATAAAATATCGTACCTACGAAGTACATCAGATATGATTATTTCAAGCATATTCTTGTAGTAACCAACCTCTTCATCTTTATAGAAAAAATCATCCGCAATCCGTACTCCTATAAGCTCTGTATCTAAAGGTCTTGGATCTTTTCTAAAATTCTCTACTACTCTTAATCTGAAATTCGTCCTATTTTGTAGAGTGAGTTTCTTTTGGTTATTCTCTAAATATTTTAGAGCCTCCACTGAACTAGGTGCATTTTTGGTAGCTACCATTATATCTTTAATAAGCCCTTCTACATCAAAATCAAATTCTTCTTTAGATGGAGCTTCAGGAATTCTAACTACTGCCTCTTGAATCATCTGCAAAGCATGTTGAAATGTCTCAACTGACAAAACTTCATTTTCATTAAAGGTTGACAGAATCTCTACTTCGGGATGAACCCCATATGGCAGCCGTACTTTAGCTTCTCGTTTCTTCGAAGGATTGTTCAAAAACTTAAATGAAATACTATTGTAAACACTGCTGTAGTTATTCATAACAATCTGTTGATTTAAGAATATATTCAGAACTTCTATTGTACGATTCGTTTCACTTTTATCCTTGTAATCATGGAAATAAAGATCGATTCTCAAAATTTTACCCCATTCCGCATTTTTTCACTTCCAATTCTTATCATACTATTGAATATGGTGCTGTCCAAACAAAAATAAATACATTGAATACAATTAATAGGTTAAGTTTTGGGAGAGAAAATCCCTTTTGGTACGATGATTCTTTATTATTGATTGTTGGTACAGAAAGCTAATTTTTGCTGAACAACATCATATTCCAAAATAAACCAGGCGAATAAAGCTTTATTTATCTTTTCAAAATCAATACAAAAACACTGGAATTTAATGTTAATATAAGTATAAGTAAATTCTTTGTTCGACTAACAAATCAGGTTTGTTTAACAAAGGAAAAGAACAATTTATAAGAAAATCAAATGATATTTAGGAGGAATAAGATGACTGAAGATTTTTATTGTGATGAAGTATTAAGTGGTAAAACACAAGTAAATAAAGTTTTTGAAACAGATAATGTACTAGCATACTATCATACAAGACCTTTTTATCCAGTCCATATTGTTGCAATTCCTAAGATACATATCCCATCTTTAATAGCATTGGAAGAAAGTGATAACGAATTATTGTTAGAGCTAATGGAAGTAATTAAAAAGGTTGCGACTATGGTTACTGAGGAAAACGAAGCTTGTAGAGTAATTACCAACTTGGGGGATTATCAGGACTCCAAACATCTTCATTGGCATATAGTTTCTGGAGAACCATTAAGATAGCTTTAAATCTAACTGGTGCGATAGTTCAACAAGAGAAGTTTATTAGAGTAAATAACAACTGGGAATAACACCCTACTTCTTGTGTAAATAAA
The DNA here is from genome assembly GCF_917563925.1 of Sutcliffiella rhizosphaerae. Taxonomy (GTDB): domain Bacteria; phylum Bacillota; class Bacilli; order Bacillales; family Bacillaceae_I; genus Sutcliffiella_A; species Sutcliffiella_A rhizosphaerae. Next base: position 140,643 of record NZ_CAKJTJ010000007.1, read on the forward strand.
GTGTTTTTTATTCTGTGTATTATCTTTTCCTTACATAACTCGACCCGTTAGAATATTATCCGTAGTGAAACAAACTCCTTAAAAGAGGCATGATTTTTTTTCTACCTTTTCTGAGACATAAAAAAACCTTCTCATATAGTAATGTAATTGTACATTAAACTATTGAGAAGGCTTTTTAAATAACTTAAATTCCTTAACACTCTTCCGGCTTCCCAGCTTCCGTCGCCGTTCTGAAGGAAGAACCACACCCACAATTCGCAATCGCATTCGGGTTATCGATGGTGAAGCCGCCGCCCATCATCGACTGTTTAAAGTCAATTTTAACGTCTTGAAGAATTGGCTTGCTTTCATCATCGATTAGAATTTTTATGCCGTGTTGTTCATATTCTAGGTCTTTGTCGCCTTTTTCTTCTTCAAAGCCCATTCCATAGGATAGGCCGCTACATCCTCCGCCTTTAACTCCTACACGAAGAAAAACATTTTCGTTGCCGTGTTCTTTCATCATATCTTTTATTTGAAAAGCTGCCGCTTCCGTAATTGTAACTACTTGAGTCATAAATAACACCTCCTAAAGAATTTCCAAATCCTTTGTTCTATTATAACTTTTAATGGAGAGGTTCTCAATTTTACTGCTTTCCATAGTATATGCAAGTAGGGCAAGCAGTGGTGTGCCATTATTCAAATGCTGTGTACAACTTTAATAAAGGCTGTTTTCGCAAACTTTGTTGCTTTATCGAATTTTAATAAAAAATCATAATAATAGCTGCTGTCGTGCTCTTTTCCTTCCATTTAGTATAAATTAAAGGTCAAGTTTTCAAGCAACATGCAGATAAAAAGTCAAGAAGTCGACTTTTTATAGGAAGTAGCAGCAATCTTTCAGAAAAGAGCCTTAATAAAAGAAAGTTCCGGTGCAGATTGTTGCTGCTGGACCACGCATTTTGACTGTCCCATCTTCTGTCCAAGTTATGAATAGATCACCACCGGCAAGATGTACAACGGTTTCTTCGTTTTTATGTGTTTTACCATTAAGAACAGAAGCCACTACTGCGGCACATGCTCCAGTACCACATGCTTGTGTAATTCCTGAACCTCTTTCCCACACACGAAAATGCAGCTCTGTATTTGACACTATTTCTATAAACTCTACATTTACTCCTTCTGGAAAACGTGGATCTTTTTCCACTACAGGTCCTAATGTCGTGAGTGGAGCTTTTGAAATATCGTCTACATAAAAAATGACATGTGGATTCCCCATAGATACTGTTGTGATAGAGTATTTTTCTCCTTCAACTTCAAATGGTTCTGCCACTATCATCTCTTTTTCTTCCATTATAATTGGAATGTCTTTTGATGATAATCTTGGCTGTCCCATATCAACAGTAACATTGAATACTTTGCCATTTTCGACTTCTACTTCTGCTTCCACACATCCAGATAATGTCTCAATTTGAAAAGTAGTCTCTTGAACTAGACCGTGTTCATATGCATACTTTGCTACACAGCGAAGGCCATTTCCACAGTTTTTTCCTTCAGAACCATCATTATTAAATATTCTCATTTTAACTGGGGCAATATCAGAAGGACAAATAAGAATCATTCCATCTGATCCAATTCCAGTATGAATATCAGACACTTGAACGGAAAGTTGGGATAATTCGTTCTCCTCCAAGCTTTCTTCAAACATATTTACATATATATAATTGTTTCCTAATCCGTGCATCTTAGTGAATTGAAAGGAGCGCATATATACTTATTCCTCCAAATAATAATTTCTATTTCTTCAAGTATAAATACATAGAAGATTGAACACAATAGAAATATCCCCCGTTTTATATGAAAAACCCATGTATCCAATGTTTCAATTCGAAACAGGATAACATGGGTTTTTCTAGTTTTAATGAAGGGTTAAAATATTAGAACAAGAACATACCTGCAATTGCAGCACTTAAGAAATTAGAAAGAGTACCTGCGATGATGGCACGTATACCTAATTTTGCAATGTCAGGACGACGACTTGGTGCTAAATTCCCTAATCCCCCTAATAGGATACCAAGAGAAGAAAGGTTGGCAAATCCACAAAGTGCAAAGGAAATAACAGCGATGGATTTATCACTGAACATGTCAAACTGACCGGAAAAAGTGGTATAAGCGACAAATTCATTTAACACAAGTTTTTGTCCAATTAAGTTACCAGCAGCTACTGCTTCACTCCAAGGAATACCGATAACAAAGGCAAATGGTGCAAATATATATCCTAAAATAAAATCAAGAGTAAGCTGTGGAACACCAAACCAGCTACCAATTCCCCCCATAATACCGTTAATCAATGCGATGATTGCAATGAAGGCTAGTAACATTGCTCCTACATTTAAAGCAAGCTTTAAGCCATCAGATGCACCTCTTGCCGCAGCATCTATTACGTTTGTAGGTTTTTCGTCTTCAGTGTCTACAACAGAAGCATTTTCTGAAGTTGCAGGATCTTTCGTTTCTGGTACAAGCATTTTTGCCATGATTAAACCACCAGGTGCTGCCATAAAGCTTGCAGCGAGTAAATACTCCAATGGTACACCTAGCGCTGCATAACCGAATAGAACAGAACCAGCCACAGATGCTAGTCCACCTGTCATAACGGCAAAAAGCTCGGATTTAGTCATGCCTGCAAGGTATGGACGAATTACTAACGGCGCTTCCGTTTGTCCAACGAAAATATTCGCAGAAGCGGAAAGTGATTCTGCTTTGCTTGTCCCTAAAAGCTTTGCAAGTCCACCACCAATTAAATTAATGACGATTTGCATGACACCAATATAATAAAGTACGGAAATTAAGGCAGAGAAGAAAATGATGATAGTCAAGACATGGAACGCAAATACAAATCCTGTTGCCTCTCCTGGATTACCTAATACTGGGCCAAATAAAAACCCTATTCCTTCATTAGCATAGTTAATGATATTTTGTACAAGGTTTGTTATTTTTAAGAAAACAGCTCTTCCTGCTTCCCATTTTAAAACAATAAATGCAAATAATAATTGAATGGCTAATCCACCCAAAATAGTACGGACTTTGATCTTTCTCTTGTTTTCAGATAAAAGAAATGCAATTGCAAATACAACTGCAATCCCCATTAATCCCCAAAGGAAATTATTCATAAAATTCACCTCTATTAGAAATTTCTGCAAGTTGTTTGTCGTCTGACATCTAACCATCACCACTACACTTTACTACGAAATGAAAGCGTTTGAAAGAACTTTTTTTTGTAAATATGTAACAATACGAATTTATAGTGCTCCTTTTAAATAAATTCCCCAACTTTTAGAAATTAATGTACGGATTCATGAAATTCCGCAATTGTTTTATAGGTCTTTTACACTTATTTATTTCCAAATCGGGAATACTAATGGTTCTTTAGTACCTATTTCGGCATATAAAAAAGAACAGCCCCTTAAACGAAGGGCTGTTCTTAAAACATAGGATTTTCTTCCAAATAAATATATATGTTATCCACCAGCTGTTCAGGTGTCTCACCTGCCACAACATCACCGTTGACAAGAGCAAAAAGTTGATCAAAGCATTTGCCACAATATCCTAAACAGCCGTATTCGACTATATCAAGGTTTGGGTCCTTTTCCAACTCTTCTCTAGCTTTTTGTGATCCACTGGCCAGATTACTTATACAAAATTCGATGATTGGCTTCAATATTTTCACCTCTCTATTGCACTTTCATGCTACCTTTTTTCCCTGTCAACGTCAATAATGAAGACTTGTTTTCACAAAACATTTTTGGAAAGAATGTTGTTATTTTGTCATAATTTCGATATACTTTTAATGTTATTTTATTTAATCGTGTTATACATTTTATTGAATGAAAGCGCAATTTTATCATATTATGTTTGCTTTTTCACATATAGGTTTACTTAGAATACTAGATTAGTAAAAAAATAATGACACTTTAGAGATCTTTACTAGCTTGAAAAGGGGTTTTGGCTGCTATGAAAAAACTTGTTGTGCTCGGTGCTGGATACGGTGGAATGCGAATATTACATCGCTTGCTTCCCAATCAATTACCTGCTGATGTTGAGGTTGTATTAGTAGATCGCGCACCATACCATAGTTTAAAAACAGAATTTTATGCACTTGCTGCGGGAACGATTTCAGACCACCATGTACGGGTATCTTTCCCTGAACATGAAAGGCTTTCTGTAAAATACGGAGAAGTGACAAAAGTTGATATAGAGGGAAAAACAATACATTTTGAAGACGGTAGTACTCTTAACTTTGATGATTTAGTGATTGGTCTTGGCTGTGAGGATAAGTATCACAATATTCCAGGTGCAGAAGAGCATACCTATAGTATCCAAACCATTAATAAATCCCGCAAGGCTTATCAAGCACTAAATGATCTTCCTGCAAACAAAGTAGTAGCAATAGTTGGCGGAGGGTTAAGTGGAGTAGAGATTGCTAGTGAGCTACACGAGAGCCGTCCCGATTTAACCGTTAAACTATTCGATCGTGGAAATATCATCTTATCCAGCTTTCCAGAAAGACTTAGCAAGTATGTTCAAAATTGGTTTGAAACACATGGTGTAGAAGTGGTGAATAGCTCCAATATTACCTGTGTCGAGGAAAACACATTATTTAACCATGGTGAGCCTGTTCATTGTGATGTTATTGTATGGACAGCAGGTATCCAGCCGAACAAAGTGGTACGGGAGCTTGATGTCGAAAAAGATAATCAAGGTCGTGTTGTCTTAACAAAACAACATAACATTCCTGGTTTTGAGAATGTCTATGTTGTAGGTGATTGTGCAAGCTTACCTCACGCTCCAAGTGCCCAGCTTGCAGAGGGACAAGCAGAACAAATCGTTCAAGTTTTACAAAAACGTTGGAACGGTGAAGCTCCTCCAGAAGAATTCCCTGCAATCAAGCTTAAAGGCGTTTTAGGTTCACTTGGTAAAAAGCACGGTTTTGGACTAGTTAATGAACGTCCTTTAACTGGAAGGGTTGCCAGGTTGTTAAAGTCAGGGATATTGTGGATGTATAAGTATCATAATGGGTAATGTTCATAAGTCTATAAACATTAACTATTTATTTTCACTTTTTCATTTACCTACAAAAATCTAATTGAATTAGTTATTACACCCTTCTTGACTGTCAAGAAGGGTTGTTTTCTTTAACTATTAAATTTAGTCTATTTAAATTTACCTTTTTTACACTTCATTGGGAATATTATGTTAAAATAAACAGAGTATAATATTATATACGGGGATTTACTATGAAGAAAGAAAAAATTAAAAAACCATTCTATAAAAAATGGTGGGTTTGGCTAATAGCTGTCATTATAGTGATAGGAATTGCAATTGGCGGTACTGAAGATCCTGTAGCAGAATCCGGTTCAACGCCTGCATCCACTGACACGCAAAACAATCAAAATGACTCATCCGACAATAATGATTCTTCTGATGATGGTGAAGATACAAATGAAGAAGGGGCAACTGAGGAACCAAGTGGGCAAACATTTACTAATGGAACTTACTTAGTTGGTGAAGATATTGAAGCTGGTCTATACCGTGCAGTAGCAACTGGATTTGCAGGTATGGCTTATGTTGAAAGAGCTAGCGATGTATCTATGGAATTTGATGATATCATTGCCAATATTGTTTTGACTGGCGATGGCTACGTTGAAATCTTAGAAGGTGATGTTGCAGTTAAAATTCAAGGTGCAGAGTTAACCAAAGTAGTTTATGAAGAATTAGAGAAGAACATCCAAGCAGAGGTAGAGGATGGTATATACCTTGTTGGGATAGATATTGAACCAGGTCAATATAAAGTAGAAGTAACAGACACAGTTACTGGTATGGCGTATGTTGAAAGAGCAAGTAGAGTTTCAATGGGATTTGAAGACATTATAGCAAATGAGATTTTTGAAGGACAAGGCTATGTTAATGTAAGTGAATCAGATTTTGCAGTTAAAGTACAAGGTGCAAAATTAATAAAGAACTAGTATAAAAGGAAAGCCCCTCTCTCAATTGAGAAGGGCTTTAATAATGGATTATGAAATAATATGCACATCCACTTCTAGTTCGTATTCTGGAATTTGAATCTACCCCATTGCTTTCTTATAATCCAAAGACGATTAAATTACCTTAAATACTTACCTTTAACCCAATGTTCTAAAAGCCTATAATAAAATTTTTGAAATCGAGGAGAAATGGGTAAAGAGCGAACAATTTCGCCCTCTATCCCTTTGTTATGAAGCAGTATAGCCATACTTCTCCATTTCCATATAAACGGTTTTTAGTTTAGGATTGCCTTCCCCAACAATCTCACCTTCTATGACAACTACCGGATAAAACATATCCTCATCCACTACTCTTTTAGCAAAATCCTTTTTTGCCTCTTCACAATTTTCTGTATTAAAAATATCTATATAAGAGATGGAAAAATCTTGACCAGGAAACTTTCTTGCTACCGCAGCTTCAAGCCATTCGTAAGTTTCCTTTGCTGATGGAAGGTTCACACAGCTTGGACATAGCACCTCTGCACCGTATACGCAAATTTCAACGATTTTTTTCATAGATGTCATCTCCCAACTACTACAGGTTTTTCTCCATTTTACCTTAAAACGCTTACTTTTCATAAAATATTTTACTTTATGTAAGATTTTCAAGCATTTAAATTAAAGGAGTTCAAGTTTTTCAGCCAGTTTGTTTGTTTTTAAATTAACTGTCGCCGCCTTTCGAGCTCTTTCAGAAACCTTTGGTGGTCTTGTGCAAAGCTTTGATGCTATTACCTAAACTTTTCGAGGTGTTCGACGAACCTTTGATGGTGTTTAGAAAACCTTTAAAAATCCCACTAGTCAAAGGATTTCAAACAGAAAGCAATTTTGAATCGCCGTCACCTTTCGAGGTATTCGGGAAACCTTAAGTAATCTTTTGCAAAATTTTAATGCAATTCTCCAAACCTAATCCAAGAAATGCTCTTTTGAAAACCTTTGGAGGCACCACTCACCTAGTAAAAATTAGAATTCAACTTACTTACATTAAATAACCACAATTAAGTTAATGAAAACAGTAAGTTTCCTAAAAAGACCCAGTGCAGAGCGATAGATTTTTTCAGTTATTTTCTTTATAATAGAATTATGTAAGGAAAGGAGCGATAACTATGGCTGATATTAATGAGCAAGTTCAGGAAGTACTAGATAAATTACGTCCGTTTCTTTTACGTGATGGAGGGGACTGCGAACTTGTAGATGTGGAGGACGGCATTGTAAAATTGCGTCTTCTTGGTGCATGTGGTTCATGCCCAAGTTCTACTATTACTCTAAAAGCAGGTATTGAGCGTGCTTTACTTGAAGAAGTTCCAGGTATCGTTGAAGTAGAACAAGTATTTTAATAAGTAAAAACCGGAAAGCTGGCAATTTGTCAGCTTTCCGGTTTTTTCATATGGAGGCAACATGACTTAAGCAATTGGAATGTACTTCACTTCCTACTTTACTTACTTGAAGTAGTTCTACTTTATGCTCTGGAAACTCTGATCCAACTTTTTGAATGACCTTCCCACTCTTTCCTCGTTCACAAAAGCAGATTGCTGTGGGGCCAGCACCACTTAGTGTAACTCCAAATGCTCCGGCGCTTTTTGCTGCTTTTTTTAATTCCATCAACTTAGGAAAGAGTTTTTGACGATAGGGTTCGTGGAAAATATCGCTTTCCATCATTTTCCCGGCAAGGTCCCATTTTTTTTGCAGAAATGCTCCCAGCATGACATTGGCATTGCTACTTCCTTTAACAGCATCACTAAAATTGAGTACTTTCGGAAGTAACTGACGAGAATCTTTTGTTTTTGCCTCATAATCTGGTACAACAGCTACTAAATCAATGTCGTCTACTGGGAATTTAATATACTCCCAGTTTCCATCCTTTAATGTCGAGATAACGAGACCTCCATAAAGGGAGGCTGCCACATTATCAGCATGGCCTTCAAATTTGGCTGCCAATTGTAGCTTTTCATCTGGACAAAGGCGTTTGTTACATAATACGGACATCATTTCGATTGCTCCGACAATGGCAGCTGCACTGCTCCCAAGGCCTCTGGCTAGGGGAATATCACTCATCGTCCATACATGAGCAGGTGGAGAGGTTACGCCCCAAAGCTTCTCAAGTTCTTGACATACCTTCCATAAAATATTTTCCTCTTTCTTGATAACTAGAGGAGGAACATTAGTAAATGTCCATTCTTCCGCAAAGCTTACAAAGATGGTTACATACTTACTAACAGCCATTCCTATTGAATCAAATCCCGGTCCGAGATTAGCAGTACTGCCAGGAACTTTTATTACGAATCCGTCTTGAAGCTTTTTCATACCGTTACACCTTCAAAAGAACGAACTAAGTCCGAGTAGTCATTTTTGATTTGTTTTACTTTGACATTGGCATGCTCTGTAGCGGTAACTGAGTCTTTTAATCCATTACCTGTTAGTACTGCTACCACCTGTTTTCCTTGTTCCACTTCCCCGCTCTTCAGCTGCTTTATAATACCTGCAATAGATGCACTTGATGCCGGCTCTGCAAAAACACCTTCTGTTTTTGCAAGCAGTTTATAAGCCATTATGATTTCTTCATCTGTGACAAAATCGATTTTACCTAATGACCCTTCTGCTGCATCCACTGCATATTTCCAACTTGCAGGGTTGCCAATCCGGATTGCCGTTGCAATTGTCTCTGGATTAACAATGACTTTGTTATGAACAATCGCGGCCGCTCCCTCTGCTTCAAAACCTCTCATTTGTGGAAGGCCGGTACCTTTTTCCACATGATATTCCTGAAATCCACGCCAATAGGCTGTTATATTTCCAGCATTTCCAACAGGAAGCGATAGAATATCAGGTGCTTTTCCTAGCTGATCACATATTTCGAATGCAGCAGTTTTCTGTCCTTCAATTCGGTAAGGATTTAGAGAATTTACGAGAGTTACCGGCAACTCTTCTGAAAGCCGCCGGACCATCTGCAATGCATCATCAAAGTTTCCATCCAATGAGTAGATTTCCGCTCCATACATGACAGCCTGTGCCAGCTTTCCTTGTGCAATTTTTCCATCAGGAATGATTACGATACATTTCATTCCTGCCCTTGCTGCATATGCCGCTGCAGAAGCAGATGTGTTTCCAGTTGACGCACAGACGACCGTTTCACTTCCTTCTTCTTTTGCCTTAGCAACTGCAAGCGCCATTCCCCGATCTTTAAAAGAACCAGTCGGGTTTGCACCCTCAACCTTCACATATAGTTCTATTCCTAACGAGTCTGAAAGCTTCTCTAAAAACAACAAAGGAGTCTGGCCTTCCTGAAGTGAGACATCTGGAGTATGTTTAGTTACTGGTAAGTAGTTTCGATACTCTTGTATCAGACCTCTCCACCTCATACTGCCACCTCCCCCTCGACTCGATAGCTACTTTTAATCTCTTCTACGTAATCCAATTTCTCCAGTTCATCGAGGAGATTTTCGTACAGTTGTAAAGATGCATGGTGTGTGACTACCACTACTTCTGATAGGGCAGTTTCTTTTAATGGAAGCTGTAATATCTTTTCAAAGCTTACTCCTTTGTTTGAGAAGATATTAGTAATCTGGGAGAGCACTCCTACCTCATCTTTGACGTGAATACGAAGAAAATGCTTTGCCTGTACCTCTTCTTTCTCTTTTAACTTCTTTTGGAACTGAGGGGTCACCCAGCTTTTTCCGTTTACGCCAAGGCGCTTATTCTTCATCACCCCTACAAGATCAGAAACTATTGCTGTTGCAGTCGGAAGACTTCCAGCACCTGGTCCATAAAACATTGTTTCTCCAACGGCCTCTCCGTAAACATACACTGCGTTAAATTCATTTTGCACATTGGCAAGGGGATGTTCTTTAGGGAGAAGAGTCGGTTGGACACTAACTTCTACTTTTTCTTTTTCGCGATGTGCGATACCAATTAGCTTCATCGTATACCCAAGTTTTTTGCTATATTGAAGATCTTCTGAAGATATTGCACTAATCCCTTTTACATGTACATCATCCAGTTCGATATTCATGGAAAATCCAAGTGTAGATAGGATAGCCATTTTTCTAGCAGCATCCAGACCATCTACATCTGCAGTCGGATCTGCTTCTGCAAATCCGAGTTGTTGCGCTTCCTTAAGCACTTCTAAATAGGGAGAGCCTTCATTATCCATTTTAGTGAGAATGAAGTTTGTTGTACCGTTCACAATCCCCATCATCTTCGTAATTCTATCTGAAGCAAGACCATCCACAAGACTTCTCAAAATCGGAATACCACCTGCGACACTTGCTTCATAAAATAAATCGCATTTATTTTCTGCTGCAGCTGCCAGCAATTCAGATCCATAAACCGCCATCAGATCTTTATTGGCGGTTACCACATGCTTCTTATTTTGAAGCGCTCTTAAGATATAGTGGCGAGTATCCTCTACTCCCCCCATTACTTCTATTACCACGTCAATTTCAGGATCATCCAAAACTTCTTCTGAATGTAAGGTTAATAAATCAGGCTGCAGCGAAACTGATCGCTCTTTATGTAGATCCTTTACGAGTGCCTTTTTAACACTAACAGGGCATCCAATTTGATGTATTAGTTTATCTTGATGATTTTCCACAATTTTAACGACACCACATCCGACAGTTCCCATCCCTAACAAACCCACTGAGATACCCTTCATTCGGCTTCACTCCCCAATAAAATATTGTAATTTGTCTTTTCGTAAAGCACATTTGTTTTTATATAATGGACATTATATGTGGTAATCACCATTTTTACAAGGGGAAATTTCTGTTCATTCTCTTGTAAGCGTTTACTGCACTGGGAGAGTAAAGTAGTTTTTTTAGAACATATAAAAAACCGCTTTGTCTTTCCTCCAATACTGGAAGACTACAAAACGGTCATTAACCTTAAAGCTTATTTTTAGGTTGTTCTCCTTTTAGCACCGCCATAATATTGGCACAGCACAGCTCCATCATGGTAGTTCTTGTTTCTACACTTGCACTTCCAATATGCGGAATGGCTACCACTTGTGGAAACTTCAAGAGTGGATGATTTGCTTCAATTGGTTCTTGATAAAAAACATCAAGCCCCGCACCAGCAATTTCCTTGTTTTCAAGTGCTTCTATGAGCGCTTTTTCATCCACCACTTGTCCTCTACCAACATTAATAAAATAGGCGGATTTTTTCATTTCTTCAAAGGCTTGTTTATTAAAAAGGTGGCGAGTTTTTTCTGTCAAAGGTGTTAAACACACTACAAAGTCTGACTTTCTCAAAAGTTCTGTGAATGAAGCATATGTTGCTCCCAGCTGCTGTTCAGCCTCTTGATGACGGCTCCGGTTGTGATATAGCACGTCCATTCCAAATCCATTTGCTCTTTTGGCAACTGCTTGACCAATGTTCCCCATGCCTACAATGCCAAGTGTTTTATGATGAACATCTGATCCTGCTAATAAATAGGGACTCCAACTTTTCCAGAGCCCCTCTTTTACATACCTTTCGGACTCAGTAATTCTCCTTGCTGTTGCAAGCAGTAAGGCAAATGTTAAGTCTGCTGTAGTTTCCGTCAAAACATCCGGTGTATTACAGACGACGATGCCTTTTTCAGCGGCTGCTTTTATATCAATATTGTCATATCCTACCGCTAGATTCGTTATAACTTTCAGGTTTGGTGCCATATTCAACAAGGATTGATCTATTTTGTCAGAAAGCATCGTCAAAAGCGCATCTGCCTTCCTTGCATGTTCTACCAGCACCTCTTCTGGTACTGCTTCACTTTCACTATTCCAACAATGTACATCTGCAATATCTTTTAGCGGTGCTAAAGCTTCTTCAGAAATTTTCCTAGTAACAAAAACATAAGGCCTGCTCATCTCTTTCTCCCCCTGCTACTCTTTTGTGTAATTTAGTACTTTGTCTACCTGTTATTTTATCACTCATTGTTGCAGGGATACATACCTATATAGAGAAAATGACTGCACTTACATCCTTTTACTAGCCCAATCGAGGGTGGGTATTCCATAAGTTTTTGCTGGTACAGCTGCAAGATCATAAAAATTCCCTAGAAATTGCTCATTAATAGAAGAGGACTTCAGGATTCCTCGGAGTCGATCTTCATGCCATTTTTTATCTGTACCAGGCCCACTTGTATAATAGTCTTCCACACATTCAAAATAGTGAATAGGGAAAATTAAACGAGCATATAGAAGTCGCCAGGAAAAGCTGGAGAGTGGTGCTATTCTCTCGTAATCCTGAAGAAAAGTTTGAATCTTTGTTGGATTCATTTCGTTCCCTTTACGGCATTCTGAACGAATCCATTCTGAAATATCTCTGCAGGCATGATCAAAAATCCAGTCAACGGGTAGTTTCATCCAGTTCCCCTGTTGCCAAGTAAGATTCGTAAAACGATGGTGGCAAAGGGTTGCTGCATCGTTCATCATCGGGCTGTCATCAAGTTCGGTATCTACTAAATATTGTATGGCATTTTCCGTTAAACCTAAGTAATAAGGAAATGATTCCACGAACTGGGAATCAAACGAATCTACAGGATTACTTCTCACCTTTTCTCTAAAAAAGTTTTCCATTTGATCTATCCTTGTCACCCATAGATTTTTCCATTGCCCAATCCGATTAATTGATGTTACTTTTGCAGGATAGCTTCTTGCATGATTATGAAAGGTCGCCAAGTCCTTTCCAATTACTAGCATGCGTGAACTGTAATCATAAGGCATTCGAAAAATGGCAACTTTCTTGCCTTCTATTTCTGTTATATAGGAATCATTTTTATTTTTTACAAAAGAACAAACATATATATCTTGGTGTGTGCGTATCATATAGTCACTTACCTGTTGCAACTCCTTTATTTCTTCTTCCTCCAAGTGACCCACAGGTACGATAATATATAGCACACGATTGGACCAGAAAGCCTCATAATGTCGGACTTTTTGTTTTCTTTCCACCCTTAAATCATAATTCTCATAGATAAACTGTTTCAAGTTTCTCCCTCCTTCTCCTAGTACCAACTATATGAACAAAGGGAATAAAACTTGCAGAAAAACACATGCATAACCATTAAGCATATTTCACATGTAAAGAAAAAAGCTATTTTTTCTTATATTTTAGGGAATAAGTGTAAGGAGCAATAGTACAAATTGTGCGATAGAGGGATCTTCCCTATTAGCAAATACTTTATAAAAGATGGGTGAGTATATGAAGAATTTCGAGAATATGGACGAAGTTGAAAAAAAGGCAAGGGGATTATTGGAAGAACGTGGTGTCACCATAAATGACATTGCGGATTTAGTATACTTTTTGCAATCAAAATATCATCCAAACCTAGAACGATCCGAATGTCTTGAAAACGTGGATCGGGTACTTTCCAAACGGGAAGTTCAGAACACAATACTAACCGGCATAGAGTTGGATATACTCGCTGAACAGGGTAAAATTCAAGAGCCACTGCTAAAGATACTTCAGCAAGATGAAGGGCTATATGGAGTAGATGAAGTTCTTGCCCTTTCGATTGTAAATGTATATGGATCTATCGGTTTTACGAATTACGGCTATATTGACAAACAAAAACCAGGTATTCTTGAAAGTTTAAATGATAAAAACTCTGGAAAAGTTCATACTTTCCTTGATGATATTGTCGGGGCCATTGCGGCTGCCGCATCGAGCAGGCTAGCACATCGAGCAGCTCATACAGAATAAGAGTAAGAATCCATAATTTAGGGACTGCCAGACGAATCTGGACAGCCCCTATTTCATTTAAAAACAGCACTTTGTTAAATATACGGAATCCAAGAGGACAATGATTCCACTGTGTAGGTTGGCTGTTCTTCATACGTATCCAAATGGGCTTTTGTCGTTACTCCAGTATGAACAAGAAGGGTATCGATTCCAGCGTTCATTCCAGCCATTATATCTGTATGATAGTTATCTCCGATCATTAATGTTTCTTCCTTTGGTACTCCAAGCACCTTTAAGGCTTGTTCCATAATGACCTTTTCCGGTTTTCCAATAAAAGTTGGTTGGGTTTCCGTAGAAACGGTCAGCACAGAGGTAAGAGAACCATTACCTGGGAGAAGTCCTCGTTCAGTTGGGATGGCAATATCTCCATTTGTCGAAATAAATCTTGCACCATTTCTGATTTGAATTGCTCCTAAAGCTAGCTTTTCATAGCTGATGCCACGATCAATTCCTGTCACGACTACATCAGCTTTTTCCTCAACTAGTTGAAACCCTTTATCCGTTAAAGCTGTTCTAATTCCTTCTTCTCCAATAACAAATATTTTTGCATCAGGCTTATATTCATAAATATAATTTGCAGTCGCATTACTTGTCGTAAATACTTGGTCATCTAAAGTGGGAATGTCGAAATCACGTAGCTTTTGGGCTACCTGTTGTGGAGTTCTTGAAGAATTATTCGTTACAAACAGGTATGGGATGTTATTCTCGTAAAGTGTTTTTACGAAATGACCTGCTTCTTCAATTTTTTCTTTTCCACGATACATGGTACCGTCCAAATCAATTAAATATCCTTGATATTTTTTCATCTATTGTCACACTCCAATTTGTACTCTAAGAAAAAGGCAATGAAATTATGTTAGCACATATTAGTATGGGATTGAAACAAGTTTGCTATGAGAAAACAAAAAAGCGCTTTCATGTCGAAAGCACTTTCCCAATCTAATTCTTGAATGCTGATACTGGTCCAAGTTCATTTTCCAAGTAATTACGAACATGCGTACTGAAAGCTATAACTGACTCCATTACCAGATTTAATGAACTTTCAAGCTGTTCATGATTTATTTCTAGGTATTCTTGCACCAAATTTTTACGCAAACGAATGAAATGCTTTAATTGTTGTGCCATCTCTTGTGTAACCACTTTTTCATCTTCTAAAATGTCAATAATGTCTTCGTAGCTTCCGGGATCGCGCATGATAAATCCGTCAATCATACTATTTCCCACATCAAGCATCCCTTCCATCATGCCGACAGCAATTCTTTCTAACGATTTTTTTTCTAAAGGTGTATCCCAGGAAGTATTCTCCTTATAAAGAACGATATTTTCTTCTATATAACGAAGCGTCAACTCTATCTTTTCTCGATCAACAAAATACATTATTTGTTAACTCCTTTATGTCCATGTGTCAGCTTATTGGCTGTAACAGCTTTGGTTTTGCATAAAAATACCCTTGTGCCATATCTACTTTGTGTTTAAACAAAATTTGCTCTTCCTCTTGGCGTTCTATTCCTTCAGCAACCACAAGTGAGCCCGTTTCACTAGCTATTAATAGCAATCCTTGCAACATCTTTTCTTTCACTTGACTTTTATCTATATCTTGAATAACCGATCTATCTATTTTTATGATATCTGGCATTATTCTGCTGATGGTATGTAAGCTTGCATAGCCAGCTCCTGTATCATCCACCGCAATTTGAAAGCCTAGCTCTCTTAATGCTTGTATATTTCGCTCAAAATTTCTTAATCCATCTGTTGAATCTTGTTCCGTTACTTCAAAGGCAATATTTTTAGGAATGATCGCCGGATACTTTTTCAGAAGAAATAACACCTTCTCAATTAACTCAACTTCATTCAAGGTTGTTGGTGTAAAGTTAATAAAAACTGCTTCCTTCATTTTACATTGGTAAATAAGTTGAAAAGCTTTTTCAAGTATCACCAGTTCAAGTAAAAATAATTTGCCCGTTTGCTTAGCTACGGAAAACAATTGAAGAGGATTTTCCATAACGGACTCTTTAGGGCCTCTTGTTAGTAACTCCCAGGCTTTAATTCCCCCTCTGGATACATCCATAATGGGCTGAGCAAGAAGGGTGATGGACTTCGTTGATATAATATGATTCATTTGAAACAATAAATGCTGGTAATGCAATTTACTTTGTTTCTCCGCCATTGCCATTGCTTGAAGATGTGCCTTCAACATACATTCAGGTAAAGAATAATGACTGGAATCTAGAAAAACATAGCCAAACTGGATGGTCAAATGCTCATCATCTAAGTGTTTGTATGTAGGTGCTTCAATTCTATTCTTCACTTCAATTAATTTATCATTCAATTCGGTCTGACGATAATCATTTGCATCGACTTTAATAAGTAATGATATACCATCACTATACTGTTCATGCAAACAGACAACTTGTTCATCTGTAAACGTATCTTGAATGACCTTTCTAAGTTGAGCTTTGACGACTTCACGGCACGATATATACTTACGGTTTCCCAACCTTTTAATAATACCTTCTAAACCAGGGAAATAAAAAGAAACTACTGCAATTTGAAATCCTTTTTTCAACGTATGTGAAACACGTTCTTCAATAGGATTTCTCACAATATAGACAGGAGGGTAGTAACGTAAGTATTTGGATGGAAGCATGAATTTAACAAGATGTGAGCCATTCTTTTTTACGTTTCTCTTTATGCGGTTCCAGCTTCGCCCCATTCAATGGCTCCCTTCTCTCAGGAAACAGAAAGTTTTTCTTTTATTTTATCACAAAAAATAAGAAAATTGTCCCATTTTATGACTAGATACTAAAAATGTAGATTCTGTTTTATACGAACTGATGGTTTTGCTATACTAAGGGAAGAAGTTTGGAATTGGTTGGAGGAGGAACAGTAGATGGGAGAAAAATTCTTTTTATATGATGATACAGTAGAGACTCAAACAAGATTTGTTAGCTTTATGGGAGATAATAATCGCTTTGATTTAGCAATAGTTAAATCTGATCGTTATTATGGGAAAAGCCTCGTTCTAGATATTCAAGGAAATCGCTTTGCTATTATCGGCAGTGATGATTTGGACGAGCCTGGTTATTTGGAACATGCTTACCAGCTTAATGAGGAAGAAGCAGAAGAGCTTCGTTCCTTTTTATACCAAGTTGTCTAATGAATTGTTTTACCTTAACTAATAACTAAACTCATATCCCTCTTCATTCTGGGAAAAATAAGCATTATCTTAATTTGAAGGGATGGTTAATATGAGCCAGCAAGAAAAAGATAAGCAAAAAGAACAATACTCTGACTTTTCCAATGTGGAAGCGCAGCACGATTATTTAATCCCTGAAACGTTACCGGAAGGGCCATACGGTTCTCCAAGAGGAAAAGATACTCCTGTTCAAAATAAGAGTACTCCATGGCGAGAAGGTCAACGATATTACAGTGCCTTTAATTACGAAAACAAAAACCTTCATCAAGATCTTCCAAGGCAACATCCAGGTGCGCACCCGACACATGATAACAAATCAGAAAATGAAGAGCCACCACTTGGACATTAAAATGAGTTTGGATTAACCATTCTGTATAAAGTCGGTTTATAAGCTATGGTTCTTTACTTTAAACTATTTGTGAAAAAGTGTGGAGGATGCAATAATCATAAAATGGGTACGGACCAAGTTTGATCCGTACCCTCTTTATTTCATTTCGTTTCTACTGGTTTCTTTACCTTTTTTAAAACAAAATAGGCACAGCCGAAATTACAGTATTCGTATATATAGTCAGGAAGTGTGCTTATTTTTGTATCATGGGTTGATTTATTATTTTGGTCTTCAAAAAAACCACGAAGTCTCAACTGATTGTAACCCCAATCCCCCACAATATAATCGTATTTACTTAATACATCAATATATCTGGCACGAAATGTCTCCTCATTGAAACCATCTCGATTTTCTTCCAACAATTCATAGCAATGATTTCCGATACAAATCATGTGTAATCCTCCATTTCTACTCTTATTTACATTATAGACCATTCTCCATCAATTTCTAAGTCAAAATTTATAACTTATGGTCATCCTAATAGCAAGGAGGTGTTTCCATTGAGAAAAACAATGAAGTTAGTTGCTGCCTGCAGTTTATTAACTGCCCTTTCTACTGCTTGTGCTTTTGATCCTACTCCTGAAGAGCGTCAAACAAGAACTGAACTTATGGGACAAAACACAAATACTGGACACCGGTATGATATGCATAATGTTAGAGATGGCACTCATGATCAAACCCAGTTTGGATATAAAAGAGATCAAGCTACACCTGTGAGAAACTCGCAAAACAATCAAAATATTACAACTGTTGATTATGGGGAAATTGCGAATAGTATTAACAAAATGGTCATTCAACTCCCTACTATACAGGATTCCGCTACTCTTGTTACCGATCAGGAAGTTTTAATTGCCTACGAAACAAGCAGTGATGACCGTGAAATGGTGGCAGATCAGGTCAGTAAAACGGGTCTCTCCATCGTACCTCGATTTTATCATGTGTACATTTCCGATAACCAGGAGATGATTCATGAAATAGAACGTTTTCGTGCTTTAGGTACTAACAGTCCTAGAGTGGAACAAATTTTAGAAACAACAATTAATGAAATGCTCGAATCTCCTCAAGGTAAAAGTTTGAACAATGGTGAAAATGCCAATGGGGAGGCTGAAGGAGAACGTAATGAAGAAACAGAGAAAGATGATTATGGTAAACAAATGAGGAATGAATAAAAAAAGAGCCTCGTTCAGTTCCAACAAGAAATAAAGACAAAGCTGCTTCATTCACGTCACTTTAAGGCTTCGAAGGGCTAGGCGCTAGACCCGCTCAATCTTCAAGAACTTAAGAAAAGGTACAGTTTCCAAAATGGAAACTGTACCTTCTTATGCTTGAGCTTGTCTAGCTTTTGATGCTTCATTAACCTGTTCATCCGCATGATAGGAAGAACGCACAAGCGGACCTGCTTCACAATGGCTAAAGCCTTTTGTCATTGCAATTTCTTTCAGCTCTGCAAATTCATCTGGATGATAATATTTTTGAACTTTAAGATGTTTTTTAGATGGTTGTAAATATTGACCAATTGCCATAATATCTACGTTATTTGCGCGCAGGTCATCCATCGTTTGGATGATTTGCTCTTTTGTTTCACCTAACCCAATCATAATGCTTGATTTAGTTGGGATATCAGGTTGAAGTTCTTTTGCACGTTTTAAAAGTTCTAGTGAACGGTCATATGTTGCTCGAGCACGTACTCTAGGAGTTAATTCACGCACTGTTTCAATATTATGATTCAAAATATCGGGTCTTGCATCCATTAATGTTTCGATGTTTTCAAATACTCCACCCATATCTGAAGGCAATACTTCAATTGTTGTAAATGGATTCTCTCTTCTTACTGCTCTAATTGTTTCGGCAAATATCCCAGCACCGCCATCTTTTAAATCATCGCGCGCTACAGCAGTGATAACTGCATGCTTAAGATTCATTAATTTAACAGATTCTGCTACTCTTTCTGGTTCTTGCGTATCAAGCTCAGTAGGTAAGCCTGTCTTAACTGCACAGAAACGACATGCTCGCGTACATATTGCACCAAGGATCATAAAAGTTGCCGTTCTTCTTACTGCCCAGCATTCATGAATATTCGGGCACTTAGCTTCTTCACAAACCGTATTTAAATTATTTTCACGCATTAATTTCTTTAAGCCCGTATAATTTTCATTCGTATTTAGTTTGATTTTTAACCAATCTGGTTTACGTATGTACTCCTCTTTTTTAGCCATACAATCAACTCCAACTTGTCTTATATATTGTGAATGGAAAATGTCATGTTACTCCACTGTCACTTTACCAAACATCTAAGTAATAAACAAGACCAAAACCTTCCTGAAATACACTTCCATGAATTAGTATAAATGAAATAATGAAAAGTCTACAAACTAAAAACAGAAAGGAGTGAGAAGTTGAGACGTATTTTATTATGCATCATTCTGTTAGTCAGTTATCTTCCTACTTATGTGAATGCTACAGATATTGATCAAATGACTGATGAACAAATTTTCGCTAAAAGACAAGAACTATATGATAGAATGCAATCTATCACTCAAATCCCTTGGTATTACTTTGCTGCAGTCGATCAGTATGAACGGAACGTGCGAAGGGTGAGAAACGACATCCCTAAAGCAACAGGAGTAACTGGAATTTATTATAAACCTGAATTATGGGCAGGTCCCCTTAACCCAAACTCCAAAGATACCGACCCTGAAAATATTCAATTTTTCAATGGCGTCGGGCTAGATGGCAACGGTGATGGAAAAGCAGATTCTACCAATGATGAAGATGTTTTATTCACATTTGCAACTTATCTTCGTTCGTATGGGACTGATAAAGAGAATTTAAAGATTGCTCTTTGGGATTACTATCAACGTGATAAAACGGTTGGTCTAATTATGGGACACTTGAAGTTATACAGTACTTACAAAACATTAGAACTAGACAATCACGCCTTCCCACTTCCAATTCGCTCAAATTTTAGCTATCGTAACACTTGGGGTGATGCACGTGGCTGGGGTGGCCGAAGAATGCATGAAGGTACAGATATCTTTGCCAGTTACGGGGTCCCTGTCCGCTCTACTTGTTATGGAATAATTGAAATTAAAGGCTGGAACAAGTTTGGCGGTTGGCGTCTTGGAATAAGAGACATCAATAATACGTACCATTATTTTGCCCACTTGAACGGTTTTGCAAAAGATCTTGAAGTAGGACAAGTCGTTGAACCTGGTCAAATTATTGGATCAGTGGGAAGCTCAGGATATGGACCTCCAGGAACCGCTGGAAAATTCCCTCCCCACCTCCATTATGGAATGTATAAAGATAACGGATACTCTGAATGGTCATTTGATCCCTTTCCTCATTTAAAATTATGGGAACGAGGAGATCGAAGAAAACGGTAAAAGCAGTTGGCAAATAGCCAACTGCTTTACACTTTTAAACCTCTTTACCCTTCTTTATAGCCCATAGGATGCTTCCAGCAAAGCCTCCCCAAAGAATTGCCATTCCTACAATCATCATTATGATAGCACTTGTCTCCATTATTTATCGTCCTCCTTCGAAATAGCACCAGGAATATCTAAATCACCCTTCTTCCATTTAATAAATGAGAATAGGATTCCGATAACAAGTGCAGCGACTGCGAGTGATACCCCATATTGAACGACAAATGCTCTTGTATACCCATCTGCCGCACCATAAACTTCTGCTATGTTTGTTCTGAATAAATCAAACATCATATAACCAAGGACAAGTGGTGTAACTACAGATAGAGAGATTGTCCACCAATTACCTATTAGACCCTTTAATTTAATATCTGAAGAAAGATTTGCATGCTCCTGTAGTGGCTTTAATTGCTTTAAAATCCATACAATGATAACTATTTCAACAAGTCCAGCAAGGGCTATACCAAACTGATTGATGAAATAATCGGCAACGTCTAATAGATTTAATCCACCCTGTGTAGCAAAGGCTAAGGAAATAACGGCTGAGAGTCCTCCACCATAAGCAACTGCTCTATTACGTGAAATTTTGAACTTATCTTGAATACCTGCAACAAATGTTTCAACAATAGATATTAGCGATGTGAGTCCTGCTAAAACAAGTGATGCGAAGAATAAGAATCCAAAAAACTGCGGAAAGGCGGGAAATTCATTAATAATCTGTGGAAACACCATAAATGCAAGTGCTATTCCGCCTTTAACAACTTCATCCACACCGACACCTTGTTGTAATGCCATAAAACCAAGTACACTGAATACTCCAATACCAGCTAATAATTCAAATCCAGAATTACCAAATGCTGTTATAAAAGCGTTATTTGTAATATCCGATTTTTTAGGTAGGTAACTAGAATAGGTCACCATGATGGCAAAGCAGATGGATAAACTAAAGAAAATCTGTCCATATGCGGCAACCCATACTTGTCCATTTGAAAGAGCCTCCCAATCAGGTTTAAAAAATGCATTTAATCCAATATTAGCCCCTTCAAGAGTCAAAGCACGAATAACAATGATGGAAAAAATGATTACCAGTGCTGGGATGAAAATTTTATTAGCAATTTCTATTCCCTTTTTAATTCCTTTAAAAAGGACGCCAAGAGTGATAATCCATACAATGACTAATGGAATAAGCACAGATGGCACCAAACTTCCAAATTCGCCTGGAGCAGCTGCCTTTAAATAATCATTTACTAAGAATGCCTCAGGATTGCTTCCCCAACTTAAGTTAAATGAGAATATCGAGTAGGAAATTGCCCATGCAATTATAACAGCGTAATAAGTTGAGATAACAAATGAAATCGCAACCTGCCACCAACCGAGCCATTCATACTTTTTGTTCATTCTTGCAAATGAAAGTGGTGCTGAGCCACGGTACTTATGACCGATGGTAAATTCTAAAATTAATAGCGGAATACCCGCGGTTAATAGTGCGAACAGATAAGGAATTAGGAATGCTCCTCCACCATTGTCATATGCGACTGCTGGAAAACGCCAAATGTTTCCGAGCCCAATGGCCGATCCCATTGCAGCAAGTACAAATCCTGCCCTAGTACCCCATTGCGGTCTATTATCCATTATTTTTCCCCCTTGTAAAATGACTCTGATAAAAGAAAAGAAATAGTTCAAGAGTCTCAAATTTTGAATTTTCAGAGTTTTTAATATAATTATGAGAACAGTATAACGAGACTTTTGGGATGTGTCAAAAAAAGATGTTTTTCGACCCAATACGACAACATCCGACAAAAATAATGGGTATTTTTCACCATTTCTAATTATATTTCCCTATTTGCACTATTTTTAACTTATTAATTCAATATTTTCCCTAAACAAAAAAAACACCAGCCCCTTTATACTACAAAATCCAAGTAAAAAAGGGTGGTGTTTTATTTTTTTAGAATAGTATTTAATTAGCTGTTTTCATCACTCTGAAACTTAGACCAATTATTACAAAAGCAACAAGTACAACTAAAAGTCCAAGCAAAGTACTTCCTGTTAATCCAAGCACAAGGAATCCAACAAATGCCATACCAGCACTTATTAATGCATATGGCATTTGAGTAATTACGTGATCAATATGGTTACAACCCGCTCCGGTTGCAGAGAGAATCGTAGTATCTGAAATCGGTGAACAGTGGTCTCCAAACACCGCACCGGCAAGAACTGCCGCTAATGCAGGTAATAAGATCGAGATATCTGTTGCTGCAGAAATCTGTCCCGCTATTGGTAGTAATAGCGTAAATGTTCCCCAGGAAGTTCCTGTAGCCAATGCTGTAAATCCGGCAATGACAAATATGATTGCTGGAAGATATGCAATATTCATATTAGAATTTTGTACTAGCTCAGCAACATACGTACCAGTTCCTAAACCATCAATCAATCCGGCAATTACCCATGCAAAAAGTAGAATATAAATAGCCGGCAACATGGATTTAGATCCTTCTTTAAAGCCTTTGCCAATCGCACTATTAGTAACTCCACCTTTAGAAATTTCGACAAATAATAATACTAGTGATACTACTAAAGCAAACACACCACCATAAAATAAAGCAGCAGATGGATCTGTATTCTCAAAAATTCCTAAGACAGTAATGGTACCATCTATTCCAGAAACACCTGTCCAAATCATCGCACCGATTACTCCTACAAAAAGAGCAACGATCGGCCAAATTAAGTTCCCGATAGTACCTTTCTTACTTGTTGGAAGTTCTTCTGAAAGCTCACCTGGAATTGCTTTTTCAGGGTCATACAGTTCTCCTAATTCCACTGCACGTTCTTCGTGTTTTTTCATCGGTCCAATATTAAAATTAAAATAGCTAACAAAGAATACCATTAAAAGTGCAGCAAACACATACAGATTCATCGGGATAAGTTGCATGAATGCACTGAAAGCCGTTAAATCTGTGATATTTTGTCTTGCAATAACTTCTGTTCCAATTATGCCGATTATTACCGCTCCCCAGCTGGATACTGGTGCAATAACACAGACTGGAGCAGAGGTCGAATCAATTAAATAAGATAATTTAGCACGAGACACCTTATAACGGTCAGTAATTGGTCTGCTAATTTGGCCAACAGCCAGTGCATTAAAATAATCATCGATAAAAATAATGATACCTAAAAAGCTTGTTAGTAGCTTTGATCCTCTTCTTGATTTAATTTTTGTTTGAGCCCAATCAGCAAATGCCCTGCTTCCTCCAGAAATGGAGATATAAGCAGTAATGATACCCAATGTAACAAGGAATAATAAAATATAAATATTCCAAAGATTCCACTCGCTATCTCCTACAGAGTAAAACACTGCTAATGCTTCATCCCAAATCAAAGTAACCATTGTTACTGGGTTGAAATTTGCCAACATTAATGCGGCTGCTAAAATACCTACTCCAAGTGAAAGCAATACTCTTCTAGTTAGGATAACCATCAGGATTGCCAGCACTGGAGGAATTAACGAATAAATAGTTCCTTCCACAAAAAAACCCCCATTAAGCTGTAATATGTTTGACTCGGCTCAAACGAATTACATCAATGGAAGGCACTGAAAGAAAACAAAATAAAAAGTAATGATAGAAAATAACTATCATTACCGTGTAATGTGTTATCCTCCATCCGATCAGTAGCCCTCCATTACAAACCCGTCCGTACCGGTCATAATGGCAGTGTTATCCTTATTCAAGATAACCCCAGCAATACAAGTTCGACAGCTTGAATTGCTTCGGCACAGCATCCTTTCTTCTACTATCTTAGGTGTCACCCTCCAGTAGTACTACTCTTATGCTATGCAGCCTCTACCTCATCGTATGATAAGGGAAGTATATATTATTTACTAGAATACTATATCATATTTCCTAGTTTTGAACAAAGGAAATATTTCACTCATTCATATCATGACATCAGAATTTAGCTTACAGCTGCTACATTGGTTTGACAATCACAATCTACTATTGCTATATTCAAATGATCTTTAAGATTAATATCATACGTATTTTCCAATTCTTCACCCTCTTGTTCAACTATTCGGATGATTGGACGCTCTGTTAACTCTTTGTTCTGACCTACAACAAACCCTTTTCTTCCATCATTCAAGGTAACCATCAATCCGTACGGATATAAGGCTACTGATTTTCGGAAGGCTTCGATTATTACTGGTTCATATAAAGTACCTGATCCGGAATATAATACCTCTAGTCCTTCATGCGGTAGCATAGCACTTCGATAAACTCTATGTGATGTCACTGCATCAAAAACATCTGCAACCGCTAATATCTTCCCGAATAAATGGATATCATTTGATTTAATTCCCCGTGGATATCCACTGCCGTTCAATCGTTCATGATGCTGATATGCGCAATGAGCCACTAATAGCGGTATGGTTTGCATATTTCTTAAAATATCAAAGCCGTATGTCGCATGCATTTTCATTTCTTTGAATTCTTCACTTGAAAGTTTGCCAGGCTTAAACAAGATTTCATTTGGGACGAGCATTTTTCCTATGTCATGGAGGATGCCACCTAACCCTAGTATTTCTAGGTCTTTGCGAGAAAGACCTAGCTTAAGGCCAATAGACAATGAATAAAGAGTAACATTCAAGGAATGGGTAAACACGTAATTGTCGTGCACATATACATCCGTAAGCAATGTGGAAATTTCTTCATTCGATTTCATGTCTGATAACAATTTCTCTATTAGTGCTTTAAGATTCTTCGATGATTTATCTATTACAAATCTTTTACTTATTTCTTTTTCATTTTCAATGGCTTGAAACGTTGATGTAATTGTTTTTATAGCTTCTTTGCGGACTTTATCAGAAATGATGGTAGGAATCTCCATGCCATCGATCCTGCTATCTTTTATGTAGACGTAAGTAACATTCAATTGGAGGAGACGTGCTATCATGTTGGAAGTGACAGATACCCCTTCACTTAGCAGCACCCTGCCGGTATCGTTAAATATGGACTTGGCCAAAACCATCCCCGGCTTCATTTTATTTGTAGGTAATAGTCTCATAACTTCTCCTATCTTCATAATTCGACAAAATCTATACTTACTATTATAGTTGAAATTATTGGATAAAGGGTAGATATTTAGGAAGAAAATGTGAAAAAAGAAGTCACCATAAATAATCTCTTTGTGACTTCCCTTCTGTGATTAGGGCTTTTTCTATATGATTGTTGCTATTAACTACTAAAAAATCGGTTTCTAGACTTTTTAACTTTCCCTTTACATTAACTATAAGCAGGAAATGAGTCCAATTTGCAAAAGCAACAAAGTTCTTCGAAAACAGCCCTTATAATATTCGGCTTTTGCTACAACATCTTTAATAATGCCTCTTTTCCAGACATACCGACTACAATACCTATATTTTCTGCTTCCAATGTTATCGACTCTAAAGGTGCCTCTATTAACTGCTCGATCGTACGCACTCCAACAGCTCTTCCAGCAATAATTTTGCGGTCCTTGAGCTTTTCATTTAAGAGGGCTACATCAAGCGCTCCACACATGATATATCCTTTATCACTTGTAACCGCTAGA
This sequence comes from Sutcliffiella rhizosphaerae, assembly GCF_917563925.1. GTDB lineage: Bacteria > Bacillota > Bacilli > Bacillales > Bacillaceae_I > Sutcliffiella_A > Sutcliffiella_A rhizosphaerae. The sequence goes on from NZ_CAKJTJ010000007.1 coordinate 167,016, forward strand.
AAGTTGGTCTTTGGTAATCGTACAGTGATTGCAGTAAACGTTTGGCCATTAATAGTGATTGGTGTCATTTCAATCATTTTATGGTCACGCTCCCTTCCTATTTCAATTTATGATTAGGAATAGAAAGGGTGTGAAAAATAGGTTATTCACATGAAAATGTATGAGCAAGTACATCTCTTAGTAATTCTGGAAGATAAAACTTTTTCTCCTTTGCACGGATAATCGACGGATACATTCTTCCAAACGTGAACATATCAATGGTTCCAATCGAAATCTTGTCAGAAGAAGATAAGAATTTATCCCCCACATAGATTGCAGTTATAATTGACGTTCCATCTGCAACCGGTTCTTTGTCAAATCTTACCCCGCTAAAAGCCATTCTTCCCATTACTTCCCCGCGAAAACCAAAACCCTTTACTCTTAGTTGCTCCATTTCTGGATCAAGTGCTTGCTGGACTACTTCCCTAAATTCTTCACCAGTAAGAACTACTCGACAAGGATTGATTGGATGTGGACAAATGCGGTGCAACATCCCAAGTGTAACTTCTCCTTCTTGTAAACCATCAAGTAGAACCCCAGAGTTAACCATCCCAACGTCTGCCTCACACCATTCTTTCAACTTGTTCGCCAATACATCTGGAAAAATGGAGCGAGAAAACCACTTAACCGGAAGGGATTCTGTTAAAAAACCCACCTTTTGATTTAAGGTTTCATTTGCTTCTATTTGCATTTCTTTAATTGTCTCTACTACTTGCTTATCAGGTTCAAAAAATTCAAGCTTATGTAGCTTTGCATGTTTTTTAACCAATTCGCTTCTATCCATATCAAAGGTTAAATTCACTTCACCAATATATTGCCCGTACTTACCCGCGCCACAAACAAGAGTATTTCCAATAAATCTCCCCTCAGGTAGAACATGGTGGGTATGCCCTCCAAGTATCACATCAATATCAGGAAACCTTCTTGCAATCTCTTCATCATCAGAAATACCTAGATGAGAAAGGACAACAATAATATCTGCTTCCTGTTTCATTGAAGGTATATGCTTCTCAAGTGAGAGAAAAGGATCTTCCATCTTCCACCCTAGCAATGAATAAAAATGTTCATAGAATACAGTTAACCCAATAAACGCAACAGTTATTCCATCATAATCTTTCAATTCATAGGGCTTTGTCCAAACTGGTCTATTGCCTGCTTGTTCATAAAGGTTAGCAATTAGAATAGAAAATCTTGCTTCTTTGTATAATTCCGAGAGTTCTTTATATTCCAAAGTTATTCCTTCATTGTTTCCAATTGTCACAAAATCGTATTGAAGCAATTGTAGTAATTTAGTGTTCCCTTTTCCTCTTGTCGCCTCGGTAATAGGATGAAAGCGGTCCATATTATCACCAATGTCCACCAATGCTGTAGGGTTATCAGTCTTTTCTTTCTGTAAAAAAGTCGCCAATTTAGGATAAGCGTCAAAATGACTATGAATATCATTGGTATGTAAAATTCTGATTTGCCGCAAACTTCCTTCTCTCCCCTTAAAATAAATCGAGCTGTTTAGGTGCCAAGCCTGTATATTCGATATTTAGTAGCTCTATCAATTGTTTGGCATTTCCAGCAGCATGTCCACCAGAGTTATTGTTAAACAATACAATTATATCTTTACTTTGTAACGTAAGAGTTTCCAAGTTAGCCTTCCATTCTAGTAATTCAGAGTGGTTATAATCATACAAATAACGTACTTCTCTCCAGTCTTTACCTGGAACAGACTTTGTCCATCCATGCACATTTCGTCCATGGAGTCGTACGAGGGTATTTTCGTTAGTGGTAGCATGTAATACTGTTGGAATCGATCCTGTTCCCGCTTGCGGTTCGTCACATATGCTATGAATCCACCCTTCTTTTTCCATAAAGTCGAGGGTCCTTCCATAATATTCTGGTTGGAACCATGTTTGGTTTCGAAATTCGAGAGCCACTTTTGTGTCTCCCATCTTTATCTTACACCAGCGCAAATAATCCACATTCTCTTTCTTGCACTCGAACCATGGTGGAAATTGAAATAGTACCATCGAAAGCTTTCCAGCATCCTGATAAGGAATGATAGATTCTTTAAAGGCAAGAAACATTTCCTCCTTTGATTCAAAGGGTATTTCTCCCCTCTGATGACCTGTCATTCCCTGATAGGCTTTCACAACAAACTGAAAGCCTTCTGGCGTATCTTTCACCCATTTTTCTACATTCTGTTTCGGCTGAATAGCATAAAAGGATGCATCCACTTCTACAACTGGAAAGTGAGCTCCATATTCTTTCAATTTATCTCGCGGGGAAATCCCTGAGGTATATAAAGAATTTTGATCCCCCCACCCCGTTACACCAACATAGATCATTCGCTTCACCTCGTTCTTTTCATTTTAACATACAAGTAGTTTTTAACTCATAAATACAATTCTACTTTTTACATTTAATGGTATGATAAAGAGAAAAAGATAGGTTTGGTGGAAGGATGAAAAGTAAAACTGTTGTATGTGATTTGCTCTTTTATTTAGCACTACCTTATGTAATATGGAAGTTTGGGCAAGAACCTTTAGGTGATTATTATGCCATTTTATTATCGACTGTCCCTGGTTTTATTTATACCATTGTACGTTTTGTTGTAGAAAAGCAATTTAATGTAACAGGTATGTTTATTTTAGGAACACTGTTAATTAGCACAATGGTTGACATCCTATCTGGAAATGCCTTTGCTATGTTACAAAATTCGGTATATGTATCGGTGTTGTTTGGCTGCTTTTTTCTAGGAACCATACTTTTTAGAAGACCACTTGCGCTTTATTTTGGGGCAGATATTGCTTTTCTACAAGGATACAAACGGGATGATAGTTTAAATTTGTACAAGCAAAAAGAGATTTTGCCCGCCTTTTACCTTTTAACAATCATCTTTGCACTTCGAAGCTTTGTGGGGGCAGGGTTAAAACAATTTTTAATAAATATTTATGGTGTTGGAGGCTATGATAGAATCCTATTTTTCATGAAAATCAATGGTTGGGTCTTTGGGTTTCTTATTGCAGCAGCGTTTTTCTATTGCTCGTATAAAACGAATGTTTACTTAGAGAGATTGAAACAAAAAGAGGCTGATACAAATGAGACAGTGGCGGGATAAATCATCTAATACTATCTCTAATGAAAAAAGGAATAGATTTTCCATTAGAGATAGTTATTTATTCAACTTACGCAGATCAATTCTCCATCATTTTCAGATTTCCTTCATTTTGAATATGAACAACGACTTGTTGTTTATATTTGAGTATAGGATAGAAATCTGTACGCCATTTTCTCCATTCTTGTCTAGATAGTCTTTTTCTAAAATATTGACCTAAACCTAAAATATCTGCTCCACTTTCTTGAAGTTTAGAAAACATGTTATCTTACCTTTCTGTTAAAAGCACTTCAAGATTTTCTTTAATAATCTTTTTGGAGGGGTCTCCTCTTGTTTCTAACAAAACGAATTGAAGGTCAATAACCGTTTCAAATAACGGGATGTCATTTTCCATGCGGCTATTATAATTCATGGAATTATTAAGGATCATAACAGTAGCATTATTTAATACTTCAATTTTTCCGTGCGAGCTTTCTTTATTAAATATATTGTAAAGCAACGTTTCGTCTTCCGTTAATCGTTCCACCATTTTTCCATTTTTTATTACCGCTTCCCCTGCAAATCCACAGACTGTCGTTTTTCCTTCACCAATCATGGTGATGGCGACATCCCTTGTATAGGAATGGATGCTTCGATAGACTTGCCAAACTCTTGTCAATGGAATCTGGGGATTCCACCCGGACATTTAAGAGGGGCTCGCATAACTATGGTTAATGAGATTTATCCGACGAATATGATGCCAACGAAGAGTTTTTTAATTAAGTTCATGATGAAGACAAATAGACTAAATAAACGAATTGAATAAAATTTGATGAAAGAGTCGAATTTTGCTAGTTTGAAAGTTGAAAGATTAACAAACTCGAAGAATATTAGCGGTGTTAACAGTAGTTATTATTAAATAGGATGGCAATTATTTAATCTCTTAAAGTGGTCATAAGGAGATATATCATAAAAAGCCGTCATAACTGACAGCTTTTTTATGATATATAGTTTCTCTATCTGACACGTAACACTTGTCCCACAAAAATTGTATAGTTGCTATCAAGATTGTTCCAGTCTCTAATCTGTTGAATTGTGCTCCCATATTGCTGACTCAAGGAATAGACAGTATCTCCTTGTACAACAGTGTGATAGATGGCAGTTGTTTTCCGTGTTAACCCAAAGCTTCGTACAATCCCATTTACATGGCCACGAGCAATGCTCTCAATGAAAGAAGCCGATTTTAGCTTCGCTGCATCATCTGCATTATCAATAAAACCATTTTCAGTTAATAATGCTGGCATAGCAGATTCCCGTAGCATATGAAAGTTAGCCGTCTTCTTTCCACGATCTCTGAAGTTTACAAGCTTCATAATCTCTTCATGAATAAGATTCTGATAAGTGGTTGTTGGAGCACCTACTCCCGGATAAATAAAATCTTCATAACCAGTCCCCCCTCCTGCATTAATATGGATGGAAAGTAAGAAATCAGCTCTCCATGAATTTGCCGCATTTGTACGCTGGGTCAGTGAAACAGTTTGATCTCCTGTTCGGCTCATTAATATAGATACATCGTTATACTCATTGACAAGCATATCTCTAACACGTGTTGCGATCTGTAAATTAACATTCTTTTCTTGTAAACCATTCCCAACTGCTCCTGGATCTGTTCCACCATGACCTGGATCAATAAATATTTTTACCATGATTTATCACCTCATATTATTTTTTATGACACTTTTGATACAATGCTTGTTCGTTAGACCTAATAATTTACATTTTCCACACCTCCCCAAAAGAAAAAGCCACCTTGTAGGGCGGCTTATAAACTTGATCTTGGTAACTTATATAGTTTTGCTTGCTCACTATCACTTAAATTGACTGTAGTGGGATCCTGAACCACTCCCAATGTAGCAAACACTCCAAACAATGCATTTACTACTGCAAATCCCCAACCTTTGATTTCCTCAGTTAATTGAAAGTCTGTCAATCCTATGGCATATGCCCCTACCAACATTACCTCTATTAAAATAAATAGCTGTGCGATGAAAGAAATCACCCACAGCCTGTTAGAAAAACGCACTTTCCAGTTAATCATTTTGTTACTCCTTTATTGTTGTAAAATGGCATAAAAAATAGCCACTGCCCCACCGATAATCCCTACAATAAATGCATTGGTTATCGAACGCCGTAGCCATTTTATATCATCTTTGATTTCTGTAAGATCTTTCCGCATTTCTCCGATATCTCTATCATGAAGTAACTGTTTATCTTGTAATCGCCTAATATCATTTTTGAATACTTCGTTACATTTTTTAAGATTATTGATATCTTTTTTTATTGATTCTTTCCAGATATCCACCTTTGCCTCCTCCAATCAATTGCCCCCCTATTTAATTTATTTGAATAAATGTCCCAATCTATTTATTCTACCTGTCTTACTGGTTGATTTTCTTCCACTTTGGTAGCACTCTGCTGCTGCTCAGCTTGCTTTTGTTTTATATATGCTCTAGCAGTTCTTAATTCTCTTTGTGCTATAGCCAACTCATACTCTAATTCCTGGATGTAAAAACTTTCCTCTACTTTAACTTGCTTTGCCTGGTTTTCAATCATTTTCATTTTCCTCCTTAAACCATTTGTTCAAGCAACAATTCTAAATCTTTTACCCTTTGCTCTAAAGCAACAATTTTCTCATTATGTTGTTGAATTCCTCTCCAAGTAATTGATGTAATAGAATAAGGATCAACACCATCCTCATCTCTCATTAGTGGGTGGACCATTTCAGAAATAAATCCTACTTTTGGTTTGTCATATATACCATTATCAATATTATTATTCAAATGATAAATCTGTGGTTTAATGTCCATAATCATTCCCAATGCATCTTTTGTAAATTCCTTTACATTTTGTTTGTAGAGTATGGATGAGCCTGTTGGGAATCCTAGCGCTCTAATGTTCTGATAGGTGTTGATATTACCAGCACTTACTGCCCTTACTTCTTGGCTTGCTCCAATATATAAAATATTTGAATGCGGATTTAGCAAACTACCAGTTTTTGCACCAGACCTAAATCTTGCTGAGCCATTGACATCGAAAGTTTCTGTTGGAGAAGTTGTATTAACACCAACATAAGAATTTGAATCAGTTGACAGATTAATATGGCCTGCTGAATTAGCAATCGTCATAATAGTACTAGATGTACTGCCAAAACCTACCCAACCTCTTCTTGTATTGCCTGCATGAAATGTTAAAAATACAGTTCCATTAGCTGTTGTGTTATCCAATCTAAGTAATTCTCCCCCGCCGTTAACATGCAGATTAATTACTGGATTTACTGTACCAATGCCTACATACCCTTCTCTTGACACTGACATTCTAGCAGAATTATTAGTATAAAAATATATTTTACCAGGAGCAGTTGAATCATTATTACCATACATATTAATTGCAGAACCGGTTGTTAAACTTGTATTTGCTCTTATCTCAAGTATTTCTCTCCCTGTTGATGTATTTCTTGATAATGTCGACTTGCCACCTGATAAATCTTTAACGTGAATTAAATCAGTAAATTGAGCTCTGCCTGCTATATCAATCATATATCCTGTCTCTGGAAACGTGTTAACTCCCAAAGCTTTCTTTACTGAATCCATAAATATAAATGGAATACCTACATCAATTACTCTGGCTATTGTAACTGTTTGGAATACATCACCTACTCTAAACTCTAAGTTATATGAATTTTCTTTAGGTAGATTTAATATTGTTGGATCTACTGAATATTCCCCACCCGATAATGTTAATCCGCTAAAGCTTGTCCATGATCCCCATGTGCTTGTAGTTGTTAACTTAATTCTGTACATAGCACTTTGTACTAAGTTTTTACTTTGACTAGCAACAATTAATGGGGAAATTGTTCCCCTTATCCTCAAGGTTGTTTCATCTTCAAATCCGTATAGCCTTGATGATATAGTAGTTAATGAAGGAGTAGAATATGGTAGAACTTGAACTGTGATAGAAGCTCTTGTAGAATTGCCTCTTGAATCAATTGCATCAACAGTTAAAGTAACATTTGAGTTTGCTGTTAAAATCCCTAATGAATGTGTACCTATACCTGTTCTTGTCCAAGTATTACCATTTAAAGCTAGCCTATAACTACTTATACTTGATCCCTTTTGTGGAGTTGCAGCAGAAGTAATGTTAGCAACAACAACTGATTTATTTTGGATGACATATTGATTACTACTTGTAATTGAAACTGTTGCTGTATTGCTATCATAGTAGGCTATTCTTGAATTTGGAAATACTGGGTTAGCATCAACAACACTTGCTGTTCCAGTATTACTTCTCATTACTCTAACTTGTGCTGTACTATAGAAAGTGTCAACCTCAAAAGTCACTGTTGCTTTGTTAGCGTTAGGAGTAGCATTATGCATACTATTAATCTGTGCAGTTGATGGCGTCCATGTCGTACTTTGCCCTACCCCACTCAATGTTGCTATTGTTGAATTTCCAAATTTAATTCGTACAGTATGTGTAAAGCTAGAATTTGCTCTTGATATAGTAATAGGAACACTATTACCAATGTTAAAGTTTCTTGATGATGAAACATATGAATTATTTGGTGCCGAGACTGTACCAGTTCTTGAAACCACTCCTCCAATATTCGTGTTACCACTCTTTGTTTGAATTCGTATCCTACTAGGTGTCGAAGTTCTACCATTCAGTTGATTAAAAATATTGATAATGTCAGCAGTTGTAAAAGAAGTACTTACAGAAGTATTAATTCCTGTCCAAGATTTAATGTTTATCCATGAGCCTGACGAATTTTGTAAATCAAACCAAACATCATGCCTAAAACTTGTAGATGCTCGTGAAATAGACATGGTCATATTTGCACCAGCTGTCAAGTTGGGAGCAGATGAAATAGAACTTGCTCTTGGTATCGTATCTAAAGTTATACTTGAAGAGAACGTTTGGTTACCATAATAAGTGCCTGCTAAAGTAACATTTAAAGCAAATGAGGCCGATAGAGTTAATGATTTACTACCATCGGAATTATGGTTAATCGTCCTTGTTCGTCTGTTTAGCAATTTCTTTTGGTTAGCATTTATGGCTGGTGAAGCAGTAAAACTTGCAGAATTCCCATCAATAGTTTGTGAACCATTATTCGTTGAGCTAGAGAATACCTGGGAATATTGTGTCAGCCCTTCCCAATATAATTCCATTGTTATGGTGCTTGTGTTTGCTGCTATATTCTGAGTTGCTGACCATTCAACTCTCATTCTCCAATGTGATCCTATATTTCTATTAAAAGCACCACTTAATGCCATAAAGTACCTCCTTCCTAAAATAAGTATTATTCAACCTCTTCTGTTTGGACAAAAGCCCATCCTTTATTCCCAGCATATTCTACTTTTACAATTTTTATTGTTCCCATTGTAAATTCTTCTTTAGCACGGAACTTTTTTGACACTGTTTCATCTTCATGCAAATAAAATACTTTTTCAAATCCACCTTGTCCAGTCATGTCCCAAAAACCCGATAAACCTTGTGCATCTAAAGTGGTATAACCTAATGGCCTACCATCTTCAATCATAGATACTCTCATTCCATTCTCGTCTATTAAAAAGTGCCCTGATTCGGAAACGAATGAAGAACCGACAATCTTTACACCAAAAATATCAATAGCTTGGAGTATACCAGTTTTTATTTTATCAGCGCTAATACCTTCTGCAATTAACTCGTTAGTAATCGTTAAAGGTGTTATTTCCCTTTCCGCATTTATTGCAATAGTTTTCTCGATAATTTCTTCAGTAAAATCACTTGCTGTACCGTGTGTGTTTATTGTGCGGATACGGAAATACCATTGTTCGTTCACTTCACCTGCTTCAAATAAAATCCCACTTGTTTTACCTCGAAAAATTAAATCCTCTGGTTGTGGCTCAAATCCTTGCATTTTAGAAGCATATACTTCATAGGCAGCAATGTAACTCTCAGTAAAGTAATGCCAGTTTATTTTTATTGTTTTAAATAGACCTGTAGTTGAAATTCCAATTGGTACAGGTGGAACTATGTCTGGAAATGTTGTATCTGTTGTTTCTGTGGCAGGTGGGTTATCCCAAATTGCCGCCCTATCATTAACTTTTTCAATTATCTTTTCTACACGGTCATCTTGATCTGTTATCAATGGTAAGAACTTACCAACTTCAATAATGTCATTTCCTTCTTCAAGCAAATCTCTTTCGTATACGATTATACGAGACCGTGACTGAATAGGAGGGCTAAATTCATCATCAATAACAATGAGTGTGTCACCTAATTCGTATTTATTCTTTAAAATGATAGAGTTTAATCGATAGTTAAAAAAAGGCTGCTTTGTTTGTTGTAAGATTTCATATGTTTCCCTTAATAGTTGACTGGGGTCTTCGATTTCTGAATTTTCATATATGTCGAATATATGACGAAATGTCCCGTCACCGTTTGGTTTTCCATAGATTTCTTTTGCTTTTTCATCTCCGACCCAATCTTGACCAAGAGGTTTATCTACAGGATCTCCTTGGCTGATTGACCATTCCACACCTTTAAAGTCAATTCGTCTACTAGTATCGTTTCCTGTATCTTCTCCACGGCCATATCCACGCAACGCTGTTTTTACTTCCTGAATTGATTCGCTTCTTCCTATACTTTCTACATTATGACCGTACTCTAATCTTCCGCCTTTTTCTCCGCCACGGCGAGGTAATAAATCCACTAAACGGTCTGTAATTCTGTTACCTTCAAAAAGAACTCGGAATCGTAATTCACCACCCCATCTAGCTAGTATTTTTTCAATACAAGACAACGGGTTTTCTCGAAAAAAATTAGTGGAGTTAAGACCAAAATCTCCAACAATCCCGACTTCCCACCGTGTTCCTTCAAGTGCAAGTCCCAATGCAAATTCTGCTGTTACATTTATAGGCTGAAAGTCTTCTACATGCTCCCCACTTAATTCTCGGATTATATGTTTACATTCCGCAATTTTCTCTGCAAACTCACCATGCTTGTCTTCAGTGTCTATTATTTCAAATAAATGAAAAAAACTTTCATCATCTCGATCATGAAAGCCAATTAAATTTCCTTTTTCAATGTGTCCAGCATCTTTATGTGATGCATCAATACGAAATAAAAAAGTGTGTTCTCTATTCAATTCCTCTCTTTGTATCGCTTCTAAAACTATAGCAGTATCAGCTTCATTAGAAATCGTACATAAGTGTTCTTCCGTTCTTCCTGATAGTATTAGAAAATCCATTTTTCTCCTCCCTCCTTTAAGAATAAAAGCACCCTATAAAGGATGCTTTTAATAGTTTTGATATTTTCTATATAGTTTCTCCGTTAACGATTGTACTTTCTTATCAACTAAAATCTCTTAAATTTATTTTATAGCCATCTCTCATGAAAAATCAGATTACCATTTATTCCGCTATTCGGAGTGATTGTTATAGTATTACTCCCGGGCACAAAAACAAACCATTTTGAAGACCAATCAAGAATGACTCCACTTTCAGCATTGTTCAAGAAAACTTTACGCTTTTTAAAATCAAGCTGGATAAGATCTCCCACTAAAAAATTCCTTAATAATCTTACAGATTTACTATTGCAAGAAATTGTTATGTTATCTGTCGCGGTGTTCACATTAATGTCAAACAACGGATATGCATCTGCTGTACCGTTATTTACAACATTGAATTGATTTCCCAAAGTATATATTCTCTCTTTTCCCATCTTCTTGGAGTCTGAGCAGACGAAAGTCATTTGCCCTTTACCAATCCCTATTATTTCTTCCCAGTCCGGATCCCCATCTAAGCTTCCAAAATAGGTTTTGTCTGGTTCGTCAGAAAATGTAATTGGCACCTCTTGATGAGTAGCTAAAATATAGTTTATTTCATCCACTTTATTTCTTAGTTCTTCTAATGATTTACTCAATATATAGAAGGAGATTGGAATTACTCGTTCTTTATTTTGAGTCTTTATGAAATGGGTTCCATTCTTACCTGGCACATCTTTTCGTATAGAGGTTTGACCAATTGGTCCTCTTCCCCCAATCTCAGTAACCTTAATAAGATCCCCTAAATACGTACCGTTAAAGGTAATCATCCATATACCCCCTTACTTGATGAACCTTTCATCTTTCCAAGTTCTTCTGCTGTAAATCGTATGGTTCTTTTAACTAACTCACGACCATCTAAGGGGATAGAAACATGGAGCTCAAAGATTTCATTTTTATTCGTATTGTTAAAAGCATCTTGTTTGTCAAAAGAAAAATTATTGGAGCTCATCCTCCCAGCTTCCCTTGCATACCTCATGGAAACATCATGGGGAATTACTTGACTTCCGTTAGGTAAATGAACCAGTTCTCCCCTTCCGCCCTCATTCATGCGTGCAAATCCGCCTGCCCAATTATCTGTACCACGTTGTAGTTGCGGGATTCTGCTGATACTAACACCAGGTATCTTGTTAATTAGTCCTATAGCTGTATTAATGCCTCCAATAACACCATTTACAAATCCTTTTACTCTACTTACTAGCGTTTGCATGTTATTTCCAATGCCAGTAAAAACTCCTGAAATGAATGTTTTTAATCCTGTCCATGAAGTAGTAATTGCAGAAAACACGGTACTTATAGTATTTGAGACCCTATTCATTATTGATGAAACAATACTCCAAATTGAATTGAATACTCCAGATACTGTACCACTCAATGTTGTAATTTTAAGCCCAATGGATGTTATGGAGTTATTAATGAATTGCCTTATATTAGAAAAAATAAAAGTAACAACAGCCGAAACTTTAGTCAATATTGAAGAAATAATTGTCCAAATCGAATTAAATACCCCAGAAACTGTTCCGCTCAAAGTTACAACTTTAAGGGCTATGGATGTTATAGTGTTACTAATATATTGCTTAATAGCTTTAAAAATTGCAGTAGCAACGGCCAAAGCCAGAGTAAAGTTAGCTGACAAAGATGATATAAATGATGCTATGTTTGCCCCTAGAGCTAAAACCCCATTTCTAAATGTCTGACTTTTTACCATTGCTATTCCAAATGCAATACCCAACGCTACTATTGCTGCAACAATTAATCCGACAGGACTTAATAACAGCGGAAGTAAACTTCCTAATGCCCCAAAAATTTGCAATAAAGAACCAACCATTGTAATCATAGGACCAATTTCTCCTAGAAATGTTGAACTTATGACAAGTGTATTTACAACAATCTCCTGCATTGCAGGAGATAATCCTTCAAATATTGTATTAAAACCACCCATTATACTTGGCAAATCGTTAAATGCTTCTCCAATCCCTTCACTCATCTGAGTAGCAGTATCGTTAATTTCTCCAAAACTATTATTAAGTTCTGCAATAGCTGGTTCGGCCTCCAGAGCTGGAACTGTAATCATTTTTTTTAAATTTTCACTTAAAGTACTAAGAGATTTTCCAAGAGTTTCAAAATTTTTGCCTACAGATTTTAATTCACCATTTACATCTTTCTTATCAGTTACTAGTTTAATTTTCAGTACATAATCTTTCACTTATTCCCCTCCCTTCTTAAAATCTTTAAATCCTAACTTCTCATAAACCCTATCCACCCAACCTTTACCATTTTTATTTTCCATACGTGAAATGGCTTCAATAACGTTCTCGTTATATTCTAGGTCAGCTTTAGCTTGTTTTTTAGGGAAAAGGTCTATGAATTTTTTTCCCTTATTTCTCCTTGCATTTGCTACCCCATTTAAGACAGCGTTTCTTGTCCAGGTGGTGGAACTTATAAATTTATTCTCATATTCTTTACTAATAAAGAGCTTTTCTAAGTTTGTAAGCTGACTGTAATCCTTTGGAGACAGCCCAATGTGAACAACAAAAAAAGCTAACTCCTTTTCTTCTAAAAAAGGTTCAGCTAGCTTTTTCAAACGTAAATCATTTGGAGTTTCTTCTTGATCGTTAGGCAAGTTACTTTCAACTAGCTCTAACGGAACATAAAACCCACATCGCGTTGCAGTTTTTCAACAATAGCAGCGTTTACGGTTGCAAGTCCGTTTTCTTCCACAACCTTTTCAAACATCTCCACAGCTTTCGATTGTTTAACTGCTTCTTTTGTTTTCTCTTCTACAAGTGCCAATGAAAAAAGGTTTTCTAAAACGTTATATGGCATAAATCCATCACCCTTAGCAATTTGACCTAGGATACTAACTTTTGTGACGGTTTCAATCGTTTTTATATTTTTTGAATTATATTTTAGTGTATAGACTGTATTATTTACTGTAAACATTTGTTGTTACCTCCTTTATAAGCTATCCGGTTGTGAATTATCTTCTAAATCTACCAAAGCTCCAGTTCCTTGAAGTGAAGCAGTATACGTTACAGCATCATCGTAGGGGGCTTCTATTGGATAGCTTTGAAGAATTGCCAATCCACCAAACATATCCGTCTCCGTCTTTTGGTTAGTAACTTTAATAAGAACTGGGTCGTCACCCTCAAAGATTTTTTTCAGTAACTTGTGCGAGTCATGACTTCTTACATAGATCCCATCGTTATCAATAGACCATTCCTTAAATCCTCCCAGAAATTCCTTCCAGCCATTTGAATCCTTTGAAGTTACCTCAAATGTATCCTTGTCACGATTAATAGTTAATCCTTGTTGTCCAGCGACTGCTAGTAAACTATTTCCGTCTGTGCTCCAGATGGAAAGGACGATATCCTTTCCAGCAATAGCCTTATTTAAATTACTTGATAAATTTTGATATAGTGTTTCACTCATATTTTTTTCCTCCTAAATTTTCATTTTGTATCCATAAAATACTGATATGTTATATCCAATAATTGATCGAGTTGTACCATTTGTTTCATCGAAAGGTGGCTGAGCTCCAATAGGAGTTTGTGAAAGGATTTCATAACCCTCTGGAAGCATAATATGTTCAGCCATTGCCTTACTTACATTTTGAACCAATTCAAAATTTGGTTCTGATTCACTAGCACCTTCTTCTACTGCATGAAGATGAATGGTATACATTTCTTTATACATCGTTGTATGATCCTCAGGTAATTGCCCAGCAAAAACAACCTGATAATATGGTGCAACCGCATCTTTCGGAACGACATCAAAACATCTTAGTCCTGTGTAAACTTCTACTTTGTTTTGCACAGCAGCCAATATCTCCATAAAGGATGGCTTTTGCAGCAATAGAATCACCTCCCTATTTTTGCTTATCTTGAGGTAAGCAAAATATATTTCATGTAACTAAATATACCTCCTTTACTTTTTTAATTTGTTTTTAGCTTGAGTGAATCCCACACACAAAATGAGAGAGTCTTATTCAAAGCTAATCGCAAAATAAAATAAATAGGAGTGCTCTTAACTCCAACCCCGCCTCAACCTATGCAAACTAACGCTGCTAAGGATTTCTCCATCAGTTAATCGAGTACATCATTGATATGGGAAAGGATGCGTCTCCCAGGAATATTTACTTCCTGAGATAATATTATAAAAATCTCCGTAAAAAAAAGGCAGCAACTTTGTCTGCCTTTTTGTCTTGAATTTGTCCTTTTTTCGTATTAAATCATTCCTAATGATGAAGCTATTTGAAATATGGCAGCTTTTTTCTTTTCATAGTAAGGAGTCTTTTGTAACCCGAGTTCCATGTAAATATTTATATCATTTTGACGTTCCGGAGATAAGTATTTCATTTCTATAATCTGACGTTCTGTCGAGTCCAAGCTTTTGTTAAGTGCTCTTTCCATATGAAGGACTTTTAATTGATTCTCTTTATCCTTTTCCAATAGTTTTGGAAAGATGTTTTCGGATACTCCATTCTTTTCAAGCTCCATCTTGTTTTGTTGCCTAACTTTAAGTGCCTTATAGATTTTCAATTCTTTCACAACTAATGCGCAGACTTTTTTCTCATCTATATCTGGAAATAATGATAATTCAGACATCCTAACTCCTCCAATATTATAATTTTTTTATTTAGCGTTTAGTAGATACCATCCTAATTATTTTGTTTTACTAATAATTCTCTATAAGTATCAAAGTCACCAACAATGATTTATTCTTTTAATTACATTACTTAATTGTGTCCGTTCTTTCCTGCTGAAAAGAATTAAATTCTATTTCTAGTTCATTAATGGAAAGATCTCTTAAAATTCTCCCATCCCTTGCTTCATACACTCCATGTAGTGCAAGCTTATGAAGCATTACTAGTCTCCTTAGCTCCACCAGATGCCTCCTCTAAATATAAAATTTTTTTACTGTTTAATCATCTCTTGGAAGTAGTTTCGTATTTTTACTGTTTACTACTTTGTCCATTTTAATATTTAAGCTATTAATTCTGTTAATTTCCTTAACATAAATTGACCTAAATTAGCTTAAATGCTATTATCAAAATATAGCTAATTAAGACTAAAATAGCCTGTAATAACACATTCCACCAATGGTTTAAATTGTATTTTTTGTATTTATTAGCTAATAAATAGCTTATGAACAAAGTTTATTAGCGTTTTCGCTAATTGTCAATACAATAATAGCGAAAAAGTTATTCTTGTTCCTCAAAGCTTCGTGAAAGGTTGATATTAGTGGGTTTAATAAGAAAGATAAAATTACTTTGCGATGAAAAAAAAGTAACTTTTGCAGAAGTTGAAAGGAAAATTGGAATTTCTAATGGACAGATACGTCGCTGGGATAACTCTTCACCTAAAGTCGAAAACGTTAAAAAGGTGGCAGACTTCTTTAATGTATCAACTGACTATCTTCTTGGCCGAACTGAGTACAAGCATTTGGATGAACCTATTACAATTGCAGCTCACCACGTTGGAGAAGAATGGACAGAGGAAGAGTTAGAAGAAATAGAACGTTTCAAAGATTTTGTAAGAACGAAAAGAAAAGAACATCCACAGAAGGGGAAATAATATGCACTATGAAGCGTTATTAAAAGAAGCTCAGGATTTCGTCTACGTATACGAAAAGCCATTACATGAAAATATAAAAGGACTCCAAGCTGACAATGTCATATATATCAATAAAAACCTACCGACACAAATAGAAAAGGTTTGTATTTTGGCAGAAGAAATAGGACATTACCACACCAGTTACGGGAATATATTAGATCAATCTTCCATTCCAAACAAAAAACAAGAGTTGCGAGCTAGGCAATGGGCTTACAAAAAGCTTTTCCCATTGAGCAAAATAGTACAAGCACATAAAGCGGGGATTAGAAATAAATATGAATTAGCTGAATATATCGGTGTGACCGAGGAATTTTTACAACTAGCATTAACACGTTATCAGGACAAATATGGTGATACTGTCCTAATTGATGGAGTAACTATTTGCTTTGAACCACTCGGAGTAGTGGAATGGTTAGATTTTCACCATTAAAAATTTTTAACACGAAACAGAACATTTGTTCTTTTTTGTTGAAATAATAGTGGATTTCTTTTTGCTATATCAGTAATGTCGTTGAGGTTTAATAAAAGCATGAAATTCTTCGATAAATCGAGTAGGAGGGGGTGACTAACCCCCGACCTCTCACACCACCGTACGTACCGTTCGGTATACGGCGGTTCAATTAAAGTTGACGTAAACTTTCATATCTTGCATATAGACTTTTGAGC
>NZ_CAKJTJ010000008.1 GCF_917563925.1 Sutcliffiella rhizosphaerae
ACCGCTAGTGTAATCTAAAAAATAAAAGCATATTTTTATACTAAAAAACCGAACATATTTGATCAATCACTCAAATAAGTTCGGTTTTGTCTTAGGCTAAAACATTTTTGTCCCAGCCCCACTATTATTATTGAAAGGATTCAACAAACCGCTTAAAAGCTTCTTTCCCTTTGTTATCTCGTTTAAAAACTCCCGCATGTTCTAATATATTTTCGAATACATGCCCTACTTCTTCTCTTAGTATTTTATTAGCATTTTCCTGGTTGAAATGTTGATGTTTTTCCACTAAGTGCTTTGCCCACTCCAAATGTTTTTGAACTAATGGATCAACAGCAATTTTCTCAAGGCTGTTTTCTTCTAGTAACAACTTCTCAAGCTGGTTCAATTCATCTTTCAGTCGGCCAGGGAGGACAGCTAGCCCCATTACTTCAATTAGCCCGATATTTTCCTTTTTGATATGATGTACTTCTTCGTGAGGATGGAAAATCCCCATCGGATGCTCCTCATTTGTCCGGTTATTGCGTAGTACAAGATCTAATTCATACAACTCCCCAGCTCTTCTCGCTATAGGTGTGATGGTATTATGAGGGGTGTCTCCAGTAAAAGCAATAATTTCTACACGTTCATCACGATAGGATTTCCAGGCTTGAAAAATTACATCAGCTGCTTCTACTACCTCTTCCTTCACCATTCCTTGGAGGCGAATCACAGACATTGGCCAACGTACGATTCCTGCTTTTACATTTGGAAAGTTAGAAATCGAAAATAAGTCCTCCACTTCTGCTTTTGCCATCGGGAAGTCATAATAACCACCTTGAAAATGATCATGGCTGAGAATGGAACCTCCAACTATCGGAAGATCGGCATTGGAGCCGATAAAGTAATGTGGCAGTTTTTCAGTAAGTTCTAATAGACGCTTAAAAGTCATTTTTGATATTTTCATCGGTTCATGTTGGTCTTTGAAAAGAATGGCATGTTCCTGATAATAGACATAAGGGGAAAATTGAAGGTGCCATCTTTCATTAGCTATCTCAAAAGGAATTGTACGTAAAGTTTGGCGGGCAGGGTGGTTGATTCTCCCTTTATAGCCAACGTTTTCTTTACATAGTAAGCAAATTGGATAGTCTTTTTGCGGCATGTTTCGTGCAGCTGCTATAGCTGCAGGATCTTTTTCGGGTTTGGAAAGGTTAATCGTAATCTCCAAGTCTCCGTAATCAGTTTTTGTATGCCATTGCTTATTCTTCGCAATTCGATCTCTCCGAATATAATGAGAGTCCTTTGCCAGTTGATAGAAATACTCGGTAGCTTCAATTGGACTTTGTTGCATATAATATTCAAAGAATTTTTTGTTCACCTCAGAAGGACGTGGAACAAAGTGTCCCATTATTTCAGTGTCGAGTAAATCTCGATAGGTTACAGAGTCTACTTCCAATCTACCATTGTCGGATGCCCAATCAAGGATTTTTTCTAATATGGGCACTAGTGAATGGACATGCTCCGTTTCTATTTTTACAGGCAGATAATCTTCCAACTTTAAAGATTCCAACAAGGCATTTCGCGTGAAATCTACATCGGTTTGTAAAATCAAGTTCTTTTGAAGTCCATATTGGATGAGCAAGTCAATCTGTTGATAGATGTTAATGGTCATTGCTATTACACTCCTTTTTTGAAGTCAGATTTCCACCAGCTCCCTAGCTCCATCTCCTATGTCAACAATGTAAAAATCTGCATGTAAACCGGTAGATTCTTTGTATGCTATCTTCACATTTTCCATAAAAGCCTCTAGATGTTCCGTTTCTATAAGGGAGACTATACACCCACCAAAGCCTGCTCCTGTCATTCTGGCGCCAAGTACACCTTCCTGGTTCCAAGCTGCAGCCACTAACGAGTCCAATTCATGACCAGTCACCTCATAATCATCTCGAAGTGAAATGTGTGATGCATTCATCAATGCTCCGAAACCTTTCATATCACCATTTTGAAGCAAGTTTACCGCCTGTATGGTTCTTGCATTTTCATAGACAGCATGTTTTGCCCGCTTCCGTATTACCTCATTCGGTATTTTTCCTTTTACTTCCTCAAATTGATTTGGAGTAAGGTCACCCAACGTGTTTACAGGCAGATGGGCTTGAATTATTTTTAAAGCCTTTTCACATTCACTTCTTCTTTCATTGTATTTAGAATCAGCAAGTCCTCTTCTTTTATTTGTATTTCCTATTACAAGGGATACATTATCTAATGGGAGCTGGCTGTATCTGTATTGAAGAGTGTTGCAATCTAGAAGGATAGCATGGTTTTCCTTTCCCATCGCTATCGCAAACTGGTCCATGATTCCACAGTTCACGTTCATGAAATCGTTCTCTGCTTTTTGACTAATTAATGCCATGTCCACTTCATCTATTGATAATTCAAAGAGACCTTTTAAAAGGACGGAAGTCACAAGTTCAATTGAGGCAGAAGAAGAAAGGCCAGCACCATTCGGAATATTACCATAAAATAAAACGTCTAATCCCTTCTCTATTCGATAGCCGCTTTGCTTGAACTCATGTATGACACCTTTAGGGTAGTTCGCCCAATCATCTTCCTTTTTATATTTAAGGTCATCTATCGTGAATGAAATAATGCCACGGTCAGGAAAATTAGTAGAGTGAAGTTTTACAAGCCGATCTTCTCGCAATCTGACAATCGCATACGTACCGATGCTTAACGCACAAGGAAATACATGGCCTCCATTATAATCTGTGTGCTCCCCAATCAGATTTACGCGACCAGGGGCGAAAAAGTGACGGATTGCGCTCTCTCCGCCACCAAATATTTTCTGAAATTCATGTTGAAGTGTATTAATCATCTTCATCCATCTCCTCTTATAAACGAGTAAGAATAGTTCCCTGTTGCTGATAGTACTGACTTTCACCATTATTGATAAATCTCATCGTTCCTGTTTCTTTAAATGGCACGGGAACATCCATTACCAATACATGATCTAGATAAAAATGAATCCTGGTTTCCTCTTTTCTTACATTAATAAAATGGTAGGCAGAAAGATCATAGTTTCTAGGGAGAGTATACGCAAAATCGTCCATTTTTCTTTTCCCATTTAGCTCAGCACTTATTACTTGTTTCTGTTGATCAAAAAACCAAACGACTTTTTCCTGTTCCGTGACTTCGTAGGAAAGGAATGGAAGTTCACCTAAATCTGTATCAGTAAAGCATATATTCGTTTCAAAGTGAAAAGCTGGAAATGTCTCTTTAGCCAATTTCACATTTAATTCGGTAGTTTCTTTGATAAGACGTCCATCCATACTCGGAGGATTTGGAAGCGGAAGTGCTTCTTTGACCGGTGGCTCGAGCCAGATGTGGGCATCTTCCCACTTAAAACGACCGACCCTAACCCTTCTTTCGCCTATATTTTCATCAGGCTCATAGCCATGATAAACAATATAATCGTCCACACCATTTGGTCCCTTTACCACCACATGATGACCCGGTCCGTGACAAGCATCATTTGTCTTTAGAATTGGTTGTCCCCCATTCCATTTCTTCCAGCTCTTATCTTCCATGGCGTTTTTCCCCATCGGTGTAGTGGAGGTAGCATAGTACACTCCGTATGTGTCGTCTCCAAAAAAGCCTGCACTGTACATCTGATAGTAAATTCCATCTTTCTTTAAAACAAACGGCCCTTCATTCCAAAAGAAAGAGTGCTCTTTATTTCCTTCCCATAAATGTTCGGGGGCTACAACCATCGTCGGATTCCCGCTCAAGTTTTCTAAATCTGTCATCTTGTCTACGACATTACCTGTACCTATTACATCATTTGGACCTCTCGTAAATGAATTTCGCACATTGTAGAACAGATAATAGCTGCCGTCATCATCCTTAAAAGGGTGGGCATCTATGGACCATTCATCTGTCAGTGGTTCTTTGGCAAGAGTAAAGGGACCAGTAGGATTATTACTTTTTGCAACTCCAATTCTTCTAATTTCATCATTTCCAAATCCTGCTTCATTTTTGACAGCACCAGTTACATACATATAAAAAGTTCCGTTTTCATGAATAATTTCCGGTGCCCAAAGGTCGATCTGTGCCCAGTGGTTAGGATCATCGGAAGCATGCAAGGCAATCCCTGCAGCTTCCCAATATATTAGATCCGCGGATACGTAAACCCTAATTTCCCTTGGCCCTGTATGATATAAATAATATTTTCCATTATATCGAAGTACTGCAGGATCTCCATGATCTAGTCCTTTGATCGAAATAACCGGATTTTGGTAAGTCATCTTACACTTCCTCTCCTGTTAAATTATCAACGGATTTCCCTTCGTTAATCTTTTTAATGATTTTCAGATCAATTTTGGGCTTTCGGTCATAGGTTAAGAGTCCGTTAATTTCCTGTTCGACATCTGTCAGTTGCGTATAACAGAAGCCCTGTACTAATGGAGACTCTAACATAGCCGACACTACAGCTTCATAACGTTTTGCAAAATCCTTGTCATCCGTTGCTCCGGAATAGCCCCAACCTTCCCAATCACTTTTTTTATAAGCAATGCCACCAAACTCAGTAACTTGGATGGGAACATGATCATATTGGAATCCAGGTACATAAATAAGTCGATTTCCAGGTGTTGAGTTCATAATGGACTCAACTGATTGATAACGATTTTTCAATATTTCTTTACTGCTTTCATAGTCGTGAATCGTGCAAATATCGGATTTAGTGTGTTCCCAACCATCATTGGAAATAACTAATCTAGTAGAATCGAGCGATTTGGTTAAATAATATAGAGCTAGTGTGTGATCCTGCTGTCTTTTGTCGGCTAAAAGCTTAGGAACACCCCAGCTTTCATTAATTGGTACCCACGCAACGATAGAAGGGTGATTATAATCACGCTCAATCGCTTTTTGCCATTCATCTGTAATCCGCCGGACCGCATTATCTGTGTACGTGTAGCTGTTTGCCATCTCTCCCCAAACTAAGAGACCAAGCTTATCTGTCCAGTAAAGATAGCGTGGATCTTCCATTTTTTGATGTTTTCTAGCACCGTTAAAACCCATCTCCTTCGTTAGCTCTACATCCTTTCGGATAGAATCGTCAGAAGGTGGGGTCAACAATCCATCTGGGAAATAGCCTTGATCCAGGATTAATTTCATGTAATATGGGCGATTATTCAGCATGATAATACCATTTTCCACTGATATTTTCCGCATTCCAAAATAGCTTTTCACTTCATCCATAATTGTTTCTTCTTCTTTTAATCGAAACACTATATCATAAAGGTTCGGGTGTTCAGGACTCCAAAGGCGACCTTCATCATGAACGTGAAAATCACTCAAGAATATAGAACGGGACCCATTATTTTTCCATAGTTTAATAGTGTCAGTAGCCACTAACTTTCCTTGAAAGGAAATCTCTACTTCCATTGTTTGATTGCTTGATCCACCGCATACCACATATTGCAATTGAATCTCATCTTTATCTATATCCGGAGTCATTTTTACTTTTTCAATATAGGAAGTAGATACTGCCTCTACCCAGACTGTTTGCCAAATTCCAGTTGTTCTTGTATAAAAAATCCCTTCAGACTTTTCCTTCCAATATTGCTTTCCGCGTGGCTGATCTAGCTCCTCTGTCATATCCTCCACTCTGACAGTCACTTCATTCGTTCCTAATTGAATTTGTTCTGTCACCTCAAACTGAAAAGGCACATGACCACCTTCATGGATACCAACATATTTGCCGTTAACCCAAACAGAAGAACGATAATCCACAGCCCCAAAATGTAAGATGAGTCGCTTTCCTTTCCAATCCATAGGAATATCAAAGGAACGCTTATACCAGACCAAATCGTGAAAATCTGTTTCGTTTATCCCACTCCGTTCACTTTGATAACAGAAAGGGACCGTAATTTCTTTGGAAAAATCCTTCTCAAGGTACCAGTTTTCCTCTAGGCCCTTATTGTTGTCATCATAATCAAAATGCCATTGTCCATTTAAATTAAGCCAGTCTTTACGAATAAATTGAGGTCTTGGATATTCTGCTCTTGGAATTGTCATCGAATAAATCTCCTTTAGTCTTGTATTAGTATATCAGGGCGTAAATAAACCCTTCCTTCATGCTCTATTTCTATATAGGTCCAGTTCCCGGTATGCGTGAGAAATTTGTTATCTTCTGATTCTATTAATATCGTATCTTCTGATTTAACACCCCTTATTGCAGGGTTCCATGCATATGCTTGATTTACAAGTATCTCCTCTTCACTATTCATGGTAGCCAAAAACTCTCTTGACGCATATCCTGTCAGTCCTCCTTGATGAAGAAGACGCCAATCTTCTGGATACCCAGCCTCAGCATATGCGTTCACTGCTTTTTGAAAAATATCTTTTACCTTCCTGCCTGGCCTTGTCGCTACATTCATTTGGACATCAATAAGTGCTAGCTTCTTTCGATTAATTAGTAGTTCCTCAGGAAGTGATCCAAAATGAACAAAACGTGTCACGTTGGCAACCAGCCCTCCCTTTTCGGCACAAAGGACGAGCATCGCATATTTTTTAAGCTTTTTTCCAGTTGGGATTGGATGACGGTATTGATAAATCCGGTCATCTGTTGCTATTAGGATTACTTGTGGGTTAACGCCTGCCTTCATACACGCGGCTGCTACAAGAGAACTAATTTCATATTCGCTCATTCCTGGAAGTATCTTTCTTGCGACACCTTCCAATGTTTCTGCTGAAAATTTACATAACCATTCGTAACGTTCTTTTTCGCTTATGGATAATTGACTTCTTAATTGTATTAACGCAGAAGAGACATCCTCCATTCCTGGAAAATATGAGTCCGCTACAATTGCCTTTCCTTTACTGAGCTTTTCAATTATTTGGTGGGTACTCTCATACCACTCACATTCAACAAGCTCAAAACCGAGATTCACTAGTTCTTCTTCCATCAACCTTCTTGATTCCATTTTCACGGTAATACAATATTTTTTATCATCTAAAAGTAGAATGTCAGCTACTCCAAATTCTGTTGTCTGCACAATATGGTTCACTTTTCCTTCGGTTATCCACGAAAAATTATTACGCCTTCGGAATAGAATTCCATCATGCCCCTTTTCTCGTAGCCATATCCTCACTTTTTGTTCCGGCGAAACAGTAATATCTTCAAAAATTTTCGTCATAGGGTGGCTCCTCCTTTACGGGTAATATTATTCTCATTTTTAAGTTTATTAATTAATTTTACTAACTTGTAATCATACTACTGTACAAAGAAACCGTTTTCAAGAATTTTCTTATACAACCTAAAGTTCTTTGCTACTAAACCTTATCGATAGCACCAATTACTGCCCAGTTATTGGTCCTTCCAATTCTCCTTCGCCTGGCTGTTGATCAGCAATTGTAGGCCAACCATCCTCCCAAACAATTTTATCAATCATCAGCGGACGCCTTGTTGTTCCGCTTCCTATCCACGGCATCTCTTTATCTACGGCATGATAAATGATCCAATCCTGACCCGCATCATCTGCCACTATTGCATTATGACCAGGCCCGACAAATCGTTCTCCGCCCTCCAAGACTAATGTGCCACTAGAATTTACGATGTCCTTGCCGTCTTTATCATAAAATGGGCCTCTAACAGATTCTCCTTTGCCGACAGCAACACGATACGTACTCCATTGACCTTCACAGCATGAGCCCTGAGAGCCAAAGAAATAATACAAGCCGTCCCGTTTTATCATATACGCAGCTTCAAAATCCTTACTCGCTATTTGGAATTTCTCTCCGATATATGATAGTCCATCCTCTGCTAATTCAATTCCCCAAATACCATGCCAGCTTCCCCAAAATAAATATGGAGTACCGTCATCATCTACAAAGGCTTGAGCATCTATCGAATTGTTTACCCCTATTTCCTTACTGTCAAAGAGTTTACCTTTATCTTCAAAAGGACCTTCTGGCACATCGGATACTGCCACCCCTATTGCCGGATTAGCATCTCCCCAAGTGGACTGTGAATAGTACATATAATATTTTCCGTTAAAAAATGATACATCTGGAGCCCATATCCCTCCGTCTTCTTTCCAATTTGGCTTTTCCAAAAATGCTTCCCCTACATACTCCCAATCAACCAGGTTTTCGGATCGTACAATGGGTACTATTCTAGACCCCATTCCATCCCCCCAATTATCCTCTGTACCATAGACATAAAAAAAGCCGTCTTCCCCTTTTACGATGGAAGGATCAGCAATGACAGGTTCAAAAACTGGATTCTGATAAACTGGTCCCTTTTCCCGAAATATATCTCCCATAAACAAGTAACCAATTACACTTAATAATAAAACTGCAGATAAAATTAATCCTAGCCACCCTTTTTTCACCAAATTTACCTCTCCCCTTTTTTATAAAATAATTTAATTAACTTACATAATAACTAGAAAAAAGGCGAGTTTGGAGAATTTTTTTGATTTTTTCTATTTTTTTGTTTTAAACCGATTAAATCAGCAATTTAGCTATTTACAAAATAAATATTTAAATTTTCACACTAATTTTCTATTGCTAGTTTAAAATGTATGCGTTATCATAAATGGCAAGAAAGTTAAATAAATTAATAAACTAAAAGGATTGCAGAGTAATATTGTAAGGGCTTTCTTTTAAGAACTAGGGAACACGGATGTAGTTCATCCTTCCATACATTAAAACTATAGGGGGTAACATGATGAAAGGGTTAAAGGTAATGCTTCTATTGCTTCTATGTTCTACTCTTATTTTTGCAGGCTGCAGCAATGAGACAAAAGGCGGAGGAAATGGCGGCGAAATAACACTGGAATTCTGGAACGGATTCACTGGGCCGGATGGGGAAGATATCGGGAAAATTATTAATGAATTTAACGAAGAGCATAAAGGGGAAATCAAAATCAATACCCAAACGATGCCTTGGGGTAATTTCTATGATCAATATAGAACTGTTGTAACCAATGGAGAAGCTCCGGACATTGCCATTATGCATCTTGATTCCATTGCTGGTTACGCACGGTATGATCTATTAACTCCTCTTGATGACCTAGCGAGCGATATGGGTCTGAATGAAGGAGATTTTATTGAAGAGGTTTGGAATGCAGGAGTTTTTGAAGATCACCGGTACGGAATACCTTTAGATGTTCATCCACTAACATTATTCTATAATGTTGATTTATTGGAAGAAGCAGGCTTCAGTGAGCCACCAAAAACATATGATGAATTGCTCGAAATGTCCCTTGCAGTACAAGAAAAAACAGATTCTTGGGGAATTGCAATGCCTGTATTCTGGCCAAGTAATATGATTTTCTATACATCCTTAATGTCACATGGTGGTCAATCTGTAAGTGAGGATGGACTCACACCACTTTACAATTCGCCTGAGGGTGAAGAAGCGTTACAAAAAATGGTAGACTTAGTATATAAACATAAAGTTTCTCCTGCTGATGTACAGGCAGATGGGGAAGTTACCCTCTTCCGTCAAGGAAAAAGCGCCTTCCATCTTAACGGAATATGGATGATTGCCGGTTTTGAAGAACAAGATGGGTTAAACTTTGCCACTGCTCCTGTACCAGCTTTTGGTGATCAAGAAGCGGTATGGGCGGGTTCTCATAACTTTGTTTTACCAGCGCAAAAAGATGCTGATCCAAAAAGACATGAGGCTGCGATGAAATTCATTAAGTATGTATCTGAGAATAGCTTACAATGGGCAAAAGCGGGCCAAGTACCTGCCAAGCATTCTGTTTTGGAAAGTGATGAATTTAAAGCATTGGAACATCAATATAAAGCATCACAACAAAACTTTATCTTCCCACCTGCTACTCCATTTTACGGTGATGCATGGGGACCAACTGGACCGGCTGTAGATGAAGCAATGTTAAATCAACTTTCTCCTAAAGATGCATTGGAACGAGCTGCAAAAGAAGGGGAAGCGAACGCGAAAGATGCTGCTCAGTAATAATTCATTCAGATAAGGAGGGATTCCCCTCCTTATCTTATTAAAATTTAATGTTACTAATAGATCGTGTAGTGGGAGTGGAATGCAGATGAAGACACTGGAAATAAAGCAAAATCCGCCTTCCCGTAAAGGAAAGGATTGGAGAAGTAGAATAACCCCTCTATTATTTATAGGTCCCCATCTTTTCTTTTTTATCATATTTCTTGCCTATCCAACTTTGAATGGACTATATATTAGTTTCCACGATTGGAATTTCTTCACAGATATGAAGTTTGCTGGACTCCAAAATTATGCAAACATTCTCTGGAATTCAGATAGTCTATATTATGATTATTTCTGGTCCGCTTTTAGAGCAACACTAGTATTCGTCGTGTTATCCGTACCATTTTTAGTCATTATTCCATTATTATTGGCGATCGCCATCAATACCAGGCCTCCTGGGCACAATTTCTTCAGGGCTTTATTTTATGCACCAAGTTTATTTTCTGTTGTAACAGTCGTGTTAATTTGGATATGGCTACTAGATACAAATGCAGGTCTTATCAATTATTACCTTGGACAGCTTGGACTTGATAACATTCCCTGGCTGACACGTACTCCGTGGGTCTGGATATCGCTTGTTATCATGACAATCTGGTGGACAATCGGTACTAATATGATTCTTTTCCTTGCTGCATTAGGGGAAATCCCTGACCATTTGTATGAGGCAGCAAAAATAGATGGAGCAAATAAATTACAACAATTTTTCCACGTTACCTTACCTGGACTAAGAGGGCCGATGGCATTTGTCTTGATTATCACCACACTTGCTTCCTTTAATGTCATGGCCCAGCCACAGCTTGCAACTGGTGGTGGACCTGGATATGAAACAAGAGTATTGATTTTATACATTTATGAAGTCGGATTTACAGGTGGGAACCCCCGTGCCGGTCTTGCAGCGGCAATGTCTGTCATTCTTGGGCTGATTTTACTTGCCATTAGTATCATTCAATTCAAGATAATGACGAAAGAAAAGTAGAGGAGGGAAAATAAGTGGCTTTAAAAGATAATTCATCTAAAAGATTCAGTTTGTTATTCTTATCTTTCATGGCTTTGTTTTGGATCATCCCTTTTTTATGGGTTATTTCCACTTCACTGAAACCAGAGAGCCAAGCAATATCCTGGCCTATTAAATGGATACCAGAAACATTTACATTCGATAACTTTACTTCTGTATTTGCAAGACAGGACGTTCCCATTTTAAGATGGTTCTGGAATAGTTTTATTATCGCAACCATTCATACTGGCTTAATGTTACTATTTAACTCCATGTCTGCGTTCGCTTTTGCACGGTTAAAGTTTAAAGGCCGAGACTTACTTTTCTGGACATTCATGGGAACGATGATGATCCCTCCTGTCATGAACCTGGTCCCATTGTATGGCCTAGTTAGTTCACTTGGATGGGTAAACAATTACGCAGCCATGATCTTCCCTGGACTTGCTAGTGTTTTTGGAATCTTTCTTTTACGACAATTCTTTATCGGAATTCCTGCAGAACTGGAAGAAGCTGCAAGAATGGATGGAGCATCTACTTTTACAATCTATTGGAGAATCATCCTACCATTAGCAAAGCCCGCCCTAATTGTTCTTGCTCTCTTTACCTTTATGGGGAACTGGAATGATTATTTATGGCCACTGATTGTTACTTCAAGTGCAGACATGCGAACATTACCTGTTGGTCTCGCCATCATGCAAGGACAGTTCAATATTCAATTTGCAAAATTGATGGCCGCAACCATTTTCTCTGCTCTTCCAGTGATCATTCTGTTCATTTTTGCACAGCGATTCTTAGTTAAAGGAATTGCTCTATCCGGAATTAAAGGGTGAAGATATATGAGGGATGCATGGATAGTTTTCAACCGTTCTATATATGAAGGATATCAAATGCTTGGGACCATTATTAAATTCACCATTTTATGGTGGATTTGTATGATACCCTTATTCACATTTGGCCCGGCTACGGCTGGGCTGTTTGCTATTATACAAAAAAGCAAAACCGGAGCTTCTGTCTCGATACAAGATTATTTTCATTTTATGAAAAAATTCTTTCATATCGGAATTCGACTCTCTGGATTGTATTTATTTGTCATGATTCCAGGTATAGCCTATATCATTCTATTGTTTTCACAAGGGGAAATACTATCAAATATTTTTGGAATCCTTCTTATGTATATACTTATATTATGGAATCTAGTTATTTTCTACACGTTTCCCTTACTCATTATTCAAAAGACGGATGACATTCTGATCTTGTTAAAAAGGGCGTTAAAGCTAGTTACTGAGAATTATTCGTTCACTTTAAATATTGCACTTTATGCAATCATTACAACACTGATTTGCAGTGTATTGGCTATCCTCTTAGTAGCATGGATCGGGTTACTTGCAATTATTTCCCTTAACTCTCTTTCCTTTTTATTGCATAAATATCACCCAGAGGATTACCAATTTGAGTATAATGTAAGTTGGAAAGGTGTATTAAAACCGTGGACGAAATAAATGAAATTATTATAGAATTGAGGATCCGTTATGTCGTTTATCCCGAAAACAGGTAGCTTTGAAGGAATGAAATCCCTAAACAAATCCGCCATTATGAATATCATTCGTACTCAAGGACCTATTTCTAGAGCTGATATTGCAAAACTAACGAAGCTGACACCTCCAACAGTAGGAAGCATAGTAGCTGAGTTGCACCAGGCAAATTTTATAAAAGAAGAAACTGGAGCAGCAAAATCTCAAGGTGGCAGAAAGCCCATTATGCTAAGTCTGGATACTTCTAATTATTTCATCATTGGCTTATATGGTGCAGCCGAAGTAATCACAACGGTTGTATCTAATCTTGATGGTGAAATCATTTATAGTCATAATCAAGAAGTTTTCACTTCGCCTTCTCAAGAAGAATTTCTAACCATGCTGAAGGAATGTATTCAATCTACATTGAGAACAAATAGTTTGCAATATTCTTCGATTGTAGGTATTGGCGTTGCCATGCATGGGCTAGTTGATCCAGAGGAGGGCATCGCTCTTTTCGCACCACATTTAAATCTGACCCAAATTCCAATCAAAGAATCACTCGAGGATACCTTCTCCATACCTGTCCTTGTGGAAAACGACGTAAGGGCCCTAACATTGGCAGAAAGTTGGTACGGGAAAGGAAAAGATGTTTCCGATTTCATCTGCATTAGCGTAGGCCGTGGGATTGGATCCGGGATTGTTCTAAATCACAAAATATATACTGGCAAATACAATAGTGCTGGCGAAATAGGTCACACGATAGTGGATGTAAATGGTCCGAGATGTAAATGTGGCAACTATGGTTGCCTGGAAGCTTTCTCATCAGAATCCGCCATACTGGAAAAATTAAAACGCGGTATTCGTTTCGGAAGGGAGACCATTCTCTCTGAAACCAATCTTAGTATTGATTCCGTTTTTCAAGCAGCAGAGAAAGGCGACAGTCTTGCCCAGGAAGCTTTGGAAGAATCAGGACGTTATTTGGGACTTGCTATTGCCAATCTTATAAATATATTTACACCCTCTAAAGTCATCTTGGAAGGAAAGCTATTTGAAGCAGGAGATCTAATTTTAGCACCTATAAGAGCTATGGTAGATAGGAGTACCCTCAAAAGTTCACCTGGTTCAGAGGCAATTGAACCTTCTGATCTTGGTAAAAAAGGGATGGCAATCGGGGCATGTACTTTGGTGTTAAGAAGTATCTTTAAGCCTGGTGGATTCTAGTAACAAAATGAAAGGCTGACCTTCGTTGAATGGTGGGCTTTTTCTTTTCCTTTACTAACAAAACTTTTTCTACCAAACCTTTGGGATAGTAAAACATTCTTTTATGGCGGGTAAATAATACCCAATAAACTTAAGGCGAATAGCACGAAAGTCGAAACCATTAACCACCTTATCATGCTATATCTTCTTATAAAAAAACCGCACAAGGTTAAATCCTGTGCGGTTTATCAGGTGGCTTAACCCAACTGTTCTTTTTTTCTACCAATTAATATTGATGCTCCAAGTAAGATCAAGATAGCACCAAGCATTAAATAGTTGTAAGTCGATGTTGCTGTGACTGGTAGCTTATTTCCTGGTTTGTTACCTTTCCCTGGATTTTCGCCACCTTTTCCAGGAGGTGTACCAGGCTTGTTGCCATTCCCCGGATTTTCGCCACCTTTTCCAGGTGGAGTCCCAGGTTTGTTTCCATTTCCTGGGTTCTCGCCACCCTTTCCAGGTGGGGTTCCTGGGTTGTTTCCATTTCCTGGCGGGTTATTTCCATCCCCGCCCCCATCATCAGGATCTTCACCATCTACTGGTTCTTCACCAACTCTAACTACCACAGTAGTCAGTGGCTCAAGCGTAATGCTAGTGGCGTTCAACTCAAATCCAGTAGGATCGGATACTGCATCAACTCCAGCCTTTTTTTGGTCTACAACAACTATACCTTTACTAATATCTTCCTCTAGCGTTAGTGTTCTAGAAGCTGTATCAGCATTTACAAACGTATAATATTCAACACCATTTGTTGATACACTGCGAAATGCTACCACAAGGTCTTGTTCCTTGATTTCAGGAGATTCAATCATTGTGACATTTTCATCTATGAGCTCACGCGTACCCAATCGGAATGCATCGGTAGAACGACGTAACTTAATTAACCCTTTCGTATATTCACTCGTTACATGATTTACTGGATATTTCTCCTTGTCTGTCGCCTTTTCCCAGTCAACTCGATTAATGATATCTGACGAATCATAAGAATCGTGGATAAAGTATGGATAGACAAACGGGTTGTTATTTTCATCTGTCATAAAGGTAGACTTGTATGGTGCACTAGATGCGTCTGCCCTCCATTGCTTCGTTCGTCCATATTCCTGCCCCGCATGAAGGAATGCCTTCCCTTGGGAAGTTAGCACCATTGCATTTCCAATTCTGATTCGTTGATGAATCTCCAAATCATTCTCTGGAATTTCTGGGTCTTTTTTGATAGATTGGGCAATCACATCATAAAGTGTGAGATTGTCATGTGCTTCAATATACTGAACGACATCCCCTGGATCATCTGTATAAAAATTATGAGGTTGAGCCTTGATGTTATCAAAAATCTGTTGAACATTCCGGGCACCACCTGTAATAAAACGGGGCTGTCCTTCGCTTCCAAATCCAGATTTAAGCTCGTTACGGAATTCATCGGAAAAGCTCCCAACAGAATCTGTATGCTGCATCCACTGCTGATCTGCCGCTTGTACTGGTTCCCCCTCATCACCAACAAAGGTTACCCAGCCTTCCCCAATCATCACAATGTTTGGATTTAATTTTTTTGCTTCGTCATAAGCGATCTGAATGCTCTCTGCGTCATGATCACCCATCATATCAAAACGGAATCCATCAACCTTGTATTCTTCTACCCAATATTTGATAGAATCTACGAGAATGCGCCGGGCCATTTCATGTGTCGTTCCTAAACGCCCACCACCAAAGCTTGTCCTTGGTGTCCCATCCGCATCCATAAAATGATAATAGTTAGGCACAAGATCTTCAAAAATAGACACTCTTGCCGTATGGTTATATACCACATCCAGTACTACTCCCATATCCCGCTTATGAATCTCGTTAATTAAATTTTTGAATTCCTTTATTCTAAGCTCAGGATCTTCTGGATTTTCCGAATACATACCAGTTAAAGAGAAGTAACTTTGTGGATCATAGCCCCAGTTGTAATTCGTCCCAGTCGATGCATACTCTAGCATTCTTTCATCTGCCTCAAATTCGTTAGCAAAATAGTAGCTCATTACAGGAAGCAATTGAATATGAGTGACCCCTAATTCTTGGATATAATCCAATTTCTCTACAAACGATGCAAAGGTGCCGAATCTTGCTTGTAAATCATCTGCAATGTTTGGATCGGATGTGAAATCTCGGACATGCACTTCATAAATGATGGTATCCTCTCGCTTTTTAAAACCAGGAATTGTTGCGTATTCAAGCTCTGGTCCTATTGAACTTACATCTACTATTGCCGCTTTCCCAATTGGATAGCCAGCATCATTATTCCACGCTGCCATTGATTGAGCATATGGGTCTAGCGCAAGCTTAGTATCATTTCCATGTGTGATTTCATAATGATAGTAGTAGCCTTTTAGATTAGCTAAGCCTGTATTAGTTTCAGCAAGCTTCACAGACCATACGCCTCGATCTCCTTTGGTCATCGGAACAGTCTCGACTACGATGTTTTGATCATTCTTGTCATAGAGAACAACAGAAATACTATCTGCTTTTGGCGACCAGACCTTCAATGTTGCAGAACCGTCACGGTGCAAGTCAGCACCAAGCTTGCCATCATAGCCATACATTTCATCGATTAGCTTCCAGCCTGATTTTACCGAAATAGTTCTTTCGCCATAAGTTACTTCAAACGGAATTTTTTCTAAATTGAAATCTCCATGTACATTTACTGTTTGCGGACCTTCAATATTAACACTTGTAAATGTAACCTCATTACCATCAACATCTTTAATATTTAACTGTTCTTTTAGCTCATCTTCAGTTATGCCAACTGTTGTTGTAAAATGAAGCGTGATTAGCTTGTCTGACAAGACCTCTCCTGAAATAAGCGCTATTGGCACCGTACCATACGGATTGGTGTAGACTTGATTTTCGCCTTCTTTTACGAAAAGTTGTTTGTATTGATTTAACATCTCGAATGTCATGTCTCCAGTTTGTGCCCCTGATTGCTTATTTACAAAAAGGAAGCCTATTTTGTTCGCATTTTCCTTAAGTTTAATATCGTAATAAGCGCCGTACTTTCCAATTCCTTTAAAATCTGCTGCTCCATTCGGCCAACCATCAGATGGACTCTCTACATCCTCCCAGTTCCAGAGACACCAATTATCATAATCAGCATTGTTTCTTTCATAATGAATACGGACCGTGTTTTCGGGCAGATTAACCGGCTCATATAAAAAGACTTCATCTGAGCCTTCTTTAATCCAAACTTCATTGAGCTCTGCAGTGAAAATTTCTAGAGTTTTATCACCAGCATCTTTATCACCATTTGTAGTATCGAGTACAAAGAATCCTACGTTATTTGCATTTTCTTTCAATTCAATATCAACATAAGCTCCATAATTCGTTACTTGAGAGGCCTTAAATGATGTACCACCAGCTGGCCAATTTTCAGAAGGTGCAGCCACATCTCCCCATAGCCATAAACCTAGATTTTCGTAGCTATTATCTGTTCGTTGGTAATGAATACGAAGTGTATTTTCCCCAATTTCACCTACTTCACCTGGTTCTTCTTCTACTGGAACTCCACCATTTTCTACCTCCAACAGAATGGTTCCTCCATCTTCCATTGCTGGAATAGAGAGAGTAACTTTTCCTTCCTCTGTGGCATGGTACGTTTGATTGTTATAGCGATCTGTTACAACCGCCTCAGAAGAACCGAAGCTTAGAGTAACTTCTTTAGCAGTAGTGGCAGTATTTAAGCCAACATAGACTGTATTTTCCCCGTATGTACGTGAGAAAATCAGATATTTGTCACTGTCTGATCCTGCAACTTTTTTGCGATCTCCTCTCGCAAACGTTTTTGGATTGTCTTGTCTAAACGCTAGTACTTTTTGATAGTGTTCAAGAATTTTATTTCCCTCTGCCTCATTCCAAGGGAAATTTTGACGGTTATCATAAAGAGGGTAGTTGTTTTTACCAGGCAAGCCAAGCTCTTCCCCGTAATAAATGACAGGTTGACCTTTTGCTGTCAACTGCAAGGACGCAGCTACTTGATATTTCCCTAGATCACCATTTACCACTTCATAAAAACGGTCTTCATCATGGCTGCCTAAAAATTGGCCAAAAGTAGCAGAGTTAGTTAATTGATTGTTTCGATACTCCAATCTTGATTGCACCGCTTCTAGCTGACCATTCGCCAAATCTCTTGCATCATATTTGAACGAAAAATCTAGTAACGAGTCCATCATACCGCTATTTAAATAGCCTTGGTCGTTGTTTACTCCTGCTCCCCACGCTTCTCCTATCAGTTTGTGTTCAGGCATCTCTTTCGTTAGCGCGTTTTTGAACGCCATCCATGTTGTATCTTCCACATGCTTTACTGTATCAACTCTAAAGTAATCAATTGTATTCCCTTGAGGTGTGCGAGACTTTTCAATCCAATCTGTCTGCCATTTTATTACTTGTTCTCGAACTTCTGGATTTTCCGTAAGGAAGTCAGGCAACCCAGCAAGTTCTCCACGAATCTCGTCACTTCCCCCATCTCGTAACATCCCAGCGAAACGAGCTCGATCTTCGTCTGTTGGGAAGTTTGATACACTTGAACTGTCCGTTGGTTTTAATCCATATCCTGTATGATTTAAGACCACATCCACCATGATTTTAATACCACGATTATGTGCCTCATCAATTAATGTATGGAAATCTCGCATAGATCCGAAATGTGGATTTATTTCGCCAAAATTATCCGCCCAATATCCATGGTAGCCATAATAAGGAGTCCCAGGATTCGAATGCCGAACGTCATATTTGATATTGTCTACAATTGGACTTATCCAAATTGTATTAATACCTAATTCATCCAAGTAATCTAGCTTTTCGGTAATCCCTTTGAAATCTCCACCTTGATACGTACCAGGAAATGTCGTATCATAACCAATCCTATGTGGGTCATTATTGGACGCATCTCCATCAAAGAAACGGTCTGTCAGCATAAAATATATAACTGCTTCGTCCCAATCGAAATCAGCACTTTCACCAGTATAAGTACGGGCTTTGACTTCTAGCTCTGCTTCCGTTACATGACGATTACCGAACTCATCAATGATAGTAATCGGTAATTTTTTTATCCCTGCTGTTACATTGTGCTTTACAGAAATGGTAAGCTCATTTAATTCTGGATCTATCTGAACTTTCTCCTTACCACCAATCGCAGATAGATTAATAGAAATCTCGCGCGCTTTCACATCTGTCTCCGTTTGAAGCTCCACTGTCACTACAGCATTTTGATTAAAATGAATGGTGCCTGGGCTTACATCAGCTGAAACTCCCCATTCAGATACGTTATATTCAATATGTGACTTTCCATCAACTGTATTATAAGGATCTGTTACTTCTGTCGTTATTCCATCTATAGTTACAAAATAAGTATAGTCATGTTTACCTGGTGGAAGTTGCTCATACTTATATGTATACCTCTCCAACTCTTCTTCCAATTGCATTTCATACTTTTTGCCTAGAATAGACAGCTCTACTTTATCAACTTTGTCCATTTCGTTATTTTCATAAAGCTCTTTATCGCGGAAAAAGAACTGTGCACTTCCCTCCTCCACAATAGGCGCCTTGCCATCTGGAATTTGGTGAACATTGACTTCCCCACTCTTTACATGTACTTTTGTCGTATTGTCTTGTTTGTTCACCAAAATGTGTCTGTCTGAATCAATGTCCTTTTCTTCCCAATCTCCCTTGCGAATGATATAACCTACCCGGTCTATACCCTTAGCAACTTCAATGGTTGCAAACGCTCTGCCTTCCTGGAATTCTGTAAAATCTACTTGATCATCCTTTATACCAGTTCCCCAAACCCACAAATTCCAGCCATCATAATTCTCATCTGATCGTTCATAACTGAGGACGATTTTTTTGTTTCCGCTGTCTGCAAAAGCTGATGGTGAAATACCAGCGAATGATGAAATAATTAATAGCACAGAAAGAACAACAGCCATACACCTATGAAATTTTCTTTTCATTAATGTGCCCCTTTCGTTTGTTTAGATAGCGTTTATGAAATAATACACCCTTGTGAAAACGTTTGCGCAAAGTAGCATAAAAATACGAGTCAGATATCCAACCCATAATAATGCAAACGCTACCATTTTGTCCTTTAAATTTAAGATACTATTATTAATCTAAATAATCAATATATTTTCAATTGGATGTTATTTTAAAAGAAAAGAAAAAAAACGTTGCTATGCAACGTTAAAGAGAGAAAAAACAATGCCAAAGGCTACTTTGTTAGCGACCTTGGGTATTTACACCGTTTTCTGGCTATTTACAATCCTACTTGGGGCTTACGTACCAAACTCATAATTCCTGCAATCAAATACAGGATGGCCGGGATTAATCCAAATCCAATAGTTCCGATTCCGATAACTAGCGCTGCTAGTATGAGCATAACACCTGCTAGGATAGGCTTTTTGTTTCCTTTTATAGCAATAATACCGATGATTCCAAGAACTAAGGAAAGAATTCCTACAATCAGTAACGATGGACCAACTAACGCAAAAATAGAATTAATCGTATCCAAATCTGCAGCCTCTAAGTTAGGGTTTGAACCCAATTCCTGTTCCATTGATTGCCTAAATTCATCACTTTCCATCATTTGTCTAAATTCATCATCAGCCATCATGCTGTTGAACATAAGACCTATTATAGCTGTTAAACCACTTAGTACTACAGCAATTACTGATAATACAATCTCTGTTGTCCGTTTCATATGTATACCTCCTTCAATATGTAACAACTAATTATTTATTTTACCATGATTTTTTGGGATAAAATAGAAATATCTTTTCCTATTATGCAATTTTTCAAGTAAACTCACATTCAATTACACAATAAACACATCAAAAGTCCCGTGCTAATTTTCCTTGTAGTACTTATAATAAGAATGTATTTTTTCATAAATCATGGAAAAAGGCAAAACTAGTGAAAGCTAGTGACGCAAAACTACAGGGACTTCCGTATGGTTTTTTCTATACCAGTCAGCCAGTTACCCCACCAACCTCCGTTGATTTATGAAAGTAAGGAGGTCCTGCTATGAAAATAGTTAAGAGCACACTCTTTTTCTGGCACACAATAAGAGCCAATTACTTCGCTATTATTTCTGATAGTTGCTTAGATAAAAAGCTCAAATTAAAGCTTGAAAAAAAATCGAGTCATCACAGACTTGAGGCCATTCAGTACAGAGCGAAAAACCAAAACATAAATGTTTATACATCAAGATGAAGAAGTCCATTTATTGGGCTTCTTTTTGTTATATCGTCAATATTCTCCAATATCCATCTCTATCAATGCGGAATATGTTGGATTTTTTGTTGTTTATCTTTATAGAAAAGGAGGTATTTTTTTAGTAAGAAATATTGCTGGATAACCATAGCAACAACGTGTTTATATAACAGCATTCAATAAAAGGAGAGATGGACGATGAAAATCAAAGTTAGAAGCTGGAGATTACTCACTGCCCAAGATAAAATGTTTATCTTAAAAGCACTTAGCCGCCATTCTCAAATGAAAGTTGGAGCTTAACCTGTAGTTAGCAATGCGCATTTCTCTTCCTATTGCCTCAATTATTTTCTTCCACATAAATCTAATCGGAGGTACTGATATCTCCGTTTATTCTTTTTGTTCATAAAATTTTATTGGAATACCATTTGGATTATTCATTAGTACACTCCCCTTTCTTTGGTTTCAGTATTACATGTTGTATTCATATTTTCCATCAACTCACATAGAAGTAATTTATATGATTACAATGGAGGGATGGGTATGTGGTGGATCATATATTTAAGTATCTTAATTTATTTCCTAATTAAAGGAAACATACTAGGAATATTAATTGCAATCATAGTTGGAGCATGCTTACTTCCAGGAATAGGAACTTCAAAATCCAATCCTTCCGTAAACAAAGAACAATCAAAAGAAATCTATAAGCAAGGTGATATTTTGGGGCAGTATTCAGATCTTGAAGCCCGGACACTCCAAGAGAAAGAAAGGCAACAATTAGAAATGACCGGACGGACAAAGATTGAATAGTAAGAAGGTGAGGATAATTATGTGTTAAATTATTATTCTTATAAAACTTTCGAAAATAGTCGTTTTATGGGGGATACACTTTGTTCCTTAATTGATAACATTATTTTTTTTATTGATCAAACGTTTGTTTTAAAAATGATATACCACTAGCTAAAAAAACGGTAAATCCTGTTCTATTCTAATGTTATATTAGAATACTATAAGAAAAAAGTCGATTTTTTTCGAATTAGTTTGAAGCTATATATAACAATAGAAAAAATAATCATTGATCAAACGTTTGTTTGGAAATATATATATCAATATAACTTAAGACAATAACTTTTTTCTGCCTTTGAAAAAAGGCTTGCACACGATAGTAATATATTGTAATATCAAAAATAACAATTTTTTGAAGCTAAGAAAAGGACATGAGAGTCTTTATTCAAGTTCACAGAGAGGCAAGTATTTGCTGAAATCTTGCTAACACTGAAAAATTCTCTTACCACCTTTGAGCTGTGTTGGGGAAACTAAGTATCCAATGCCGAAAACGCTACGTTACAGCGCCAAAGCCATGAGCATTGTTTTGCTTATGGGAATTTGGGTGGAACCACGGGTTATTTCAACACACTCGTCCCTTCATTGGGATGAGTGTGTTTTTTATTTTTTTTATGCCTCTTTAAAGAGGTTGTTGCTAGTAAACCAGTAAAAATAGCACAAAAGTAAAATTTCCAGTATCGAAAAGTTCGTTCACGAAAACAGCCTTATTCATTTAAAAGCAATGACAAGGACAAGAGAGATTTTTTACGGTTATTAGAGAGGGAGGAAATTGCTGAAATCTTCCTAACGCAGGGAAAATCTTTTACCACCTTTAGAGCTGTATTGAGGAAATTAAGTATCCAATGCCGGTCACGCTCCGTTACAAGCGCCAGAGCCGTGAGCATTTTGCTTATGGGAACTTGGGTGGAACCACGGGTTATTTTATTGCACTCGTCCCTTCATAGGGACGAGTGTTTTTTTATTTTATTTAAGGAGTGATTCAATCATGGTAAAAATTCAATTTCCAGATGGACAGTGCAAAGAGTTTGTGAGAGGAACAACAGTTGCCGAAGTAGCCCAATCTATTAGCGCAAGTTTGGGTAAGCTAGCCGTGGCAGGTAAACTGAATGGTGGGTTAGTTGATCTAGATTTCAAATTGTCTGATGATGCTCAACTCGTTGTCATATCAATCGATTCACAGGAAGGGCTAGAAATAATGAGACACACTACTGCACATGTATTGGCACAGGCAGTAAAAAGATTGTTTGCAGATGTGAAGCTTGGAATTGGCCCAGTTATAGAGGATGGATTTTACTACGATCTGAATTTAGAACGTAGTTTGACTCCTGAGGATCTTTTGACTATTGAAAAAGAGATGTTAAAAATCGTAAAAGAAGATATGGAGATAAAGAGATTGGGGGTTACATTGGAAGAAGCGAGGAGACTTTTTAAAAATCAGCCTTACAAACTGGAGATTTTAGATGATTTGACATCTGATCAGAATATATCCGTCTACCAACAAGGCGAGTTTATGGATCTTTGTCGTGGACCACATCTCCGATCAACAGGTAAAATCAAAGCCTTTAAGCTCGCTAAAGTTTCAGGTGCATACTGGCGCGGAGATAAAGAAAATGATGTATTACAACGTGTTTATGGAGTGGCATTTCATAAAGATACTGATTTAAAGAATCATTTTCACATCTTAGTAGAAGCCGCAAAGCGTGACCATCGTAAGTTAGGAAAACAGTTAGAGTTATTCATGTTTTCAGAGGAAGCTCCAGGAATGCCTTTTTATTTACCTAAAGGACAGATTATCCGAAACGAATTGGAGCGCTTTGCCCGCGAGTTACAAGAAAGCGCTTCTTATGAAGAGGTACGCACTCCTTTTATGCTGAATCAGAAACTTTGGGAAAAATCAGGGCATTGGGATCATTACAAGGAAAATATGTACTTTACAGAAGTTGATGAGAAAAGCTATGCGTTAAAACCGATGAATTGCCCTGGTCATATGCTTATCTTTAAAAACAAGCTTCATTCTTATAGGGATTTGCCTGTACGAATGGCTGAGTTTGGTCAGGTTCATCGTCATGAATATAGCGGTGCTTTGAATGGTATGCTGCGTGTTCGTACATTTTGCCAAGATGATGCTCATATATTTGTACGTGAGGATCAGATTGAAAGTGAGATAAAGCAAATTTTTCAACTTGTAGATAAAGTCTATCAAACATTTGGCTTTGACTATTCCGTAGAACTCTCCACTCGCCCAGAGGATTCACTGGGAGATGATATGCTATGGGAGCATGCAGAGTCTGCACTTACAAATGTGTTAAACGACCTCGGAATGGCGTATCACTTGAATATTGGAGATGGTGCCTTTTATGGACCCAAAATAGACTTCCATATTAAAGATGCTTTAAAACGTAGTCATCAGTGCGCAACAATTCAGCTTGATTTTCAAATGCCAGAGAAGTTTGATCTTCATTATGTAAATGAACAAGGTGAAAAACAGCGTCCCGTAGTCATTCATCGAGCTGTATTTGGTTCTATTGACCGTTTCTTCGGAATATTAGTGGAACACTTTGGTGGTGCATTTCCAGTATGGTTAGCACCAGTGCAGGTCGAAATTATTCCGGTCTCGGATGTGCATATAGATTACTGCAAGATGGTAAAGTCTCTGTTATCTAAAGACGGGGTTAGGGTAGAAATTAACAGAAGCAGCGAAAAAATAGGCTATAAAATCAGGGCTGCCCAGTTGCAGAAGGTTCCTTGTGTATTAGTAGTGGGAGATAGGGAG
This sequence comes from Sutcliffiella rhizosphaerae, assembly GCF_917563925.1. GTDB lineage: Bacteria > Bacillota > Bacilli > Bacillales > Bacillaceae_I > Sutcliffiella_A > Sutcliffiella_A rhizosphaerae. Next base: position 24,627 of record NZ_CAKJTJ010000008.1, read on the forward strand.
GTTGCCAATCGTTGCGTTAATCTAAGAAGATACGGACAGAAGGACTCTGAGTTGGTTGCGGTTGATTCGTTTAAGGAACAAATAGTAAATGAAATTATCCAGAAACTCATTTAGTAAAGGTGTCTAAATTAAACGACCCTCTATATACGAATAGGGTCGTTTGTTTTGTTTTCAACTTTTCCTTACTAGATAGATCATTTCGTAGCTATCCTGAGTCAAAGGGGTTCCGTTCCAATCTTGATACAAGTTTACGATTTCGAAACCATGGTTGCTGAGCATTCTCTCCATTTCCTGTGGATAGGTGTAACGCAGACTGATCGTAGTCTTATGTTCTTGTATAATTTCGCCAATTTCATTTTGATACTTTCTAGTAGTGATATAGTGCTGAACCTGCGTAATTGCATCATAGGAACTGATGGTATAGAGGTCGACTTTTTGGTTCGTATCCTCATCTATGTAAGACCTCCAGAACTCTTCCGTGCTCGGCTGAATCAACTCTTCCTTGCTTGGAAAGCGGGTACCAAAAATCAAGATTCCCCCTGTTTCTAAATTATTTCGAACAGAATGGAAAAATCCATCCTGTGCTTCATTCGTTAAAAAATGTTGAAAGGAGTTCCCAACTGAATAAATGAGCTTGCTTTTGGTGCCTAGCTGGAGCTTTGTACAGTCCTCTTGAACCCAATCTATAAGTAAACTCTTTGCAGCAGCTTTTTCCTGTGCTTGCTGTAACATTCCCCGGTGTAGATCGACCCCTAAGAGTGAAAATCCTTTCTCCGCCAATGGAATGGTCAATCTTCCTGTCCCACATGCCAAATCAATAATGGTACCCCCCTGCCCCACATGCCAAATCAATAATGGTACCCCCCTGCTTCGCCGCCCATGCTTCCAGCAACTCTAGCTCAGGCAAATACCCATTATTCTCTTTATCATATAAAATTGGATCTTCATATTCTTGAAAATTTTCTAGTTTCAAAATCGTAGGCTCCTTTCATTTAGGAAGAAATAGTTAATCACATTTTAAACAAAATAATACTAAACGGATATTCAGGGAATTCCGGATAGTGTTGCTTCTTCAATACTTCATAATCCAACTCATCTATCATTTTTTCTGACTTATATTTCGAATTGATCATTAATAAAAGCTGTCCATCATCTTTCAATAAACGAAAGCAAGCGTCCATACACTTTCGGAATTCACCTATCTCTTGGATAGCTGAACCAATCAGTGTGACGACATCAAAGGTTGCAGAAGGCAGATCTTTATCAAAAATACTTTTATTATGTATTTGCGCTGGATTTGGATGCCCTTCTCTCATTTGTCTATAGGCGAAGATCTCACAAATTTCATTGTCAATATCAATACTTGTTAATATTCCATGGCCATTTAACCAATAACCGAGGAAATCATCCCAATCCCCAGTCCCGATTCCGACATTACAAACCCTTATTCCATGAGTAAGATTAATATGCTTTCTAATGAAATCCCTTGTGACTTGCTCTGTATGCAGGCAAGCAGGAGATGTGTTCCACGGACCTGCTTCAGGTCCTTTCAGCTCGAGGTAGTAATTTAAAAGTTTTTGATCCATCGTTCTCATGATACCCTCCGCTCGATTTTATGATAAGGAAATAAACAAGCATAAAAGCATGGCAACTCCTGATAATGGTGTCATGAACACTTTTTCCTTGCGGCTAGTGGAGAAAAAGTTTGCTAGAGTATTAATTGCCAAAAAAACCGTAATGATCCATACCAATACAGAAGTCGGCAAAAATGCAAGTGCAGTCGAAACTTGAAAAGTATGCTGCAAAAATATAATCGTCATCAAGATCAAAATGAGAGCATTCCCAGCACTCACCACTCTCAATCCTTTAGGCAAGATTTTGTGATATCCTCCCATAGCCATTTCTCCTAAAGGAAAACCTAAGCTCAATAGAACTTGAAATACAACGACAATCACAAACACCATTGCCACTAGAATAGTAGCCACATCCACTAGATTCATATGAAACCCCTCTCGAAAGCTTTCTATGTATTTATTTTTAATAATAACATAATTTTTCCAATCATTTATATGCGAGATTAGGTAAAAAACACAACTGTAAGGGAATTATAAAAAAGCTGTCGAGCATATGCCCAACAGCTTTCTTCTAGTTTTCTAGCCAATAGGCACTTCCGTCATTCTTTCTAGTTAGAAACCCATAGTCAATGAGATAGCGTCTAATTAATACGTAATCTTCATAGAATTTGCTTATCTCTTCATTTAATTCTTTTTCTTTATAAATACGCTCTTTTTGAAGCTGGGCCGCTATTTCTCTCAAGACAACTAGTCGTTGTTTTTCTTTAGGTGGAAATTTATTTAGTTTTGATTCCTTAAAAAACTTCTCCACTATCGAAGTCTGTTCCTCTTGAGTAATATTGTAACGTTCATCCACCATCGTGGCTGTTTTGTGGATAGGAACAAATGCAGGGGCATGCTGATCCTTTTCATCAAGAAGCTCCATCAATGTTAGAAATATTCTTGCTTGTCTTTCTTTTTCCTTTAGGGCAAAACGATGATGACGGATGGTTGAGGGGCTGCCAATTTCAAGTTCGGTTTGTATTTCCTTATCACTTTTACCTTGATAGAAAAGGTTCAAAAGGTTTTTCTGATGATCCGTTAGACCTGTTAACTTTTTGTTAAGCCCAATAAGATATTCAAATACCGAACCGTGCTCCTTTTGAATGTGAATGCGCATAAATCTCTCTGCTTCGTAATTAAAACCTTCATAAGGATAAATAATACCTTTTTCAATACTTTTTTCACATAAAAGACATGTAAAGACTTCTGTTCCTTCAGTAAACCCTTTTTTCAATTCTTCCAGATTGGAGGACCATATCATTTCCATTTGTTATAAATCACCCTTCGTTTAGATTAAACAAACCTTATATCTATTTGTTAGTTATTTTATAAACATTATATAAATTTGTTTAATTTTTGTCAAAATAAAAAAGGGCAGGGGGGATAATCACTCTGCTCCTTACGTTGTACTGCTATTTAACCTTCCCTTCTGTCTTAAATCATAAATAAGAACCTGAAGTGTTCACCCCTAAAAATTGTAAAACCTCTCTCCCGTATTTCTCTGTTTCTTCTAGACGTGGAAAATGACCGCTTTTCTCAAAGGTTACTAGTTTGTTAGATTTATTTTGTAAATACTTTTCAGACTGGATCGAACAGAAAACAGGATCATATTTGCCACTCAATAATAGTGCGGAATGGGGAATTTCATTTAGTAACTGGAGACCTGATTGGTATATAGCCCCCTCTTGAAAAAGTTTTTTCCCATGAATCTGAGTTTGTTTCCATAGCTGCCCATCTACTTGACCATAAATTTGATTTAACCTATCAGGCGTAATGTTATGTAAATAAATAAGATCTTTATCGTATTCACCGATGGTAGAACAAAATTCCCCCCATTTTGCAAATAACTCCTTTGCATCAGATCCTTCATTTAAATAAATAGATGTAGAATGACCTTTTTCACTAGCGTAGTGGAACAAGTTTTTCATCGACAGCCCTATATCGAACGTCGGAGCTTCAAATAGTATTTTCTGAATAGATCCTGGAAAAGAATTAGCATATAACAATGCCAGATATCCTCCAAAAGAATGCCCTAATAAAGACCATTTGTTAATTCCCAATGTATTTCTAAGTTCTTCACAATCCTCTAGAATATCCATAATTCCAAATGATTCATCTGGTTGAAGGGGCTCTGAACGCAAAACGCCTCGTTGATCAATGGCAATGACTCTAAGTTTCTCGGAAAGTGCCTCCGCTTGGTCGGAAAAATCGAGGCAACTCGCTCCTGGACCTCCATGCAAATAAAGTAAAACTTCTTTATTTTGCTCTCCATATTGTTCTACGTAAAGCTTCTTACCCCGTATGTTTATTAGTTCTCCCAATTTGTAACACCTGCTTTTACATTTATGTCGTCGTCTTCCTTTTTATATAATAATATCATAAAATTACCAATGCTTTTGATGAAGTACATACCGGATAGAACCGTTTTTCGATTGTTTTTAGAATTTCGAACATAACCCAGAGGGATTCGGACATATCCTAAGGAATCGAGTAGTCTTTAGATATTTCCAGATTGGTATTAAATATTTTCTCACTGTTATTAGATATTTTTCTGTTAATTTTTGATATTTTGATGCCACTTTTACATATTTTCATACTTTCTTAAATCAGCAAAAGCTTGCTTTTGTTCTTTTTTCTGTCCATCCTACATACTTTTGATATCGATATCATACTTGCAAGTTATACCATGGAGGTGCAGGTTGATGGAGAATAATAAAGCGGACAATAGTACTGGCTGGTACTTATATGGTTTTATTACTTTAGTTTTTTTGTGGATTGTTTCTTTTATAGTCAGCGCTTGGTTCGAGCAGATGACGATGTTACTAGTTCGCCTAACATTAAACGGAATCGCCATCTCTTATTTTCTAACCATTTATTTTATCCAATTAACAAAACATTTTTTATCTGAAAGAAGGCGCCAAAACGAAATTATTATTCAATTTAATGGTAGAGAAATCATGGTTGCTATTCATAGGTGATTTATTAATATTGAAAACAATTGAAAAAGAAGCGAAGGGATAACCTTTGCTTCTTTTTATCCATTTATCCCTAGCTCATCTATTCCAAAGTGGTACTTCTGAGTGGTAGTCTATTTGTTTGTAAATGGTATAGATATCTAGATTGTATTCAGTTGTGTAAATTGGAGCTTGAGTTTGAATGGTAAAAGCCCCCTCTTTCGTAACTTCAACATTTTCGGAAAAGATCATTGATTCATTTTGGTTATCTGTAATGTTAATTTCTACGCTATCTACATTTTGAATACCGGTAAAGCCAGTAATTGTTACTATTTTCTCTTTTTGTTCCTTTATTTCCTCTGTAACAGATTCAATCTTCCAATTACCTTTTTCTATGTTCTTAGATTGTTCAGTTAACGTAAATTCAATATTCGAGGGCTCATATAAATTAAAGCCATTAAGTTCTATAAGAAGTTTCTCCGTCAGAGGTAAATTTTCTCTAGGAACCATACCTTTATATCTATTATTGAAATAAATAGTTATGGTGAAGGATCGGCCCATATTAGAAAAAATAACTCTATCATCTATAAGAAGTTCTTTACCCTCCTCTGTTTTTACACTTATTTCAGTATCGATAAATGGGGAATTCTCCGAGTCATCTCCTCTCTTTTCAATAATTGCTCTTAGTCGTTCATTTTCCTTTTCACTAAAGTCAGATTGAAGTGTAATAACATGGGCATTTGTTGATGATTGCCATGTAAGGATTTCTGCATGGAAGTTATCTAATAAAAAGGCTTTATTTATTTCGGTCGTTTTTGTATACTTCTTTGATTCAGTAATATCTACTGGAATCTCTATTTTCCAATTACCTTCCTCTAAAAAGAACTCTTCAAAATAAACATTAACTTGAAATGTATCTGGGAGGCTCTCGGGATTAGTAGGTTTTAAGACAACCGAATTTTCAGACTCTAAAAATGAGCTTGTGGCGAGATCTCTAAAGGGAAATTCTTGACCATCGCTATCCACCATTACTCCGATTGGATTTGGGAATTGATAGTTATATTCTAGCTCACTAAGATAATTCACATTCTTTTTTTCCAAAAAACCTTCCAACACTTGTTCATCTGGTGTTAGTTCGTAAAATATCTCTATTTTTAGCGGACTAGCATTTATATGAGTGACTTCTAGAAGTATTCCTTTATCCTCCACTTTATAAAGCACTTCTTTTTCTGGAACAACTGGAGTAGGGCTAGTGTTATTTGGAGAACTAGAATATAAGACTAATCCAAGGCTTACAGCTAGAAAAATACTCGCCACAGAAAGTAACTGGTATACCCATTTTTTTGCACCCTTAGCTTTATAAGGTTCTAATCTAATTAGTACTTCTTGGTCAAACTCTTCAGGTAGAAGAGGAGAATTGATAGCTTCTTCTAGAAAGGCATCTTCTTTTTGCAACGCTTTTAAAGCATGGCGACATGATGGACAAAACTCAAGGTGATAATCTATTAATTCTTTCTCCTTATCAGAATGTACACCATCAACGTAAGCTGTCAGCCTCTCAAAACTAATACATTTCATTGAAGTATCCCCCTTTCTCCCGTTGCATAGCTGCCCTCATTTTTTTCTTAGCACGATGGATTTTATTGGCTACACTGTGGACTGGAATGTTAAGGATTTCGGATATTTCCTCGTAGCTTATATCTCTAATGTATTTCAATAATAGAACTAGACGATCCTCCGTCGGTAACTGTTCGAGAAGTAATTCCAATTGCTCATACTTTTCTTTTTGTAGATAGACAACCTCTGCAGAAAGGGCTCCTACTCCTACTCCATTTTCCTCAGTATACTCCACGAGCTCCCATCTTTTTTTACGGAAGGTATCCATACAATAATTTATAGAAACTCGATAAAACCAACTTGAAAACTTACCACTTCTATCATATTTATGAAGCTCTTGGTAACCTTTAGTAAAACACTCCTGTACCAAATCCTTTGCATCTTCTGGATTTTTTACCATCCTTAAAATAATGGCATAAAGCTTATTTTTGTATCGTTTTATAATAAACGCATACGCTTGCTTGTTACCTGCAAGCACCTGCTCAATAAAAAAAACATCATCTTGCTCTTGCAAATTTGCACTCCCCTTTGCTGCCATTTCTTTCTTATCCATTATAACGATGTTAGAGCGGAAAAAATTTCAATGGCACAAAAAAAAGCAGGATTACCCTGCTTCAGACTGTTGACAAACCCAAATTATTTTTAGATTTGTATTTAACTGTTGATCTTCGTTGCAGACGCTTCGCTTTCCGCGGGCGGTCCGGGAACCTCCTCGGGCTGCGCCCTGTGGGGTTTCCCATTTCCCTTCCTCCCGCAGGAGTCTGCGCGTCTTCCACTACGATCAACAAGGGAATTGCATGGATTTAAATAAAAATGTACCTTTGTCTACACACTGAAGCAGGATTACCCTGTTTCTGATTTTAATCTCTTTTTCTTTTTCTTTTACCCAAAGATTTGGGCAGCAATACCGAATAAATGCCCATTTCGCTTATGAATCGAATCATTATTTTTCACCATAATAGGAGGTTGATTGACTACTATAAAGCCACTATTCATTAGAGTTTCTATAAACATTTTTTGTTCAGACGGGACATCTACCCTCAACCGACCTTTATGACCTGAAGCTAATTTTTCAAGTAAGCTCGTAGTCGTTGCAACATTTGGTGCTACTAAAGGGCCTATAATACGATTTATTGGTCCATCAATTGACATGCCGAAGCCGATAATGTTTGATTGACGATCCTTGGCAATGAAACAATTAGATGACTGTTTAATCCTATTGTACAAAAATTCACTTCTACCGGCGCCAAACGCGAATCGATCCAACTTACACACTGAAAAAAATCGGCTTCTTGGAAAGGAGTAATTTCTATTTCTATAAGCTGATAATTATTTGGTATGTACTTGTCACATAACATTTTATGGACGGACCTAACTGTTTGAAAGCCTAACTTTTCATAGATCGGCCTTCCTTCCTCCGTTGCTATTAAAAGAAACGTAGTATCATGAGCTACACTTTGAATGCACTTCTCTGTGGCTTTTTTACCAAGCCCCATCCCTCTATATGCATCATTCACAATGACCATTCCAATGGAAGCTGTGCCATTGTCATAAGGTATGATTGCTGCACTGGCAATGATGTCACCCACTTCGTTTTTATAGCCGAAAATTTGTCCCGATTGAAGAACCGTTTCTATTTCACTCTCATCATAATCCCAACCTACAGAAGCAGACAATTTAATAAGCCCAGGGATATCATTCTTGGTAAACTGAGTTAGTTTCAAAGATGTATTTAACATGCAAGCCCCCTTGGTGCTTTAAAACATTCCGTTTTCATTTGGTGATTCTTCTGGAATAGCTTGGCCGACATCCCAGAGCTCAACGATTTTATTATCCTGAAAGAGGAAGATGTGGACTACTGCACCACCGAGGTCGTTTGGATTTTGTTTCACATGGGAGTGAATGGCGACCGTGTTTTCTTCTGAGATAGTATGTTTAATTTCTAACCTTTTTTCTGGATTTGCTTGTGAGCTTTCTTCCATTGCTGCCATTAATGATTCTGCATCCCCACGAAAGTATGGATTATGATGGCGAAAATCTGGACTAACGTAGCGCTCATATGCTTCTCGAATGTTTCCAGAGGCTACCGTTTGAAGGAAAGCAACAGCTATTTCTTTCATATCATTCATTAGTATCATCCTTTTCGATTTTAGTTAAGAAAATGGGATCACTTTTAAAAAGAGACCTGTACTTGCCTTTTGAAAAGCTTTATCACCTTGTTCTCTTACCATTCCAGATAGTTCTGAGGCTCTCTTTAATCTATTATCTAAATAAACGGAGGGATCAATTAGTCTAAGCTTTCCTTTATGATGGATGTCGTATTCCTCTTTGTTTTCCTCTAAAATGACTTCATCATGGATTTGTTGGAGCTCAGCTTGAAGTTTGGAGCTATCAGATCTTTTTATTTTCGCCAACACTGCTTCATCCTTATCGAGAAAGTCCTCTAACACAATTACTTTTTCTTGGAGTGCCGATTTAAGCAAGGAGGTCAACTTAACATAACCATATACATTGAGTGGATGCATGAAAAAATCGATAACTTCTTTATAGTAAGTTTCCACAAACCATTCTGCAGCTTTAATATCTTTTAAGTAAATTTGACTATCTATTAGGATGATTTGCTCCAAAAAGTGATGAGCATCCTGCAAAGATATCTCTCCATACCGGTTCATATCTCTTAGTGTATAGTCAATACGATCGACACAAAGCTCTGGTGCAGGCTGCTCGAGTAACGTCCAACGCGAGTCATCAAGGAGGATTTCCTCATAGCGGTAATGATGGTTCTGGAGAATAGTAGGAATCTCAGATTGAACGATTACCTTTTCAAAAATTATCTCATGGTAATCTTCATCCGGATGATCCAGCACATGGTCGATTACGTGAGAAAATGCAGTATGGGATACATCGTGGAGTAGACCTGCTATTTGCTCCTCCACCGATCCACCCAGCCTCCGAATTAATAACATCACCCCAATGGAATGCTCGTATCTGGTCACATTCCATTTTTCATTGACCAAGTAACTTGCTCCACCTTGATGAACTCCTTTCAGTCTCTGAACAGGCTCGCTCAAAATTAACTCCGCTAGTACACTTTCTACCTCATATTCTCCGTATAGCTTATCCTTTACTCGCATAGTACCTCCTTGAAAGGGTAGCAGCATGCCCCCCTTTTTATTTTTATCTATTGCTGAAGGGAAGCCATTGAACCGTCCCTCCGCTTCCATCTCGTCAAACTTAATGTATAGATGACCAACGCTGACCATATGCATGCGAAGGCTATTAGATGTATGGATGTGAAAGGTTCGTTGAATAGGTATACACCTAGAATTAGTTTGATCGTTGGAGCGAAATATTGTAAAAGCCCAACCATGGACAATGGAATTCTCTTCGCTCCGCTTGCAAATAAAAGTAAGGGAATTGCTGTAACAACTCCTGCGAACAGGAGAAAGGCCGTTATCCCTATACTTCCTCCGAACGCCCCTCCACCATTTACATGAACAAAACTCAAAAACAGCAATGCAAACGGCGTAATGAATAGCGTTTCAATAGCCAAGCCCACTAGTGCACCTAGCTGCACCATTTTTTTAATCAGCCCATAAAACCCAAAACTAACCGCCAGCATCATAGCTACCCATGGGAAGGTCCCAAAGTTAATAGTCAAGATTAGCACGCCAGCTCCCGCTAGAATGATAGAAAGAGTTTGCAAGCGTGATAGTTTTTCTTTTAGCACAATAACAGCTAACAAAATGCTTACTAACGGGTTTATATAGTATCCAAGGCTAGCCTCAATAACCCGATCCGCATTTACAGCCCATATGTAAAGACCCCAATTAATGCTAATAAAAATGGAAGCAAGTGCAATTCCGAGAGCTCTTCTCCAGTTAGAAGTGAGTGCCTTTAGCTCAGAAATGAACATAGGCACCTTCCGAATAAACACTAATATAATTAACATAAATAGGAGCGACCAGACAATCCGGTGCGCCAGTATTTCCCCTGCTGATACATTATCAATCAGCTTCCAGAATAATGGAAGAAACCCCCATAAAATATAGGATAATCCCGCACTTAAGATACCAATACGCAGCTCTTTATTCCCCGCTGTTTGATTCATTATCGTTACCTCTATTTCTTATATGTTTGTAACCAGTTTATGGTGGATAAATACAAAAAGCAATATAAATGTTTCGAGATACGAAATGACAGATACAATTAATGAGAAGAAGAACTATCCCCATCTTTTCCTCTATAAATGATATCCATCAGCTCTCTTCTACTATCCGGGTGTAAAATGATTTTTTCCGAGAGGTCCAGGTGATGATTTTTCACTTGCTTTCCCCACTTCCTTGAAAAGGATCGCCAATCACATACCATCTCCAGAAGATATTTTCTTGGCATAGGAGCAGCTTTTTTTGAATCAAAGTCAATGACCCAATGCTCCCAGTGATGCTTATTTTTACGCTGGTGATGGCGCCATGCCAGTTGCCATTTCTCTTGTTCTTCTTTACTAAGTTCCCTGGCAGCGAAGAATTTTTTTGCGTACGGAAAAAATTCCACTGGAGATAACTTCGACAAGTCATGTTGGATTCCCTGAAGATAAAGCCCTAACTTCCAACACTCCACCATCACATTTAATTTATGCTCTACTATGTATAAGAAATTCTTCAGGCATGCTTTAAGCACTTAATCCACTCCTTTAGGAAGCAGAAAAATCGTCCCCCCGCTTTTTCATTAAACTCGTCCACAAAAAATCCTCTCCAAACATTGAACTTTGTGGTGGTTGTTTTTCCATCTCCCTAAACTCCTGGATTTCGAAGTGAGAGTTGAGGATTGTTTTTAGCCTCTCTTCTGTGTAGCCTATCCCTTTATTTAAACTTCTGCCTTTATAAACATCGTAATCGGATGTTGCCACAGCACCTTTTGTATTAAAACACACCAACCCGAAATGTCCATTAGGTTTCAGTGCGTTTTTTACTATAGTAAGATATGTTACTCGGCGATGCGGAGCCAAGTGATGGAACATCCCGCAATCATAAATAAAGTCATAAATCTCTGCCTCTAAATGTATATCAAAAAGCGACTTACAAAGGAATTGTATCGATACCTTTTCTCCCAGGGCTCGCTCCTTCGCCCACTCGATAGCATTTTCGGAAATATCCAAAGCATCTACCTTGCTTCCGTTTTTCGCCATATAAATTGCATTTCTACCTGGGCCACATCCCAATTCCAACACTCTTTCTATCGAGATGCCTTTTTGAAAAATTGAAACGAGATTTTCATCCGGTCCTGTCATTTGAAAAAAGGGTATGTTTTTAGTCCTATCCTCATAAAATCCATTCCAAAACTCCTTGGGTTCCCTCAGCATGTCGTCAAGCATCACATTCACATCGTTTTCGTTCAAAATTTCCATTTCCTCACGCTCCTCTATGTAATATTATACCAATTATAGTATTACATAGAGTTTAAGACTCTATTTAATGTGGATTGGTTACAGCCTTAATGTAAGGCTTAAATAGGCTCTTAAACTGATAAAATGAACCTTCTAAAAGAAAAATAATGAAAACGAATGTACTGGGTTAGGAGAGAATGAAAGGGGGAAGTAATAGCTTCTAACACTGTTAAATATTATGAATAAAATCAATTGAGATGTATATATGTTGCAAATGTTTCAATAATGTAACAAACCCATCTATTCGGAGATAGGCTTGTTATTGATTGAAATCGTAATATCATCCATTGGCATCCATCCTTCATCATTTGAGTCAGGAATCATGCCACATGCGTTCATTAGAATGCCAAGGAGGAAGAGGATTCCTAAGCAACCAAGGCAGCCTTTTCCGGTATTTTTAACATTTTTGTTTCTTTGTGAAACTCGTTCTTTTTGTTGTTGTTCACGTTCTTCTCTTCTCTTTTCTAGCCAGGAGATATGGTCCCCTGTACCACCTAGAAGTTTATCTTTCATGCGTTCGTATTCTTCTTCAGAAATAATGTTTTGATCTCTAAGTTCGGCAAATTTTTTTAATTCATCTGCAGTGCTGTTATGTTGAAATGCACTATTACTATTAGGATGAGCAGCATTCGTCGTATTCTGTCTAACATAAGATACTAGCTTTTCAGTTTCTCCACTATTACTTTCATTAATCCATTTAATTTGAACCTTATTATTGGCAGTGTATAGAATAATATAGTTTCCTAATGACGATTTTCCCATTTCCATAGAATTTATATGTTCATAAGGGAAGGACTCTATGTCAAATCTACCTAAAGAACGCGATCCATAAAAAAGCACACGTAATTCTGTAGCAATTAAAATACCTTTTCTTACCCAACCTCTTTTGTCTTCATACACTCCCATTACACAATACATAATAGATTCCTTATGATCCAAATGTTCTTTTGCTGCTTCTACAAGCTTTTCTATTCTTTTTGACATCTCTTCCTCCTAATATACAATTATTTCTAACACCATTATTTCAAACATTCTGTTGTACTTTCAACGGTAAATCCTTAGATTCCTATTTAGGTAGTGCCAATTCTAATTGTACAAAAAAAACTTGCAGACAAAAACCATTAAGGTTATCGTCTACAAGTTTAAAGATTAGGTATAAATTATTATTTTACTAGTTTAGTAAAAATTGATTTTCTCACAATTAACATGATTACACCTAATAAGACTAGTAAAAATCCGATTAACATGAAAGTATAGGTAGCTGTTGCTGTATTTGGTAATTTTTTTATGTCTTCTGGTTTTTTACCTTCCACTACAGGCTTAGTGTTTTCTCCTTTTGGTTTTTCACCTTGATGTGGTGGTTTGTTCTCCCCGCCACTTGGTGGGTTATTTCCTTCAGAAGTTTCACTAGCAACTATTTCGAAAATGGTAAAGGTACTGAACTTATTAATAGTAAACTGAAGTCCAACTGGATGTCCATTTTCATCTACTACTATTTCTCCTGCCAATACTTTTCTATCACCGTCTGTATGCTCGATAAATATACGTAGGTTTTCAATATTTGTAAACTCTACATCATCAAGTGGAAGAATGACAGTCGTTTCATAGCCTTTGTAGTTTGTTTCAATTTCTCTTGGTGTTCCTAAAACTTTCGCTTGTTGACCAACATTTAATTCTGCCATCACAAGCTCATGTTTTTGTAATCTATCTATTACATTGTTCTTTTCTGTCGTTTCTCTTATAGGAACAATGCGGAAAAACAAGTCTTTTCCATCAAGCTGCATTTGTTCGATCGTTTCTCTTGAAAGAATAATGGACCCTTGATCTGTTTTAATTGTCAATGTAGCTTGAATCAACTCTAGGACACTTAAAGGAATTTCGACAGCTATTTCATCTGCTAGATTCTTTTTGTCATCAGGCATGTAAATTACAAGTGATTCTGTAACTGCTTCCGTAATGACCGAATGATCAATAATCAGCTTGTCTATTTTGTTCACAATCTTATTTCCATTCATATCCCATAAATTAATTCTTTGGATAGCAGGTGGTGTTGCAAGGTTGGAACCTGCTGCGACTGTTACTTCCCTTTTTACATTTTCAATTTCTTTTTTACCAAAAGCATTACTTTTCACCACAAGTAAGAAGGTTTTCTCTATTGTTTGATTACCATTTGAAATTGTGGCAGTTAAAATGACTGATTGGTCTTTTACTTTTCGATCTACTGTAGCTTGGTTTTGAGCAATTTTTATTACATCTGTTTTATTAGATTCCCATGCTATCGCTGAACCATAATGACCTTTAGTTAACATGATGAATTGAGAAGTGATACTTTCCCAAGTATCTCCCTTTGCAAAAACAAATGCTGTTTCTGTTGATAAGGAACGTGCATCTACAGTTATTTCCAGTAAACGTATTAAGCGCTCCCTTTCTTTGTCATTTTTCACTTGCTGTGCTGCGTCTAAGATGGCTTTATTTACAGGCTGTTGGAATCTCTCTTTATCTTTTAAAGGTTGATCCTTTTTCGCCACTTCCCATATCGCTTTTTCTGTGATTTTGACAATTGCTTGCTGCTTTTCATTGTTTGATTTAGTTGTTTTTTCAATCGTATCCACGACTTTCACTATTTGCTTTGAGTCTGTAAAAGATAGATTATTTTTTTCGTTTAAAAGTGTATCCACGACTTTTGTGTATAATTCAGCTTTCGTTTTCTCACTGATTACACTTGTTTCAATGTCTTTAATTAATTGTACTAAACGATCAACCGTTTTTGCTTCCGCAATCTTTTTCTCTATTTCTTTTTTGATTCGCTCATTTTGTAATTCTTTTGTTGCTGCTTCTAGCTCTTTTCTTGCTTGTTGAATTTGTTCTTTCTGCTGAGGTTTAGCTTGTAAAGCTTTTTGCAAGGACTCTTTCGCCGCTTCTACAGCTTGGTTAACCTTATCGGTATTCTTACCACCTGTTGCTTCATAACGATTTTGTTCCTTTTCTGCTCTTTCTAGGGCATCCTTACTTGCTGAAACTTCATTTTCCAATTCTTTATCTGCTGCTACTTTGTCCAGTTCTTTTGTTGTTTTTATTAAAAGCTCAGTAGCAATAATGATTTTTTTAGTATCTGCAGGCTTGGCATCAAGTTCTTTTTGTAGCTCTTTCTTCGCTTTTTCCACTGCTTTGTAAGCTTCTTTGGACTCATCGCCATCTGCTAACTTGTAGCGATCTTTCGCGTTATTTGCAGTTTCCATTGCTTTTTCTGCATTCTTTTTTGCATTTTCCAGCTCTTTTGCTTCGCTGGCTTTTTCTAGTTCGGATGTTGCTTTTGCTAATTTCTCAGTTGCTTTTTCAAGCTCTTCTTTATTAGCAGGATCCTTACTTAGCGCTTCTTGCAGTTCTTTCTTCGCTGTATCAACCGCTGTATAGACTTCTTCTGTCTCTTCACCATCTGCTAGCTCATAGCGGTATTCTGCATTTGTTGCCTCGTCAATTGCTTTCTCCGCTGCCTTTTTCGCATTTTCTAGCTCTTTTTCTTCATTGATTTTATCTAGTTGATTGATTATTTCATTTAAAGCAGTAGTTGTTGATAGAATTAAGTCTTTATCTGCTTGGTCAGCATTTAAAGCTTCTTTAAGCTTCTTTTTAGCAGTTTCTACTTGAATATAGAAGTCATCTGTCTCATCTCCTGCTGCATTCTTGTAGCGTTCCTGCTCTTTCGTTGCAGCTTCTAGTACTTCCTCTCCCGCTTTTTTTGCATTATCCAGCTCTTTTGCTTCACTAGCTTTCTCTAGTTCAGCAATTGCTTTCTCCAACTTCTTTGTGGCTGCTTCTATTTCTTCTTTATTAGCAGAGTCTTTATCTAACGCTTCTTGTAGTTCTTTTTTGGCTGCTTCGACTGCAGTATAAACATCTTCTGTCTCATTGCCTTCTGCTAGTTCATAGCGATCTTTTGCTTTCGTTGCAGATTCGATTGCTTTTTTTGCTGCTTTTTTAGCATTTTCCAGCTCTTTTGCTTCGCTGGCTTTTTCTAGTTCGGAAGTTGCTTTTGCTAATTTTTCAGTTGCCGCTTCAATCACTTCTTTATTAGAAGGGTCTTTGTCTAGCGCTTCCTTCAGCTCTTTTTTAGCTGCTTCCACTGCTGTATAGACTTCTTCGGCTTCGTCACCTTCTGCTAACTTGTAACGATCTTCTATTTTCGTTGCAGTTTCAATTGCTTTTTCTGCATCCTTCTTTGCATTTTCCAGTTCTTTTGCTTCGCTAGCTTTTTCTAAGTCAGCGGTAGTTTCTTTTATTTTCTCTGTTGCTGCTTCGATCTCTTCTTTGTTAGCAGGGTCCTTGTCTAGCGCTTCCTTCAGCTCTTTCTTTGCTGTTTCCGCCGCTGTGTAAACATCCTTGGATTCATCACCTTCTGCTAACTTGTAACGATCTTCAGTGTTCGTTGCAGTTTCTATTGCTTTTTCTGCATCCTTTTTCGCATTTTCTAGTTCTTTTGCTTCGCTGGCTTTTTCTAAGTCGGATGTAATTTCTTTTAATTTCTCTGTCGCTTCTTCGATCTCTTCTTTGTTAGCAGGGTCTTTGTCTAGGGCTTCTTGCAGCTCTTTCTTCGCTGTTTCTACTGCTGTATAGATATCATCTGTTTCATCGCCTTCTGCTAATTCATAGCGATCCTTTGCTTCCGTTGCCTTGTCTATTGCTTTCTCAGCTACTTTTTTTGCTTTTTCTAATTCTAATTCATTTGTTGCTTCTTCTAAAGCTTTCGTTGCCTCTTCCAATGCTTTCGTTTCTTTAACTACTTTCTTTTTGTCTAACGGTACTGTTTCTAAGGCCTCTTTTAAATTTTTCTTTGCTTCTTCTACTTCTTTGTAAAGGTCTTCTGTTACATCTCCTTCTACTTTTTCGTAGCGTTCTAGTTCTTCTTCAGCTTCTTCAATTGCTTTTTCAGCTGGCGTTTTCACATCTGTTTTAGCGGTAAAGTATCTTTCTGCCTCTTCCTTTTTCTCTGGGTCCACAATCTCTTCAATTAACTCTTTTGTTGCTTCTTCTTCTTCCGCTGTCAGCTCTTCAATATCTTCTATTATTTTCTTAACGATGTCTTTACGAACATCGTCCTTCTCATCTTCCGATAAATCTGATTCTTTAATAAGTTCACCAATTAATAAAATATCATCTTTTCCTCTTACTGGAAAATCCTTCTTTTCGTCAGTAAGTACGTCAATAATATCCGTTTTCAACTCTTTTTTCGTTTCTTCGTCTAGTGATTCTTCAGCATCAATTTTATCTTTAACCTTTTTCACATCATCAAAATCATCTATCTCGTCAATATCTTTCTTCACATCATCTATAAAAATTTCCTTTGATACATCAGCAAAATCACGTTCGTCTAAGCTCGTATAATAGGTGAACGTTTTACTATCACCAGCAGCAAGCTTTCCTGAATCCCATGTCATAGTAATTGCTATATCATCATACACTGTTTGACCTTTAAGTCTTGGATTATCGTATGCACTTGCCTTGTAAGGATTTCTATTCGAAAAACCAAAAATCGAAGCCTTTGCAGCTGTATCATTCGAATAGTAGAATATAGGTATTCTTGAGCCAAAAGCTACATATAACGGGTCAGAATTACTATATGTTTCAGCTTTTACGACTGCTTTTCTATCTTCTGCAATGGTATGGGTAACCGTATTAGCTGTGTCAAATGAACCTCCACGAAATTGCGAGTTGTCTGGATCAAATGATCGCATATAACGAGCGCCATCCCATTCACTGCTGGATATATTTTTAATGGTAACGTCATTTCGATAGAACTTATCGTTCACATTAAAACTAATAACCTGAGTTATTTCCATTTTGCTATCCCAAACAGAAACCGTTCGAGCTTTAAGTAACCCACTACTAGTATTTGATTCATTTGCGACAGTAGTGGACATATTTTTGTCGCCCATTTGAGCGGAGTTTGTATTACTTTCTGTTACTGAACCAGCTTTGTAACCTACAACAAATCGTTCTTCTGGTGTTCCCGGCAAATAATAATCGACTGGTAAATCACGTCCATTGCAGAAGCCATCATGATCTGCACTCATTCCAATTCTGTCGGAACCTTGATGCGGCATTATTTCCCCACCTAAAGTTCCTCTAAAATTGGCTGGCTTACTTCCAAGAGTTCCAAAATCTCCCCAATTACTAATACCTAATTCAATGAAACTTCCACCAAGGAATAATTCAGTTCCAGCTTCTCCACCAAAAACTGCTCTTGCTCCATTGAACGTACAACCTAATGAAGTAAGTAACATATTCGCTTCTGGTTTTTTATCTACCTTAGCTTCTTTGCTTTCTAATGAATCTTCTTCTGTACTTTCTTCAGTAGCATCCTCTGTTTTTTCTTCACTTTCTTCTGAAGTAATTTCTGTAGTTGAGGAAGTTTCATGAACTTCCACTAGTTTTTTTGCTTTAGTAAAAATACTTCCACTATTATCTGTTGGTAATCCACCATACTCTACTAGATAACCTGATACAAGTCCGCTAGCTGGTGACTGATTACTCCATTTAGCATCTGATAGTTGTAGCACCCATTTACTGGCTGCTTGATTGTTAGGCTCATCTGCTGCCCAGTTAGTATATTTGTTACACTCTAGGCTAGTTTCACAGCTTACTTCTGTCCCCTCAAAGCCAATGTAGCCACTATAAAACTTTAGACCATTGCCGTGATTCTGTTCAGCTTCTGGTCCAGTAACCCAGCGCCAGTCACCTTGACTTAGATCCCCTGTAAGGAAGCCACCATCAGACAAGTCACGATTAATATCTCTAGCACCTAACCAACTTGCACCAAGCGATAGCTCCGCAAGAAAGTCGTGTTCTTCTTGGCTAGTTACTGTCGCTAGATAACCCTGTTTTCCCAAAAACGAACGATTCTCTGCTGCCTTTTTCGCATCCTCCCATGAAACTGGAGATGAAGTAGAAACATACTCATAGTAATGGTTTGTTTGTTCCAAATAGGAAGCTCCACCAATTGTAAAAGTAATATCTCGAGTTTCTAAATCAGCAGAGGTAGTAGAGAATGTTACACCTCGTAAAACTTCTTCAAACTGTTCACTAGAAGCTTCTCCACTAAGTGTTAACGCACCACTAGCACTATCATATCCCCCACTAATTCCATGCTTCTCAGTAAAATGGAGTTCATCTCCCGCTTTTACATTTTGAATAACCAACTTTATGGAAGTTAGTGTACTATCATTTGTTAAGTTCAGCTGAAGATCGGAATCAACCTCCATTGGACTACTATCCTTAAAATAGGACGTAGAATGTTCAGAAGTCCAAATTCCTTTCTCAGAAAATGCTCTTACATCTGCATCCAGTGCAAAAAATGGAATGACATAATAAAATAAGAGCAGCATAATCATGGTCATAGATGTTGTTCGTTTGAATCTAGTATTTTTTATCAACCTATAAAACTCCCTTCATATAATTAAGAGAATGCTATTGATGTTTTCATGGTTTATTGTGCAACTCTCTTTTCGAGACTTTTCCCTTTGCACATTGTAGTTCATAAGTCTGAACATTTTCTGAACAAAAATGACAATATTCGACAATAACCTCAATTAATTTGTATTTTTATAGGTACTTTAAACTGGAAACATGTGATATTTTGTAAAATAATCATCTGCATCCTAAAATAATGAATTCCAATTAAAAAAAGAAGATACCCAAAAGTATCCTCTTCTTTCTGTTATAGATATTTTTTTAGTAACTCCCTAGTCTTCTTACTTGGCTTTTCACTCATTTCCTCCCAAAGAAATTTTTCATATTCTTTGAAATGATGAAGAGCCTCCGTAATCTGACCCTCTTGAATAAATGCTTGTATTAATGCCTGCCTGTATGCTTCTTCTAATGGCTCTAATTCTATTAACTTTTCTAGTCCTTGTTGACTAGCACTCTCTTTGTAAGCATTCTCTAAGACCGTGAGTACTTTTTTTCTTATCGAATGACTTGTACCTGAGGACCATAAATATTGATCCTCCGCCAAGTAATCATCTTTATATAACTCAATAATTCTATTAATATCTTTTTGGGGTTGTTCTAGCGCAGAGAGCAATCGCAGGTGATCACTCGTAATATCCAAATGAAGCTTGTATCTTTCATCAATATAGTGGATGGCTTCTTCAAACCCTTGATTCTTCAATTCTTTTCTAAGCTGATACATACTTGTGTGTAAAAGACTCTTTGCTTTTTCTAGAGAATGTGTTGGCCAAAAATCCTCTACAATCTGATCTTTGTGAACGGATTCTTGATGGTGTAACAAATAGGCGCAAAGCTCTTTGACCTTCTTAGTCCGCCATTTTACCGGTTCATTATTCGCATTGTATAGCACAAAATTCCCAAGAAATTGTGCTTCCAACTGCCTTTCTGATCTCGTATTAATTGCTGGCTTTCTTCCTCTTCTTTTCATTACTTTGAAAATGGTTTTCTGTAACCTCTCCTTATCTACTGGCTTTAGTAAATAATCTACAGCCTGTACGCCAAAGGCATCAAGCGCATATTGATCATAAGCCGTTACGAATACAATATCAATTTCTTCATCAATGTCGTGAATGTATTCTGCCACCTTAATACCATTTGCACCAGGCATTTCTATATCTAAAAATATAACATCAGGCTTAAGGTCTTTTAATTGATTTAACCCCTCTTCAAAGCTTGTAAACTTTCCAACAACATTTACACTTTCCACATCCTTAATCAGATTTTCCAACAGCGTAATAGCAAGTATTTCATCATCTATCATGGCTACTTTTATCATGATAATTCTTCCTTTTTAATTACTAATTTATTTGGCAGCACCAACTTAATAGTCGTACCTTTTTGCTCAGCGCTTTCTAGAAAAAATGATGCTTGTGGATATTGCTTTAATCTCTTCATGATATTTAATAGTCCCACTCCCTCTTTCTGTTGTTTAAAGGATAAAATATTCTCCACTTTTTCTTTACTCATTCCTGTTCCATTATCCGAGATTGTAATGGTGGTATCCGTCTCATTTTGTTCAATAGTTAATACGACTAAGCCAATTTTTTTCCCCCTACTGACGCCATGGCGAATCGCATTTTCTACCAAAGGTTGGATGAACAATGGAGGAATGGACCCGGATAGCTCCTTTTCTAAATGTAACTCAAATGAAAAGACATCAGGATAACGAGCTTTTTCGATTTCTACATACGATTGAACGAATGCTATTTCTTTATGAATTGGTATCCATTTATCTGTATTCCCAAATAAAAAACTACCTCTTAAGAAGTTTGCAAAATTTGTGATTAACTTCCTGGTTTGATCGATATCAATATAGCTAAGAGACATAATAGAATTTAATACATTATAAATAAAATGGGGTTTAATTTGTGCTTGTAAAAATGCTACTTCCATATTTAATGCAGATTGGGCTGTTTCTTTCATTACAAGTAAATTATTCATTCTTGTTTTCAGCTCTGCCAAATCAATTGGTTTGTGCAGGAAGTCATTTGCACCAGACTGAAATGCCGCAATCATATCTTCAGCTAAAAGGGCAGCAGTTAACATTAAAACAGGCAACTCCGTCAAGCTGTAACTTTCCCTTATTTTTCTACATACCTCATAGCCACTTAACCCTGGCATCATAATGTCAAGGACAACTAAATCGATATCAGCATGTAGTTTTAACTGCCTTAATACATCTGTACCATTGTCTACAGCGATAATATAATAATTTTCTGTTTTAAGAGATTCCAGCAGAACTTTAATGTTGGAATGGTTATCATCCGCGATGATAATCTTTTTGTGATTAGGATTACCGTGAAAAAAAGGAAAAGATAAGGAAGTATGCTTGGTTCCTTCAAAGGGATGACTTATTCCTTCACTTTCATTAACTTCTTTTTTCGACATAGGCAAACTAAAGCTAAATATTGATCCTTTTCCAATTTCTGATTCAACCCATATCTCGCCTTGCTGTAGCTCTACTAACTCTTTTGTAATACTAAGTCCAAGCCCTACGCCTTCTACACCTCTTCCTAGTTGCTCGTAATCTTGAAAAATCATTCCAATGTTATCTTTTTCAATTCCTATACCAGTATCATGAATCGAAATAATCACTTGATTATTCTTCTTAGTAGCCTTAATTTGAATACTTCCATGGTTTGTGTATTTTATAGCGTTGTCTATTAAATTGTATAGTATTTGTCTTAACCTATTTTCGTCCGCAAGTACAAATGGGATATCTCTAGGAATTTTATTTTTAATCTTCACATCTTTTTGCAGAATATATGTAAATACTTCAGTAATAACATATGTATTCGTATATAAATCTACTTCTTCTATTTGAAGCTTCAATTCTCTTCGTTTAACTTTCACTAAGTCTAAGATATCATTCACTAAACTTGATAATCGTTTCGCCTTCGCAATGACAAAGTTTATTTTTTCCTCCTGATGTGCGGTTAACGATTCCGTATTTTTCTTACTCAACATAGTCTGTAAGAGAGTGATCATACTATAGAGAGGAGTGCGAAACTCATGGGAGGTTTTCGCCAAGAATTCATCTTTGAATTGATCTATTTGAATAAGTCTTTGTGACAATTCTTCATTTTTCCTATACGTATCTGTAAAACGATTCGCAATGAATAAGGAGATGGTTAATAGGTAGATAAATGGTAAAACAGGTGGTAATTGTTCCATTCTCATATTCCCAAGATTAAGTGTTTCCACAATAAAATAAATGAAAAGTGTAAATGAACCAATTAAAAGATAGAACGAACCAGAGATTTTATAGATACTTGCTTTTAGCTGAATATATAAAACATATAAATTGACGATTAAAAAATAGATGGAGTATACATGCTGCAAGTGAGAATTAATGGAAACGGGTAATAAAATGGTAGCGGATAACAAAATTCCAGCTGTTATTAAGATCTTCACTAACTTTTCGCTTGTAAATTCTTTTAATAGATGGTGAAAGTAAGCTAAAGTAAAAATGGCAACTAAATTAGAAGTACTTTGCAGTTTTTGAAATATATTATAGGGGATTTCCGGGAATATATGATGTAGGATTTTCTCACCATGAGTAGCCCAATATAAAACAATGGAAAAACAAAATAAGGCAAAATACAATAAACTCCTATCTTTTCGGTAATGGAAATAAAATCCGAAGAAAAATAAACCGACAATGGAGAAAGACGCAATCATCACCCAATCGTAGGAAAGTTCCATCTCTCTTACCTTATTAATACTACTTGCATCACCAAAATGGATGGGGCTAACAATTCCGCCACCAGTTGCATAGTGGAAGTTTGCAACATGAACAATAATTTCAATCTCGTCTTCTTCACTATGGAAAAAGGAAACATACGGGGTATTAGCTAGCACATAAGACTTCTCTTCTTTCGGAGCACCGCTTTGACCTATACTTTCTCCATTTACAAAGATTGAATTGGACATGCGAATATTACTGGTTTTTATTCCGAATGATTGGACATTCTGTGGAGGCTTTACAATCAAGCGATAGGTCGCACTAGTATATTTGGAGACAGGTTCATTATTTACTTCATACTTTGTCCAGAGCATGGGAACCGTAACGTATACTGGGGTTGTTCTAGATAAGAAATACTCTGAGTTCACTAGTTTACCAGATACAAATTCCCATTCTCCATTCAACTTAATTGGTTCATTTTCTGAAAGCTCCAGATCAGAAAGGTCTATAACTCCCTTTATAGCTGTAGGTACATCTTCAGTTGTTTTGCTCGTTTTTAAATGTAAGGAAACAATTGTTGCCGTAATGATAATCATACCGATGAGAATTCTTAATATTCTTCGCTTCATATTTGCCTCTTTTTAGTGTAATGTAAAAGCTTTTTATAGGATCTGATAAAAGCACGACAGTAACGATACTTGCGTGCCATTCTATAAGAATTATAGCAGTTATTTTTTTACAAACACAGATAATTCGCGAAATTTGTCGACTGTAAAAAGAAGGAATTTTCCGGTTTCAACAAAAAAAGCTTAAAGACAGTGTCCGTGGGTGGACTTTGCCTTCAAGCTTTTATGTGAATAATTTGTTAAAATTCTATTCGGAATCCTGTCCTTGCTCCATATAAAAAACTTCCCAAAGATGTCCATCTGGATCCTGAAAACTCCAACCGTACATGAAGCCGTGATCTATTGGCTCATTTGATGGTGTTCCACCCGCTTTAAGTGCACGATGAACGATTTCATCTACTTCTTTCCTGCTACCTGCTGATAAGGCAATGATTGCTTCGGTACTTTTGGTAGCATCTGAAATCTCCTTTTTCGTAAACGTTTTAAAATAATCTTCTACTAAAAGCATGGCATAAATATTCTCACCAATGATCATACATGTCGCATTATCATCTGTGAACTGAGGATTAAAGGTAAAGCCAACATTCCCAAAGAATTCCATAGAACTTTTCAAATCCTTTACAGGCAAATTAACAAAGATCTTGTCAACTGTAACTTGCATGCCTATCACCTCATTTTAATAGTATCAAATCGTTTGAAAAATCTGGTCAATCATATTATGAACCATCTTTTTCTAATCAACTATTCGACTACGTTGTCCTATATCCTCTTTTAAAGAAAAATTTGTTGAACACCTTGGAAGAGTTCGAAATAAAAGCACTATTACTTTTCCGAGTAATCTATTCTACAGGCTTAAGTGTTATTATTTTTCCATCATTATCTTTTACAATCACATAAACTCCATTCTTACTCTTTTCTACCATATAACCAGAAAGATGCTGTTCTGATTGTTGATCTTCATCTACTAATACTAAATAATCCGCTGCTTCCAATTTAATAAAAAATTCATTTAGTTCTTCTTCTGTATTAACACTGCGAGTAATGGAATATTGCCTATTAAGTTGTTCATATTTTAAAATAAAGTCTAAGTATCCTCTATCATCAAAGCTCTTTGGACTATAATACAGTACATGCGATCCACTGGCTTGAGCATTTAGAAGACGCTGATATTGATCCTTAATACCTAAACGAATTGAGGTCTCTGAATTAGGCTTATTTGTTATTAAGTTTTTAAAGGAATCTTTAAAAGGCAAGAAAAAAGAAATGCCCAGTAATAGAATACATATGCCTTGAGCCACTTTGTTTTTTGTTACAGTGCCTTGTGTCGTCCATTCGTAAGAAAGGACAGCCATTAATATTCCTACACAGTAAATGGAAATGGTTGAAAGATACCTTCCAAAACCAGCTAATCTTACCGCTTCATTTTCAGGCATTAAAAATAAATACATTAAATATAGAGTGAAAATATAAAAGATATAAGCCGCATTAACATATATCAAACTTGAAATAAGCAACTTAGATCTTTTTTGGTGTAGGATAGCCATATAAATGATAGTTGCAATTACAAGGCAATTCAAGATTAAGAAACTTTTTATACTTGGCACTTCTAAATTAGTTGAAGATTCAATCAACATTGGTCCTAATTGCTGAATAAATTCCTCTGATTTATTAATATCCATTAATTTAGCGCGATTTATAGCAAATTTGTTGTAATTAGATTCCTGGTAAACTTTGTCCACGTACTGTCCCCAAAGAAAGTTAAGTGAAAGAGGTATGACTAATACCGCTATTATGACTCTTGACATTGCTTTTAAGCGCAGATTCTTTATTGTTTTATCTTTTAATTGATTTTTAATGACAAACAAAAGAATGATGCAAATATTAATCAGAAAAAAGACTTTTCCACTATCTTTTATTAGAAGTAGTAGGATAAGGATTGGGGCATTAACTGCCACACTTTTTCTCCAATCATGACGATAATGGAAAGCAATAATGGTAATAGCAAGTGCTACAAACCCCAATAAACCATCGACTAGAAGAGTGTAAATATACGTTCCATTAATAGTTAAAAGTGTGAGAAAAATAACAATTGCAAGGACAAGTTTTCCTATGTTATTCCATTTTATAGAAATGAATAATACAATAAGCGCTGAGGAAATTAAGAATGCTTGGGCCATAAGGGCATAGCTTTCTGCATATCCAAAGATTGAAAGTATATAAAAAATAAAAACTGCACTACCTGGAGGGTAGTTCTTAAAGTCCACCATTGTTCGTCCATCAGGCAAACCATTTACTTGAAACATTTCCTTTACTATTAATCCCCAATGGCTAAAATCATCATAATGTGTATGAATTAAACCTCGAAAAGAAAACACGATAATAATCAGAGACACCAAGAATATAACGGTAGATGGTGTCAAAAGAGGAAAAAGGTCAACTCTTTTCTTCCAAGAAAGATAAATATAATAACAGGTTAATAGAATTCCCATCGCGAAAATAAGGTAAACAGCTATTGAAATAATATTTAATAATCCTGCTCCAAAGACAATGGCAGTAACCCAGGAAAAAACAAGTAATGGGATAACTGCTGGATTTAAACGCCATTTATTATAAAAAAGCATTCCCCATCCAGCAAAGGATAGAAATAAAGCCCCAAAATGAAAAAGCGAATTAATCACTGTACTTCACCCAGCTTTATTCTCTTTTTAAAAACCCATTCTCGTTGAATAACAAAACTTACTAAAAACAATAGGAAATCAACGATTATTTTAATTCCAACCTCTCCAAACCCTACCATTAAATATATTAGATACACAGCTAAAGCTGAAGCAAGCATTTGTACCACAGCCAAAGTAAAGTACTTTAAGATGGCTTTCGGGGCGGCTGATTTAAATACCACATTACGATTTACAGTAAAATTAAATAGTGCAGATAGTACTCTTGCAAAAATGGTAGCAAAAATTATATATGTTTCCACAAATACTCCATTAAGCAACATAACAAATAAAGCAAATAATAATACATCTAACACAAAAGACAGCCCGGAAGATACGGCAAACTTGAAGAATACAGAATATATTTTAATAGAATCAATAATTGGATGAAAATGGGATGACTCATTCTCATCAATATAAATAGTTTGTATAGTTACTTCTTCAATATCAATATTGTTTGTCTTACACTCTATTAACATATTCATCTCAAATTCATATCGTTGTCCACCAACATGGAGGAGTTTTTCAAGGAAACTAGCTGGTATTCCCCTTAAACCAGTTTGCGTATCTGAAACATTAATCCCGCAAGCAAAACGGGCAACCCCTTTTGTTAATACATTACCAAATTTACTTCTAAAGGGAATATTTGCTGCCGAAAAGTCCCTTACCCCAAGAACCAAGCTATCTGGTCGTTCGTATAACCTCATTGCTACTTTTTTCATATCCTCTACGGCATGTTGACCATCAGCATCCGCTGTGACTAAGCCTTCTGAACCTGCAGAATTCTTTAAGAAATAGGCAAATGCAGTTTTTAATGCTTGCCCCTTTCCTTGGTTTAAATTGTGTTCTAAAACAGTACATTGATTAATTTTTTTTAACTCATCAAAAATATGATGACATTCCTGTCTACTTCCATCATTTACAACAATTATTTTTTGAAAACCTTCTTTCACAGTATTTCTAACTAATTCCGTCAACTTATGGTCTGGATTGTAAGCCGGTATTAGTATGGTGACACTACTATAGTTGTTCAAAATAACTCCTCCAATTTTTTACTGGTATAGACACCAAAACTATCAATTAAATAACAATAATGTAAAATATATACCTATCCATCTTAAACCTTTATCAAAAATAAAAAAAGGAAAAAGTGGTCCTTATACATATGTTTTCCATTATTATTTTACATCTGCTTAAGAGTAGGATTTTTACAGGATTCATCACCTTTATTTAATATGGTTATCCCTTTTTAGTTCAAAATTGATTGTGATATATTACTCTTGTTTGATTTTCCAACTCTATTAGTTCCTTTAATGAAAAAAGAAACATAATCTCTGTCCACTTGTTTCCTTAATAAATCCAGAAAGTTGTCGAAATAAAGAGTAGAGTATTTTTTAGTATAGGAGAGATAGGTGAGTTTTATGGATAGAACAACGTTGATTGGTTTAGTTGTCGGATTGATTGCTGTTGGAGTTGGGATGTTCATGAAGGGAGTTAGTCCGGTTGCACTTATTAATCCGGCTGCTCTTTTGATAATCTTGTTAGGTACTGTTGGTGCTGTAGTGATTGCATTTCCTTCAGCAGAAATTAAAAGAGTTCCTAAGCTTTTTGGTATTTTGTTTAAAGAAAAAAAACTAATGAACAAGCTGGAATTAATCAGGACTTTTTCAGAATTGGCTCAAGTGGCTCGAAAAGAAGGATTGTTGGCTTTAGAGCCCTCTACTAATGAAATAGAGGATGACTTTTTAAAGAACGGAATTTCTTTAGTAATTGATGGTCAAAGTGCCGACTTTATTAAAGATGTATTATCTGAGGAAATTGAAGCAATGGAGGAACGTCATAAATCTGGAGCACTTATTTTTACACAAGCTGGAACGTATGCACCGACACTAGGGGTTTTAGGAGCAGTAATCGGTCTAGTAGCTGCTTTGCAGTATATGAATAATATTGATGGGCTGGGACAAGCCATTAGTGCTGCTTTCATTGCAACACTTCTTGGAATTTTCACTGGTTATGTATTGTGGCATCCCTTTGCAAATAAGTTAAAAAGAAAGTCGAAACTTGAGGCTGACCTTAAGTACATGATGATTGAAGGTCTATTATCTATTCAGCAAGGCGAATCACCACGAGTTATTGAAAGGAAGCTTGGCTCTTACTTACCTGCGAACGAGAGAAAGAAAATCCTTGAAGAAAGTGATGAGTTAGCGAATGAGTAGACGTCGAAAAAAGCACGATCATGACGAGCATATTGATGAGAGCTGGCTAATTCCTTACGCCGATTTGCTAACACTTCTTTTAGCATTGTTTATCGTATTATATTCGATGAGTTCTATCGATGCCAAAAGGTTCCAAGCCCTTTCAGAAGTATTTAATGAAGTTTTCACAAAAGGGACTGGCATTCTCGAATATCCAAATCCTATTAATCAGGATGACGCAGTGACCTTCGAGGAAAAAGAAGACCAAGAAGAAACAGAGGAAGAATACGATTTAGAATCTGATATGCTAGAACTAAAAGGCATTCAAGAAAAAATAGACGCTTATATCGCAGAAAAAGAATTAGACGAAATGTTAGAAACAACATTGACCGATGAAGGACTATTACTTTTGATTCGTGATAACGTCTTATTCCGTTCAGGTAGTGATCGAGTTAGAAACGAAGATTTGGTGATCGCAAGAGAGATTTCGAACTTACTAGAAATTAACCCACCAAGAAACATCATCATTAGCGGTCACACAGATAATGTACCAATAAACAATTCACAATTCGCCTCCAACTGGGAACTAAGCGTTATGAGGGCAGTAAACTTCATGAAAATCGTGATAGAAAACGATAACTTAGACCCCCGCTGGTTCAGCGCCAAAGGCTTCGGTGAATACTACCCGGTCGCCACCAATTCTACCGAGCAAGGGAGAGCCCAAAACCGTCGGGTTGAGATTCTGATCCTTCCGAGGAATAAAGGGGACGGCACTGTTGTTTCCATTGATTAACCCAATAGTATAAAGAAAAGGTGAACTCCCACAAGAGTCCACCTTTTTTAGTTGACTTTCATAGTGAGGGATTGTTTATCTTCTAGTGTAGTTCACATTTTTTAGGGGTAGCCTAAAAACACTATCTCCCCAGCTGCCTACCGCTTGTTGAGACTCGCATGTTAGCAAGGATGGTTTTTGTCCATTGAAGGTACAAGTTACCGGTCTAAACTTACCACCGTCGATTTCTTTTTCCTTGAATCTGTGATGCTAATATATATGGTCAAAAGGATGCAGATGAAAAGAATGAAATGAAAAATAGTGTGGAGTGTATTAGGAACGATGCCATTCATTGGTGGTAGGAAGGAGTGGGTATTTCCAAACATTTGATCATATCTTTCGACCCTTTCTGCTGCACCATAACCAAAGAAGTACGGGATCCACCAAGCAAAAAGTGCTCCTACAAAGATAAACATTTGATGGATAATTAACCAGAGCTTGATTAGAAATGGGTATCTTCTCCCTAAAAAATAGAGAACTACCCCGGTTAAAATTAGAAATTGCACAAAACCAACTAGAGTTACGGTGATTAATTCCCCAGTTGTACGATCCTCAGCAATGGCGTAAACATCATTCAGTGAACCTAATGGGACCCAATCCTGCACTATCATAAAAATCAAAATGAAACTAAATCCCGCCAATAACAACTTCTCTGTGAGACGTACCTCTCTTTTCACATTCCACCCCCATATTTTTCCTTATTATACCATGTTCTTTTTAAAGAATTATACTTTTATTATAAAAAATGCTTGAAAGAAAACCGTAAAAATAGGTTTTCTTCCAAGCAATTTATTTTTGGACGCGTAATTTTCACACCAGCAATACCCAAAGGAGTAGGGTAAAAGTGATAGCAGTTACACCTTGGACAAGTGTTGCCATCGTTTGAGCTTTGTAGGCATCCGTGACTTCCATCCCACTGAATTCTTTAACGACCCAGAAATAGCTGTCATTGACATGACTTACTACCATCCCACCTGCACCGATGGACATTACTACTAAAGCTAGTGGAATTGCACCTTCAATTCCTAATTGCGGTAGTAATGGTGCAAAAAGGGCTGAGGTAATAACCATAGATGTCGTGGTAGATCCTTGAGCTGTTTTCAAGGCAGCTGCAATTAGGAAAGGAACTAGTAAAAATAATGCACCTGTTAGCACTCCACCATCTACAAAGCTTTGAATTTGATCTGTTACTGGTGTTGCTCTAATGACAAAGCCAAATGCTCCACCCGCACCGGTAATAAGAAGAATATTTGTCGAGCTTTTCATCCCTTCTCCTACCCAGCCAGTAAGGGTTTCTTCATTCCATTTTGGCATAAGGAAGAAGGATGCTAATACCCCAATTAGAAGAGCTACTACAGGAGAACCTAAGAATGCTAAAGTACTTGCTAATGGTCCTTCAATATTTACGAAACTAGCAATTGTACCTGCAGCAATTAACCCTATCGGAAGTAAAATTGGGGTAAAGGATTTCGCTGTGCTCGGAAGCTCCCCAAATGACTTCACTACGTCTTCATAGTTTAGCTCAAGATCATCTTCACCTTTAATACGAATCTTAGAACCTACTTTTACTGCCCAAATATATCCAACGATTATAGTTGGAATACAAACTAATAAACCGATTAAAATGATTGTGCCTAAGTAATTACTTGCTCCAATGTTACCTGCAGCCGCAATCGGTCCTGGTGTTGGCGGAACCAACGTATGTGTAGCATAAAGCCCTGTTGCCAAAGCTACTGACATTGATGCAAGTGCTACCTTTGCTCTTTTTGCTAACGTCTTTTTCAAGCTTGATAGTATAATATATCCAGAGTCACAAAATACCGGAATACTTACAATTGCACCTATCATCGACATGGCCAACTGTGGGCGTTTTTGGCCGACAATTCGAAGCACTACTTCTGCCATTCTTAAAGCAGCCCCAGATTTCTCTAGAACTGTTCCAATGATAGTACCTGCCACGATGACAATCCCGATACTACTCATTAATCCTCCAAACCCGCCGTTAACAGCATCTACCACTTCATTTATAGGTAGACCTGCAAAAATACCAACGAGAAAAGCAGCAAATAATAAAGACAAAAACGGATTTAGTTTTAATTTTGCTGTACAAAATACGATAAATACAACGCCAAGAAATAATATTAAAAATAATAATGGCCCTTCCATTGGTTAATCCCCCTTTGAATGCAAATGAATAATTTTTGCAAGATTGTATGCTTTTTTATACAAAAGATTTTCTGCATGTAAGATGCAGTCTTCAATCGACATGGGACCAGTTGCAATTGAATCACAGCTTGTGAAATATTCGTATAGCTTCTCGTACCCATCTCCTAAGCTACCTGAAATAAGCATTGCTGGAATATTATTTTCCGATGCAAGTTGCCCAATATATCCAGGTATTTTTCCGTAAAGCGTTTGAAAATCACTTTGGCCTTCCCCTGTGATGATTAAATCTGCATGAGGAATATCTTGATGTAGGTTGGCTGCTTCTGCGATTAATTTAGATCCGGACAGAATGGTTCCACCTATGGATAAAAATGCAAAACCTAATCCGCCAGCAGCACCAGCTCCTTTCATGTTTTGAAAAGTTTTACCCAAGTGCTGTTCGATTAGTGCCCCATACTTACTTAATGAAGCATCCAGCATCTCCACCATTTTCTCATCTGCACCCTTTTGCGGACCAAAAACAGCAGATGCTCCAATCTCTCCACACAGGGGATTTTCCACATCACTTGCAATATCAAATTGACACTCCTTCACTTGTGGATGTATCGTGGAGAAATCCACACTTGCCACTTCTCCAACTGCTGAGCCAAAAGGAGGTACTTTTTTTCCTGCTTCATCTTGAAAGGTTGCACCAAGAGCTTGCAGCATACCTAGGCCCCCATCATTTGTTGCACTTCCTCCTAAACCGATTAAAAACTTTCGATAACCTTGATTAATCGCATCTAAGATTACTTCCCCAATTCCATAGGTAGTTGTATTCAATGGATTGCGTTTGCTCTCTTCCACCATGGGCAATCCAGAGATTTTAGCCATTTCAATTAGAACTGTTTCCTCATCCCCTAATATTCCGTATTCTACAGGTACAGGTTCACCTAAGGGTCCCTTCACCTCTTTTTGTAAACGCTTACCTTTTGTTGAAAATAAAAGCGTATCTAAGGTTCCTTCCCCACCATCAGCCATGGGAACCACTTCGATAGCTGCCTGTGGGAATACTTTTTGAAAAGCATTTTTAATAATGGTTCCAGCTTCCATGGAGGTTAAACTTCCTTTAAAAGAATCGGGAGCGATGATAATTTTCATT
The DNA here is from genome assembly GCF_917563925.1 of Sutcliffiella rhizosphaerae. Classification (GTDB taxonomy): domain Bacteria; phylum Bacillota; class Bacilli; order Bacillales; family Bacillaceae_I; genus Sutcliffiella_A; species Sutcliffiella_A rhizosphaerae. Next base: position 57,125 of record NZ_CAKJTJ010000008.1, read on the forward strand.
TGTTTGTACAACACCTTTTCTCTTATTTATACTATATAAATATTTAATAATATTCTGAAAATAAAAACATTAGATATCCAGCTAAACTTGCAGGAAATTCGACACTTACTTTTGTGCAAATGCACAAAAAAAGCCTAGAACGTTTCTCTAAGCTTATCAAAAATAAGTAAAATATGTAATAGCGCTAACCCGTTCATTGTTTTAGGATGAAGGCCAGTCAATTGCTCAATATTTTCTAGTCGATAATGGAGAGTATTACGGTGGATATGCAGTTTTTTCGAGGTATCATTTATGTTGTGATTGTTTTCTATCAATGCCTCTAATGTCTCCCTTAAATGTAGTGGTAAATTTCCCACTTGATATTGAGCCAAAAATTCTTCTCTAACAGATGGTTTTATTTCATCTAAAAGGCGAATTAACCCCCACGATTGAATTTGGGAGATCGTTTTATCAGTTGAGAATTTATTCATTAAATGCACACACTGTCTTGCTTCCTTATAAGATTCACGTATGCCAATAAGACCAATCTTGCTATTGCCAACTCCTATCTTTAAGGTGGAAAACAACTTAGCATTTAAACCCTTTAATAAACGATAAAAATCGTTTGCCACAGATAATTCATCCGATGGTATCCCGACCACTAGTAGCTCCTCATTTGTGAAGCTAGCAAATGAAATGTCCATTTTGGTTAAGGGAAGAGCGGAAAGAATTGCTTCCTTTTTTTCATTAATTGCCCATAAATCATCGTTTATAGAAGACAGTGTAAATACCTCAAGCACAAGAACCGTATATGCTATTTTTAAGTCAATTTGCAGAAAATGCTTCGCTTCTTTCGTCAATTTTTCCTCATTAAGATCGTTTGTACTAATCAGCTCCATAATCCATGAGTGCATTAGCTGCTGTTCAAAAAATGCATGCTTTTTCAAATAATCCTGCTGAATGATTAGCTCCACTGTAATCTTTGTCATTTGTGCGAGCTGCAATAGCTCTTTAGGATTCCCTGTTATGCCGACAACTCCAATTATTTCATCAAGAAATTCTATCGGTAAATTGACTCCAGGTCTTGTACCAGGCAGCAAAGGTAGTTGTTCTTCAATAATTCGTTCTTTCTTCGACTGCAATACCTCTATAGCCCCGGTATGAATAGTATTCACCCGCTCTTCATCTGAGCTTGCTATTACCATGCCCTTTTCATCCATAATGTTTATATGGTGACCTATCGTTGCTTTTAGTCGTTTAACGATCATTGACGCTACATCACTTGTAAGCTTCATCAGTAATATACTCCTTTGGAGGAAGCTAGAACGAGTCTTCTGCTTCCTTCTTATTTGTCAGATCACTCACTATTAAAATTAGCTATTCTTTTTCCATTTTCCTTAGAGATAGACGAAAAATCAAGCTAACTATCAAATTATAAACATTACTAAAGCCCATTCAGTAAGGATTAAGCTTTCTGAATGGGCTTTAGTAATGTTTGATTATTATCGAGATTGTATTCATATTTATTGCATATACATTGTGATGGCCCATTTATATCGATTTTCCTGTTTTTCGGGTCGTCATCGCTTTTATGAAAACCATTTCCACAGGAATCTCTACATTATTACGCCCTTATCACTTTTGTTCATGAAAATCCTTTTAACAGCTCCAGTCTATCTCAAATACTTTCCTTAAGCATTGCTGCACCAATTAAACCGCTGTTGGCGCTTAGTTGAGATTGTTTTATTTCCACATGGCTAACGAGGGATTGTAAGCCAATTTTGTTTATTTCTTTCTGGAGGAGAGGGATAATCCAATGCCCGTCCGTCATAACTCCACCTCCGAGTAGTATGAGTTGTGGATTAAAGGTGTGAATGAAATTGACAATTCCGTAAGACAGCCCTTTGGTCATGAGTTGAATAACCTCCGCTGCGTTTGGATTGCCTTCCATATATAATCGGAAGACGTCCTGAGCGCTTATTCTATCATTATGCTTTCCTTGTGATACATAAAGGCGCTGCATTCTCTTGGCGATCCATGTCCCGGAAGCGTATGTTTCTAGGCATCCTCTCATCCCACAATTGCATAGTTCTCCGTAGATATTAAGGGAGGTATGGCCGAGTTCTGCTGCTCCTCCCCATTCCCCTCTTAATAGCGTCCCATTTACAAGGACGCCACCACCCACACCAGTTCCCAGTGCTAGACAGATGACATTTCCATATCCCTTTGCAGCTCCGAAAAGATGTTCAGAAATGGTGAGAACATTGACATCATTATCAAGAAAAACAGGCAGATCGGTGTACTCCATTATTGTTTGGCGCAAAGGGATATTATTCCAATCTTGTATATTAGTTGTTCCTGATAGAACAATGCCATGATTATAATCAACCTGACCAGCGGTTCCAATACCAATGCTCTTTAGAATAATTCCATTATCATTTGCCCATGCCATCAGTTCTTCCAATATATTTCTCAATACTTGTAGAATTTCTTTTCTTCCTATCCTAGGAGTCTCTACTATTTTTTTGAATACTACTTCTCCATCCGTTTTTACTACCCCTGCAGCTATTTTCGTACCACCAATGTCGACACCAATACTATACTCCATCAAAGAAGTTCTCTCTGATTTATTCTAGATGGACTAAGGAGCTCTACAGGGGATTTTCCTTTGAAAGCATTAGTTCCTTCCAACAAATCCTTCAATGCTTTCATTACTTCATTTGTATTGCTGTAAGTCATAATATAAGTTCCCAATTCTTTAGGCAGCTCCACCAATATTTGTGGATTCCATAGAGAGACAACGACAATCTTCTTCGTTTTTTGAAACAATGTACGAAATAAATTACTCCAAGAAGAAGAGAGTGTTCTCCGTTCATTTATTAGTAAAAGAACATATTGTTCCTCTTTTATGGAGTAATGCAGGTCACGTATTTCCTGATCAGTTGGTTCAGACTCCTCTAAATAGAAAACATCATACTGGTTAGAATGAAAGACTTGGTGAACAATAGCTTTACGATCTCCTACATAATTTTCATCATTATAGGTTCTTTGACTTATCACTTTTACTTTTTCAGAAGGAGGGAAAGGTAGTAAGTCAAGCAGATCGGAATAAAGGGTAATTCCTTCTATTGCGATACTTTTCATTGTTTCAAAGTAGGAATCCTCACGAAGAGTATCGACATCGATCGTTGGTATCTCACTATTAGGTATCCATTTCTTTTTGACAGTGAGGATTCTCTGAACAACTTCATTTATTTTCTCTTCCTTTATTTCACCACTTTGAACGGCCTGTTCCACTGCCGCCACCATTTTCTCCTGCGCGGCAACATCCCTTCCACATGCCAAAATAATATCTGCCCCTGCTTGCACTGCTTTTACGCTCCCTGTTTCTCTACCAAAAAACTTAGAGATTGCATGCATTTCCATGGAATCTGTCAATATAAGGCCATTGAATTGATACTTTTCTCGCAGTAATTCAGTTAAAAAGAAAGAACTCAAAGTTGCAGGATACTCTGAATCTAGTTTTGGAAAAAGGATATGTCCAGTCATAATTGCTTCCATTCCCGCTTCAATATTTTCTCTAAAAGGTAATAATTCAAAATTATCCAGTTCGTCGAAAGTTTTATCCACTTTCGGAATACTTAAATGAGAATCCAGCTCGGTATCTCCGTGTCCGGGAAAATGCTTTCCAACAGCAAGAATTCCGGCTTTATGATAGCCTTTAATCATTTCTTGACCAAAACGACTTACTTTATGTGGATCTTCACCAAATGATCGAGTACCAATCACTGGATTTTTCGGGTTATTATTAATATCTATATCTGGCGCATAATTCATGTTAAAGCCAAGCTCCCTTAGTTGCTTCCCCATAATATACGCTGCATCAAAAGCATTTTTTTCACTATTAGTAGCTCCAATCAGCATGTTTCCAGGGGATAACACCATTCCATCCCAGAGATAGGAAATCCCTCCTCCTTCTTGATCTATGCCTATCCATAAAGGGGGGTTACCATTTTCTTTTGCCACTTCCTGTATTGATTGATTAAGTCCCAATACTTTTCGTGTATCCTTCAAATTTCGCTGAAAAAGAATAACCCCGCCAACATTCCATTCGACTATGGCCCGTTCAAGCTCTGTCGTCATCGATTCTCCACCAAAAGCAATGATAAACATCTGTCCGATTTTTTCTTTAAGTGACCATGTGGAAGTGTTCAATTCTCTCTCTCCTTCTCCGATAGATTTAACGACCTTACTTCACCATCTTTCACGCTAATGGTAAATCCTACTTCAAACACTCTTCTCCATGGGAGATGGATTTCTTCTAGCATTATTTTCCCTTCAGGAACCTTGGTCAGATTCTTTTTTACAAAGCTATTTAACAAAGTACTGACCTTTTCCGTTATTTGTGGTACCTGATTCTGAAGAAACCTTGGCGTCAATCCCAATTCTGGAAGTAGCTGATAGGATATATACTTTCGGACAATGGACTGGTACCCCCAATCCTCCACTAGTCTTGCATAAAAAAAAGCGCGACTTAATCGTGTATGTAACGGAGGCAATGGTGAATCTTTTTTATAAAAAGAAGATATGATGGCATGAGAGACAACCGTTCCCATCGTATTTCCGTTCGTGTTCCAGCCTGCATAGGCCATTATTTCGTACAATGTCCCCTGCTTTTCCAATAGCTGCAGTAACGAATGATCACCACCATTACATATCGCAACATCCGCCAATGCAACATTTCTACCTTTCGCTATGAAATGTTTCATTGCCTGTGCAAACTCCCTAATATTCACCTCTGAGGAATAGGTCCTGTGCCTGGATTCAAGTGGGTGGCTAGATTCAGCCATATGTTTTTGACCGACTGCAGAAGCATGGACCATCAGAAGCACATCGTTCTCTTTTTCATCAGCTACAATTACTCCACCAGCTGCCGTAATATGTGATTTAATGCTCTCAGAAAGACTCCGGTCTTCATAGCGGGGAATAATAAATGGGCCATTGGTGGAGGAATATCTTACAGAAATTTCTGGCGTATAATTATGCTCAACACAGAAAACTCTTGAAAAAAGAGTACAGCCTATTTCATCCGCACCTGGATAAATGGCCACCTGGTCCAAAAGACTACGGGTGTCGACCTCTATCACCAATTGTCGTTGTTCGATCGCTGTGAATCCATACTCAGAATTGTCATCTAGTGGAATGATCAAATACTCAATGGTGTTATCCTCCACCATTTGGAGTGCTTGTTTTGTCACAGAAAAGTTTTTCATTCTTCTTGAGAAATAATCATTTTTCACTTCGTCCGATAGGGATTCAGTAATTTGGACGAATTCTTTCAGCTCGGACTCAGTTGCTAGGTTTTGTTCCTTCTTATCTGTCAGCCAGCCAAGGCGATATATTTTTTCACCTATCTCTTCATAGTAATCTGGTTCTTCTTCACTACTGTTATAGGCAGGGACACGCATAATCAGGCTGTATCCATATATTTTCAAATTCGGATTCTGAGACTTCAATTCTTGCAATATGGCCAGCCTCTCCATACACTGTTCCATTGAAAGTTTATGCAATCTGGAAGGTACAATCCCTCCGTAAAGAAGCATATCAATGGAGACGATTAAATAATTTGCTGTAAAAGCTTCCTCACGCAACCAATCATGAAGCGCGGAAACCTTTGCTGCTACTTTCATATTTCCAAGAATATCCTTGTTTGGAACTACCATCGTCATATCCGTCATATCAGCAAGCATCTTTGGATAACGTAGATTACATGGCCTCTCATCCAATGGAAGGTAGATGACTTTCTTCATCAGGTATCCCCCTATCTTTATTTTACTAATTTCCACCAATCATACATTTCAAGATATACTGCATCAAATAACATGAAGCTACCATTTTTCCTACCACACATCTCCATTGCCGACAGAAACTGTTTTTCATTCTGCTTGTAATCATGTAGGAAGATGGAAGGGATGATCTGTGTTTCCCCCATCGTTACTTTATTGCTTAAATCTATGGCACCTTCTACGCTTTTCCACTCTTCTAGTCCTTTTTGGAGTGCTTCTTTTCTATAAACATCTGGATAATAACAGCCTGTCATAATAAAATCCAGCTCTTGTGCATACCCTGTTTGCTCATATCCTTGAATGACCCAATCGTAATCTGCCAAATACTCCTTACTTGCCCAATTTACTCCCTCTAGATGAAAATCAGGATACCAAGAGCCGACATACACACCAAAGTTAAGCTCTTTTACAGGTTGGGAATTCTTCACTATCTGCTTCGCTTTTAGAACAAAATCATAGATGGTTTGTGCTCTTTTCTTTACCTCATTTTTATACTCAAGGCTTGTTCTTTCCATGAACTCTGCTCCATCCTTTGGATAGCGGCATCGATCTAAAATGACAGCATCCAAAAATCGACCATAGTTCTTAATAAATTCTCGCATAATATTAAGCTCGTATTTTTGAACTATTTCCAATTCCGGATTTACAAATATCGAATGCTCCCTTTCTTTAGCAGTTATCTTCCCATCTTTTATTGCCCTTTGCTGGTAGCTTACTAGCCAGTCAGGAGCAATGGGTGGAGCAACAAAATCCCCTACCTTACCTTCTCCAAAAACGTCGAGTTTCAAAATAGCTTTTAATCCGTAATGGTTTATTAGCTCCAACATAATGAAAACATAATCTTTGTCCTTCCACGTTTTAAAGCGTTCCCACTCTCCGATGGGAGGGGCATATGAACTTTTTCCTGTCACATAACCATAAGGAGTTTTTGCGTCTATTACTACATGAGTAAAGCCTGCTTTTTTGGCATTTATTATGTACGTTTCACGTTTCTCTTTATCAATAAGCGAATTAGCATTAGCCATAAAGTCTATCCATAACACTTTTGCATGTTGAAGCGCTTCAGACATTCTATGTCACCTACTCTCTTAAAAAGGAGGGGGACAGGCCACCTGATGGTAAACCTCTCCCCAGATATATGAATTATTGTTCCTCAAACCATTCGTTTACTTCATCAGTCCATTCTTGACCGCCTTCTTTGTACCATCTCTCAACAAAATTATCAAAAGCGCTGATAGGCTGATTTCCTGCAATAATGTTCGCAAATATTTCATCTTCCATGGACTTTAGTTGCCCGCCATATTGCCCGCTTGCACGGGTTGGAGGTCCATTATATTCAGAAACCATGGCATGGTCGGCAATTTTCATTACATTATCATTCAACTTGAACTCAAGCCCGAGAGAATCTAGTCTAATCTTAGTCGTTTCTGGATCCAAAGGCTCAACTGTCGTATACATTTGACGATAGAGGTGCTCATTATGCTTTTCGAAATCTGTGGTTGCCACTCCATCCTGTATGCTCCAAACATCATTTTCAAAACCTAAGAAAATATCGCGGAATCCATCTGACACAATGAAATCTAAATACTTTACGACAGCTGCTGCATTGTCACTTGTTACAGGTACAGCATTGTAGCCACGAACTAGCGCGCTTCCTGACGTACCTGAATGTCCATTAGGACCTACTGGGTATTCCAATGCTTCCCATTTTGCATCAGGATTGTTTTGTTGGTTTGTCAATATTGGACCACGAGTATCCCACCAAGCAGCAGTAAACAAACCGACTCGATCATTTGCTACTTTTTCACCTAGAACTTGTAAGCTATTGGATGGGAACTCCTTGTCAAGTAGTCCTTCATCGTACAATTCTGCTAGGAATTCCAATGCTTCCTTCATTTCAGGAGCTGTACTTGAATAAATAAGTTCGCCATCCCTTTCCACCCATTGATTACGCTGGATACCAAACGCACCAAGGATTGGAGAAATACGTCCAAGTGCATCTGTCATGATAAAGCCTGCATTATTCTTTTGTTCTTTAAATTCTCTTAATACATTTACATATTCCTCAAGAGTCTCTGGCTTTTCTAGCCCTAATTCATCCAACCAGTCTTGACGCACATACACAATTTCGGACCCTTTTTCTTGAAGGATATGAGGTATAGCATAAATCTCACCATCCACCGTAACTGCCGCCCATGCCTCTTCTGGAATTAATTTTTTCAAATTTTGCCCATACTGTTCAACAATTTCTGTTAGAGGTGTTAACGCTTGCTGATTAACATAGTTCACGAACCAAGTGGCATCAGGACTATAAATCATATCCGGTAAATCATTACTTGCCATCAAGACATTCAAGCGCTCCATATACCCTTCTGCAGGCGGAACCTGAACCGTTACATCTATTCCTGTGTTTTCTTCAATGTAATCTAAATATGGATTTTTATTTTCATCCATATCACTAGGGAAATTTCGGCCATAGTTGTTAACAACGATTTCGATTTCTGCACCTTCCAAATCCTCTGCCTCTTCACTACTTGACTCCTTGGAACAAGCAGCGGCAAATAGCATCGCTGCTGCAGAACCTACAAGCAACCATTTCTTTGTTCTTTCAAACCCCTTCATGAATCGTTTCCCCCTTTGGAAATTTAGTTAGGCTATCAGGATCTTTTCTTCCTAGGAACGACGCACCATCCAGTAATATGCTATTTTATATTGGCATCTTCCTTATCCCCCCATTAATCTAGTTTTATTAAAAGACCTCTTCGCAAAATAATAACGGTGGCTGAAGGTTTGGCTCTCCTTGCGAAAAGGGCCAATTAAAAGTGTTCATATTCCGTAAGCAAACTATTAGCCTTTTACAGAACCAAGCATGACTCCTTTGACAAAATACTTCTGCAAAAATGGATAAACAATCAATATTGGAATCGTGCTTGATATCAAGGCAGCTGCTTTCAACGATTCGTTTGCCAATAATTGTTGTTCAAAATTATCCCGGAGATTGATTTCAGATTGGTCAAACTGAATGAGTTCACGCAGGTACACCTGAAGCGGATACAAGCTTCGATCATTGATATAGAGTACTGCATCAAAAAATGAATTCCAATGAAAAACTGCATGAAATAGACCGATTGTTGCGATAACAGGCATCGATAGTGGTATTACTATTTTAAACAGAATGCCAATATTGGAGGCACCATCCATCTTTGCGGATTCCTCCAGTTCTGCTGGTACGCTTTGAAAGAAATTTTTAACAATAATTAAATTAAATGCACTGATGGCAGTGGGAATGATATATGCCCAAAATGTATTTAACAATCCTGTTTCCCTCACCACGAGATATGTAGGTATCATCCCACCACTGAAGAGCATCGTGAAAACGACCATAAACAAAATGATACCTCTTCCTTTGATATAGGTTTTAGATAATGGATAGGCCATTAGGCAAGTGAGAAATACGTTAATAAAAGTCCCCACAACCGTTCTTGCCACACTTACTCCAAATGCGCGGAGAAAGTGCTGATCCATAAAAACCTCTTTATATGCCAGAAAGGTTGTTTCAATTGGAAGGAAAATGACCTCCCCCGAAACGATTGCCCGCTGGCTGCTCAAGGACTGGGCGATTACATGTAGAAAGGGAAAAAGACATAATAGTGCAAAGCCACCCAGAATCAGATAGTTAAAGATGGAAAAAGCCTTTTCTCCTTTAGTTTGCATTACTGCCATTCCAGGCACCTCCTTACCATATGCCGTTTTGTCCCAGTTTTTTTGCGATTTTATTTGCAGCAACAACTAGGATTAAGGCAATCACTGATTTAAAAAGTCCGACAGCCGTTGTATAGCTGAATTGCCCCTGTGTGACACCGACACGGTACACATAGGTTTCAAAAACATCTCCCACATTGTAAACAAGTGGGTTTAGCAAAATGAACACTTGCTCAAATCCAACTTCAAGAATATTTCCCATCTGAAGGATAAATAGAATGACGATGGTTGGTAGGAGACTAGGAAGCGTAATATGCCATGTCTGTTGCCATTTGCTTGCTCCATCTACCGTAGCGGCCTCATATAGCTGAGGGTTTATACCTGCAAGCGCCGCTAAGTATAGAATCGTTCCCCAACCTACACTTTTCCAAAGATCACTAGTTACTAAAACTGTACGGAACCAGCTATCATCAGCGATAAAATAGATAGGTTCAAATCCAAGGAACTGAATAAATGTGTTCACAATTCCGGTTGAAGGTCCTAGCAGATTCATCATAATTCCACCGACAATGACCCAAGACAAAAAGTGAGGCATATAGATGATAGTTTGGACGGTGCGTTTATACATCATATTTCTCAATTCATTTAACATAAGTGCAACAATAATTGGGGCAGGAAATCCCCAGAATAGCTTGTATAGGCTGATTAATAAGGTGTTGGAGAATATTCGGTAGAATTCCTCTGACTGAAACATCCTTTCAAAATGCTTGAAACCAACCCATTCACTACCTTGGATACCAGCAAAAACACTGTAGTCCTGAAATGCAATAACAATTCCCCACATCGGGACGTACTTATAAATGATAAAAAATAATATTCCTGGAATCATCAACAGATACAGATCCCAATACTTGAGAAACACATTTTTAGGTTTTACTTTTGGGTTTACCTTCTTCTCGAAATTTGTTTGCTTTGTCGTTTCTAGTATGGTGTCATTTGACATGATTAAGAACCTCCTTTCTTGCCAAGAAAATAACCACCTAAACAGAATGAGTGACTGGCCAGGAAAGCTCGACCCCTTCTTTTACAAGAAGCTGCTGGAAATCCTGCAGTAACCTTTCGCTATTACGGACTTGGCGCGGAGTATACCCTTTTTGTATGCAGTAAGCGGCCAGAAACCCACTAGCCTCGCCAATGTTCCATTCGACTGGATGAAGCCGATAACAGCCATTAGTGATATGGGTAACACCTAAATTTTTTGAGGCAGGTAGCAGATTGTTTACCCTAACTGGGATAAGGCTTCCAAGTGGTATTTGAAAAGGAAGACTAGAGATATCCACAAAACTCTTCCCACCTGTGCTTGGATGTAGATCTATTCGATAACAGCCAATTCCTACAGAGTCTAAGAACCTTTCTGCACCATGTTCTCCACGTACTGCTGTGCTTATATGCTGTTCCAATACGGTGAATTCCGCTTTAATTCTTCGTGATTCACGAATGTAAGGATACATAGCCAGGCCATCCTCTGTTCCTACAACATCTGGACGAAGACGGAGTCCAGGGTAACCCTCTTTCCCATCTGGTCTAGGTGCCTCCGTTTGCATCCAATAAAGGAGGGATAGACTAAGCTGTTTTGCCCCTTCTAGATGGGTCCGTCGTTCCTCCTCACTCACATCGATAATAGGACCAAGCCAGTAATCATTTTGCGGCCAATTGATTAATGAAATGTCCCCTTCATAAAGGTTGTCTTTGAACAATGATTTATCTATTAATCTTCGATACTCCCATAACGAGAATTTTCCTTTTTCCTGAAAAAAACCATAAGTATTTGGTTCGAGTGTGATAGGATTGACAGCGGTCCAATCCAACTGTTTAGTTGGCCAAAATTCAGCCTGATAGTTTTCCCAAAAATCGTAGCGCTCTGGCTTTTCAATGGTAAAATCCTCACCTTCTATATAATCCAGTGCAAAGCAATGAGTAATGGCCTGCATATCCAAAGGATCCGCGTTTCCTTGTTTCGCATGAGGCTCCCCTGTTTCTTGTTGTGATTCCGCCCCTGTCACATATTCCACTCCTGCAAGAGGAAGTAAGTCTCCGCAATCTGTCGCATCAAGGAAAAATGGTGCCGAAAGGGTGTATTTTTGCTTCGTTTGGAGATTTTCGGCTACCACCATCCTGATCTCATCCCCATCAGCTTCCGCTGACAACGCTTTTGTTTCGGTTAAGACGATTACTTTCCCGCTATGTATATAAGGTGCCAGCATTTCAAGAAGTACGGCTAATGACACACGCGGTTCATGAGAAATTCTGCTGACGATGGCATTCCCAGGATTGAAGTGCGGCATCGCTCTCGCTTTATCATTTAAGGGTAAGTGAGAGAAATAATAGTTTCTAACTTTATTGCGATACGTTCTATAACTTCTTGTACAGCCGAACTGTTCAATCCAACGATGTTCATCTGGGGGGACAGCTTGATTGGTTAACTGGCCACCAATCCATCTCGTTTCCTCTGTCAAAATGACGCGACAACCAGATTTTGCAGCAGCTAAGGCTGCGGAAACTCCACCTGTACTTCCACCAATAATGATAATGTCTGCAGAAAGTTCCTTGTTTTTCATACAGGGCCTCCTAATACAATTTATCCGATACAGCTTTTGCTGTTTTTTGGAGTGCCAGCAGAGACTTATCTTTTTGTTGTCGTTCAATGTATCTAGTGAGCATATCTAAAACATGCATCTGTGAAATAAGTGATGAAAAAGCTCCGCCGTGGAGTGGATCTTCTACTCCTGATGTCAACAGTGCCACATCTCCATGCTTGGTTACTGGAGATTTCATATGATTAGTAATACAAATAATATAAGCCCCATTTGATTTCGCTATTGCTATGGCATCCACGAGATCCTTCGTACTTCCCGAAGTAGAAAGGCCGATGACCACATCACCCTTTCTTACAAGGGAACAATTCATCGCAATAACATGGGAGTCGGAAGCACATTCCGCATGATATCCTAAACGCATAAACCTATATTGTGCTTGCTGGGCCATAATTCCTGATGCCCCAACTCCAAACAAATATATTTTATTGGCAACAATAATTTTATTGGCTGCTTCCTCCATTGATTCGGGATGCACCAAACTTACCGTATTCTGTAAGGTTGCCTTGTTTTCGGCTGTTACCTTTTGAGCCAATAGAAACATGCTGTCATCGTCCTGAACCTCGCCATATTCTTGTATGGTGGATTCGGTACCATTTTGTGCAACTGCCAGCTTGAAATCCTGATACCCGCGATAACCAAGCTTTCTGCAAAAACGAATAACGGTTGTTTCTCCTACCCCAGCGTGTTCGGATAAATCTGAAACAGACCAATAAACAGCCTCCTTTAGACGGTTTCTCACCACCTCTGCTACTTTCTGCTCTGATTTTGTCAAAGACTGAAAAATACTAGTTATCATTACATCTGGATTCATCGGATAATTTACTCTGCTCATTTAAATTTTCCACCTTCTATTTAGTCTGACATCCTGTATCGTGATTGATTGCTTATAAATGCTCATTTACGTAAGCTAGTGTCTTGTCAAGATGCTCGATAATTGCCATATCATGACCCGAAAAAGGAAATACCTCTATTGATTTTGGTGCTTTAATTGAGTTATAAACCCCGAAAATGGACATCGGAGGGCAAATCAGGTCTTTAAGACCCACCGTCATTCTTACTCGGCACTTGATACGTTCGCAAAGATTTAAATTATCAAAGTATGTGAGCGTAGTGTAGACCTTTTCTATATTCTCAGGATGCCGATGTAGAAATTGTTCCACCACCGTAAGGGATCCTTCAAATTTTAGCTTCATGGCAAGAGGAATATCACACAGGTTGGGAACATCAGCCACCGCTAGTTTCGGACGATCGTCAAGTGCGGCAACAGCAAGAGCGATTCCACCACCCATACTTGCTCCCATTAGAGCGATCCGTTCTTTATCGACTTCCTCCCTATTACAGACGAAATCAATTGCCTTTACCCCGTCCATAAATACTTTTCGATAATAATACTCTTCCTTATCAAGTATTCCTTTTGTTACCCATGTCCCCATCTCGTCAGAAGTGTACCGAGAGTAATCCCCCGTCCTACCTTGGCCACGACAATCGACAGCTAACACCGCATAGCCTTGAATCAGCCATTTCATATAGTGAGAAACAGAATTTTTATGTCCTGCATAACCATGAAAAATGATGATACACGGCACCCTCTCCTCTATTTTTGCAGGAGTAATGTAAAAAGCTTTTATGGGTGTATCGTCAAAGCCGTGATAGCTCACATCATAGGCGTTGATTTGTTTAATGGGATAGCTTATTCGCTCCACTTTTTCATGAAGGGCACAGCCTCCTACTTCTTTCAGAGTCTTTTCCCAAAATTCATCGTGGTCAGGTTGTTTAGTCAAGGACGGAGAATATGATTCCAGCTGTCTTCTCGTCTCTTCTATATGCCGTAACATTCACTTCCTCCTTGCTAATTTTTATATTTTCTTTTCTGAAATTTTTACTGCTGTTCTTCTAATCGCATCGTGAAAATATTTGGTTACGATTTGTGGTCTTGTAATGGCTGTACCTACTACAACTGCATGTGCTCCAAGGCGTAGTGCCTCAGCAGCTTCATCAGGAGTTTTAATATTCCCTTCCGCTATAACAGGCACCTTACTAGCTTTTGCTAATTCCTCAATAAGCGGTAAATCCGGGATTAGGCGGTTTTTCGTATAGGGGGTATAGCTTGATAATGTAGTAGAAATCATATCTACACCGGCCCACGCAGCCGCTATCCCTTCTTCAAAATTTGACACATCTCCCATTATCAAACAATTGCTGTGGTCTCGTATGTATGCAATCATCTCACCGAGTGCCTCTCTATTTGGTCGAGATTGACTAGTTGCATCCAGTGCTATCACCTCTACTTTTGCATCCATCAATGCTTGTAATTCTTTTTTTGTTGGTGTGATGTAAACTGGAGAATTAGTGTATTCTTGTTTAATTAATCCGATAACTGGGAGGCTTGTGGCTGCTTTAATCGCAAGAATGTCCACTACCCCGTTTGCCCTAATTGCCTTTGCCCCGCCAATTTTTGCTGCAAGTGCCATTTTTGCCATCGTTTCTGGACCATGAAGAGGTTCCTCAGGGAGTGCTTGGCAAGAGACAATTAATTCTCCTTTTATTTTGTTGAAGAAATCTTTATATGCCATTTTTTCACATCCTGTTATATAGTGAGACTACTTTTAAAACAAATATGCTAATCCACCGTCCGAAGGGTGCTGGCCGACGAGGAATCAGTAAGCGCTTCCATTTTAGAAAAAGTCCGATAACTAATAAGCATAAGAATATAGGTTATTGCACTACCAGAGAATAAGGGGATAAGACCTGGAATTGCCCTCAAAAGGATTCCTGCTCCTCCTAATACCAAGAGAAACGACACGACTACAAGTGGATTCATAAGCATTATCAAAAGTGTAGATCTGAAATACTGCCACCATTTTAATTGGTAATGAACATAGACTGGGAAGAGAAAAATACCGAGAAGTAGGTAAATACCAGTTAAAACCCAAAAGAAGTAGTAAAGAAAAAGTAAAAAAATGGTGTGGGGGGACGAAAAGTAAAGAATATCAATATAAAGGATTAGACCTGCTGCATAATAGGTGATGCCTATGAGGTTCGTCTTTACGAATTCCCTTTTATAGGTGTTCCAAAATGTACGGAAGACAGGCTCATCCACATTACCTTGCACCCATTGCCTAATTAGAGTAAACATCGCAACCGTTGAAGGAAAAAAACCGAAAATTCCTAAACCTAGTAGAATAAAAAATATCCACAGTATATTCACATACGCAAGCCTTGCAAACATTAAGCAAAACTTATAAAAACCGTCCATATAGGAGTTATTGGGCAAAAATATCGCCTCCTAGTAAGGAATTCCATCTTACTGGTGGAATTATCCTCCTAAATTTTATATTTTTATTGGAGTATACCTCCATAATAAGTGCCCACAAATCTTTTGTAAAGTATTTATTTAGTTTATTCTGAAAATTAACAAAATAAAAGGCATCCACAGTTAGCAAACCTGGATGCCTATAAGTAGCTTTTAGAGAAGATTCTCTAAAAGCTCTATGATTTCTCTAGCATGTTCTTCTTCCACATGTTTACCTGCATGTTTATCAAGCTGCTGTATTACTTTTTTAACCGAATCTTTGTAAAGCTTTTCTTCCTTTAACGCTTTTTGTTCGTTTCCGTTATTTCTATGCTCCAACATTTTGTGATAGTGACGCTCCGCATTGTTCAGCTGTGTCACAAGTGCAGTTCGAATTCCTCTATTACTTACAAACTCTTGGATGAGATCCTTTGCTTCCGTCACTGTCTCAAGGACATCTAGCTCGACTCTTTCGATACTTATTGTTTTCTCATGTGTGACCATACCATCCACAAGGACTATTATTCTCACGTCATTTTCTCCAAGTTCCAAAGTAAGCGGAGTCGAGAATACTCCATTGCCCCCCACTTCTACAATGGCATCATTTACTTTAACTGTCGCATGTCCTGTTCCTACTACTTGCACATTTCCAGTCAAGGTAATTTCATCCCTGGTAAATGATTTGCCGTCATAATCTAGATAACCACGCAATAAAGCTGCTCGGACATCATCCCCAACATTGTATGCGTTTGCTACCCGCTGCCTTCTTTCCCTGACCCCGGAAGCATCGGCAGCTGAAATGACAAATCCACCTTCTGGAATCACGCTATTGTTATCTTCAACATTCACCCAGCTCCAATTCACTGCCTGCTGCTTGTTTACCATTTTTATCACTTTTCCATTTTCATCAATAATTGCTTCCACACCCCATTTATTCGTTCCTGTTGAATATCCGAAGGAATCAGAATAGACGTTAATGTTATCCTCATTACGGTTGACATTGTAAAAATCAGCGTGAATCGGTTTGGTAATATCGCCTGGATCACTAATTCCGATTTCGTAATCCTTTACATATTCCTCATCATTGATGGATGCTTTTATTACCGGAAAGTTTGCCTGTGAGTAGTCAAAAATCATCAAGCCTGCAGAGTTCTGTAAACCAGCTTGGAATACTTCCCGTTGCAGTGTTGGTTCTTGGTGATTTGCAAGTGCCATACTTGCATATACAGGGAGATCCCCATTCATCAAAACATTGCCAAGAGTAATGTATTTCTTAACCTCAGCGGCTGTATTTTGATACGTACCTATCATTAGAAAGTCGAGGTCATCCGTGTAGCCAAATTGGGCATAATCTGCCGTATAAAGGCTGTCATTAGGGAATTTTAGCCTTGGATTATACTCAAAGTTCGGGCTTGCCCAGTTCACTCCATTCAAGTAATAGGAATCATACCATGAGCCAACGTATGATGATATTTGAATATCCTTTTCACTTTCAACATTGTATTCGTCTACTACTTCACGTAACTGGCTTGTAAAGCTTTTAATCACACTTGCCCGGTACGTAAACCATTCATTAATCAGCGGTCCATCTACTCTTCTATTTCCGTCATACGTAAAAACATCCGCTGGCCAACTAGTCAGTCCCTTTCCACGTTCAGCAAGAAAATCCTCAAATTGTGCTTTAGATATATCACTAAAGTCAGCAAAATAGTTGTCATAACGCCCTCTATCAAGAATAACTCCATCCACTTCATAATTTTTAATAATCTCTTCAAATGTCCTTAACTGATAATCCACCACATCCGGATTGGCTGGGTTTACAAACGCCACCAGCGCCCCATTTTTCCCATAATGGCTCTCTCTTAACCGTTTAATCTCTCCTCCATCTTCAGGACGGTATATTTTTTCTTCCCAATCAAGATGATCGTCCAAAACCGCATATTCATCAAAGGCAATGGAGCCTTCCGCAAACACATTGGCTGCAGCATGAACAGTCAATCCTAGACTGTGAGCATGAGTAATGAATTCTTGGAGCAGGTCAAGATCAGGGTTTGCACCAGCTCTTGCCGAAGCAGTCATTTCACTTACATAAGGTCTATTTGTCAGGTCATTCCTTTTGTAAGATACAAAGCCTTCCACACCTTTGACATCTAGTGCAATTGCTGTCACACCAGCATCCTTGGCTAGTACAAGCATGTCATATATACTTTGTGAGCTTTGGAATTTCCGAGCATTTGCAGCCTGGTCAACCCATAGAAAAACGTCCTTTTTTTCTTCCACATAATCCTTATAAAAAACAACGAGTGATTCTGTCGCATGAAGCGTTCCGTCTTTATATATAGTTAAGTCGATATAGTTTGTCTTGGAGCTTAACGGATATTGGAAAGCAAATGTTCCATCCGCGCTAACTTCAACCTCCTCGTTATTTACACGTAGAAGATAGGTTTCTCCTTGCTCGAAATTGCGTATACTTCCGGTGATTTCTGTAGTTGGTTCTGTTACAGTGTAGAGGGATTCATTATGGAGGTTAATGCCGGGAATTAGCCCATCCCCTGTCATAAATTCAGTGATGGGAACTACCTCTCCATTTTTTCTAAGCTTGATTATATCCCCTTCTGTAAAATTCGCTGCTAGAAATTTCCGATAATCCTTGTTGGCCCAAGAATCATCATGAGCCAATAGTAAATATCCACCTTCTGGTATTTCCACCATTTGCTCTGGCTCCCAAATAGGAACCTCTCCATTAATAGATGGGCTAACAACACGAAGCACTTCATTATTCGGGCTCACGATAACAGCCACCCATAAACGCTTGACTAGTATTTCACGAGCAAACTCAGAGGTGTAGAGTCCGATAAAATCTGCTTTTCCTTCAAAGCTTTCATCAATAAAGGTAATCTGTTTCATTTTCCCTACTGGATCAATTGTAATATCTTCCGGGGCAGCTTCCACTTCAATGACATCATCGTCAGCAGAAGGTTGACTAACTGGAAGAAGTGAGAGTACTAATGTCAGAGCAAACAAGACTTTTATCCATTTTTTCCACATTCCTTTTTACCTGCCTTTTTCATAATTTTCAATGGGCAAGAGCTACAGATTGCTAGATTCGTTTTGTTTGAATGTTTTCACCTCCATACGTAATTGAGATAGGACCCTATCGAAAAAGCCTGTTGGCGTTTTTCTAATGTAAACGCTGTCATTATTGAGTAAAATGGAATCTGCGATGAGGACATCTGGCATAGATTGAAGGTATATTAGTACTTTTTTGTGGAGGAATCTTCCTTTTTTCTGTACATTTCTGAAAGATGACTCCATAATATAAAATAGTTGTCCTTTTGTAAAGTTAATATTCTAAAAATTCAGTAAACTAGTTCGAAGGAATTACTAATTTAAAGGAGTGAGAGAGAAGATGACAAATGATAAGGAACAAGTTTCCCAGCTTGACCCTGACATGAAAGTTTCTGAAATGAATGGCAATCGCATTGTATGGCATAACCCAATAAATACCCCTTTTGAAATAAACGGTTTCGCATGGTTTGATCAAGAGAAAACCTTCAGACGGCTACCCAAATCACCAGAATGGAAAATCCCCCCAGCTGTAGATATGCTAGCAAACCACACATCAGGAGGACAAATTCGCTTTCAAACAGATTCGACTGTAGTGGCAATTAAAGTTAAACTCCGTGCAAAAGCAGATATGAGCCATATGCCAGCATCTGGTCAATGTGGTTTTGACTGTTATTTAGGTCCAGTAGGAAAAAAACATTTTATCAATGTTACAAAATACGACCACACCCTCCAAGCTTACGAACTACCTCTTTTGGAAAGAAAGGAAAAGGATGTGTTGGAAATAACTTTGAATTTTCCACTTTATCAAGGTGTAGAGGAAGTGTTCATTGGATTAAATGAACACGCAAACATTTTCGCACCACCACCATACGAAAGTAAAAAGAAAATCATCCTGTACGGAACTTCCATTTTGCAAGGTGGCTGTGCTTCCAGACCCGGAATGTCCTATACCAATATAATTAGTAGAAACATAAATATGGAGTTTATAAATCTAGGCTTTTCTGGAAATGGGAAAGGGGAGGCTAGTCTAGCAAATGTGATTGCCACGATAGAGAATCCAGCATGCCTTGTGCTAGATTATGAACCAAATTGTGAAAGTACCGAGCTTTATATGGCTACTTTACCTAAGTTTATACGGATTTACAGAGAGAAGCATCCGAACGTACCAATTGTGGTCGTTTCCAAGTTCCCTTATGCGCGGGAGTTTGCAAACCCAGATTGGGAGGAAGAACGTTTAAAGCGATTGGTATTTCAGAAAAATTTAGTTCATCAGCTTCAAGCTGCAGGAGACCAGCATATCACCTTTTTCGACGGCACCAATATACTCGGGAAATATACAAACGAAGGAACCGTTGACGGCGTTCACCCAACAGATTTAGGATTCATGTGTATGGCAGAAAAAATGGAGAAGGTAATTAGAGGGATTATTAATTTAAGGCATAGTACATACAACTAGAAAAGTTGGCACATACAAACACATTCTGAATTTCCTTTGACCAGAATACTTTTGTCCCAACTTCTTTTTAGGTGTATACTTTAATTATTGAAAATTTTAAAAAATCATTTATTTTTGAGGAGGATATATGAAATTAGGCGCTTTCTCTATAAGTTTAAGTGTAAAAGACATTAATAAGTCGAAATCATTTTACGAAGGTTTAGGATTTCAGGTCTTTGGCGGGGACATTATCCAAAATTGGCTCATTATGAAGAATGAAAGTACTGTCATTGGTCTGTTTCAAGGAATGTTTGAGAAGAACATGCTGACTTTCAATCCAGGCTGGAATCAAAATGCCGAAAATATCGATTCATTCACCGATATCCGTGAAATTCAAAAGCAACTTAAAGCAAATGGTGTTAAAATGTTGACAGAAGCAGATGAAACAAGCGAAGGGCCCGCAAGTTTTATAATGGAAGACCCTGATGGTAATACTATTCTGTTAGATCAACATAGATGATGTAGAGGATAGAATGCAGAAAAGGCGCGTTTGTTGATGAGCGCAGCCTTTTAAACTTAATACAAAGCACAAAAGCCAAGAATGCGGGTATGCGTCATTCTTGGCTTTTGCACTCATAAAGGACAAGCTCCTACCGAAGCAGCTCGATTTTGTCCTTGTATTGATCGATAAGTGTTTGGTTATGACTGTCAGCTCCTTCAATGTTGCCGCTTAGGAAGACTGGTGGTTGTGTGTTGTTTTCCGCCATGATCTTGATTGCTTCAGCGAAAATGGCGTTTAGGATGACAGCTCCCACCACGGTCGAGGTCGGGCCGAATGAGACTGGTACTTTTTCGTGTTGCAGAATGGCATCTCCTGTTACTGAATGGTTGTTGATGACTAAGTCGACCGAGTTATAGAGATACTTCCCGGTTTTATGGCGGGAAGGCTGGCTTTGGGAGTACTCCAAAGAGGTTATTCCGATAACAAAAGCTCCTTTATCTCTAGCTGTATTTGCCACATCTACTGGTACAGGATTTCTCCCTGAAGTGGAGATGACAAATACAATGTCGTTTTTATGAATAGGATAGTCTTCTAGAAATGGCTGGACATAGTCGTTTTGTCTTTCCAATTGGGATGATCGGACAGCTCCTTCATGCAGCATGAGAGGCTCAATGAAAATTGGTTTGATAGGCACTAAGCCGCCTGCTCTGTAGAAAACTTCTTCAGTAAGAATATGCGAGTGTCCACAGCCAAATAATTGAATGATTCCACCCTGTTGGATGGCATGAGCTACTTTTTCAGCTGCGACTTTTAGGTTTTCCGCTTCTACTTTTTCAACAAGATCAATTATTTCTTTTGCTTTTTCAAAATATTGATGGAGCATAGTTCTACCTCCTTGTGATTTGAATACAGCTGGCTTTGTTCCTTATAGCCGAAAATGAGGGACATAAACAACCTCTTGCAGTTTAATTAGATGTTCGAGTGGCATTTATAGCACCTTCTATCAGGGTTACCATATTTTCAATCGCTATGGAGATTATTTTTTCCCCTTTTTCCTTGGAGGCAAGCTTAGCATCTCCCAGTACCGCTGAGGTTGTGAATTCTTCCCATGGAGTTGGCATTACGTCAGCACTTAAAGGTATATTCGGCATGTCGGTAATTGCCTTTTTCATGTCTACATAATCTTCTGCAAGATAAAGCATATAGGACGTTTCAATTTCACAAGCATGAAAGTAGGAGCCATGTACACTCTCACTCTCTCTTACCTCACTTACTATTTTGCTTGTCCCAGGGTAAAACAGATATAAAATTTTGAAGTCATGGTGCAGCTGGTAGAGCTTTCTTGCCGCTTCTTTCAATGCCACCGCATTTCCTAAGTGCCCATTGAGCATCACAAATATCTTAAACCCTTGTTCATATAAGCTTGTGCCAATATCTATTAAAAAAGAAATAAGCGATTCATTGCTTACGTTGATGCTACCAGGAAAATTCTTCAAGCTCCATATTTGTCCAAATGGAAGGGTTGGCAAGACAAAGGCATTGGTCCTCGCCGCCACTTTTTCTGCAAGTCTTTCAGCCAATATATTATCTGTTCCTAACGGTAGATGTGGACCGTGGGCCTCCACTGCTCCAATTGGCAAAATAGCAATGGGGGAGATAGCAATTTTCTTTTCCACTTCAAAAGAATTTTCGTTTTGAAAGTGCATTTTTTCATCCCCTTTATTGTTTAAAAGTGAAGCAGTTAGCCGGGTTTTCTACAAAGAATTTATGAATTAGTCCCTCTCCGTCATACCCCTGCCTATTTGCATCATCAATAAAGCGAGGGACCCATTTGGCGATAATATATTCCAGACCCAAGCCATAATCATAATGCTTATAATAAGTTTTTCTAGCTGTATCACCGCTGATAAGAATCTGGTTTTCAAACCCTTTCTCAACCAGTTTTAGGATGCAGGCTATTCTTGTGCTTTCTGGTGCATATTTTATTTTTCCAATGCCATCAAAAGAAAGATATGCCCCTGTTCTTGCAAGTTGTTCGTGGTAATAAGGGTCAGGGTTTCGGTCCATATGTCCAAGACTCAAATAGGAAAGATCAATATTTTCACTTCTCAAAAGCTCTAGCTGCTCTAGCCCCATCGTTCCTGCTTCCGTATGGGAGTGCAGGGGTGCTTTTGTCTCCAAATGTGCTCGTGCAACAGCCCGCAATGTTTTTTCCTCTAGAGGTGTAATCCGGTTGTAGCCTGTCCCAAACTTTACTTGACCAGCTTTAAAGGGAGTCCCTTCAAGTCCCTCTTCTACTTCTTTGATGACAAATTCGGCAAGCTCATTAATGGAGGTTGCCTCGATCCACTCAGCATAAGTAGTAAATTCACCGATGATTGGCTTTAATTCTTCTTTAATTCTTGCATTCCATAAAAAGCTTTTATTAAATCCAGCTGTACCAATAATCTGGACTCCTGTCTCGTCTGCTATTTCCTTAACCGCCTGTACATCGCGTCCATAATCAATGGCTGTTGCATCCACGATGGTCTTTCCACCATGTGACACAAAGTCTTCCACATCTCTGCGGGATTTTTCTTTATCATCTAATAAAAGATCATCTTCCCCTCGCTGGACCCAGTAATCCGGTCGGCACATGATATGTTCGTGGGAATAGGTGAAGCCGAGATTATCTGGTTTAATATCACCATGAAAGGTTCGAATAAAGCTCATGCTGTCTCCTCCTAGTAAAAAGATACCGGCATGCACCATTCACATGCCGGTCAGATAGTTGACAAACGCTCATATCCATCGTTACTTACGGCCTTATGCTTGTTACGTTACTAGGTAACTGCGCTTCTCCAATGGGTTCGTACCTCAAGCAGCGTGAAAAAGTAGTATTTTGTACATTGTATTAGCCTAGTAATTGAGCTAAAAGCTTGATGATTGGGCCAAGGACGAACATATCGGAATCCGCCGCCCACATAGCCGTGTCTGGGATCGTGGAGGACAGAAAGAATTTCACTGTGAGGAATTGACCCCATGCTACAATCGTAGCAGTGATAAATCCACCCATTAATGCGCCTCTCACCCCACCTGTTGCATTACCGAAAACTCCTGCTGTTGCACCGTGGAAGAATAGCACGATCATGGTTGGAACGAATACATAAGCAACTGTATTTCCAATAACAATTAGCCATATTAACGCACCAGCAAACGCTCCAAGGAACCCAAGGATTACGGCATTTGGTGCAAATGTGAAGACAACTGGACAATCTAGTGCAGGCTTCGCTCCAGGTACAAGCTTAGTTGCAATTCCATTGAAGGCTGGAACAATTTCGCCAATAAACATTTTTACTCCAAGCAATACGATGGCTATTCCCCCAGCAAACGTAAGAGACTGGATGATGGAATAAACGATAAAGTCTTGATCACCTGAGCTTGCAATTAGCTCCTGTGCTCCTGGTGTCCCTTTTGTCAACAGGATGAGGGCACCAACAAAGAAGAGAAGTCCCATCGTTAAAGCAGTGATCACATTTGAATCCCTCAGAAATTCCAACCCTTTTGGAAGCTTGATCTTTTCGGAATCATTCTCTTTATTACCAAACGCTTTTCCTGCCAGTGCAGCTAAAATCGCTACGACTGCTGAGGTGTGACCTAGCGCAATGTTGTCATTACCAGTTACTTTTCTCATAAAAGGTTGAACTAGCGCTGGTTGCAACGTCCAATATAGTCCCATAAAAATAGCGAGGAAGACTGTCAGTTTCCAAAAGGAAACGTCCCCAACAGCATCGATGATGATTCCAGCAAATATCATTGTCGTCCAGAACATCATATGACCTGTCAGATAGATATATTTGAATCTCGTGAAGCGGGCCAGCAGGACGTTGATTAGGAAACCTAGGAACATGGCCAACGTTACAGCAGAACCATATTTAGCACCAAAGCTTTCCTGGCCGATGAAGTTGCCAAATGAGCTTGCTTCTAATCCAAATACCTCCTTCCACATCGGTTCAAATACGGTCAAGGCGCCAACAATGACCCCAGCTCCTGCATTGATGATAAGAAAGCCAATCATTGCTTTAAATGTGCCACTCACTGTTTGACTGGCAGATTTTTTTTGTAAAAGTAACCCTAATAAAACAATTAGTCCAAGAAGTATAGCAGGTACTCCAAAAATATTTGTTGCCATCCATTGAATTGCTTCCATCCCATTCTCCCCCTGTATAATAAATTGGCAAATTGCCAGTTGTTACAGCAAATGATTAAAGATTGGATTCCAATGCAGCTTTGATTTCATTCATATCGAAGTAATTGTTGACGATAATTACTTTGGAGGAATGACCTTCCAATGATTGTGCCAGCTCATTGCTAGTGATGATAAAGTCAGGTGTTTCGCTTGATGCACTTGACACATCTGTGTGTTCTACATCAGCTTGTATTCCAAGCTCTCTCAATGTTGTTTCCACATTCATTCTTAAAATAAGGCTTGTTCCTTGTCCAAGTCCGCATACACATAAAATTTTCATGCTGTTCCCTCCATAACTGATCTATTATTTTTCATAAGTGAGAAAATTAAAAGCGTAATTAACCTAATTAAATAGTGCTTTGATTTGTTGATAATCTTCCGCTGATTCCAGCTTTTCTAGATTGTGTTGATCATTTAACAGGACCGTGAGTTTTTGAAGGATTTCCAGATGCTCCTCACTGGAGGAAGCTCCTAAGGCAAACACGAATTTTACCGGGTCATTCCTTTCACTACCAAAGTTGAGCGGTTTTTTTAATCTGACAAGGGAGACAGATGCTTCTTTTACCCCATCCTCTGGTCTTGCATGTGGTAAAGCTATCTGAGGTGCAAGCACAAAATATGGACCGTTCTCTTCATAGGATAGTAACATCGCATCAATATAACTTTCCTCTACTGCACCTTGCTGGACAAGTAGCTCACCTGCTTTACGGATTGTTTCCTCTGGAGTGGTAGCTACTACATCCAATGCCACAAGTCTCTCTTCCAAAAATTTCATTTCCTTCTACTCCTTTTTTCCTGTTTAAACATGGGCTGTTTTTTCTTCAATTAGGCTTATTATTGTTTCGACCTTATCCGCTTCGATAATCTTTTGTTTATAATCCTCATCTGAAAGAAGTGCTGTTAGTTGGGATAATGCTTTTAAATGACTTTCTCCATCAGCAGCTGCAAGGACAATGATTAGCTGTATTTGGTATGGTCCAATACCTTTGAAAGGCACCTGGTGTTTCAGACGTAATAGGCTCATCCCCAACTTCTTTACACCATTTTCCGGTTTCGCGTGCGGAATTGCTACCAATGGTGAAACCACCACGTAAGGACCAAGCTGTTTAATGTTTGTTATCATCGTTTGAACATATTCTTCTGTGATTGATTGGTTCATCAATAGCGGTTCAGCAGCTGCTTGAATAGCCGTTTCCCAATTATCTGTCCTATCCAATAACTTCACAGTATCTGTTGTCAGCAGACTTTTTAACTCCGGCTGAACTACTTCCTGTAACCCTATAGAACGTATTTCTTTGGCCAAGTATTCCCGTATCTCTTTTTCCAAGGACTTTCTATTTATTATGTTGGCATGCTTATCGACTATGGAAAGGATGGCATCTACAGAGTAGCTATTTTCCTCTTCACTATGTGAATGGATGTTTCTTATTAGACGTTTCTTTTCCGCTTCCGTCAAAATGGCACTAACGACAAAAACAGGAGTATCTTCACTTTGGAGCGGAATCGTTGAGATGATGAAATCTGCATTATAATGATTCTCTTCGTACTCTTTCATGGAGACGCTTCCAACAATATCGACAGTCGGCAAAAGTCCTTCTAATTGACTTTCCAAAAGTTTGGACGTCCCTACTCCGTTTGTACAGACAATGAGGATTTTGTTCCTCCCCGTTAAAGCAGCTCCAGTCCTCTTCATCCATCCTCCGAAATGCATAGCAATTAACGCGACCTCATTATCATTTGCCGGTTTTCCGACAGCAGATTCTAAGTGATTTATTACTTTCTTGGTGAGCAAAAAAACATCTGGATATTTCGTATTCAAAAGTGCTGCAATGTCACTTTCCACTTCCAGCCCGTATTTGATTCGATAAAAGGATGGTTTTACATGAAGCAGTAAATTCTTCTCTAACTGTTGCCTATCTTTTATATAAATGCATGCATACCTCTGAAAGTCTGTAACCATTTTCGATACGAGAATAGAAAGCTCTTTTGTCTGATTATCTTCTTTGTCAACAAGGTCAACATCTTTAAATTGAACTCTTGCGCTAAGCAGATGCCTAGTCAAATAATATATTTCATCTTGTGGAAATTGCATCTGATATAACCTTGACAGCCTGTTACTAAGCTTTACGGCTGCATGGAACTCATTTGTCTGTCGTAGTATTTCTTTTTCCACTTCATCAATGACGATGTTCTTACCTTGTGTTAATCTTTTTCCGAACAGGATCAGTCGAAATATCAAATGTTGTTGGAAATCATCCGTAAATTGGATACGAAGATCTCGTTCAATCTCTTTGACCATCTGCTGGATTGCACCTAACTCTTCCAAATGAAAGAGATTCGTATTTGGCAGCTTAGCCAGAAGTGTCTGCCAGCCTTCGTTTGGTAGGATGGTAGATAGGTAATAGACAATCGCTTTCCGTTTATTCTCTTCATTCCCTTTGATGGTATAGCCTGCCTTACGCTCAAATACAATTTTCAAATGATAGTTTGAGAGCCTCACTCTAAGAGCTTTCAAGTCATCAATTATTGTATTTCTACTTACCTTCAACCGCTGCATTAAATCTTCTACATAAAGAGGAACGTTGCGGCACAATAGATAGAGAGCAAGCAGCGCCTTTCTCTCATTCAATGAATAACCATATTGCCATTCCTTAACATATTCCATTTTGTTTGGGACTTGCGCTTTTGTATCTTCCGACAAAATAAATCCAGTCCCCCGGACATGTTGTACAGGACCAAGTTGATTTTCCTTCAACCATGCATTAATTTTGTCAATATCATAGTAGATTGTTCTTCTAGATATTTTAAATCTTTCTGTCAGCTCTTTAGCAGAAACAAATGATTCTGCATGTACCAAAAAGGACAATAAAGAGGAACTACGTTGATCTAACACGAAGCCTTACCTCCTTTCCCATCTCCTTACTATTACTATATGCCTATATACTCTATTATACGAGACCAAATACCGTACAATGCAACGTGCAAGTTTTGGATGGATTGGAAAATTTGTTGAGCAGATTCAGTTGAAACATTGTGTTTTTAACACCAATCTTATTAATATTGAAGGTAGAATAACTCACTTAATGGTGTGGAAACATCATCAGGGGGGTTTTTTTAGTTTGAGGCGGGGGTTTATCATATTTTCAGAAGCTTGACTCCTAACTTTTGTGATATATCGACGGGAAACTAAATTTATCGACGAAGACGGATTCTTTATCGATGGAAACTAAGGAGATATCGACCAACACGAGGGACTTATCGATGAGTCGACAGCATTCCACAAATTTCGCCACACTCTATCATACCGTCCACAAACCCACACTAAAACTCTCAATAGAGAAATATTACCTAATCCTAAGAATTAGTGATGCAGGTTAGATAAAAGGATTTAGCGTGAAAGGGGATGGTGTCTCAAGGACACTTGAATATATTGTGATATCACTTGGGTGGTTAAACATGTGTGGATTGGGATTCATATGAATGGTAGACATGAATGCGGGGAAATCCTTTTTGGGTTATGATGACTTCTTTTCGGGGGCAACCCTCCTGAAATGGTCTTCATCATGGCGATGATGACATAAATAAAGTAGGATCCAATAAAAAATGCCTTTCATGAAGAATCAAATGATGACCAACAAAAAAGCTTCATTATTACAATAATTGCCAGTTATTCTTAACGGTTTTCTACCCATCTTTTTAAATAACATATACAATCAAAAACTATTTTAATATACTCCCAAAAAAATGTTGATAACTTTAAATCACTGTCCCGTTAATACCTAATATACCTATTGATCAAACGTTTGTTTAAAAAATACTTTGTGGATATAGATTTCACTAAATGTTTCTTTTTACTTCCCGTTCCACAGCAAAAAACCTTGCAAAATCTATCTGCAAGGTTTTTCCAACTTTACTTATTAGTTGTTTTTCTTACCGTTGTCGTGTGGGACGATGACGGTTGCTTCGGCTTTCGTCGTGTGGCCCGCATGGTCAGTTGCAAGGTAGAGAATGGTGTAGGTTCTTCCATTACCGTTACCGTTACGAGTTGCACGAACTTGGAATTCGGTGTCGTGTGTGCCGTATTCTGCCCCTTGAATATCTGTTGGGGATGAGGATTCATTGACGGTAATGGAATCAAGGACGACAGATTGAATTCCTGAGTGTGAATCTGAGGAAACAATCGTCGCTTTAATTGTTTCTAATTTGTTATTTGGTGGGAAAAGTCTAGGCTTGTCCACAGTAACAACAAGTTTTGGTGCGGTTTTATCTATTTTCACTTCGTACGCTTTAGCTGTTTCCACATTTCCTGCTACGTCTGTGCTACGATATTCTATTCTTTGAATACCTTCCTTATCAAGTTTGAATGGGTTGGAGTATGTGTTCCATGCCCCTTCATCGATACGATATTCTGTGAGTGCTACAGAAGAATCTGCATCTGTTGCAGAAAGAGTAACCGTAACATCAGATGTAAACCAACCATTCTGCCCTTGTTGCCCTTCGACAGATATGTCAGTAATTGGCGCCTCAGAATCTACTCTAGTAATAACAAAAGCTCTTTCAGCACTGTTTTGTGCTGCGTCGACTACAGTCAATTTAACTGTATTATCACCAAGTGTTAGTCCGGATATCTCTGTTTCAAATGTCCCATCTTGTGCAAGGTTTACCGGGAATGAACCAACTGTTTCACCTGAGCTATTAACTAGTTCATATTGAACCGTCAGCTTGCTATTGATATCATAGTCTTCACCAAAAACTTCCTCGACCGTTGATTTGAAGTTGATATAAGAATCTTGGATGGATCCAGATAGCTTATAATCAGCTCCATTTGCTGTATATATGTCTTCCGTAACAATCGTTGGAGCGGTTGTTTTTACATAGAATGGACCTGTCCAACTGAATGCCTGGGCAGTCGTTATGTCTATTGTATAAACTCCATCTGGAACTTTTTGTTGGCCAATTCCTCCCCATGGCGTGTACATTCCATTAAAATTATAGGTTTTTGGACCGACAGTTGTAGCGCTTTGTGCAACTAGGTATCCAATGTATCCATCTCCATACATGCCACCTTCAGGATTTGCTGCATCCCAAAGTTCAATGTAGGTAGTGGCTTGTCTGTTCCAAAACTCATAACGAACCGTCGTGCTATCGAGTTTTCCATCTCCATTTGGGGACACATCTAAATGATCCACACTGAAGCTCTTCAAACCAGCTGGCGGAGCGAAGTTTGCTGCAAATGGAAGAAGAAGCTTGGTTTTACCATTTGTTAGGTGCACATAGCCTAATAATTCATTACCAGTAGTCCCAGAACCTGCTGGTACATTTAAGGTTACTTTCAATGTTTTTTCATCTGATAAAGTAAAGGAAGTTTGGTCCACAGTGACAGTTGCTGCTGCGAAACTTCCAGTAGCCGCTTTCGTTACTTGAACGGAAACTTCATAATCGCTAACATTTCCAGTTAAATTTTTCACTACAACATCTTTTGTGATAGTCGTTGCATTTCCGGTAGGAACGTTTCCGAATGTAATCGTACCTTTTACGTTTTCACGTGTGGCATTTCCGTAGGTAGTCGTATCTTTTGAATAAGCAAGGGCTTCTGTCGTCGCCGCTTGTAAAGGCTGGACTCTACCTGGTCCCTGTGCGAAAACATCAAATCTTGCTGGATCTAATTGTTTTGCTGTATTGGAAAGTGCTACTTTGATGTCAAATGGAGTCCATTCTGGGTGCTGTGATTTTAATAATGCAGCTATTGCAGCCACATGCGGTGTTGCCATACTTGTTCCCGTAGAACGATCATACGCTTTGTCGAAACTAGCGTTAGGGAAGTCTTTTTTATAGGCAGGTACAGTGGAGAATATATTGGTCCCAGGTGCTGATACATCTGGCTTTATGTCAAATACAGGATTTGCTGGGCCACGAGAGCTCGACGAATTCATCTCATCTCCAGATGTTTTATCATACGTGTAGTTATCAAACGTTACTTTCCCTTGGCCTTGATTTGCATTTAGCGCATTTACAAGAGCAATTCCAGCTTCACGAGTCATATCAAAGGCAGGAATAAATTCAAAGCTGTCCCCTAGCCCTACATTAATATGGC
Source organism: Sutcliffiella rhizosphaerae (assembly GCF_917563925.1). Lineage (GTDB taxonomy): Bacteria > Bacillota > Bacilli > Bacillales > Bacillaceae_I > Sutcliffiella_A > Sutcliffiella_A rhizosphaerae. Next base: position 87,929 of record NZ_CAKJTJ010000008.1, read on the forward strand.
CAGCTGCATTATTATAAATAATAACGCCAATTGCTCCTGCTGCTTTCGCTGCGGAAATCTTGTCCACAAATGGGGTTGTTCCCCTAGATACGACAGCAATCTTCCCTTCCACATCTTTTCCTTCATAATCCTTTGGCTCGCCCCAACCGCCAATAGCGACAAGGTCTTTGGCTCCTCCAGACAATGTATCTTCTGCTTTAACGCCATATTCCCAACCCATTAAATTCAACGAACTATTTACAGTATTGGAACCTACTATTGTCGTACCTACAGCTGTAATGACGTCTTCTTTTACAGTAGAATTTCCGACTGCAATTCCAAATGCAGCTGTAGCTGGGTTACCGATCGTTCCTCGATTTGGACCACTATTACCTGTTGCAATTACGGCAGTTACTCCAGCAAGTGCAGCATTATTGATTGCGATGGCATCAGATGCTATTTGGCTGTTTGAACTCCCGCCAAGAGAAAGGTTGATGATATCCATGCCTTCTTCTACTGATTTATCAATCCCTGCAATAATCCCAGAAGTCGCACCACTTCCATAAGCTCCTAGTACTCTATAGGCATACAATTCTATTTTCGGCGCAATCCCAATCATACCGTGAGGATTTTTTCCTTGTGCAGCAATTGTTCCTGCAACATGCGTACCATGGGATGTGTAGAAGGAGCTTCCATTTGCATTAAACTCCGCTCTATTTCCTGGTCTATCTAAAGGTGATGTCTCATAAGGGTCATTGAATGCTCGATCACGGGCATAGCCTGTTGGTCCAACCGTATGAGGAACAAAGTTGAAGCCACCTTTATACACTCCTTCAAAATCTGGGTGATCATAATCAATACCTGTATCAAGCACTGCCACTTTTACATTTTCACCCTCATATCCAAGGTCCCAAACAGCTGGAATATCAAGATGATTGACACTCTCAATGTAATCTCCGTTATTTCCAGATTGAGGATTAGAGAGGGCTTGTACTTCTAAATCAGGTTCTACCAATACTACACCATCAATAGCTAATAGCTTGTCTACATCATTTTCTTTTAATGTTAACACCATACCGTTAATGGCGCTGTCAAAAGTAAAGCCAACCTTAGCTTTAATTCCTAATTTACTTAACTCTCTTTCTACTTTCTTTTGCTGTGCAGCAACCTTGTTTTTAACTCCCTGCTCGGAAGCTTTAGAAAAAGATTTCCCTTGTAGCTTATTAATTCCTTTTACCATCGCTACAGGCAGTTCATCTAATTGAACAATGACCGAAATTTCTTTATTGCTTTTTAAATTTTTCAGATCAGCATGGAGCGTCGGCCCATTGAACATAGCCGCTTTCTGCTGGGCGATATACTCCCTCATCTCCGTATCGCCACTTAATTGTTCTTTCAGGGATTTAGTACTATCTGACTCAGCAAAGCCTGCAGATGGTATTAATAAAGAAAAAATCATAGCAAAAACTAACAAACTACTAAAATACTTACGAAATCTCCTACTTTTCAACTTCCTATCCCCCATCATTTTAAAATAAACAGCTAAGACTCATGACACCCCCCACCAAAAATCTACGAATCTAGCAAAAAAACGAGTCATCTTGACCCGTTAATAAAAATATAATATAGCTCCTCATACACAAGATATATTTTTCGTTCAACAAATAACTCCAACATTCAACAAGGAATAAAGAAAATCAGTTTCACTAAAACTTTTTCGCTACTAATCCGTATAAGAAAGCAGACACAAGAAAGGATGATGAACCTTGTTAAGCTCGAACACGTTACGATTAAGAAAGATGCAAAAAGATGATGTTCATTTATACCATTGCTGGAGAAATGATTTGGAGGCAATGGCAACTACTAGCCTATCATTGGATAACTACACGAAAGAAGAAACGGATACATTTGTGGAAAATGTAATCCTTCATAGTCATTCTTCTAAAAGTTACATAATGGAAGTAAAAGAAAACAGCGTACCAATCGGAGTTACCTCCCTAATTAATATCGACACGAAAAATAGAAACGCAGAGTGCATTATTGATATTGGAGACAAGAAATATTGGGGAAAAGGGTATGGAACAGAAGCTCTTAAACTATTAATTGATTATGCATTCCTAGAATTAAATCTCCATCGTGTTTCCTTAAGGGTCTTCTCTTTCAACGAAAAAGCTATACACATATATTCAAAGCTAGGGTTTGAGAGAGAAGCGTTATCCGAGAAAGCTTATATAGGAACGGAAAGTGGCATGATATCATCATCATGGGGATATTGAAGAAGAACTACCTCTAGTAAAACACACAAAAAGGTAGATTCCTTATAACAATATGTAAACAAGCTGTAACCATCTATCATTCTCCGGTTACAGCCTTTTCTATCATTCGACTTGGCTCCTTCTACTCTTGTGAGAAGCAGGAAAACCTTTTTCCTGCTCCATTAGCACTTCATGCAGAAAGCTTGTGCCATATTCGGGTAGTGTGGTTTGAAGATAATGTGCAATAGTGGCTGCGATGTCTGCTAGAGTGGAGCGAGTGCCTATGTTAATTGGTTTGATCGGTTTCCCAATTAGGAGGATTGGGGTTTGTTCTCTAGTGTGAGTGGAGTGGCCAATGGTTGGATCATTGCCATGGTCTGCTGTGATAAAAAGCAAATCTTCTTCTCCAAGGGTAGGAATGAAACGCTCAAGAAAGAGGTCTACTTCCTCAAGCACTTTCTTATACCAGTCACTGTCTTCCTTGTGCCCAGCAAGGTCTGTTTCTTGTACGTTCACTAAAAATAAACCATCACCTTGTAAAGATTGATGCTTTTCTTCCAAAATATTTAGTACATCTTCCGTTTCCACCACACCATTTGCATACCCTTCTGCCTGAATGACATCCGCAGTTTTTCCAATTCGAAAGACTGGTAGCCCCTCTTTCTCCACAAGGTTTGCCAGCTGTTTGGATGCATCTACTCCATAGCCAAGGTGTAGGACATGGTAACCAGCACCGTATACATTGGCTTTAGGGGCATCTACACCCCACTGCCCGGGGTGCTTTTCCTTTACAGTAGCTAGAATTAATTCTGTGGAAGTCGTTGTATTTCCAAACACAATGACCCTGCTTGTATCTACATGTCTCCTTACTATTTTGCCTACCCTGCTTGCTTCTTTAAAGCTAATCCGGTTCAAATCACACACCACATTAATAATATTACCTAGTTGGGATTCAAGATTATCACCAATAATAACGGAATCCTCCACCTGTAATACTGGAATGCCTTCCAACGGAAACGTTACCCGATACCCTGCCGTTTCAAGCTCACCCTTAAGACGCGGAGCAATATCCTTCATCAATCTTTCTTGCGGCTTCCCAGGCTTACTCCCCATTAGCTCCTGATGTCCCATGTAAGTGTCTGCACCGTAATGAGCTAGATTATTCTTGCCATAAGCAGCAATCGGTTCTCCTTTACCATCCGCTATTTTTTCAAGCCCCAGAAGATGAAGGGTAGGTATGTTTAAGCCCACAGCTCGACAAAGACTTTTATACGTATTAGCCTTTATATCTTCTGGTTTTGTTTCCTTGCAATCTTCCATTGCCCCAATGCCGAAGCCATCTAAGACTAATAGGGTTACTCTTTTCAACGTTTACAGCCCCCTTTTTTGAAAATAAACAATGGCAGGATTAGAAGTTTGTACGCCCCTAACAAACGCCACATGGGCTCTTGTTACGAAAATCTGTGTTCTAAAGGCATAGACAACACTATCTCCTACTGCCATGTTTCCTTTCTTTTGCAAGGCTCCATAGTAATCAATATTTTCCGGTGAGGAAAGCGCTACCGTCGCCTTTTGTGCCAGCACATCTCTCCCTTTAGAGCCGTAAAGGGCTGCTTCCATATTTCCTCTTGAATAAAAGCCCCCTGCAATCGTGTACGCATATTCATCATCAACGTGTGAAATTTCAGACACGTATACCATGCTAGGTACTTCTGGAAGATGTTCCTGATAAGCATGCAAAGGAGTTGTACCAGTTATCGCGTGACCAGGCTCTCCATGAGTGACCCCGACTGCTTTTAATAAAGGGATGGTGTGGCAACTTGTAGCACTTGGAGCATTTATGTGCCGCACGTTTATCCCTGAATTTTCTAATATCACCCTAGCGTACTGAATCGTCTCTATGTTGGATGTGAATGACATAGCATCCTTAGCTTCATTTAATTGAAAGACTGGAAAGCTAGTTATACCTATCACTTCTATTCCTGGAAATGTCTTTAATAGGTCCAAATCTTGCTCTAAACTGTCTAATCGAAAGCCACCAAATTGACCTGGATAAAGGTAATCACTTTTTCTAATGACACGTAAAATGACATGCTGTTTCTTACCAAGTTCCATGGCAGCAGCAGATAATTGTTCGGCTCTCTCATAAGAAAATAGCGTAACTACTTCAGGATTGAGTCTGGTGATTGCTTCCTTCCACTGAGACTTGGATGGCTGAACAAGATGACCGAGGTTGCCGATTTTACAACCTGCTTTTCTTAAAATAAATGCTTCATCTATATCAACAGCGACTGCTTTTTCAATTCCGCTCTGCTGAATAACCTGACCGATAAATCCGCTTCTACCAATTTGTTTGGTCATGTAATATAAACGAAGATGATGAGTTGTCGCTGTATGTGCTAGTTCTTCAACATTTCGCTCTATTTGATCTAAATCCAAGACATACGTATTAGCTGGAATATCACCATTTTGATGAAGTTTCACAGCTGCCTTAATCAGTTCGGGATTCCGCTTCATCGTCATATTAAGAAACATGGCAAATCACCTCTTCGCCACTTTTTCAAGTACTTGGTTCAAGATTCTAATCACAGTGCTTGCGGAAGCCTTCATTGGATTGATGCGCAGACCATACTCCTTTAGTTCAGGCTGGCTTTCAAGAAAACTTCCGGAAACACGGTAAATCATCGGGATCAATTCAAAGCGGGATTCTGCCCCGACCGGATAGGTTGCGGCACCAAACTTGGCGGCTTCATGGATGACTTCCTGAGCAATTGGTTGTTCCAATTCGATAATGACATTCTTTGACTGAGAGTTGGTGATGTACACTTCTTTTACAAAAGGTACTTCTTTAGCAGCAATTCTGTCCCTAAGTGCTTCTACCTGTTCGTTTTGGGTGGCAAGCATGACTGGAGCAAATACGATACTACGTAATAGTTCATGTGCTTCATAGCCCTGCACCTGTCCACCACCTGAATAGTTTCGTTGATGGATTTGCTCGATATCTTCTTTTTTACCGAGCAATATGCCTATTCCCTGTGGACCAAGTAATTTAAAGCCCGAAAAGGTAGAAAAATCCGCACCAAGCTGTACACCGATTTTTGGCATTTTCATCGCACAGTAATTATCATCGACAACAATTGGTAAGTCCGGTCGAACTTCTTTTACAAGATCAAATACTTTGCTAAGATCATAAGTATCGGTCGGCTGCTGCCTCGCATGCTGAATATAGAAGACTGTGGAATCGTTATCAGTAAGTAGTTGGTTACGCAGCAATTCCAGATTATTAAAGTCCATAACATTTATCCGAATCCCCATCATTCGGAACGTTTCCTTCGTAGTCATGTAAATCGGAGCTTTATGGATAATACAGCGGTCTCCTGGACTCATCAACTGACTAAGAATAACCCGAATCGCACCTGTTCCACTCCCTCTTACTAATGCACACGCCTCTGCGTCAAAAGTTGAGGCAATAACTCTTTCGACCCTGGCTGTCATTAATGGCCGGTTATATGCTGGGTGTAGCCCAACATCTCCCGTTTGAAAAAAATCATTATCTTGGAACTCTCTTGTAATCTCATCAATCAAACGAAATTGAAGCGCTTGAGCCTCATTAATCGTCATGTTAGGAAGGATGGAAGTTTCATATCGCATATGAGTTAACCTCTTTTCTTATGCTGAATGCTTTTTGCGGGTTAGTCACCAGCAGTTTTTGAATCTGTTCTTCTGTCACCCCGAAATGCCGTAATGTCGGAACAAAGCTACGTAAAACGACATCGTATCCCTGTCCTCCATTCACACGCATATGGGAGTTACGTGTTAAATCGCTAGACAATAACAGTTGGTCTTCATATCCATGTTCAAGAAAGGCTAGCAAGGAAGTGAGTCGGTCTGCATCCTTTCTGTAGTTTTCTTTTCCAATTGTATCTAAAGCGACAAAGGCACCTGAGGATAGCACGTCCAATACGATAGCATCATTCGGATTTAAATCCTGATGCCCAATGATGACTTGATCCAGTGACAAACCTTCTTTTACAAACAGATTGATTTGTTCTATAGCCATCGTTCCAAGGGTCGTATGGGTGGATAGCGGCAGCTTCGTTTCCTTGGCAGCTTCGATTGCTCCATAAAATAACTCGGTCTCAATAGGCTCAAAGGTATTATAGCTACTACCTATTTCTCCAATCACCCCAGGCAGCACATTAGTTCCATCTAATCCATTAGTAATCTCATCAACCATCCACTTGTAAAAATCATCCCTTGTAAAATGGAATTTATCTTCTGGGATAAATGGATCCTTATAGCAGCCAGTACTTGCTACGATGTGCAAATTAAGGCTTTTACTGATATGAAGAAGGGCAGAAACATCTCTGCCCATCCCATAATTGGTCACTTCAATGATGGACTTACCCCCATACTCCTTAAAACTCCGAAGATCCTCTGTCACCAATGAAACATCTTGTAGCGCTGTGTCAAGGTCACCTTTAATCCTGCTAAGATCGATACTTAAATGTTCGTGGCACGCACATACCCCTAGGCTTTCAGGAGAAATCGGCCCTAAGATAGTCTGGATATACAAAAAGATCTACTCCTTTTATTGAGGTGGTGTAAATAATCCAAGTAGCACAAGGATGTTTCCGATAATCCCAACGGCAATCGCGCCAAGTGGACCTACTGCCATACGAACAATTGGACGCCCTGCAGCTTCATTCAATAGATAAATACCAGCTATAGCAAAAAAACCAAATCCAGGTACAATCGCGTTAGCTGCGTTGGCTCCACCGATTAATAGTGCTACTTCCAACACCCGTGTCATGGCAGTACGAATATTCTCACCAGAAGCACGTACTCCTGGGTAGCGATCAAGAAACTTTGCCAAGTAAGTTAACAGCCATACTTCCGCAAAAATAATGAGTGCACCTGCTATTGCAGCAACGAGTGGATTAGGAGACAAAATTCCTGCTCCGAAAACAAATGTAAACCCTGCAGGACCGTAAACCCCTGTGGCAATGGCAGTACTTGCAATCAAAGGAACAAAACCAATCGCTTTTGCAAAAGAAGCAATGGCTCCCTCTGAGACCTTTCCTTCTGATAATAGATTCAAAGAAATAGGATCCCCGGCTACAATTAAATAATTGGCCGCTGCAGAAATTAGTGCTCCACTGACCATAAGAATCCAAACATGCTTTTTAATACGATTAACCCTATCAACAAACAGGCTTGCCAGTGTGGAAAGACTGGTATCTTCTGACTTTTCTTTTATGGCATAGGTCATTAAGAAAATCATACCAACTACAAGGGCAATCCCCTCTGGACTTAAGACAACCGGAGTTCCACCAATCGTAATCAATTGTTCTGTATTCAGAAATACTATAATTTGACGGGCAAGTGCAGCAACAAGAAATGCAATGATTCCTTTTTTTACCCCGAACTGTAAGGCAATCGCAATGGCTGGAAATACCATGAACGATACAACAACAGGGGCACCAACAAGATTGAATCCTTCCACAAAATTCAACGGAAGCTTCTCGAAACCGGAGACAACAAATTGCAAACCAAAATAAACCCCTGCTCCGTACAATCCTCCAATCAAACCTGCTAACGCAGTGGAAACCTTCCCTTTATTAAGCGATAGACCAATAATATCCGTTCCAAGCAAGATACTATGGATGAGGAGTATTCCCCCAGCGATTGAAATAGGTATTCCAAACCCAATTACCAAACCAAAACTCATCGCAAATGCAGTAACAGATAATTCCTTACGGGACATGCGACCTTCCAAATTCTCCGGTACAACCGGCCTTAATCCATCATTAAAAACAGCAATTCCCATATTCGCCATAATGGCCCCTACTACCCCAAGTAGAATTAAAATCCCCGCTTCCAACACCATGAAAACTCCCCCGTTTCCCGTTCGTTATTTACTTTTCTAAAAGAAGTTGCTATTAACCGTAAGTTATCTTTTAAGTAGCTCTGCTAAAATAAGTTCTACCGCTTTTTCTTTATGATCTCCTGTAAATCCGAATGCAATAGCACCTTGCTCGACTGCATCGTGAACTTTCACTTGAACGGGAGGCTTTCCTGGCATCGACACTGTCGCACATTTGTTTTTACCTAACAATGCGATCGCCATAGCAAGAGCTCCCCCTCCCCCAGTGTGGCAAGCCCCTAAATAGTAGTCAGCCTGTCCATTTTTCAACATCATGGCTGCCTCAAGGTCTGGTTTAACTTGCGTAGTTACTTCCCCATTCGAATACTCTTTCACAAGCTTCTCAATCTCACCTTTCTCTACCTGACCACCAATTACAATTCTCATCAGTTTCACCCTCCTAACAACTTGATAAAACGCTTACAAAATGCATGTGTAAAAAATCTTTCTCTTCTTTCGGAAATGGTTCGGATAATTGTTGCTCGATCCACTCTACCCGTTTGACTGCCTCTTGAAAATATGGAGATTGAAACACCTCTTGCATAACAAAATCAGGTGGTGCAGACATCTCATCCTTTCGATCCATTCGAGTAATTGCCATAGCAAGATGTGTAATGAGCATCTGATAGATTTCCTCTTGCCCTGATTCCACAAATGCATCCACTGTCTTAAGTGAAATATCTGTTGCTCTTGGTGTAATGGTGTCAGTTTCCAATAAAATTTCCACTCTTTCTTTTAACATAAGCTTCTTCGTACCTCCTTCCTTTTCAATGTACAAAAAATTGTATTTTCAATATAAAAGATTGAATGGTTAACCACGCGCTTTCTATGGGACAAGGCCATGTAGGAGCTTACAATAATCTCATAGTCAACAGCGGAAAGTGTATAACCAACCAAATCTTAATATCTTGGAATTAATTCATTTTCTTCCACTTGCTTTTGGATAGAAAGAATCGCTTCTACTGATAGTAATTGGAGAATGTATGCAAGCTTTTCGTTGTCCTTTCTCATTAAACAAACTGCTTCACTCATTTCTCCCTCCAGCATAGTACCATTCGCAGTCGTTAATGGTCGGTTATTTACCTCCCCACTGCTTTTTTCATCCATGTTCCAAACCGTTGCATCAATTTTCCCAGCATGAAGATTGGATAAAAGATGCATGTAATTAAGCTCGACCAGTTCTACGTTTTTCCCTGTTGTTTCAGCAACAATTAATGTTCTTTGATCGGTTGAGGAAGGATCGACACCTATTTTCATACCATTTTCAATAGTAGTGTGCGTATCATCAGCAAACATAAGTGCATGACCAGATACGTAAGAATGTTCACCGAAGGAAAGCCCGATAGCTAAATCTTTATCTTCACGCATATGCTCATTTGCCGAATACTTAGATACTAAAGCTAAGTCGTATCTTCCATCCTGCAATGCTTGGATTCGTAGACTTGAACCTCGCATGAACGCGATATTAAAGAAAATGTGAAGTTCCTCAAAAGCAATGGTCAGCCCAGTCGCAATTCCCTCATACTTTTTTGAATAAGGCAGTGGCATCACCGCCGTTATTTGATTCATTCCAGCACTTTTCAACAATTCATGATGATTCTTAGAACGTAAATAGGTTCCCAGATGCCCTCTCGATTCTAGCGAAATTGCCTTTAACTCTACTAATCTCTGAAGCGAAGTTTGGATGGTCCCACGGCCTACCTGCAGATCAATCGAAAGATCTTCTATTTTCGGAATTCGCTCATTTACTTCCACAAAAAGCAACTTCTCCGCAAGTTTCTGTAAAATCAACCCTCTCTTCGAATACAAACCATAATCATTTTTCAAAATATTCACCATCATCCCAAAATACAAAATACTGTATATTGGAATCCTAACACGAAGTCCGAAAGGAAACAAGAGGTGACCTATTATTTGCTAGAGTAAATTCGATATTTACCTTTTGGGGTTCAAATTCTACACTCCAGTGCTTTTCCTTTAGGTAAATCGGATAGATCAGAGATTTTTTTGAGTTAATTGGGGATATCCTGCTGTGTGATTTTTCAGGTAAACAAGGAGGAATAGCGATGGGGAGGATGTTATTTTGGCGAAACAGGGGGAATATTGACAGTGAGCATGATTTATCGACGAAACTAAGGTGGATATCAACGGTAAGAATGATATTATCGACGAAATTTATGGTTTTATCGACGACTAGACAAAATACGATACTTTTCGCACCTCTTCATCACCGCAACATCACGCCTCCAAACCCACCCTCCACCGACCTCCCCAGATAAGCTCCATACTTAAATGAGGAAGTGGAAGACAAGCCGCCAACCTTCCTATATACCACACTTCCAGAGGTGTGGGTTGCCAACCGAGATGGCGAGTGCTCCGGCACGGAGGGAGTGGTGGATTTCTTGTTCGTTTTCAATGAGACCACCTGCAATGATAGGAGTTTGGAAAGTTTCTGTCAGGTTGTAGATGACCCTTGGCATGATGCCTGGCAGGACTTCGACGGCATCTGGCTTAGAGGATTCTACAAGTCTTTGTCCTTTTTTGATAGCGTTGTGGTCGATGAGAAACAGGCGTTGGATTGTTTTAAGTCCTTCTTCTTTGGCAAATTTAATGAGGTGGTTTTTGGTAGTGATGATGCCGTCTGGCTTCAGCACGGTAGCAATATATTTTATACCGCTTTTATCGTTAGAGATACCCTCAATAAAATCAAGGTGAAGAAACACATACATGTCTGCTCTTTTCAATAGAGTGATATATTCTGGTAGCGTCAAGATAGTTCCTGTTAATAGAAATGCAATATTTGCGTTGCTATCAATAGCTTCTTGAATTTTCTCCGGTGAGTCTATTGCTGCAATAACTTGTGAATCTACCATATCTACAATTATATTTCCCACCATACCTTCTCCTTTTTAATAGCTGTTTTTGCATGAATTTCCCCTAATAGCTGAGCTTCATCAGCTAATTTTTACTTCCTCTAATTCCGGAATCTCTTTTATACTTTTTATGATATATGTCGGCGTTGCGATAGCTGGGTTTAGTGTAGAAGAGTTGGTGATACCAGTAAGAACAAGTATAGTCTGCATCCCTACTTCATTTCCCATTTTGATATCTGTCTCCAGCCTATCGCCAACCATGATACAATCCGCCATTTTAAGCTTTAAATGCTCCGCTGCTGCTCTAGCCATAATATTGGATGGTTTCCCGATGATATGATGGATCGCTTCTCCTGTCGCCCCTTCAATCGCACCGATAATCGCACCACAATCGGGAACCTGACCATTTGGTGTTGGACAGGTTCTATCCGGGTTCGTTGCTAAAAATATTGCTCCATTCTTCCAGGCTACATATGCCTGATTTAGTTTACCGTACGTAAAATCCCGATCCCAGGACACAAGTGCATATGCTGCCTTTGTTGGATCCATTGTTATAGGAACACCATGATTTTGAAGTTCTTCAAATAACGGCGCTTCGCCAATCACCCAAACCTTTTCATTTGAATGGAGCTTTTGTTTTAAATACTTTGCTGTAACAAAGCTGGAATTTATGATTTCTTCCAAATCAGCTTCAATCCCCATTTTTCTAAGCTTATTTTGATACGTACGCCTTGAGTTTGCAGGGTTGTTCGAAAGAAACACGACTTGGTCGCCTTTATCTTTTATAAGTTGAATAGTTTCTGCAGCACCTTCTATTACTTCATCGCCGAGATACACTGTTCCATCCAGATCAAATATGAATCCTTTTTTCACTATCTCCACCACCCTCTAATACAAAGAATTCTTCGAAATTTTGGACGCTGCAAGCTGTAAGAACAATACGAGAATGATAATGAGAATGGCCATTGCAGAGGCGGTATACACCTCTCCCCTTAAGAGATTTTGAAATACGACCAAGCTCATTGGTGCCCAATTGGAAGGTGCCATCAATATCGTGATACTTGTTTCTTTAATAACTGTTACAAAAACGAGAATGGATCCAGCTGCAATTCCCGGTAGCATCAATGGTCCAATTACTGTAATAATCGCAAGTAATCGTGATGCTCCTAGATTAATTGATGCTTCTTCTATATCTGGCTTTATCGACATCATCGTCCCCATTGTAGAACGAATCATATAAGGCATCCGCCTAATTGCATACGCAATAATTAAGATAGCTGCAGTTCCAGTCAGCTGTAATGGTGCAGTGTTAAAGGTTTGGATGTAGGCAATACCAAGTGCAATTCCAGGCACTATTAAAGGTACTGAGGAAAGGAAATCTAATTTTGCAGCATTTTGACGAACCACAAAATAGGAAACAAGGGTAGAAACGACGACACTGATTCCTAATGCGCCAAGGGCAAGCACGATACTATTTACAATATTAGTAGTGGATCTGGAGAATATAGTTCGATAGTGATCTAGCGTATACCCCCTTGGCAAGAGGTCTGCGCCCCATGTTGTCGCAAAAGATTGCATTAATACAGAAAGAACGGCAAACAAAGGAATGGAAATGACGATTGTCGTATAGATTGCTAGTCCATTAGCAACCCACTTATTATCATTTAGTTTTATCCCTTTTGGCTTACCTGATAATGTACCGTAATTCATTTTTTTCGTTATTTTACGTTGAATCCAAAAAAAGAAGCCTGCCACTAACACCATGACTACCGTTAGTATAGAAGCTCCCGCCCAGTTAAAGAAGCCGGAAATTTCCCGGTATGCTTCCACAACAATCAAGTTCAAGCCTTCTGGCGCCAAAATAATCGGTGTACCGAAGTCTGAGAAACTAACGGTAAAAATGAGCAACGCACTGGAGATAATTCCTGGGATAGCGAGAGGAAATGTTACAAATACAAGACTCATCCAGTTACTTGATCCAAGATTACGGGAAGCCTCCTCTAAGGAAATGTCACTGAGCTTGAATGCTGCCACCATTGGCCAAAGTGCAAATGGAAAAAAGAAAAAGATCTGCACAAGGACAATTCCAAGCATGGAGTACACATTAAACAACACTCCATTTCCACCCATTCCCTGATAGAGTGAATTGACCCAACCTGTACGACCAAACATGATGATGAAACCCGCAGCAGAAATAAAGGTTGGCACAATAATTGGCATCGTACAAAGTGCTGCGAATGTCTTCTTAAAAGGCATTGTCGTTCTTGCAAACCCATATGCAATCGGCAAACACATCACAATGACCAATACCGCTACACCTAAAGCCAATGTCAAGCTGTTGGTCAATGCTTTAAAATACGTTCCACCCGCCAATAGCTTCTTATAATGATCCAAGGACGCATTCGAAAACCGCTCCAAATTTGTGGAAAGAATATCCGGGTTCACGATCGAGCCAAGCAAATTCACGGGCGCTCCTGTAAAACTTACTAAAAATACCGAGACTAACGGCAAAATTAAAAATAGCCCCAAAAAAACAAATACACCCAACTTCATCAAGAACAGTCCATCAGGTCGCAGGAAAGCAGTTCTTTTTTCTTTACCCTTTGGCGGTTTCGGCCGAGGTTGCGATTCAGGATGAGGGGGAAGCTGTACCCCAGAGTCTTGTCGCTCTATTTTCATAGCAATAACACCCTTTCCGGATCAACCGACACCTTCACCGTTTCCCCACTCGTCAAGATTGGCTCCCCTGGCACAAATACATGCTCAATCGAGAATTCCAGCTCTCCAACCTTCACATCATAGCGGATATTTGGACCCAAATAGGTATGTAAAATCACCTTTCCTTCTAACACATTCCCCTCCGCCACCAAACTGTTTTCTGATGCAATGTCTATCCCCTCAGGGCGAATGAGCACTTTCACCTCGTTTTTGTCTGTTGTATGAGTAGATTTCAATGTCCATTCATTAATTTTCACAACAGTTTCCTGTTTAGTACTCTTAACGACTTCCCCATCAAAAATATTAGACGAGCCCACAAAATCTGCCACAAAAGCGGAGCTCGGATTACTGTATAGCTCAGTCGGTGTAGCGTTTTGAATAATTTCCCCTTCCTTCATTACCGCCACTCTATCAGCCATACTCATCGCTTCCTCCTGGTCATGGGTGACAAAAATAGTGGTAATACCTACCTCCTGCTGAATTCTGCGGATTGTGGTTCTCATCGTATTCCGGAGCTTTTTATCAAGATTAGATAAAGGTTCGTCCATAAGAAGAACAGAGGGCTCCAAAACAAGTGCTCTTGCCAGTGCAACACGCTGCTGCTGACCACCTGACAATTCATTGACTCCTCGCTCTGCAAGGTGCCCAAGCTCCACATATTCAAGAACTTCCATCACTTTCTTTTCAATTTCTTTCGTTGGCTTGGCTAATCGCTTGCTCATTAACCTCGCGAAGCTACTTACCTTTTTCCCAAAACTGCCTGTATTGAAATCACGGACCGTCAAACCGTATGCGACATTTTCAAAGACATTATAGTGCGGAAATAAGGCATAGCTTTGGAACACCATGCCACAGTTCCGTTTGTTCGCAGGGATTTTATTCACGACTTTATTGTTTATGTAGATGTTCCCAGCTGTTGGGTTTTCAAAGCCTGCGATACAGCGCATTGTAGTTGTTTTTCCACATCCTGATGGTCCGAGCAGGGCAAAGAATTCCCCTTCTTTAATATCGATGTTGACATTTTTTAAGGCAGTCACATCATTATATTTTTTGATTAATCCATCTACCTGTACCGATCCCATATTTAATCTCCCCGTTTGCTAAAAATTTTGCAAAAGCAGAGTACTACCGCACCCTGCTTCCAATATTAATTATTGGAACTTTTCTCTCCACTCGTTACGAACTCGGTCATAGTTTTCAACCACCCAGTCAATATCAAGATCCATCGTATAATCATTCAAGCCTTCCAAGGTAAGTGGGGATTTCCCTTCCACCTCTGGATGCATAGGAATATGGAACCAATCCGCTTTGATTTGCTGCCCTTCTTTAGAAAGTAGGAAATCTACAAACTTCCTTGCTCCTTCAGGATTGGGGCCATCTTTTATTACTGCAACAGGATTCACGAGGATAGGCGTATTTTTGGGAATATGAAAGTCAACAGATTCGCCACGATCCTTCATTTGATAAGCCATGAAATCAAAACCTACCCCAATGGATGCCTCTCCAGATGCAACGGCATTGGCAGGTGCCCCACCAGAATCAGGCATCGCATTTGTTTGCTGTACCAGTTTCTCGAAATACTCCCAGCCCGCGTCTTCCCCTTTTTCCATCAGCTGACTTAGCACCAGTAATGTTGCCGTTCCAGATGCCGCAGGGTTAGGGATTTGCAGCTCTTTTTCCCATTTAGGATCTAATAGCTCATCCCACGTTTCTGGCAAGTCCGCTTCATCCACTAAATCTGTATTATAAATAAGCCCGAGAACAAAGACTTCAAGACCGACCCAATTCCAATCCTCCTGCCTTACTTTAATACCGTTCTCCACCACTTCCCAATCCTTTACAAATTCAGGGGTGTAGCTTTCAATGAAGCCATGTTTGATGGCAGATTCAAATGGAAGGATTCCCCCGCCACCATACCAAAGATCTGCTTGTGGATTGTCCATTTCTGCCATCATTTGGTTTACTAATATATTTGTCCCCGCATAGTGAACATTTACTGTTGCACCTGTCGCTTCTTCATACGCTTCTGCAAGCTGACGTGTCATATCCGGAGTTTCTGGTGAATATAACGTTACTTGCCCAGTATCTCCAGTTGTAGCATCTCCGCCACAGGCAACAAGTCCAATTGAAAGTGTTAAAGCCATAATCATAAATAGTATTTTTCTCATTTCATTTCCCCCTCATTTTTTGAGATTTGCGTTAAAAATTTTCCTTCACGCGACATTCCCAACCTGTGTATCCGCTTTCACCTCCATAAAAAAATAAAAAGAGAAACCACACAACGAAATAAGCCCTTTACAGGCGCATTTCGTTGAGGGTTTCTCTTATCATCTCTACCCAAAATATTCTACTTTTCTAAATTATATAATAATTCAGACTAAAAGTATAGTAATACAAATAATATTTTTGAGTATGTCTTTGCCACTTCAACGACACACACTTACAAAAGGTCAGGTATATTTTCAAAGACATTCTTCATAAAAACTGCAAAATCCTTTCCTTTTTTACAAAACAGGACACTTTACCCAGCCAATTTTGGAAAATAGGAAAAATTAATTATTGAGAATATTCAATTTAATTTATATAGTTATCATGGGCAGAGACAAGGAGAAGAACCCCCCTTTAATTAATTTATGGTGGGTTCTTCTCTTTTTTTGCGCCAAGACTGGAGGTGACCTTCAAAAAAGCAACCAAACTTTCAAATCGGGGAGGAAGAAAATGAAAAAGCTTAGCTGTATGATTCTAATTGTTACGCTAGCATTTAGTTTGCTTAATTTTCACCCAACAGAAAAAGTCTTGGCTAGCCAGGAAGTATTAATTAACGAAACCTTTGATGATGTTACAAATGGGAGTCTTCCAGAGAATTGGGTCCTAATTGAAGGAAATGGGCATGTGCAGGATGGGAAGCTTGTCTTACTTTCACCAGCAACTTCAGCACCTGCTAGAGTCATTGCCCCCATTGATGGAGAAATCGGTAACTATAAAATAGAGGCAGACATTACCTTTGAGTCTGCTGTAGAAGATACACGCTGGGCATCTGTGATGTACCGCATTCAGGATCCTAATAATTACTATCAATTTGCAATTAGAAGAGGAGCAAGCGCCTTAAATGGAATCGAATTTGCGAAAAGGGTAAGCAACAGTTGGGCTGTTTCACAAACAAACTTCTTCCATCAGAATTTTAGTTTTAAACAGTCGTACAAATTAACCATTATCGTAAAAGACAACCGAGTGCAGCAGTTTATCAATGGGGAACTTGTTATAGACAGTGCTAGTGCAACGGAATGGACTTCTGGAGATGTTGGTTTCCAAGCAAGTGGTACAAACGTTCATTTTGATAACTTCAAAGTTACTACATATGATGAGGAAATGCCTCCAATTGAAAATAGTGGTGCTTTCTTACCAATGGAAGCAGAAACGAATATTGTTAATGCCCCTACTATTATTAGCAAAAATGAGGAAATAGACTTAGAGGACTTTAGTGCCTCTGTGCTGTTACCAGTAGTAAATAAATCGGGTCAGCTTTATGCCAACGAGATTCCTCTAATAGAGCAATTACAGTTAATGAAAAATAATAAAATCCCGGTACTACAAATAGAGCAAGAGGGCATTGAAGATTTAGTTATAGACGCTTTGCAGGAAACACAAACAACCGATGTTCAAGTAGTCTCCAGTAAACCTGCCATTACCGCAGCACTGAAAGAACTAAATCCAAAGATCAGGGCAGGTTTAATTTACAGTAAGCCATCCTTGAACAAAAATGATCTAAGGAATCTAACATTTGAGGTTCACTCCAATAAAAGCAAGGTCGTTCTCATTCCAGAAAAGCTTTTGAGCAAGGAAATTGTCCACTATCTTCACAATCGTATGGTAGCTGTTTGGGGCATTGGCGGAGATTCCCTTAAATCGTCCCATGCACTGATTCATATGGGAGTAGATGGCATTGTGACAGATTATCCAGAACATTCTGTTGATGCCCTAGGTCAATATCCAGAAAACACGATCGTCCAAAGACCAATGGTTGCGGCTCACCGTGGTGTTCCATCCCTTGCACCGGAAAATACGATGGCAGGATATCGTTTATCCTATGAACTTGAAGCAGATATGATTGAAACGGATCTGCAAGTTTCAAAGGATGGACATATCATTGTTATGCATGATGCAACGGTGAATCGCACCACAAACGGGACAGGCTTAGTAAGTGACCTCACACTAGAAGAACTGAAACAGCTGGATGCAGGGATTAAATTTGGTGAGGAATTTGCTGGAGAGCTAGTACCAACGCTAAGAGAGTTCCTACGAGAATTCAAAGGCAAAGACGTGGTCCTCCTAGTTGAGCTAAAAGCACAAGGAATAGAGGAAAGAGTCCTACAAGAAATAAAAGAAGAAAACATGATGGATCAAGTCGTTATCCAAAATTTTGATTTGCCAAGTATGATCAAATTCAATACATTGCAACCTGAGCTACCTACAGGATACTTATATTCTGCTGGTGTTCCAAATACGGTGGAGGAGCGATTAAACAACGCTAAGAAAATGTTGGACTACGGCGCCACTCACAACGTAACACTTAATGCCAGCTATGGTAGTGTATACGAAGAATTCATCACCTATATGAGACAACGTGGCATGTTAAGCCTCCACTGGACATTCCGTGATGAAGACCCATTTGCAGATAAACTAAGAGAAGGGCTTATCGGACCAATCACAGACTATATGCAATGGCTAACCCATTCCCCTATTCACATAGAAACACCAATCAAAAAAGTAAACTTAAAAACAGGAAAATCCCGCACCATCCAAGCTAAAGCATTCCTAAGCTACCGGACAGGTGAAACCGAAAACATTGAAACAGAGCTCTACACAATCGATAACAATAATATTGTAAGCATTGACGGCAACACTATCCAAGCACTATCACCTGGCACCACTCAAGTATTCGTTAAACACACCTTCACCATGCTAGGAGTCGAATGGAATCTCGTATCCGAACCGATTGAAGTGAATGTGAGCGATTGAAGCTGAGGAGCTACTTTATTGAAAGAAAGCAGATGGACTTCTTTTCTGCTTTCTTTTTTGGTGTGTGTGGCGAGTGTATGAGGGGTAGCGGGTAGCGGGTAGCGAAAAATGCCGTATTATGTCTAGCCGTCGATATCGCCTGGCGATTCGTCGATATAACCCCATTATCCGTCGATATCTACCCCCGTTCGTCGATATAACCTCAATATCCGTTGATATCTACCCCCGTTTCGTCAATAAAATCAAATTATCATTGGAATATTACTTCCCATACTTACTTTTTGCTGCATTTTAAATGCATTCCCCAACTAATATTAAAAAACTTCAACCAATTTCGACATAAAGCGATATAACCCTTGCAATTACGACGCAAACCATCCATATTATAAGAAGGGAGGTGCGATATGCGAAACGATATAAAACCTAATGAACGGGCATATTCCACTAAGGAAGTGGCAGAAGAGGTTGGCATTGCCACCCCTACAGTTCGTAAGTATGGACAAATACTAGAGCGTAATGGATATGAGTTTTTAAAGGATGGCGACCGAAGAATCTTTGTAGAATCCGATATTAAAGCGCTCATAGCGCTACGCGATACAGACAAGGCTTTAGACATTACTGCAAAAGAAATTGTCATTCAACAAGAAGAACACTTAGAAGAAGTGAATGAAACCAGTATAGCGCTACCCGATACAGAAGAAACCTTTTTGCAGGATCCTAACCAACTAAAAGAAGCCTTCAAATATTTAGTCAATGAGCTTGCAGCGGCACGGGAATTGAACTTGCAGCTTAAAGGCGATATGGAAAGTATTAAAACCACAGTAGCTCAACTTCAGCAAGATCATCATGTAATTAGTTCCAGCATCGGAAACTCTGCCCAACGAACAAATAATAAAATTGAAAAGTTAACAGCACAGCAGAAATCTCACTACGAGACATTATTAGAGCAGGAAAAACAAAGAACGGAAACACTTCAAGAGGAGATACAAAAAATGCGTGATGAACAAAAAAGTGAATGGTCATCACAAAGCGATTTTAACAAACGTTTAGAAGCAGAACTAAATAAGCGGCAAGGGAAATGGGGCTGGTTTTCCTCCTTTTTTAATAAATAAGGAAGCCGGGAATCCAGCCCCTCCTACTTCCTTAAATCTATTTCTCCCCCATATCTACAGGCGATACAGAAATATATGTCTGTTCGTTAATCTCCAAAAAGCAGGTCTGCTATATATCACATGTAGCGTCACGCGATATGAACAATTAACTTACTACCTTCACCCTCAGTTTCCAACTCTCCATTTCTACGTATCGCCAGGCGATATAACCATTAATTAGACACAGGGGAAATAAGTGTATCGCTATGCAATACGACTTAAGAAAACGACCACATATTAAGCCTTAATGTTGTTTTATCTTAAATAACAGAAATTCATTTCTCTTTTTCGGCTATCCTTTTTAATTCTTTTGCCCGGTCTATAATAAAGTTTCTCATGTATTTTTCTAAAAACAATTTATCTGCTATATTTCCAAGAACACCAAAAGGTGATTTATAGATAAAGGTATCTATCATCTTAGTCCCATTGCCACTCTCTATGAATTCATGTGTATGCGAAAAGGAGTGGAAGGCTCCTTTAACCATGACATCTGTAAATTTATATGGTTTTTCCATCATATTGTCTTAGCTGTTAATTTTTGTTTCACTCCAAGATGAGTTGCTTCCCAAGTAACAGTATCATCATTTTCCAGCAGTCCAACTGTAACGCCACCAACTACCTTCTCCTTTGTTTTAGTGGTAGTTTCTGTGTGAACCTCCACATTTCTCGCAAGGTCAAAACAAACATTAATCGGTGCATCAATATATATTTCGTGTTTAATTATCGGCATATTTAATGTGTCCTTTCATGAGACAGACGTAAATTTCATATAAGCAGCCAATCATATCGCCCTAAAAAAGTCGATATTCAATTGCAACTTACAGGCAATTTCCCATCCGCAAAGTTCAACAATTTCCCGAGAAATATCTACAAATCCTGAGTACTCCTCGACAGCAATTATCGACTTTCAAACAATAAATATGCTGTTTTCAAGAAGTAAATCTTTACCTCTATTCAAAAGAAAAACGTATATTCTACTTCTATACAGGAATCTATTAAATAAAGAATGTTTCCCTCGCTTCAAAATGGTATAATATGTATATATAATACCTAAAAAAAGGAGCAAAAGCCATGGGAATTTACAGCCGGGAAAGAAATCTCAGTGCCTATATACTTAGGCATTTCCATTCACATCCAAGGTCCATTGACCTTATTAAAAATGATTTTAATGTAAATGGTGCGCTGAACCATGCACTTGTAAAAAGTTTAAAAGAAACACAGGTACGAGATCGTAAAGTTTGGGATAAATTCACAGATACAGAAGTTGAAAGATTGATTAAGTTGGAATTGTATCACTATATAAATCGGACTAAGCCTAATCAGCGAGAAAGCAAATCACCAGTTACTCCTCCATCTAAGAAACCGTTTCGCTTTCCAGCCACTTTAATTATCATTACTTTGTTACTCCTCTATTCAATTTATCAGTTCGTGACAAGAGACTTCTCACATTCTACAAACAGCGTACAATTTGTAAAAACGATAGACTTCTCTAAGGAACTTGTTCTATTGATAATAGGTATAATTTTTGTTCTAATAGCATTGCCAATACTTGAAAGATTGTATGGGGCATGGAAAATATTATTCCTATTCGCTATTCCAGGTTACCTAATCCTTCCTTTTCAAGATGCGATGGTGGTAAATGCACTATCAGGCAGTATTTCTGGTTTAATGGGCATATATCTTGTATTAACGTTAAAAAAGAATGATAAAGTAACACTAAAAAAGACATGGTGGATTTGGGGATCTTTTGCTATTTTTTTTGTTGTTCATTTTTACATGCTTGGCTCATTATTCTCCCCATATTCACTCCTAACAGCAATCACGATTGGTATTTTACTCTCCCTATTAGTACAGCCACAAACTTTCAGAAAAGAGCTAATAAAAAGTGAAAAATGAGTGAAAAAAAGAGCCCTTCTTTTAGTTAGAGGGCTCTAGAAAATTATCTCTATTGTTTATGCAACTCATCTAAATATGGCATGGCAGGAGCGGTGCCGTGTTTTGTAACGGAAAGGGCTGCAATATGATTTGCCAACGTGCAGGCTGATTCGAGCGAGTTACCTTCTGCAATAAAGTGTGCAAATGCGCCATTGAAAGCGTCGCCTGCTCCAGTTGTGTCGACCGCCTTTACTTGGTAACCAGGAATTAATCGGCCATTGTTCTCTCCTGTTTGTTGAAGATAACAGCCTTGTTTGCCGAGGGTTATTATGACAGTCTCGACGCCTTTGGCAATTAGTTTTTCAGCTGCTTCCTGGGCAGTAGCTTCTCCCGTTACTTCCACTCCAGTTAGTAGACCTGCTTCTGTTTCATTCGGAGTTATATAAGTCACTTTATGCAACAGCTCTTCAGGAAACTTTTGATAAGGGGCAGGATTTAGGATAACTGGTTTTGTAAGCTTATTAGCAAGAGTTATCGTTGTTTCAATTGCAGCCATGGAAGTTTCCAATTGGACCAGAATAATATCCGCTTCACGAAACGCGTCTTCTGCTCTCAACACTTCCTCTTCTGTTATCGTGCCACATGCTCCGAGGGAAACGACAATCATGTTTTCCCCCGAATCGTCGACAGCAATCAGTGCTGCACCTGTGGATTCCTCTTCCACCTGTTGCACATACTCCGATTGAATGCCTTCCTTTTTGAAATTCTGAATAGCATCCTCCCCAAACAGATCCTTTCCCACCTTTGTTACCATTGTAACTTCTGCACCTAATCGTGCAGCCGCTACAGCTTGGTTTCCACCTTTCCCACCTGGTCCCATTCGGAAAGGGCCACCTAATACGGTTTCTCCTGGTTTAGGCATGTGTGGGGTTCTTGCTGTTAAGTCCACGACATAGCTTCCCACTACAACTATTTTTGACAATGTAATCACCTACTTGGTTTTGATTTCGTCTACATTTTCTTCTGTTACTAGTGTATTTTCGAGCGTCACCATTTCTTCAACGTCTTCATCGTTCAATATCTTAATAGCTGTATGAATAGCTTCTTTGCCTAAGAAGTATGGAGGCTCAGCAATGGTTGCTTCTAGTTTCTTTTCACGAATGGCATCTAATGCAGGATCAATTGCATCTGTACCAATGACAATAATATCATCCAATCTCCCTGCAGATTCAATTGCTGATAATGCACCCATTACCATTTCATCATTAGCTGCATAAACGGCGTCAATCTCTGGATTGGCTTGTAAAATATCTTCCATCACTTTAAGCGCCTGACCACGGTCGAAGTTTGCTGATTGACGTGCTACAATTTCAATTCCGTCAAACCCTTCCATATGGTCATTGAAGCCCTGACTTCTATCACGCCCTACATTGGTACCTAAAATACCTTGAATTTCAACTACTTTTCCATTCCCTCCCAAAATATCAGAAAGGAAAGTTGCCGCAATGTTACCAGATTTAAGTGCATCAAAACCAATATGAGAGATTACTTCCCCTCCTGCTGACTGACGGTCCACCGTAATAACGGGTACATTTTGCTCGTTGGCAATCATAACGATTTGTGCTGCAGCGTCACTGTCCACAGGGTTTAAGATTAATAGATCTGGATTTCTTTGTAAAATATTCTCGACATCTGATAGTTGCTTGGATGGATCCCCTTGAGAATCGGTGACAATTAATTCAATTCCCTCCGCTTTGGCTGTCTCTTCTGCTCCATCTTTTAAATCTACGAAAAACGGGTTATTCAATGTATTCATAGCCAATCCAATGGTATATGAATCATCATCTGAACCCCCTGTATTTCCGCAAGCTGCTAATACAATACTACCAATAATAGCTATGCATAGTACCATTAATTTTTTCATCCTATAATTCCCTCCATCTTATTGTTTTTGTAGTTTTGCCAGCTTACTATCAATTAGTACAGCTGCTAAGATAACCAACCCTTTTGCAATATCTTGATAGAAAGGTGATACATTTGCTAAATTGAGGATGTTGTCCAACACTCCCATTATTAACGCTCCAATTAAAGTACCTGTCACTCCTCCTTTTCCACCTGTTAATCTTGTTCCACCTATAATTACTGCTGCAATGGCGTCTAATTCCATCATTGATCCAGCATTGGGCTGAGCAGACATCAATCTGGATGTATAGATAAGAGCCGAAATAGATGCAAAGAAGCCAGTGAGTGCATACACACCTATCTTAACTCGGTCAACATTGATTCCAGCTAGCCTTGCTGCTTCTTCATTGCCTCCCACTGCATAAATATTACGACCAAACGTCGTATGCTTTAACACCCAAAACATAATGGCAAAAATGGCAAGCATGAGAATGACTGGAAAAGGAATACCCAGAATCCTTCCACTTCCTAAAAAGCGGTATCCCATATCTGAGATTACGATTGGATTTCCCTGTGTATACACAAGTGTCAATCCTCTAGCTATTACCATAACTGCCAATGTGGCAATAAAAGCAGGCACTTTTCCTTTTGAAACAATCAGTCCATTAATAGATCCTATTAGCAGCCCAGCAAGTAAACAAATAATAATGGCAATAGGAAATGGCAATCCTGCTGTAATTGCCCCTGCCGCAATTGCTCCTGTCAAAGCAAGGACGGAGCCGACTGATAAATCAATTCCTGCTGTTAAAATAACAATGGTCATTCCAACTGCAATAATAGCGACAATAGAAACTTGCCGTAGCACATTAAAAAGGTTATTCACTGTAAAAAATGCATCTGATATGAAACTAGCAATCAACAATAATACGAGAAAAATAATAAAGACTCGATATTTATTTAATAACAAAGCAACACGTAACCAATTGTTATTATCGTTCGTATTTGTCACGTCACTCACCACCCGTTGCATATTCGAAAATTTTCTCTTGAGTTGCTTCCGTTATGTCCATTTCACCCGACAGTCTTCCTTCGTTCATGACAATAATTCGATGGGACATTCCAAGCAGTTCCGGCATTTCAGAAGAGATAAGAATAATAGCTATCCCTTTTGCAGCCAGTTCATGAATTATTTTATATATTTCAAATTTAGCCCCGATGTCTATACCCCTTGTCGGTTCATTTAAAATGAGGATTTTAGGATCCATTTGTAGCCACTTTCCTAGAACTACCTTTTGCTGATTACCTCCACTTAGCTTTCTTACTTCTGATTCAGCGCTTGGTGTTTTAATTTGCAATCCTGACACCCACCGATCAACGATTTTGCTCATAGTATTTTTCTTCAGTACACCGAAGTTGGATATTTTTCGATAGCTTGGAATTAATATATTTTCCGCAACTGAAAGATCCAGCACCAATCCTTCATCCTTACGATCATCAGTCACAAGTGCAATGCCCGCATCAATGGCACCTCTAGGAGTACTCACTTTTTGTCCAAGCATTTTCACCTCTCCTGAAGAATGCTTCAAAAGCCCAAACAAAGCTTTGGAGAGATCCGTTTTCCCTGAACCAAGCAGTCCGCCAATCCCTAATACCTCTCCCTTTTTCACAGTAAAAGAAATATCATGTAAACGCTTACTAATGTGAAGTTGATTCACTTCCATAACCACTTCGTCCTGAGGAGCTACACGATCTGGATACATATTGGTGAGATCCCGTCCAACTAGCATCCTGACAATTTGATCCTTCGTTAGATTTTCTACTTCTTCTTGACCAATGTAAGCTCCATCTCTCATGACAACAGCTCGGTCTGCCACACTCATCACTTCATCCATTCGATGAGTAATAAATATGATTCCTAAGCCTTCTTCCCTGAGCTCCTCCATCAATGAAAGCAGTTTCTGCGTGTCCTCATTATTTAAGGTAGCTGTCGGTTCGTCCATGATTAACACTTTGGATTCAAACGATAATGCTTTTGCTATTTCAATCAATTGACGTTCTGCAATGGAACATTCACTTACGAGCCTACTTGGGGAAATATGACCTATTCCTACTCTTTTTAAAAGTTTAGTAGTTTCTTCGTTCATCTCTTTCCAATTAATAACCCCAAGCTTTGTAGTAATATGCTTACCAAGAAAAATATTTTCGGCAACCGATAAATCTTTCAGCAGATTGAATTCCTGGTGAATGATACTTATTCTAAGTTGCTGAGATGCTCTTGGGCTGTCAATTGTTACTTCCTTGGCTTCCATGAAGATTTTTCCTTCTGATGGGAGATGCACCCCAGCTAGGATTTTCATTAGAGTAGATTTTCCTGCCCCATTCTCGCCGAGCAGGGCAACGATTTCTCCGCTCTTTACTTCCAAATCAATTCCATGTAACACTTCTATCCGGTTAAATGACTTCTTAATTCCCTCCATCTTTAACAAACTCAAGCTGTTCACCACCTTTATCAGACTTTCTATTTAATAAGGCTCTTTATATGCTTAAATACATGCTCTTTTCTTTGAACTAAATTAAGGAAAAGAGCACAAAGTTTGCAAACCCATCCTTTAGTAAACAACACCGCCAACGAGGATCACATTGGCATATGGGGTAAATTCTCCAGAACGTATCAACCCTCTTGTACGGGTTGTTTCTTCCTTGAATTCCACATGAGGAATATACACTACATCAATATCTCGAAAGCGCTTTAATATTTCTGAATGCATATCAGGACTTATCTCCTTAATTTCCTCTGCCATGATGACTTTCTCTACAGAAAATTCGCTTAGGACGGTATCGAGCAATTCCAAGAATGGAACCATACCTTCTTTTAATGCCAAGTCCACACGCGTGTTCACTTCTTCAGGGATTGGAAGCCCAGCGTCTGTTACAACCAATCTCTCCGTATGACCAGTTTCAGCGATTAATTTATTTAGTTGTGGATTCAAAATTCCACTTCTTTTCATCTTCTTCCCTCCAAAATGTAAACGTTTAGATTTTATTTTTTTCTTTTCTAATAGGTTGTTGCTAGTATCCCGTCAAGAGAACGTCAGTAACGATTATTATGAGTTTCATCTTAAGCAACAAGGTTTACAAAAATAGCCTTTAAAGTATTAATAGAACTTCTGACACGAATCTCGCACGATTAAAAACGGCGAAAGAATATGTTGTCTTTTCACAGTGCTGACCTCTTGATTGTTCTTCATCCTGTCATGCAATAACTGAAAGGCGATTTCCCCTAGATTGCGCATATGCCTCGACACCATTGTCAAATTGGGTTTAATAAAAGTGGCAATTTCAATGTCATCAAATCCTACAAAAGCTATTTCTTCTGCTATTTTCCAATTCAAGTGCTGGAGTGCTTTTACCGCTCCAATACTCATCTTATTGTTACTTGAAAAAATGGCGGTTGGACGTTTACTTGCTTCATAGAACCTTTTGGCACAAGCGAACCCGCTACCTTCCATGAAATCTCCTTCTCCGATCCATTCTTCTCGAATTGGCAAATCATACTCTTTCATAGCTCTTTCAAACCCTCGATAACGCTCAAGTCCTGGAGTAGTACCTTGAGGTCCTCTTATGATGGCAATATCGGTATGTCCCCTACTAATAAGGTGTTTGACCGCTTCATACGCTCCCTCGCGATTGCCTGTCAATACGGTATCCACTTCATAGTTTTTAAGCTGTCTATCCACTGCAACAATAGGGATTCCTGCTTTGATGACAGGATCCAAATGGTCCCCTTTTTCATCTGCAGTAGTAACAACAAGTCCATCCACACCACGCTCAATATAATGCTGTATTATTTCGCTTTCTATCATTTTTGACTCATTAGAACTACTAATAAGAGTAAAATAATTCTGTCCAAGTGCTGATTTTTGCAGGCCCGAAATCACTTCCGAAAAGAAAGGGTTTGTAAAATCAGGGATAATCACCCCAATTGTTTTCGTTTCCTTTCTAACCATACTTCTAGCAATAGCACTTCTTACATAATTCAATTCATCGATAGCTCGAACAATTCGCTCTTCTGTTGCTTTACGTACACCACCTTGTCTATTAACAACTCGTGAAACAGTTGCTACAGAGACATTTGCTGCCTTCGCTACATCCTCTATCGTTGGTTTTTTCTTCATGTCTCATCACCCAAATGTAAACGTTTAGATTTTTATTTTAAAAATTAAAAGCGCTTTCACACTTATTAAACAATAAGATATCACCTTTTTTTCTTTCACGCAAGAAAATTTTGAATAATCAAGTTATAAAAGTACTAGCTTTCGGGGAAATAGAAAAGCCCACCCTGATGAAAGGAAGGCTCATAAACTAAACACTACTACTCTAAAAAAGGAATTAATCTTCCGACGGTAAAGTAGGTACATTTCTTGAATCTGGTTCCACTATATCTGGATTATGCTTTGCTTCAGTAGCAAAGGTAGTGGCTGGGGAGTTACCTACCAAAAATAAAAGTATTGCTAAAACGGAAATAGTATACAACAATCGTCTCATATTAACCCTCCTAATCAATACCAAACTCTAGTATAATTATATTACATATTTGAATAGTCTGTTTTTTCTAAAAATAAGCAAATATACCGAATTTCAGTTTGTAAAATCTTTTTAGTGTGAATTTGTACCTATTATAAGATACTTGTCTTATTTTTTGGAGGGTGACAAAATGATCAGTAATAAAGTTTTAGGGGAAGAAATTAAAAGGTTACGCAAACAGCAGCTATTATCTCAGAAGGAATTAGCAGATGGAATTTGTTGTCAAACAACTATTAGTAGTATAGAGAAAGGACGTGCGCTTCCAAGTATTGATATCCTTTACTTTATTTCGCTACGATTAAACGTTACTGTGGATTACTTTCTCCAACATAACTACCAAAGCTACCAACTGTATGTTTCTGAAACGATGGACGGTATTGAAGATTTGCTTAAAAGGAAAAACTACTCAGAGATATATGAGATCACCAAATTAGAAAGAAAACTACGAAAAAATAGAGACCTAGGAAGTATGTTTAATCAATTTATCGATTGGCATTATTATCGAGCTGCACAATTACTTGGTTTGATTTCTTGGAAAGATAGTGTGGAACAGCTAACACTTTTAGTGCAGAGTAAAGAAATAAACAAAGTGCAATATCAAGATCTTAAAATTAAAAATGTCTTAGCGAATGTCTATTCGGAAAATGGAGAAACCGAGAAAGCGCTAGAATATTATAACGAAATACTGATGGCCAATATTAAGCTAGAATCCTATAGAAGGTTTAAACTTAAAGTATATTTTAATCTGTCAAAACTGTACTTTTACGAAGAGGATTATGAGGAATCTATTCAAGTTGCAGAAAAGGGAATTAAATTATCCATTGAATTACAGGACATCTCCATGCTTGGAAATCTTTATATCCAATCTGCTCAAAGTATGATCTTATTAAAAAAAGAAGATGCCGAGCGGATTAAAACGAATTTACAGAATGCAAAATTCATCTTTACATTGACGAACAAAGCAAAAAGTTTGGAATTTGTGGAGCAATTGGAAGAACAGATTTGCTCTAATATATAAATACTTCAAAATAAAACAAACTACAAAACCCTGAGGTTACTGTAGTTTGTTTTATTCTGTCCTTAGTGTGAGGCTGAAAGCTCCTTACCTTTAGAATCTTCCTTCGTAATTAATGATGCCTTTTGCCACCTTCCTAGGAGGTAATAAGATAAGGAATTGATGAAGGTCATTATGTTTATGATAGAAAGTGCAATAATAACACCTGTCGTAACATTTGGAAAAAGGTGAGGTAATAGCAGGAGACTCCCCAAAACAATTACATACATATTAGTAATAGTTAAATACATACCTCCCTTATAATCGCCTGACCCCGCGACAACAAAAACAAATACAAATGATACAGTATTAAGTGCCCATGGAATACTGTACAGGATAAAAAACTCCTTGAACCGCGATATCATTTCTGGATTTGATGAAAGAGCTACAGACAAAATATCACTTAGCAGTATTATGGTAGTTACAACGACTAGTCCGTATCCTCCCAATACGATGATAACTTTCTTGACAGTTGCTTTTATGGAATCAATATCTTCTTTGCCGATGTAATTTGCAACAATAGGAATAAGACTAGCTGCAAAATTTTGAGAAAACACGCCAAATATTAAAAATGCATACGTACCTACTGCATATACATTAAATGCCTCATCAGGATAATACGAAAGGATAATAATATATAAAAACATAGATAAATTAAACGTAATACCGTTAAATATTTGTGAGCCGACAAATTTTATGTTTTCTTTTATTAACTGAAAATCAGGTTTAAAAGTAAGTTCATATTTTGATAATTTCACTTCCAAATAATCCTTGTAAAAGAGTTTATAGATTAAGTAAATGGTGCACACAATGTTAGCTAGTACCGTTCCTACAGCAGCACCGCTCATTAGTGGTAAATGATAATAGTTAAACACAAGCATCACTAAGGGAGTTAACAACAGGTTAATCATTATCGCTAATAATAAACCTATATAGATTACCTTTAATTTTTGGAAGTACCTTGGTAACAATAATAAGAAGTTGTTTAAAGAGAAGAAAATATAGCCGCTAAAATAGACAATTAAATATTGACTTAAATAAGCATTCACATCCTCGTTTACACCAAATGCATATTTAAAGAAAGGATGCATAATTAAACCTACTATTACTACTATAAGACCTGCATAGATAGAAAAGGAAAAGGCATTTCTAATTCCCTTTTTTGCATGCTCTACTTTCCCTGCGCTATAATTTTGACTGATAAAGATAAGCAGTGCGGAAATCACCGCCACCAATACCGTTTCAATAAATACAATAATAGATGTAGATAATCTAAGTGCAGATAGTGCATTTGTATCATCAATAAATACTCTGATCCAAATAAGATCTATAAATATTAATAGTAAATCTGCTATTCCAATTAACGTTACAGGCAAAGAAAATTTTAATAATGTTTTCCAGCTATTGTCCATCCCCCTAGTCATTACGGAGTACCAACAATTAAACTGTACAAAATGGTTTGCTTATATCCATTAATACGTAACAAGCTTTCTGTTTCTCCTACATTAAAGCTTTTTACTGGCCTACAGAAATTTTCTTTAGAAGCATACAACAAACAATAATATTGTGCGATAAACCCAAGAATCATGATGTATTGACTCGCTATCTCTTCTTCTTCAAATATTTTATTATCTAGAAGGAAAAGGTACATGCCCGAAACACCCTTAAAATTAATATAGGGATATACTTTGTTAAGGTGTTTATAATCAATTGTTTCATTATGATTGGATGAAACGAACTTTCCTTCCCCTTTATTCACTAGCTTTATTATGTCAATAAAATCTGGTTTCAAGCTTTGCGAAAATAAGTTGGACAGCCCATAATCAAAGAGGTGCTTAATTATATTACTTGATGTATCACCTTCTATTTCAACTTGTTTAAAACTAGTAATAGGATGAAGATATGGGCCACTATTTCGTAGCAAACTCACTTCTAAAAATCTACTAATTTCCTTTAAATTAATTGTTTGATCCTTATTTGAATAAACTTTTTTTAACAATATATATTTTTCATTTAATTGAACTTCATATTGATACCCAAATGCCTTCGTTATCGAGAGAATATTAAATAGCAAATGACCTGTTTCAAGTAAAAATAGGCTCTTTTTTATCGATTTATAATATGCGGGATATTCTTTTCCATACTCAATAAGTATATCTCCTCTATTAGCTTTCCTGGAGTTGCTACTATATACTTCGAAATTACTTGTGTTTCCGCTTTTGGTTAGGAACGTTCTGTCATCCATAACCATAAATACTTTAATCGGATACAAACTTCTTGGAGATGGGTATCCTTTATGAATCTTAAATATAGTGTTTTTTTCCACTCTAATAATGTCATTAAGGCTAAGAATAATGTTAAAAAAATGATTCTCACAAATAAAATTATTATCTATTAATGAAAAATCATGGAAATGACTAAATTCAAAATTCTGCTCTGTCTGGATGAAGGTTGTATTATAAGCCAATTCATGAAAGAAATCTTTAGCTGTATAAAGCATATTGCTCCTCCCTTAAATTAAGCTAAAGGGTGAATGTTTTTCCCTTCAAGCCTAGCTATATCGTATTTAGAATGATTGAATCTCACAAGGTCTGTAGTAAAATCTACCGGTATGGAACCAATGAGCAGAACTTTTGTACAGCTCAAAGAAAGAGATGATAGTAAACGATTTGACTGTTTTATTTGTAGAATATCCTCGTATTGAGGCGTTATCTTTTTAATCACATAATCCAGTTCATTCTTGATACATTGCTCATAAAATGACATATCCAATAACTTTGAATACTTTTCCCTTTTCCTATTACTTATCTTTTTATCTAACAATGGTTGGATTTTATAAGATGCAAAAAGATAAAAGTGATCTTGAATGTTCTCTAGTTTATCTTTATTTTCTACCTCTTTAATTAAAGATGTTAACGAACTGTTTTCTAAGCTTTTTAAATTTTTATAGGCATTATATAATTCAGTAAATGCAGACTCGATAGCTTGCTCTAATTGAGTATGACAGCCCAGTCCAGTTATGGAATATATATCATTTTGTGGATGGATACTCCTGATGAGTCCCCAAACAACTGGGATATTAGCTTCATTTTCCAATAAATAAAATTCTAGTAAATAACCCTCTGATAAAAAGTAGAGTTCTTGATTCTCATACTGTTTTACTTGTTCAATTTTGATTACCGAATCGTTACTGAACCACGTCTTGAAAAAAATATCTCTCTCATATGCCTCTAATACAGAAAATAAACTCGCTTCTTCCACACTATTTCCTACGGCACACCCGTTAGAGCTTTCAATCATAAATTTGTTTTCAATGTCTGGTTTTAAATATTGCACCAACTGTTCAGGTACATAACGGACGTCATGGTTAACTAGTGAAACCGCCGGTACCCAGTCTATATGAAGGCTTTTTGTGAAAGGAGTAAGATTATATTTTTCTTTACTTAGACTCGGCTTATAAAATCCAAATTTCTCTGGGTTAACAAGGCTATTTTCTTTTTGTAATTCTTCGTACGATCCATTTATCGTACCAGGCAGCTTCAACACACTGGAATATCTTTCTATATATTCCATCAAGGCTTTCCTAACAGCAGTTGAAGTATGATATTCAAATCCGAACCCTTGTATGGTAAAAAATTTTCTATTAGCAACCGCAACAGATCCTTCTTTTTCTCTCAATACGTAACCGCCATGTATATTAAATAATGCATTCTTTAAATCAACTAAAGCTATATGGGATCGTAATCGTTTTTCTAATCGTGATTTTTTTAAAGAATGTGGAGAGTAATCAAGACTATATTGATACGTTACTGTTCGATCATGAAAATCAAATTTCATCTGACTAAATTTCTTAATATGAATCTTTAAAAAAAGCATACTTTTCTCAAGACTATTTTTATCATCCGCGACGTAGGTAATCTTCGGTTCATCCCCATACTCTTTGGAATCATGATTAGAGATTGTTCCATTCCTGTAAATCGTTATAGTATTTTCTCCTTTAACAAGTGATAAAATATAGGAGTCATGCTGCATGGACTCCAAATTAGGAAAGAAACGATTTACAATAGTCTCTTCAACTTCTTGATTGTAAATCATTAGACCAGTGCCTCCCGACCTTTTGAAACGTACATTTCATTAAAATACAATGATAGAGCATAACTTATAGGATGGAAGTTTGAGTCGGATGGATAGGAATATTTATCTTCTCCTATAAACACATGCACCATATTTTCAATCTCACTAATCTCTAATTTTTTTTGTAGTTTAATATATATTAATTTTTTGAGTAGGGTATCTATTTTTTCCAAAGAGACCTTTTCTATTGGGAGGTAGTCAATATCATCATGAAGGTTAGAAAGGAGATGTAATAAATTATTTATCGCATCCTCTTCACTCAATCCAAATACAAAAAGCTCTTTTTCTATTTCT
Organism: Sutcliffiella rhizosphaerae; assembly: GCF_917563925.1. Classification (GTDB taxonomy): domain Bacteria; phylum Bacillota; class Bacilli; order Bacillales; family Bacillaceae_I; genus Sutcliffiella_A; species Sutcliffiella_A rhizosphaerae. Next base: position 121,693 of record NZ_CAKJTJ010000008.1, read on the forward strand.
GAAGTATTATATCTAATGCAGATAAAAGGAAAATAGGAGTGGTAGTCAAAGTCTATCGTTCCATTAATAATGTCCCTATCAAAGAGGACACTTGATTTAAAATTCTTATAGTTGATTTGATTTAATGTTATTTTTCTCACAGTATTTTCATAGGAATCTAAATTAATAGCTACAATGTAATGAGAGAGATCTTCTATTTGAAATGTTTTCTTTCTGAGCTGCTCTAATAAAACATATCCTGCATATGTTAAATACTCATCATTTAACTTCTCTTGCATCGTATTTTCAAACATTTTGCTTGATAGACACATGTTGTTATTTCTGACAGATACATATATCGGGTCTGTCTTAGTGCTGTTGTGAATGATTAACATGTTAATTTGTTCATTAAGATGAACTCTATCACCAAACTCTTCTTTAACTGTTTCTAACAATTTTATAGGACCAACAATTGCTGAAAGCCCATCTAGGTCTATCTCCTTGTTTTTGTTTTGGTATGTTAGTATACCTTTATCCAGTAACAGCTGGCGGATTTTCATTTCAAAATTGTCAGATGAAGTATAATGTCCATCCTTTTTTAACTCCTCGATTAATTTGTAAACTTTGTTTTTATATACATCTTCAAGGACCAACTTTAAATTCTTTTCCTTTGTGCAAATATAAAAATCAGTTTCTGTATCAATAATATATATTGTTGGATCGAGATAGGTTATCATCCATATACCTCCTCTTTACTGTATCTAAATGAACTAAGCAAATAATTCATATAAAATTTTTCTAAAGGTTTTATGTTTAATAAAACTAGTTTTTCATAAAAAACATTTAACACCCACCGATTCGTAATTAACACAGGGTCTTTAATAATTAATTGGTTTAAAGCGGGATTTTCTAGCACCAGTTTATGACGTTGTGTAGAGTGTTCCACCTTCCTGCTAATCTCATCCTTTGACTTAGGTGAGTAAAAATTGAGAAGTTCATTGTCAATAGACTTGCATATATCCTCGTATATCATTTTTAATTCAGTAACAAATTCGTTCTCCACTGCAGTCTCTATATGTAACATTTCCTTATCCCGCTCACCTAATTGATTAAAACGTTTTATGACTTTATTTTTATCTTCATTACTTAACGAATGCAAAAATCCAAGATAATGAGATAAATGAGAAGTAAAACCATTGGAATAAAGAGCAAATTCCTTGGAAAGTGTTTGGTCTGGAAGGAAAGAAAAGAAAGGGAAAACATCTTTTATAATGGAAAGTATATTGTTATCTTTCTCCCAATAGCTGTTTACATAGTGCCTATCAAACACCTTATTAATCTTTAAAAATAGGTGCAATTGCTCTTTATTCTGAAATCCGTATAAATCTTCTCTTTTCTTTATCTCCATTTTATTCTGATAGATTTCATCAAGAACTCCTTCCTTTAAAGATAAATCCGCCACTTTTCTATATTTATTAATAAATTCATTTGTGTCATATACTGTGGTTGGATAGGTTTCAAGCAATTCCTGACACTTGTCATAGATCGCTTTCGCTTCTTCTGGATACAGAAAACCAAAAAGGGATATATGATAGCCATTTTCGAAGCTCTTTTTTATTGATAAAGCTTCCTTCTCTTTCATCAATGGTTTGATCCAATCATACATTTGGTGATTATCTACTTCATTCATGAAAATCTTTATCTCATAAAAATTCATAATATTCTCCTTTTATTTCCAAAGAATACTTCAAGTTATAAAGAATATACTTTGCTAGACAATAGATTTCATTTTCAAGTGATCTATTAATTCCTGTTACTCTATTCAATGTCATATGAACCATACTATTGAAAATATAATTACTTCTCTCCTTTGAATATCTAGCTGTAACTAGCTTTGAGTATTCGCGTCCCATCTCTTTCTTATCTTTGAAAATACTATTTTGGTATTCCTTATAAAAAGCAATGGCACGCTCTCCGATTCCAACATAATAATTTCTGTTAGATTTAAATTGTTGTAAAATTACATGGTCTTTTTTCACTGAGTCATGTAATTGTTCTAAGAAAATGAATGCATTCTCATAACTATCAAAGAAATCAAATACGGAAAAAAGGATAAAAATGATTCCTTGCTCCTTTTTATCTACGATACCAATTGTTTGTTCTAAAGCGGTTTGACAATAAACTTTCGTTTCACTGCAAAAATATTGATATGCAATATCATAAAGCTGTTGTCCACCATATCTATTTATCTCTGGTTCAAAAATATGTGCAGAATAATCATGGATAAGCTCACTCTCCAATAGCTCAGTCAGCAAAGTAGACAGCTCGTTTTTAATTGAAGAGCTTTGAATTTTGTATCTTATTCTTAGATGATCCCCGCTTTCTACATCACTATAATTAATAAAAAACACTTCACTTAATCCCTGCTTATATAGAAAGTGTAAACAAAGAGTTAACACTTTATCTTTTTGATTTTGGTTATAAGAAATTTTGTAGTATGCCCAATCTTTCCTTATTTCTCTGACATGAGTTGCTACATCCTCTCCCATAGATAAGTTCTCTAATTCAATTCCTGATCTGGACGGCAAAACAGTAACAACATAATCCACAATATATGGTTGATTACACCTCACGTTAGCATTTAACTCAGGTGCCTCAATAAGAGTAATGTATGCTCCAGATCTTTTTGCTTTTTTTATATAATCTATAATTAGTTGTTGTCCAATCGGTGATGTGACAATGATCGGCATCGTCTTATCTCCATCAAGTAGATATACATACTGATTGTTTAACGAGAATTCGTCAGATAATCGATGTAAATTACCTATTGGATCTACTTCTAAATCCTCAACAGAAATGTTCCACCTCTTTGGAGAAATAATGACGTTTTTATATTGAATTCTTGGTATAAAATTTAAAAACCTATAACGTCCCAAACCCATATTTTTAGGGACTTTACTCATGTATTTTCCGAATAATGATAAAAACAATAAGGTTTTTTGTTCAACAAAATTATTATAGTAAAGCATGTGTGTGGAGACAGGCAACAGCTTTTTATTCAAGGATTTGCTCTTCAGGTACAAGCCATTAGTATCTGCTCCAACATAAATATCACCAATTTGTATCGTTCTTTCAGATTCATAATGTTCGTTAACACTATTAATGTTAATGACATAATTCGGTTTTTGATAGGTGATTCCTAAGTCAGGATAATTATTGGGGATTCCATTGATCTCGCATGTTAGATAGTAATCGTCATAATAATAAGGATTCATGTCATTCTTCAAGTCAAAGCGGCCTGTAAAGGAAGACCCTGTGTTCCCAAAAGAATTCACCCCTAAATGGAACATTTTTTTATTATCTTCTATAAAACTGGAAAACTTCATATCATAACCATCATTTAATTTATGCTTTAATTTATCGGCATATATATCAGTTATTTTATGGACATCTTCGTCACTTAGTTCTATCGTATCCTGGCCTTTTCTTTGACCAGCGAGTATTTTCCCCAAAACAATATTCATATATTTCTCATCGAGTTCAGCATATTGTTCTTGCCCAATAAAAGTGGGAAGTCCAATGCCCTTGTCTTTATCGAGTACCTCATTAAGACTGACCTCGTTATAATAGCCATACTTATTGATAAACTGAAGATAATAACTGTCCCATATATTAAAAGAAAATTGCTGGCTTAAATCAGCTAAAAAAGAGACATTTCCAACCAGAGCACTAGCTTCTTCTTGTTCTAATTCATCTTGTCGATCAGCACTTTGCATAATCAAGTCAATCACTAAATATTGATTACTTTCCGTTATGGCTTGCATCTTGTGGATAATATCCAAATAAGTTGAAATTCCATCTCCTACAGGTTGCTTGCAATAATCTTTTATTAATGAAGCGATGGTGCATAGAGAGGTATATAGTTCCTCTTCTATAAAATGCCTGCTATTTAGCAATTTTTCTAATAGACTATCACCTTCCAAATAAGACACGGATGGCTGAAGCTCACTTATTAGAAACCCGCTTTTTAACAATTTTTGAATAGTACCCAGACATAATATTTTTTTCTCGTTACTATGTGGGACAATTTTATGTAATAAATCAACAATTTTTATCGGAGTTTCGGAGTGATAAAGAAGAGATTTTATTAGAGAGCCATTCTTTATTTTCATATGTTGATAAGTATTATTAATTATGTTTTCGATACTTAAATATTGATCATTAATGATGACAGATGGATTGATAGATACTTTTAACTCCGAATGAATATTTTGCGATTTTTCTACACGAGAAATCAGTCTCTTGTACCAATTAATAGATATCCTTACTTTTTTCTCTTCACCCAACATGGAATTGTGCATGGGTTCTGTAAAATTTCTCATGGATAAACCCGAAAACAGTCCAAATGGCATAGTCCTTGATGACATACGGATTAAATATTTTATCAGAGATAGTTTTGCTCCGCTGCTTAACTGTCCGCTCACTAATTGCTGATACAAACTATTACTTGCAATGAGTATTCTCTCCATCACATCGCTGTTTTTTAGAGCTGCTTCTAATAAAATCTCCATACAATCTCCGTTTTGATAGATAGACTTGAGAATGTCTAATTCTAATGCTGGCCTCCTGACTATATAATTATTTTGAACATCCATTTTTTTCAGACTTCCCTTCTTATGTTGATTAATAATATGAATGCCCAGTTCATTAAGAACTGAGCACTCGTTAAGTAACTTTATATTATTGCTGAGTAACAACTACTGAACAAGAATTTGTTCCAACAGAAGCTCCCATTGTATCTAATACTGTGGCAGAAGAAACTTCGTAAACCTCCACCTCAAGATCGAAATCTTCAACTTTTAAGTTTAGTTCTTTCATTTTTATCTCCTCCTCTCTATTTATCTGGGCCCTGAGTGAATAATAGCATATCCCTAAAAAGTATGGATTTGCAGTATAGACCGAATTTTCAGAGTTTTTAATATAATTATGAGTATCTTTTATTTTTTTCTAATAAAAATAAGATATTTATCTTATTTAGAGAAATACTAATCTATGAAGTTTATAGACATTCAGAGGAGAACAACAGAAGTAGATAATTAGAAGGGACTGTGGTGGCGGAACGGATTGAACTTGGGGAGTTGGCCTAGGTTTTTTACTCATAGCATGTTAGAGAAATACAAATTTTTGTAATTCCTTTGCTACCTTTTCCCCCCTTCCACTTTATATAGATAGTGAAAGGGGGTGAGGGACATGGCACAGCATGTGGTGGAAAATGTACAGCTTCGTCTGATGTATGAGTTAGGGGAAGATGACAATGGAAAGTTGATCTACCGTACGAAGAACTATAACAACATCAAGGTCGATGCAGAAACAGCTGGGTTGCTTCAAGCAGCAGAAGCAATTTCTTCTTTGCAGGAAACACCGGTATCTACAGTAAAACGTAGTGAGCTTCATTTCTTAATAGTTTAATAGTAGGGATAAACAAACTTGAAGGGAGGGAATACTATGTTTACACTTGAACTTACATTCATTAACGAAGATGGAGAAAAAGCGAGAATCACCGTGGATTTTCCAAGAGCAGATCTAACCGTTGAAGAAATCGAGCAAGCCATGGACAGCATTGTGGCTGCGGATGTCTTCACTTCTAAAGGCGGTAGCTTCGTTAGTAAAGATGGTGCTAGAATCATTGAGCGAAACGTGACTGATTTCGAACTATCTCAATAATTACAAAGGAAAGGTCTACTCCAAAAGTAGGCCTTTCTTTCACTTTACAGGAAGGAGAATAATCATGGAACAATGGTGGACATGGGTAAGCGAAGTGGGCTTTCCTATTGTGGTAACCTTCTATTTACTACACCGGATTGAACAAAAGCTCGACCATGTATCTAAAACGTTGCAAGAACTCCCTTACCAGTTGTCAAAAACCATCAAATGACTGTGGTGGGTCGAGGGGACTGTCCCCTCGACCCACCACGACCCACATCACGACCCACTAAGAATAAGCTTTCCTTCTTTGTTTAGGTGGGCATTTATGTTGGATTGGCTATGGGTGAATGTGTGTTTGGTTGATCCAATTTTTATGGTGGTGCCTTCTTTGACTGTTTGTATTTTTATGGTTTGTCCAGAAGGTACGGAAATGAGGGTGGAGGTTCCACTTTCTGCGCCGGCTTCATTTATGGCGACACCGTGTTTTCCATAGACTTCTCCTCCGCGTACAATACCATTTACTTTTAGGGTGCCGCCTGAATGCAGGTGAGAATTAATACTGCCTTGGTCTAGGATGAGCATGTTGCCGCTACAATATATCCTGCTATTTAAAGCATTGGGAATAGTAATGAATGAATTTGGCTCAAGTGGGGTCATGCTTTGTACATATAACCGTTTCACCTCTTTTGCTGTTTCGGTAACATCTTCTAAAGCTAAGGAGTCATTCCTTAATATTAGAAATATGTTAGCTAGAGAGGTACTTAAGTTAATCCATTGTTCTCCGATATTTTTTTCTTTGTTTTTATTAATTTTCGCAACGTACTTTTTTACTTTTGATGTGAATTTTTTAAACTTTTTATCTAACAAAATTTTCACAAGCGGTTGCAGGCCTTTATGTGCAAAGTCACTTGCCTGATAGGACGGCGATTGAATCAGCTGCTTTAAGGTTGCAGATATTTTCTCCATATCAATATAAATATCTCGCAATAATATACCGAGCTCAGAGACGAGAAGGTTACTTTTCCCTGCTTTTATATCTGAATCTATCACACTTCCATAGGTTATTATCGAACCTGATGCACTTAGATTTGCTCTATATACGGTCTTGTGTACGGTAATGTCTCCGCCTGCCTCTATTAGCATTTGCTCTTCTACTTCTCCAGTTACTTCCACGTCCCCTTTGAATCGAATGTTGCCAGTTTCAAGATCCACATTACCATCACGTACATACTTAGGCATAATAGAAAATTGATATGCTAGTCCTCTATTTTCAATATGCGGCCTTCCCGATTCCGTCGCAACCACTTTATTTCCTTCAAGTGTTACCCCATTCCCGAGCTTAGGGAGGACAGGGAATGTTTGTTTAGCTGGAATTGGCTCGTTGCTAACGGTATATCCTATCTTACCGGGGATTGGCGGATGAATGATGGCAAAAATAGTTCCTTTTTCAACAGTAGCAATTTCCTGTTTTTCTCTGTAATCAACGCTATCGGTTACTTCAATTGTTTCATTTCTTTCGAATATTTTGACCTTCTCCACCCATCCATCTTTCCCTTGTTTCGCTTCAATGCCTGTGGCTATCTCGAATGTTCCCGCTTCATTTGTTTCAATCGCATTCATCATTGCACTGTGATTGAACCCGTGGATCACTCTTAGCTTTTCCATTTCATTCATCAAATCGATGTAGCTTAAAGTATTATGAATTTCCTTTGTTTCTTGTAGGGTAATCTCAATATGTCTGGCAGGGTGAATATCAGGGATGGATCTAATAATGTGATATCCTGGCTCCACTTTCGCATAAACACGAAGTTTACGTTCGTCTAAAAAGACTTTCCATTTAGTTTTTTTCGTTTGTTCTCTAGCTTGTATCTTTATTTCAAATACATCATTGGTTGAAAGTACGATGGTTTTTTCTTTTAGAGGTTCCTGATTTTTATAAATGACCAATCCTTTATTGATGGATACTGTTGGGAAATAAGAAGGCGAGCTTGTACTATTTATTTTTTCTCCCTTCACCCATACCTTTCCCTCAGTGGAATCCTGAGCTTGTTTTATTGGTTCTTCTTTTTCTAATGAAGAAAGGGTATTATCAGTCTCTACATCATCAATCCCAAACAGATTTTGCAAATGATCGTCTAACTGCATTGGCTTTAATTTTGTCAGTTTTACAACTGCGCCATTTCTACGTATGCCTAAAAAGCTTTTTTCAGCATGTTGTAGGATATCAATATCTACTTCGTCTTGTGTTACTTGCAGAATATGAAGACCTACTTCGATTGCTTCTTGTATATTCCTTCCTCTTGATACGATTCTCTGCATGTATTCACCACCTCATTTTTCATCATTTATATGTTAGTTTGGTTCCTCTTGATTTGGTATGGAAAACATGACGGTAGTCCCTATACTCTCTTCACTCTCTATTCTCATTACGCCGTTATGCTGCTTAACTATTCGAAAGCAAGCCATGAGACCTAAACCAGTTCCCTTTTCCTTATTACTATAAAAAGGCTCTCCAAGTTTTGCTAAGCGATTTTTGCTGATGCCTTTTCCATTATCCTTTACACTTATCACTAAATTTGATGACTGATAGCTTGCATGTATGGTGATTTTCCCACCATTTTGAATGGCTTCTATGCTATTTTTTATGAGATGAACCATAATCTGTTTTAATTGATTAGGATCACCTTTGAAAAAACGAACTTCATCTTTCATGATCAAATCGATATGGATAGCCTTTAACTCACACTCTGAATAGAAGAACTTCCATACTTCTTTCAATAATTTTCTAACATTTATCGTTTTTACATGAATCGCTTGTGGTTTAGCAATTAGAAGTAATTCTGAGATTATTTCTTCTAGACTAGTAAATTCTGCATAGATAATATTAAAGTACTCTTCCTTCACTACGCCACTTTGAAACAGCTGAACGAAGCCTTTAATCGATGTTATTGGATTTCTTATTTCATGTGCAATTCCCGCTGCGAGTTCTCCTACAACTGCTAATTTTTCTGTATTCCATAGCAATTCTTCGGCTTTCCTCTTTTCGGTAATTTCCCTTCCTATTGCTACTATTTGTTCCACATATCCACCCTTACTAATAACAGGGGTCATCAAAGAATCAATGAGAACCCAATAATTTTGCTTATGCAAGTAACGATACTCCATTTGGATCGGTGCTTTTTGCTGTGACATATTTTTAAGATTCTCTTCTAGTAGAGGAGCATCTTCTGGATGAACATTTTGGAAATAATCAAGTTTATGAACATCAAGCATTTCATCGTGAGAAGGGGAGGCATATATAAGCTGACCTTGGCTATCAAAAACACTTAGTAGATCGGTTGCATGCTCTGCAATTAATTGATATTTTTCTTGAAGGACATGTTTCTCCGACGCTATACTTGGTTGAAGCCGCAGTGTTTTTTGAAGCTTTTTTTTAAACATTCCTTTTTCTTTCGAACTTTTGGTTATCCCTAACGTTTGCTGGAGAGCCTCTATTTTCTGCATAATTTCTTGTGGAGGTAAAGGCTTACTAAAAAAATACCCCTGCCCTCCATCACAATGGTTTTGTTGAAGGAAAGCAAGGTGTTCCTCTGTTTCGATTCCTTCTGCCACCACTTTTAGATTTAAATGATGTGCCATGGAAATAATGGTTTTCACGATGGTTTTATCATAAAGATTATTATGTAAATCACGAATAAATGATTGATCAATTTTTAAGGTATTAACGGGAAAGTTTTTAATGTAATTAAGGGAGCTGAACCCTGTGCCAAAGTCATCAATGCTAATCTGAATTCCCATTTCTCTTAGTTTGTGTAGGATAGCGGTTGCTTTGCTGAGATCCACTGTCATACTTTCCGTTATTTCAATTTCTAAAAAGCGTGGATCTAACCCGTTCATTTTTAGTGCAGAAGTAATCACCTCCACTAAATCTTCTTGATAAAATTGTTTCGTGGAAAGGTTAACAGATACAATTGTCGATAGACCTTGGCTGTGCAAGATTGCATTCTGTCTACATGCTTCATAGAGGACCCATTCTCCAATAGAGGCAATCAATCCAGCTTCTTCCGCTATAGGAATAAATACTTCTGGCGAAACTGCCCCATATTCCGGATGATTCCATCTAAGCAATGCCTCAAGTCCTATAATATTACCTGTTTGCAAATTCAGCTTCGGCTGATAGAGCAATGAAAGCTCACCCTTATCCATCGCATTGATTAATTCATGCTCTATTTTTAATCTATTTATTTTTTCTTCCAATAACCCCGTATGAAAATATTCATAGGTGTATCCCATATTTTTGGCATGATACATTGCCACATTTGCAAACCTTAGCAAATCTTCAGTACTTTCCCCATCTTTTGGATATAGACTAATTCCAATACTTACAGAACATTGGAAATCATACGTATCCACTTTAAACGGTTTTGCAAAAGAATATTGAATGTTTCTAAGGATACTAGATGCTTGTTCCTTATCCACATCCGAAAGAAGAAGAATAAACTCATCTCCACCTTGCCTAAATAGGATATCCTTTTTACTAATCGCCTTTTTCAATCTGAATGCTACTTGCGTTAAAAGTAAATCACCTGCACGATATCCTAAGCTATCATTCACTAGCTTAAAACGATTCAGATTGATGAACGCGATGGCAAATTGTTCTTCTTTTGTCTTCGTACATATTTTTTGTTTTATATATTTCTCTAGGTTGTAGCGGTTCGGCAATCCAATTAAATCATTCATCTTTTTCCCCCTAACAAGAAAAGTGCATGGCGCCTGGAGCAGGGCGCTACTATGTCGTGTTACTGTTGTTCACAAAGCTAAATACCTGGCAAACAATAAAAAGACGTTGTATCAAAAATGGAAGTATTATTTTTGCGGAACATAAAAAAGTCCTATAGAACCTGGAGGCTTTTAGAGAATGGAATTAATCGTGTCCTAAGAACTAATTGTTCAAATGGAAGCAGGTAAAAAATACTACCTATATCAACTACTAGAATTAGCTTTGCTAAGTTGGTGGCCACCCTCTATATTGCATTTGTCTAATTTTGTCGCATTTCTATCATCACGTATATAAAGCTAATTTCCTATCACCTTACCTTCTCATTTTCATAATTCAAAAGAATCATCTATATAGGAATAAACTCCTATTACGAAAAAGCCAAATAAGTTAGACACTACTTTGACTCTTTGACTTTCTTACAAGTAAAAGAGGCTGGGACAAAACTAAAGAACACAAACAAAAAGACGAACAATATAATGGCCGACAATAAATACCGCTATTGATTTCCGTGCAAGACTTCGCTTTCCTCGGGTGACCCGCGAGCCTCCTCGGCTTCGCCTGCGGGGTCTCACATTGGCCACTTCTCCCGCAGGAGTCTACGTCTTGCCCTCCAATCAACCGCTAGTGTAATCAAAAAGCATATTTTTATACTAAAAAACCGAACATATTTGATCAATCACTCAAATAAGTTCGGTTTTGTCTTATGCTAATACATTTTTGTCCCAGCCCCTTCTAATTATCAATAGGGGAATAGCCCATTTTATATATTTTTGCGATTGCTTGTGACCGATCACTAACACCTAACTTATGCAGGATTTTGGTCATATGATTTTTGACTGTATGATCACTAATAAATAATTCAGAGGCAATTTCTAGATTGCTATAGCCCTTTAGGACTAAGTGTAATACATCCACCTCCCTTTTTGATAAGTTTAATTCTGATTTTAAAAATTCCGTTCCCTGCTCAATAGCCAAAGGTTTCTCTTTTCTTTCAGAGTTAATGAGGACTGTACGTTTCAAAACTTTATGTTGTTTAATATATTGGAGAAAACTTTCTCTCACTTCTTTGGAAATAGCAGCCTCTTCTTGTACAAACTTCATGTTTTCATTTTGTTGAACATATAGATAAATAAGTGCTAGGATTTCACTTTCTCTTTTCCTTGCGGCTTCTACGACATCATTATTATCTATTAGTTGCTTGAAAGTTGATAGGACATCTAGAAGCTCCTTATCTTTAATATAGTCCCGAAGAAAGTTTACGTCATATTCTAGTAAGTAATTTGCCCTGCTCATTAGTTGATATGTATCCCTGTTATAATATTTACTAAATTGTTGGAGATGAATCCTCCGCTTGGAAAGCTGCTCGTACTTTTTTTCATCAAGCTGTCTCATCATTCTTTGCAGCATTTCTATTTTACCATCATCTCCATCTATTTCTTTGTCTTTTTCCAATAGGTACATGGAGATGCTCCCTACTACTGACAAGCTCGATAAGAATGATTCGTATCTTTTGAATTCACCTTTAGGAGGTAGACCTATACAAAAAACACCATAGAGCTTTTTATTAAATAACAGCGGGAACTCTAACACATTCCCCCATTTTGTATGGGCAATTAAAGACTCCACTTCATCGGGAATAATTTCTTTATTGTAAAAATACCGTTCCGCCACTTCTGTGCAGTATGAATGCAATCTTTCACTGGTCAACCCTCTTGCCACAACCCCAATGGCAGAATCCTCTTTATCAGGTTTTCCTACAATACATGAGAATGGAGCACGGATGAAATTAATGCTAATATCCAGCATTATATTAAGAACTTGTTTGATATCCTCTACAGAGGTGAGAATTTTAAAGATTTCATTAAATGCCGTCAATTTAAATAAATAGCTTTCTAAATTATTGTTAATCGCATTAGCAGTGAGCTGGAAACTGATAACCTCAGAAAAAAGTTTCGTATACACATAGACTACTTTTTCATCTAGTTCCTCTTTAAAGCTTCCACCAAAATAAACCCCTTTTATCGCATTATTTTCATAAATGGGCATACAAAAAAGACTTCTTATGTGTATTCCCATCTCAACAAGTAAAAGTGACCTTGGATCGTTACGGACATCGTTCCAAAATAAATATTTTTGGGTGATAAACGCTTGACCAATAAACCCTTCGCCATGATAAAAAGAACGGCCTTCTAAATGTTCTGTATTATCACCTTGAATACTATCAATTACATATTGATCACTATTTTCCGTGCTTTCCAGCGCAATCCCACTAAAATCCAAGCCACTGTTCGGGATACTGTCCTTTATTTGTTGAATCGTTGTACTTGAAAATTGTCTTATTTTTTCAAGGCCATTTGATAATCCTGCAACAAAGTTGGTGCTTAAGTTTTTTTCATTGAGAAGCTCCAAAAAAGTGGATACGGTTCTCGTAAACTTTTTTACAACTTCTACTTTCTCTTTCTTTTTACGTTCCCCATAGTCGGGGACAGATTGAAGCGCTTTTTTGAAAACCTCTGGGTTGCGGAGAGTTTCAATATATCGAAGGGCATATTCCCGAGCATTGGCTTCAATTAAATACCCCGCCAATATAAAATACATCGGCTTTTTCCTTACAATAATAGGTGATACTATTATTTTCCCACCAAAATTCGCATCCAGGATACTTGTCTTTTTTATGTTCCTTAGTGGGTGAATAAAGCTTTGAAGATTACTTCTCGGTCCTGACCGGTAGAAGAAAAGTTTAGAAAATTCATCTTGCACAGAAAGCTCCGTAATAAAGTTACCTTCTCTATCAACAATGACCATCATTAATTTAGCCAAGCTTGAATAAGCTTCTTGTACATCCTGAAGATAATTTACATCTAATTCCATATTAAACCCTCATTACTATCCATCAACGTATGCTGAATATAGCGGTAAATGGTTTGAATGTCCACACTAACAACTTCAAGAAGCTTATACGCCCGACCAATTTCCATATAGGTAGCTACAGTTTGGACGAAGTCATTAAAAAAACCTTCTAATCTCTTACCTATAATAAAAGAGACTTTGAAGGAAGCTATACATCTTATTTGTGGTGGATCTAATTGGAGAAAAACCATACTATTACCCCCTCCTATACAAGCAGAAAAACTGGAATAGATGGAGGACTTTCACCTACAGTTTTGCTCCAAAAATTCTCCATGACCATAGATGCCCCTGATTTACTCTACAAAAACTAATTATACTATTCCATATATCAAAAGCTGTTTTTTTGCTTGCTTTATAGCTTTTATTTTCTACATATCTTGTTTACGGTATTATAATCTATTAGATGATTTGTGGGGACAGGAACTTTTTCCTATTTTGGCGGGTCGTGGGTCGTAGGGACAGTCCCCTTGACCCAACTCACCTATTCATACCTTTTATCATACTTTGGCTAGATTTCTTAGTGGGGGGAGGAGAGGGCGGATGGGGAGCGGGAGCGTGGCGAGAGAGCTTCCCCTCGCCACACAACTACTGCATTTATTCAAGTCCTTCTGGAAGCCAGTTCGGGTTAGCTTCTACCGAGTCGGAAATTTGGATAGCGTTGGGGAAAAGCTCTATTTTATAGAAAGTGTCTGCCAAATCTTGTTGGACCTTAGTTGCGTTTTCGTCGACCTTCAATACCCCAAAATCCCTTCGTTCATTTGCTGTTACCAGAGGTTTTTCATCAAGGCTGAGCTCTTCTGCAAGAATTTTTGCGACTTCTGTTTTGTTTTCATTCGCCCACTGATTGGACTCCTCCAATTCCTCTAAAATTATTTTTACGAGGTCCGGATTTTCATCCAAAATTTCTTGTGAACCGAAATAGAAAGTGCGGTTATCTGTTAAGTTTTCACCATTTACAATCGTTGTCGTATCGAATAAACTCTCCACTATGGATAGATATGGGTCCCATGTTCCTAGTACATCAATTTTATCTGATGAAAAGGCGGCAGATCCTTCTGCAGCATCTGCATAGTAAACAACATCGACATCACTTTCTTCCATCCCTTCTTTCTCAAGAGCTTTTAATAGAAGATAATGCATATTTCCACCTTTCGTTACGCCAATTGTCTTCCCTTTTAAATCTTGAACGGTCGTCAAACCGGAGTCCGATTTGGCAACGAGAGCTACTCCTTTAGGATATGGTGTTTCTGATGCAGCGTATTGAATTGGTTTGCCACCAGCTTGTGAAAAGACACTGTTCGCATCGGATGCATGACCAAAGTCGATGTGACCAGCATGTAATGCCTCTAGCAGCGCAGTTCCAATCGCAAAGACTTTCCACTCCACTTCATAGCCCTCTTCCTTCAACCTTTCATCCAAATTTCCTCTAGCTTTTAAAATGTTCAACGTATTTCCTTTCTGATAACCAACGATCACCTTTCCCTTTTCGCCGCTAGTTGAACCTCCAGCACTACCTGTATTTCCACATGCCGTCACAACCAAAAGACTCGCAATGACAACAAATGTCCAGATGAATTTCTTCATGCTGACTCTCCTCCTTTTTTCTCCAGTATTCTATCAAGAATCATTGTTTCATATTCAGTAAACTTGGAATCTCTTGCTCTTGGTCGTGGTAAGTCCACTCTCACATCTAATGCGATTCCACCATCTTCAATTAAAATAACCCGATCTGCCAGTATAATGGCTTCCCCTACATCATGGGTGACCAATATGGACGTGAACCCTTGTTGTTTCCACAATTCCTCTATTAATTGCTGCATTTCAATTCGTGTCAACGCATCCAAAGCACCAAGCGGTTCATCAAAAAGAATCAGCTTTGGATCACCAGCTAATGCCCTCGCCAGGGATACCCGCTGCTTTTGCCCTCCTGATAGAACACCTGGCCACTCATCACTTTTATCTAAAAGCCCGACATTACTCAACGCCGCCTCCGCTTTGGCTCGATCTGAATTTCCGACTCTCACATTCGTCAGAACGTCCTTCCACGGCAGCAGTCTGGCATCCTGGAACATCATTCTTGTTGTGTCCTGCACACCTTTAACTGGAATACTGTTGAAGGAGATGTCTCCTCCCGAAACACTTTCCAATCCAGCAATAGTACGCAATAAGGTACTTTTTCCACAACCGCTTTTTCCGACAATGGCAAGAAACTCCCCTGCCCCTACGTGAAGGTCGATGTTTTCAAGTACTTGTAAGGTCCCAAAGCTTTTATCTAATTTTTCAATCGTAATTTCTACTCCACTCACTATAACGCTCTCCTTTTAAGTTTGCGTGATGACCGCTTCCTCGTCTTGAAAAAATTCGGATGCCATTGTAGCCATCTGCGCTCAAGCAAAGTGGCAACATAATCAGATAGCTTTCCTAATAAGGCGTAAAGAATGATGCTTAAAATGACAATATCCATTTGAACAAATTCCCTAGCAGAGGTTGCCATATACCCAATACCAGAATCTGAACCAATTGTTTCTGCCACAATTAAGGACATCCACATAATCCCTAGTGCATACCTTACTCCTACTAAAATAGAAGGCAATGCACCCGGGAGGATAATATTCGTAAACAGCTGGAAAGGCTTCAGACGATAGATTCGTCCCATTTCGAGCAAACCTTTATCCACATTTTTGATTCCGTGAAAAGTATTGAGGTAAATAGGAAACGCCACTCCAAGGGCAACAAGAAATATCTTAGCCTCCTCCCCAATTCCATACCAAATGATTACGAGTGGGATCAAAGCCAAATGGGGAATGGTCCTGATCATCTGAATGGATGTATCAAACAATCTCTCAAATAGTAGAAACGTGCCATTCAAAAGACCTAGCACAAACCCGATTGTGCCACCAATCAAAAAACCTATTAATGCTCTTCCGGTACTAACCGCTATATAATCAAATAAATCACCAGTCTTTGCTAACCTAATTCCTCCCTCCACCACACTTAAAGGTGTAGGCAGGAAGTTTTTCGCTATATATCCTGCTTGCCCCAGCACCTGCCACACTACAATAAATACAACTGGTACTAGCCAAGGGAGTACATGATTAATTAACCTACTATTCTTTCCTTTCCACATACAAACTCCTCCAGTTATTCAGCAAAAGCTGTCCATACCTCTTCAAGATGTCGTATTGCCGCACCAGCTAATAACGCAGATGCGATTCGACCGCTTTCCTTTATTTCTTCTTGGCTGAGTTCGTTTTGTGTAGCCTGTTCCTTAAAAAGAGATACACTATAGTTGTTTTTTAACGCAATGCTTACAGAAAGCCCAATTAGAATTTTTGTTTTTCTCTCTAGATAAAAGCTTTCTTCATCAATCGGATATCGGAAAAACTCCTCTGCAGCTTTCGACTTACTTTCATAATCACTTCCCTCATCTAGCAGCAATGGATTCGCCTGAATGCTAGCCGAGAGAACCGCAGCTTCCACTAACTCCTCCGCACTGGCCCCTGCACGCTTTGCCTTTTTCGTATGGTAATCCACACAATAACTACATTTGGTAACATGCGTCACTGCAACTGCAACGATTTCCACAGTCTTTGGATCCAACACACTATTTGCCCAAACATCATCCGCAAAGGAACGATATTTTCTGAATGGCTGTGGCACACTTTTATGCACTTCCCCTAAACTTCTACCAATCTGTTGAAACGTTGACATGTCATTCTCCTCCTATTTTTTGTTGATTGCAATAATACAAAAAGACCCTCTTCCAGATAAATAAGAAGAGGGTCTATCACAACAATCCCCTTCTCATCTTCCAGAGCATGCTCTGTTGGAATTAGCACCATTCAATCCTAAGATTGCGGTTGCTGAGGTTTCGTAGGGCCAGACCCTCCACCTCTCTTGATAAGAAAGTAAATCTAATTAAATTAAAAACCAAGATAACAGATAAAATTAATTAGGTTTAACTCTAACAGTAAAAATGAAAATAAACAAGATAAACATTTTACAAGTAGGGCTTTTCTTCTGCTCAACTTTTCAAAAATTTTTCTACTATACCATTCGAAAATAGTCGATATTTCTCGAATGACTTTTAAAACCTATACATTAGTATTTATAAATAAATTAATCAAACGTTTGTTCAAGAATTGTTATATAAAATAAAGTACCAACAAGACAGCTCTTCTGCTTGGAAATGGTATAATTACTAATATCAACCATCGGAGGAGTACCCAGTGTTATTATTTATAAAGTTTTTATTTAAGAAGCATACCGATAACAAAGAAAAGGAAGCCATATCACCTCAAGCAAGTCAAAAACGGTCAAAAGAAGAAGTTGCCAACAGAAAAGGTGAAATTGGAGAGTACAAGATTGATATTCAACTCGATCAACTACCTAAATATTACCGTTACATAAGTGATTTGTTGATTATGAACCCCAAAGCAACATCGGGTTATTCCCAAATCGACCATGTAGTATTAACTCCTTATGGAATCTTTGTCATTGAAACCAAGAACTACCAGGGAACTATTTACGGTGGGAAAGATAGAAAGACTTGGTTTGTAAATGGTAAATTTAAGATGATGAATCCTTTTATTCAGAATTACGGTCATATTAAAGCGTTAGCTTCACTGATTGATGCACGGTATCATAACCGATTTATCTCTATGGTATCTTTTACAAAGCGTGGTACCTTTAAAGTCGATATGGATTATCGAAAAATAGCATCAGATGAACTTATTATCTATGATTTAGAGTTAACCGAATTTATTCAAAGAAAGATTGCAGTTCTCAAGTTACAGCACGAACAACCACTTCTTACCCAACAAGACATTTCACACGTGTACGAGTCATTTTTTTCTGCTAATATTACAGATTTAGATACAAGAGAAAGTCATATTTGGATTTTAAAAACAGAAGGAAACAGAACCAATACCACATCTACATGCATCATATGTCAGAAACCCGTCTCAAATAAGGTAAAATGCTATTGTCTTGCAAACAAGCGCTTAAACGGAAAGAATTATTGCTACGAGCATCAAAAGAACAGTTAAGCTTTTTATTTTCATTAGTTTAGGAGTGAGGGTGAATGGATGTTTTTTTTAGCTTTCTTATCGTGACCATAGCCACTGGATTCATCTCTTACTTTATTTACATTGTTAGTAAAAAGAAGTTTTCAAGACTAATAAAATATATGCCTGCCATAGCCTCGAGTATTGGGACTAGCCTCTTATATATAAAACTAAAATTAAATCTTTATAGCAAAGCACTAGCAGGGATATATGACATCTTAGGAATCATCCTCTTATTTGTTTTTTTGGTTATATTTTTATTGATGGCAATCTTTATGGAATTAAGGGAGTGATATAGAGGGTAATTTTTCTATATTTTGTACCCTTTTGAAACATTTCAATAATGTCTTCATCACCTCTATGAAGGCACTTCCATATAACAATCCATTACAAAATTGTTTTATAGGTAAATTCTATCACTCATCCAGCAAAGCTCGACTAAGTGCCCGGATAACATCATAATGAGAAAAGCGGGCACTTAAAAAGGATTTGTGTGCCCCAAATTTTGAAAAACACAAATTACGGGCACTTAAAAAGGATTTGTGTGCCCCAAATTTTGAAAAACGTAAATTACGGGCACTTAAAAAGGATTTATGTGCCCCAATTTTTGAAAAACGTAAATTACGGGCACTTAAAAAGGATTTATGTGCCCCAATTTTTGAAAAACGTGAATTACGGGCACTTAAAAAGGATTTGTGTGCCCCAATTTTTGAGAAACGTAAATTACGGGCACTTAAAAAGGATTTGTGTGCCCCAATTTTTGAGAAACGTAAATTACGGGCACTTAAAAAGGATTTGTGTGCTCCAAATTTTGAGAAACGTAAATTACGGGTACTTAAATGGGAAAATATATCCTCGGATTGATGCATAAACTTCTCCGTCTTTAAATCCTTCGTAAAAGTGAAATGTAATTCCACCTCCTCCCTACCGCGGCAATCCAAACATATCCTTAATCTCACTATAGTTTCCTGCCAATCTACCAAGTGGCTGAAGTTTATTTAAATCAACTTTATAGTTGCCTAGATAATAGTCATCTTGAATATGGTAGTGGATCATTCGGCCGATGATGAGGTGGTCGGAGCCGAGTTGGATGATTTGTTCTAGTTTGCATTCCATTTGAATTGGTGATTCTAGGATTCGTTTTGGTTTTACTTTGCGACTGTCGACCGGTGTCAACCCGGCAGCTTGGAATTCGTCCACGTGGCTTGGGAGGTTTTCGGCGCTTTTTTGCATTTCGTTCCCGAGTGGGGTGGTGACGATGTTGATGACGAATTCTCCTTGTGAGCGAATGTTGACGAGTGTGTCTTTTTCCGTTCCTTCACGCTCGCCGACACCTGGTCCGATAGAAATACAAAGCATGGGCGGGTTTCTTGAGACAACGGTAAAAAAGCTAAATGGTGCTAGATTGTCTACTCCATCCTCGGATTGTGTAGCGATCCAAGCAATTGGTCTTGGTACTACTGATCCTGTTAGTAATTTGTACACTTCTTGAACTTGTAAGTCTTGTGGATTAAATTCCATCATTCCTGCTCCTTTCAATATTAGAATAGTCCAATCCATGCAGAACATGGAATGGACCTAATAGTTACATTTTTAAATTGGATGGATTTAGATCTTCTTCCACCATTTTATCTCTCGTAAAGGCTGGAACAACATAGCTTCCAACGACACAGATGACAAAGTTCAGACCAAGCCCGATGACACCACCGTGAATGCCGTAAATTGTTTTGTAGCCTGTAAAAGTAAGTGCACCAGCTAAAACTGCTCCTACTAGCATTCCCCAGAATACAGCTCTTCCGTTTAGACGCTTCCAGTAAAGCCCAAGCACAAATGCTGGAAATACTTGAACGAGTAATTCAAACTTCAAGACGAAGATTTCGTAAAGGGTACCAGGAGGATTCCAAGCGATCCAAAGTAGTAGGAATACGACTACCACTCCTGACACTTTTCCGACCAGTACTTTTTTGCGTTCTGTTGCGTTCGGGCGGATAAAGGTTCCATAGACATCCTTTGAAAGAATCGAAGAAAAGCTTAGCAATACTGAATCAGCAGTAGAGATGATAGCAGATACAATCCCTCCAAAGAAGATGACCATCATCCAGTAGTAAAATGGGTTGATGGTTGCTATGGAGTTTGCCATCATTCCGACAAGCTGTTCAGAATCACCTGTTGAAAGACCAGGGTATAGTTTAATTCCGATAATACCGACGATAAATACAAGACCCGTTGTAATTGGCGGCATCCACGCCATACGAGATAAGGATTTCTTTAATGATTTTTCACTTTTGGATGAATAGACTCTTTGGACGGCATGTGGGTACACACTTGCCCCAAGTCCAACAAGGAGTAGCATACTGAACCAGTTGATACTGACGTCTGTGCTCGGAACAGCTACTTTCGCTGGCTCGTTCTCTGCAATATAACGGGTCACGTCGGCAAAGTTCCCGTTTATTAAGTAAAGTCCTCCAATTAAGAAGACAATAATACCTATTAATAGTATTAATCCTTGAATCACATCTGTGTAAACGACTGCCTTTAGCCCACCCATCCACTTATAGGCAAGCATGACGAACACGAAGGCAAGAACGGCAATTTGATAGGGAATTGTTCCGCCAGTCATTCCCGCAATCGCTTGGCCAATTGCAACCAGCTGCTCTAACAAGTAGTTCCCAAGCCCCCATAGCATGAGAAAAATACTAAGCAAGGTGACGCCTTTTGACTTAAATCGATGTGTTAGCCAATCTGTCGGGGTAATAAAATTTCTCCGTTTGGCAATGACATATAGTCTTGGTGCAAACAATAAGTATATTCCAATAATAATCGTCATAAAGGAAATGGATTGTAGCCAAGAGAATCCAGTCCGGTAGGCAGTTGGTGCATAACCTACAATCGTATTTCCACTATATTGAGTAGCATAGAGGGTAAAAAACAATGTAATGAAGCCGAGATTTCTGCCAGCCAAATAGTATCCAGAAAGACTGTCTTGAATTTTGGAATCGCCTCGTCCAGATAAATAACCAACTAAGAGTGTACCAATGGCAAAAACGGATAAAATAATTATTCCATCTATACCTGCAAATGTTAAATCATTCATCGCTTATCCTCCTCTGCCTTGGCTGCCGCCTCTTCCTCGTCCTCCACGATGTTCCACTGATAGATACATAGCCAGCTTAAATACGCACATAACAACAGGGAAAATAGTAAGGAAATAAAAGCCCATAATGGAAAACCTAGAATGATTGGCTCAACGGCATTTTCAGGAAAATACCATGGGACAATACCGAGAAGAATAATTGCAAAAACCACCCATATCCATATTTTTCGAATCGGTTCTTTAATATTTTTATTTGTCATATCGCTACCCCCTACAGGTTCAAGTGATAAAAGACTTTATGCTTACTTTCAAAAGAAGCTATTGATTCTTCAGCTTGCAGTGTAGCGCCCACTTCATCTAATCCTTCTAACAACAGTTTTTTACGATAGGCAGATACTTCAAAAGGTGCGGAATAACCAAGGCCGTCCTCTATTCGTTGATTCCTTAAATCGACCGTTAGTTGATAACCTTTGTACATTTCACTGTTCTGAAAGAGCAATTCCACCGCTTCGTCTGATAGCTTGATAGGAAGAATTCCATTTTTAAAGCAGTTGTTATAAAAAATATCCGCAAAACTTGGCGCTATGATGGCGCGAATACCTTGCTCAGCGATTGCCCATGGCGCATGTTCTCTAGATGAACCGCAGCCAAAATTTTTACGGGTAAGAAGAATGGGAGCATCACGATATGGCTCTTGGTTTAAAACAAAATCCTTTTTTTCTTCGCCATTTTCATAGCGCCACTCATAGAAAAGAAATTCACCAAACCCTGTTCGCTCTATTTTTTTCAAAAATTGTTTCGGGATAATGGCGTCCGTATCAACATTTGCCGCATCAAGCGGGGCAACTATTCCGGTGAACTTTTCAAACTTTCCACTCATACGTTTGCCTCCCTTTCTTCTTTTGACGTCCAATTCCTTACATCGACAAAATGACCGGCAATTGCCGCCGCTGCTGCCATTTCTGGACTAACTAAATGTGTCCTCGCCTTACTTCCCTGTCTTCCTTCGAAATTCCGGTTAGATGTAGAGGCACACCGTTCGCCTGGAAGCACAATATCTTCGTTCATTCCAAGACACATGCTGCAGCCAGCCTCCCGCCATTCAAACCCTGCCTCCTTAAAAATGAGGTCCAGCCCTTCTTTTTCAGCCTGGCTTTTCACAAGCTGCGAGCCTGGGACGACTAAAGCATTTACATGCTTCGCGACTTTGTAACCGCTTACTATTTTCGCCGCCTTTCGTAGATCCTCGATGCGGCTGTTCGTACAGGAACCTATAAATACTTTATCTACTGTGATATCAATAATTGGCGTACCAGGCTGAAGAGCCATATAAGTTAGCGCCTTTTCTATAGATCTTTTTTGTTCAGCTGGCACCTCATCTACTGATGGCACCCTCGCGTTAATGCCTGTCACCTGGCCTGGATTGGTTCCCCAAGTTACTTGCGGCACCACGTCTTTAGCGTCAAAATTCACTGATAAATCAAACACCGCTTCATCGTCGGTAAAAAATTGCTTCCATGCACTTAATGCTTGTTCCCATTCCATCCCTTTTGGTGCATAGGACTTATCTTTTAGATAAGCAAAGGTTTTTTCGTCTGGCTGAATTAAGCCGGCCCTTGCTCCCATTTCGATGCTCATATTACAGACGGTCATTCGCTCCTCCATGGAAAGGCTTCTAATCGCTTCCCCACGATACTCAATCACGTAGCCAGTAGCAAAATCATGACCATATTTGCCAATTAACGCTAAAATTAAGTCTTTGGCGGTGGTTCCTTGGGGGAGTATCCCATTCACGTTTATCTCCAATGTTTTCGATGGATATTGCTTTAAGGTTTGAGTGGCTAACACGTGCTCGACTTCACTTGTACCGATGCCAAATGCCAGCGCTCCAAAAGCTCCGTGTGTAGAAGTGTGGCTGTCCCCACAAACGATTGTTTGTCCTGGCTGGGTAATACCAAGCTCTGGTGCAATGACGTGAACAATTCCTTGATTAGGGCTTTGTAAATCAAATAGCTTAATTCCGAAATCTTGACAATTTTTCACGAGTGCATCTACCTGCTTTTTTGCTATTTCATCTCGAAACGGTAGGTGTCGTTCTTTTGTTGGAATACTATGATCCAACGTTGCAAGCGTCAGGTCCGGTCTTCTCACTTTTCTGTGTTGCATCCGGAGTCCTTCAAATGCCTGCGGGGAGGTCACTTCGTGTATTAGATGCAGATCAATGTATAAAACAGCTGGTTGATCCTCCTCATGATGGACTAAATGATGGTCCCAAATCTTCTCGTACAAGGTCTTTGGCATCGTCAAACCTCCTTATATGATATTTTTCTGCTTTAATTCCTCGAGCCTTTCCTCTTTCCAGCCAAGTAGCTTCTGATACACTTCCTCATTGTGTTTTCCCATATATTCAGAGCCCAAATGCTTAACTTCACCTGGCGTTCTGCTTAATTTCGGAACGATTCCTGGCATCGGAAACTCCCCAATTACCGGGTGTTCATGCTTTAAAATCATATCCCTTGCTTGATAATGTGGATCTTCTAAAATATCCTTTGCCTTATAGATAAGACCGGATGGCACGCCTTTTTCATCGAGAATCTCGAGTGCATCTTTTGCAGGTAATGACTTTGTCCATTCCTCAATCATGGAGTCGAGCAGTTTCATGTTTTCCCCTCTTGCATGATGGGTGGCAAACCTTGGATCCTCCGCCAATTCCGGCTGTCCCATCGCTTCACATAAACGCTGGAAAACACCATCTGCATTGGCTCCAATAACGATATAGGTCTTATCTTTTGTAAAATAAATATTGGATGGCGCCACTCCCGGAAGAATATTTCCCATTCTCTCTCTGACATAGCCCGCGAGCATGTAATCTGGAATAAGACTCTCCATAATGGAGAAAACCGATTCATACAACGCGGTATCCACCACTTGTCCTTTGCCAGAATGACTTCGTTCATGGATCGCAACTAAGCAACCCACTGTCGCAAACAGCGCAGCGAGCGTATCGCCAACCGATACACCAATTCTTGTTGGCGGACGGTCTGGAAAGCCAGTAACATTCCGAAGTCCACCCATCGCTTCCCCAACACTGCCAAACCCAGCCCGGTGTTTATAAGGACCCGTTTGCCCGTAGCCAGAAGTGCGCACCATAATGATCTTCGGGTTGATCTCAGACAGTTCTTCATAGGATAAATTCCACTTTTCCATCGTTCCCGGGCGGAAGTTTTCGAGCACCACGTCTGCTTCCTTCACTAATTCTTTAAGAACTTGCTGTCCTTCTTCTTCCCGCAGGTTTAACGTGATTGATTTTTTATTTCGAGATTGAATGGGCCACCAAAGACCGGCACCTTCTTTGGACTTCCCCCAGTTTCTCATCGGATCTGCTTTACCAGGCGGCTCTACTTTTATTACTTCTGCGCCAAAATCTGCTAGCAATCTTCCGGTGAATGGGCCGGCAATCAATGACCCAAGCTCCAGAACCCGAATATCTTCCAAAGGTAGTCGTTGTTCCGTCATGTTCATTCCTCCTGTCGATTTCTCCTGATTGTCAATTAATAAACTTATAAATCATAATATTCTTATAATTCAACCAACATGTATACAAATTTATAGTGTTTGTATACAATAGTCAACACTTATACTAAAAATCATGTGAAAAAATTACAAATTAACCGCTTACATGCATAATTTTCTGATTATTTATTGATATTATTTTTACGTTTGTATACAATGGTGGGGAGGTGTTTCGATGAATGCATACAATTTTATAAAAGATGCGATTATCCAAGGAAAGTTTGAACCAGGAATGAGACTTGCTGAAGAATCATTGGCAAAAGAAATGAACTTAAGCAGGACACCAGTCAGAGAAGCGATCAAACAATTATCAGCTGAAGGACTTGTCATCCCGTTAAAGCGGGGAGTAAGTGTTAGACACTTCACCAACGAAGATATTAGACAAATCTATGACTTAAGAATGCTGTTGGAAGGCTATGCCGCAAGTCAGGCTGCCATCCACCGCACAGATGATGATATTCAAAAACTAGAGAAAGCAAATGAAATATATGAACAGGCAATTGTGGAATATGTAGATGGGGATAGCAAAAATCTCCAGCACGTGGTGGAAGTGAATCAAAAATTCCATGAAGCCGTTGTCGCAGCAGCGAATAATTCACATATCTACTTCCATTTATCCAAGGTTGTCGTCGTACCAATCGTTTTCCGTTCCTTCTATTGGTACAGCCCTTTCCAAATGAAGCAATCATTAGAGGTCCACAAAACCATTTTAGACGCAATCAAAAACCGCGAATCCGAACGCGCAAGAATTGCCATGCATGAACATATCTACCAAGGAAGAGACCATGTTTTAAAGCATTTAGATAAAATAAAGGACAGCCAATCAGTGAAGGAGGATGACGAATGATTGAAATTTGTGAAGTCGGTCCACGCGATGGACTCCAAAACGAATCAAAGCTAATCTCCACCGAAACAAAGGTTGAACTAATCACCAAACTCATTGACGCGGGAATTCGCAACATGGAAGCCGTTTCCTTTGTCAACCCAAAGGTGGTCCCGCAAATGGCGGATGCAGAAGAAGTCATGAAGCTCGTTCCTAAACGAGACGACGTTCGCTACGGCGGACTTGCTCTTAGTGCTTCTGGTTTAGAACGCGCGCTTAACACCTCAGTCGATTTTGTCCATGTTGTTACTACTACTAGTGATACCTTTAATCTTCGAAATGCAAAAAGGACCGTGGATCAAGCGTTGAATGAACTTAGTGAGGTCATCCATAAGGGAGTGGCAGCAAACAAAGGCATGTTAGCAGCCCTCGGCACCTCATTTGGCTGCCCGTTTGAAGGAGAAGTGCCCCTATCCAGAGTCTTGCATGTCACCGAAACCTTCCTCAAGGCTGGCTGCACCGAAATCACCCTTGCCGACACAACCGGCATGGCGAACCCAACCCAGGTACAGCACGTTGTTGAAGAATGCTACAAACAATTTGGTAATGACCTTACTCTTGGCCTCCACTTCCACAACACCCGTGGACTGGGACTTGCCAACATACTCGCAGGGTACCAAGCAGGTGTAAAAAAATTCGATACCTCTATCGCCGGCCTCGGTGGCTGCCCCTTTGCCCCAAAAGCAGTAGGCAACGCATGCACGGAAGACATGGTCAACATGTTTCATGGGATGGGAGTAGACACGGGAACAGATTTGAGTAAGCTGCTGGAGACGGCGAAATGGATGGAAGATGTGATGGAGCGCAGGTTGGATGGGATGTTGATGAAGGTGGGTTGAGGGGGCAGTCCCCTCGATCCGCTTTTTAGTTTAGGAAGTGGTTGGAGGTGGGGAAAGTTGTCGTTTTTTGTCTCTTCGTCGATATCCCCTCCGGTTTCGTCGATATTTCCTTTTTTCCGTCGATATTCCCGCCTGTTTCATCGATATCCTTCTTATCGGCTCACCCTCCGACCGCGGAAGTTACCTTTTCCGTATACCGACAACTAGGATATTGACTACAGCCATAAAAAGAGCCATATTTTCCTTTTTTCATCGAGCGTTGACCCCCACATTTAGGACAAGGGGGTGCTAATGTCGTAACTTCTGGAGTTTTAGTGGTTACTTTCTTTGTTTGCTTAGTTTTAATAGCTTCCACGTGCTTTTTATGTATGTTTCTTTTCTGCTTTTGATTTTTCTCTGTTAATTTCTCTAGAACTTTGTTTATTTTATGTAAGTCTTCATTGCTTACTAATCTAGTGTTCCATTCTTTTATGACTTTGGTTAGCTGAGGGATTTGGATGACTCGTGCTGAGTTAAAATCATCTTCAAACTTCAGTGTGGAACGACTGGAAAATACAATAAGGGAATGAAAGCTATAGTCACCTAAATACTTTTTCAGGGCTTCTATATGTCCGTAGTTCTGCCAAGTCGGGTTTAAAAATTTCTCTTTTCGCTTGTAGATCACCTGAGTCCAGTGCTTCTGCTTCTCTTTCCCTAATATCCAGCCATCATAATGCTTTGTTTCCATTACAAATATGCCAAATGGTGAGGTGACTACATGATCAATCTGGGATGTCCCTCCTGCTTCGTTTGGAACATAAAGATCATGATACACCTTATACATCGGCCCAAGCTTGGCTAACTCTTTATTAACATACCACTCTCCAACAGCACCCTTTATGACCAGGTACTTTACCTTTAAATAGAAAGCACCAGTTAAAATTGCTATTGATAAAAAAAAGGGAGAGATGAAATATAAAAGGGGTAGTAAAATGATAAATGCCATTAATAAAACTTTCTGAAAGATGGACAAAATATTACCTCGCTTATTGAAAAATAACGTGCATTGTATAATTCGCCACCTAGTACAAAATACCTCTAATTATGAAATGGGTCGGGGGGACTGTCCCCCCGACCCATTTCTCACTTATAAAACTCCAACACCTCTTCCCAATCCGACGGTTTACTGTGATTGCTTTTTTCAGCGGAAAGCTTTGCTAATTCTACTAGTTTTGCTTTTGCTGCGGCAGTTAGGGTAGAATCTAGTCCTACTTCATTTAACATGTTGATGGAGCTTTGGAGTTCAAATGCTCTTCTTTCTGCATGGATAGCGCTACCGGTTAGTAGTCGGTTTAAGGTGTCCATGAAGTTGTGGCTGTCCATGGTTTCTTGTAAGGATGCTAGAACTTCTTGTGAAACGTTATAGGTTTCTGATGCTTGCAGGGTTTCTAAATATAATCCTACAATGCCTTTCATAAAAATACTTCTGATTAGCTTTATGGCTGAGGCATCTCCTGCTTTGTTTCCGACTGCAGTGATATTCATGTTGTAGGGGCTCATTGCGTCAATAAATTCATTTGTGCCATTGCCACTCGCTGAAATAGGTACTTTATGTTTATAAACGGGCAGAGGACCGAGCATGGCTGCGTCTACAAAGTTTATGTTTGCTTTTTCTAACTCTTTTTCAATCTGTTGCTTCACCGCCGGATTAGAGGCGGAGACGTCGACGTATAAAAAAGAACTTCCTTTTAAATGGGCTTGGACATTTGAACTTACTTCTAGTGCTTTACTTGCTGGGACTGCAACAAAAAGTATATGAATATCATAGAGAAGTTCATATAAATCCGATACAAGATTTACATCAATGCTTTTTGCACGATCTTGTATTTTAGGCCCTAATACTTCGTCACCTAGCATAACATCATATGCTTTTATTTGTGTTACACCTTCTTCTTTTAGTCCCTTTGATAATTCATAGGCTGCTTCTCCAAAACCTAAAAAACCGATTTTCATAAACATCACCTTTCAATGGTTAAGATTACTTCTTTTTATTCACATGATAATTCATGTCTGTAAGAATTTTATCCACTTGTTTTAAACGCTGTGAAACAAGCTCAGGGTTGGCCATTGATAAAGAACTGATCATGTAATCTACCATAAAAATGGCAGACACAATGGAATTATGCGAAGCGATGCTATCTGCTGGGCACACTAACACAGCATCTGCATAAGGGATGAGTGGTGATGAAAACTTGTCGGTTAAGACTACCACTTTAGCGCCTTTTTGCTTAGCCTGATCTGCATAACGGATAAGCCGTTCTCCATACCTTGCAAAGCTTACTACGAATAGCAGTTCATTTTCTGTAAAGGAGATAACATCATCCACCCAGTCACTTGAATCAGCAAGCGTATATTTTGTATTTCCTAGCATTCTATTTAAATTATGAGTCAAGTATTGCGCTACCGGCAAGCCACTGCGAACACTTGTACAATATATGTTGGATGCAGAACAAAGCATCTCTTCCACATGACTTAAATTTTCAATATTTAATTGGTTTGCCTTCTGAATTTGTTCCATCTGCAATTCATAATGACGTTTCCAGCTTTCATTTTGTGACACATTTTTTAGGTTCGTTTCCAGTCTCATTTGTGGGGCGGATTCTTCTCTTAAAAAGTTTTGTAGACTCTTTTGAAATTCTGAATAACCCTTATAGCCTACATTAGACATTAAGCGCATGACTGTAGTGGTGCTGGTCCCTACTTTTTTGGATAATTGCTCAACCGTCATAAACCCTACTTCTGTGTAGTGATCAATGATAAAATCTACTACTAGCTTCTGAGATCTTGGTAACGCACTAACATTTATTTTTAATACTTCCAAAGGGTTCTTCATGACACGACCACTCCTAAAGGATAATTGCTCTCTTTAAAATCATACCCAACTTAGGATAGGGTGTCTATTCTCCTATGAATAAGTTTACTTGAGCCATGTTGGCTTAATGTTACCTTCTGCAATACTTTTCAAGCGATTCGCTTCATATTCTGCTTTTTCTTCTGCTTTTTTTAGTGCACTTTCTACCTTATCTCTTGGCACCACAATCACTCCATCAGCATCTCCCATGACAAAATCACCGGGCAGAACGGTAAGTCCCCCACATGTAATTGCCTCATTAATAATGCCAGGGCCATTTTTGGTAGGACCTCCCGGTATTGCTCCTCGACTAAATACTGGGAAGGTAGATGAGGACAACGTGTGATAATCCCTTATCAACCCATCAATAATGAAGCCGTTCAACTGGAGCGCAGCTGCTGCAGCTACCATCAGTTCGCCAATGACCGCTTTTTTTTCATAGCCGTTTGGATCGACAACTAACACATGTCCCGGTTGAGAGTTATAGATTGCATGATGCACGGCTAGGTTGTCTCCATCCTTCACATCTATGGTCACTGCTGAACCGACTAAAACACTTTCCATATTGCAAGGCTTTATTAGATGATGCATTTCAATTTTTGTATCCATTGCATCACTAATTAATGTGGTACTTAACTTTTTCGCTCTTTTTATCCACTCTTGCGGCAGAATCTCTGGTGTTTTTTTTATTTCTACAGTAGTCATATTATTTCTCGCCTTCTTTCAATTCAGCTTTTTTAAAATAGGAGAGCAAGTACCCTGAAAAGGCAGCAATGGATGTCATAAAATAAACAACCTTTGCTAAATTCTCATCCAAACCAATAACCCAGCTCCCTTGTAATGCAAATAGTCCAAGCATTTGCCCGACTACTAAAACGGTTCCAAGTATCGTAAATAAGAAGACTGATAGGATAAAAATTGACATAATGATTTTTCTCATAGTATCCCTCCTACAATGGTATAGGTATAATGCCCATACCTATTAGCCAGCTTATAATCATTAATGGAATAGTGTAATAGAGTAGTAACGGAACATACGTCTTCTCCGCTCCAACCTTTGCCATCCCTGTGGCCACATATATTGGTCCAGAAGTTGGCGTACTACCCTCCGTCGCACCAAACATCATAATGGTTACTACCGCTAATAAAGGATCAACACCCACTGCCGTTAACGCTCCAAATGAAGCAAGGCCAATCGTTGCAATGGTAGCAGATGTGGCAAGTGGTGTGGCCACCAATGTTATAACGATCCCAACGATAGCTACCATTAACCATTTAGGTACAGCAAAGGACATCATTAATGTCTGCAGTTGTTCCGTTAATCCTATTTCATTTAACACAGCACTTGTAGCAAAGGTGAAAATTAATACTGGTCCGATAACATAATAGGAAGGAGCCGTCTTTTCAAAGAACTTCAGCCATTCTCCCTTTCCTTTAGGCAAATGATTGCGTCCCACCAATAATGTGAAAATAATCATGAATACCGGAACCCATACAATGAATGATATTGCCCCCATCGCCGATTCTCCAATACTTCCCACAGACAAGAACCAGTTTGCTAGAGGTCCAAAATTTATAATTAACGGGATCAGAATACCTAAAAATATTAGTAAGGAATACCAGCCTTCACTGAATGATTTTCCAATTGGCTGAATTAAATCTGCATGAACTGGCTGGATATTATATTTTTTAGTCATAATATATACGACCAGTACCCGATGAATTAGCGCATAAAGACCCGCTACATATAAGGCGATAAACAATTCTCCTTGACCAACCGTTGCTGCTACGGGAGCAAACCCCAGCATAATGAACATGGTCGAGTTTGGTGGAATGATACTTCCAAACCCTGAGTTTCCAGCAACGATGGATGCCGCATGCTCTTTTCTCCAACCAGAGCGTTCCATCCACGGAATCGTAATGGAGCCGGTCGTTGCGGCAATACCGGAACCAGAGCCAGCCACAAGTGCAAATAACCCAGATCCAAATGTGTTAACATATGCAGCCCCACCCGGTAAGCGACCAATTAGGGAGTTCAAGATTTGAATAATATGACCTATTAATCCCGTATGATTTATTAACTGAGCCATAAAGATAAATGCAAGTGAAGCAAACACCACTTCATGTGTAAGCCCTCTCATTAAACTGGGGAAAAATAACTCAAATGCCTGACTGCCTGAAAAAATAAGTGTAGTGATAAAACCCAAAATCATGGCTTCTCCGATATTTCGCTTCGTAAAAATTGCCCAAAACAAAATGATAACTATAAATGTAATCAATGCCCAAACCGCTGTACCCATTCAATCAACTCCTTTCAGTATTAAAAATTACTTTAAAATTATAAAAGGTAATAAATATTACATTTTTGTTAGTCTAACATCATCGTTCAACAATGTAAACGTATTCATTTAATATTTTTTAATTTATTCTAAATAGTAAGATAAGTAGAGCGGTAGAAAAGATGAGACACTATTTGTCGTTTTTTGTCTGTTCGTCGATATTGTGGTCGGTTCCGTCGATATGCCCGTCAGTTTCGTCGATATAATTTTATTTTCGTTGATATCTCAGCCGTTTTCGTCGATAAATCCTTATTTTCGTTGATATCCCCAGCTAGTTCGTCAATAAGTTCGGGTAGATCTACCTTTTCTGTATGTAGCTGACCCGAATATTTACTGTAACCATAAAAAGAGCGGTATTTAGGGCATATTCAGTCTGTCATATGTTATGCTAAATAGATAAAACACAGGAAAAAATTAGGGGAAGGACGTATACATAGTGAAGCAAGGTTTTTATTTAGTAATGACATTAATGCTTTTGGTGGCATGCTCTCTAGCAGTGGATCAAAAGGAAGGGTCACTGCTGCCACAGGAAGAGATGGAAGAAGAGGAAATTGTAGAGGGAGGCATTCCTAAAGAGGAATATTCATTCTCTGAGTTTATGGAAGATAGAGCTATAGAACCAACTGATAGGGATATTCCCTATTATGTTGGAGAGGAATTTGCAGGTGAACGTTTGGCTTTGAAGGGGCAGGCTCAGCTTAGCCGTTACTATGGTGATGGTTACTTGAATTTAGAAGAAACCCACTTTGTTATTAAAGTCACTACAGAGGAATTCATAAATTGGCATTTGTATGTGCCTAGACAGGAGTTCCCGGAGCTTTTTAAAGAATTAAAAAAAGGTCTCGTCGACATTTATGCTGATGCCACCATTTCGGCTGACTATTATAAAATTGATCAAGGTCGCCTAGCATTAGCTGAAGAGATTTATTTTAAAGAAAACCAAGCGGATGAGCAGCCCTTGGATGAAGCAAAGGTTAAGTATATGAAGAAACATTCCGTTCAACTGAGTGCAATTGATGTCTTGTTTGATAGGAGGAATATGTCCAACCAGCCATTTGCCTTAAGTGGAGAAGCTCAGCTTATGTCGTATGCTAGAATAAATTCCGAATATAGAGATTTGGAACCCACACATTTTGTATTAAATTTAAGAGATCCACGTGTTGAATATGAGCAGATTTGGCGTGTTGCTTTAGACAGAGTGAAATATCGTGATTTATATGAAAAGGCTCTGGAAGGAATGGATCATGTTACGCTAACTGCAATAATACCTAAGGATTGTTTTGGTCCAAGAGACGGCCTTGCAGCAATTGGCCATGATGCTGAATATGTTCCTTTTCCAGAAAAGTATGTGTTACCGTCAGATCAAGCTCTGGCTTACATGGAGGAAAAAGAAGTATCTTTAACGAATTTGGAAGTACTATTTAATATGTCTGCCCATGCGGGTGAGGCTTTTCTTGTAGAAGGGTCTGCCAAATTAAATGAGTATCTTCCAATAGGATATGAAGATTTGCAAGATTATTACTTCTCCATAAAGATTGTCGAGGATCCGTATGGTGATCAATATACCTCTTACCCCAGGACTTATGAAGGATGGGATTTAATTATGCATCGAAAGAAGTATCCTCATATCTATGAGAGATTAATTCATGAGGAACAGTTGGATGTCATGGTAATCGCACGTGTCGCAATGGAATATTATGCGTCTGGATTTGGCGGCGGCGATGCGTTTGTTGAGGATATTGTTGTCATTGATCCATAAAGGAGCCTTAGAGATTACAAAAAGGATGAAGCTCCGTCAGCTTCATCCTTTAAGAATTTATTCACCTTTCCAAACTCGTTCTACAACTACTGTATTATTTTTGTAGGATAATAAAAACACGTCTGGGTTAGTGAGATTCTGCCAATCAGTGAAACCGAAACTAGAATCATAGTTTCTCAGGAGAAGGGACATCAAATTCCCATGGGTGACAAGAATGGTGCTTTTTGCATCACTGCTGAACACTTCATCTACAACTTCCGTAATCCGCTTCATAGCCTCTTTACTAGACTCGCCACCATCAAATTTCAAGTCAACATCATCGAAAGTGGCTTTCAATTTTTCAAGCCAATTCGGTAAATCTGTTGTACTGAGTACCCGTTCTGATAGACGTTCGTCAATCTCAAGAGTAATGTTAGTCTCTTCACTTAGTGGTGTTACTGACTGAATAGCCCGTTTGAATGGACTAGATATAATGCGGTTCACTTTGGTATTGGAGAAAAATTGTGCCAAGTATTCTGCCTGGGCTAATCCTACGTCAGTTAGCGGTGATTCTGCAGGTTGCCCATGTGCTTGACAATGCCTGATGATATACAGTTTTTGGGCCATATCGGGTCGTAGAGACAATCCCTCTGACCCACTCATTTTTAATCCTTTTTCTTCCATACTTTTATCCCATATCCAACTGCAATACAGCTAAGTACACTTCCTAGTAAAACTAGCATTTCTAGCATTGGTGGATTCGCTCCTTTCTAATGGGTACGAGGGGACTGTCCCACCAACCCACTATCTCAATCTCATGTTAATTTCATCTATATCAAATTCTTGGTATCCTTGCATTTCGCCCCATTCCACCATGGCGTTGTGGTCGGGGTGGGAAGGGTTGTTAATGATGGCTAGGAAGTTATCAAATCCTGGTTCTGCTCCGACATCCTCGGGTGGTGCGTTTCCTTCTCCTCCATTACAAATGGGATAATTGAAGAAGTAGTCGTTAATGGTTTGTTCGAACTCAATGATGTGCTGCCAGCCATCGCCAAAGTCATAGTTATAGACGATAATAGCTGGTAAGAAGGACTTCACTTTTTGGTCTGTTATCAATTCCATCGGAGTATCCCCATAGCTATAGAACCGTTCTATTTGATCGATTGCGTTAATTTCTTTGTTATTCATGGTTATAGAACCGTTCTATTTGATCGTTCAGCTTATTTATCTGGTTATTTAAAGTTTACCGAGGCCATAAATATAGAAAAAAGATGAATTTGAGCGTGCTCAAATTCATCTTTTTTATTACCTTATTACGCCTTCTTCAATTGCTGCGGTGCCTCCAAGGATGATGAAGTTTTTGATGTTATGTTTTTGGATGGTGGCTTTTGTTTCGTTTGGCAGTTCTGTTTTTCTGGTGAGCAATAGTGGCGCTTGGTGTTTTGCTGCCAGTACTGATCCTGTAAGGGCATCGGCAAATCCGCTACCGTTTGCAATAAATGCTTTATCGGTATTTAGATTAAGAGTCGATATTATGTTTGCTGCTGTTTCGTAGCGGTTTTTTCCGCCTATTCTTACAATGTTTTTCATGGATAAGGATTGCACGACTTTCTGACTGATGACGCTTTCTCCTCCAACCACAATTACTCTTGAGGAACCATATTCCCTCAAAAGGTTTCTGGTTGTATCGGCAATCTTATCTTTATCTGTCAGTAGTATTGGATAGCCTTTTTCTGCTGCATAAGATGCGATTGCCAGTGCATCAGGAAAGTTTTTACCATATGCTAGTACAACCTGCTTGTTGTCCCCCATTTTCTTCGCTATGGCATTGGCTGTTTCGTAACGAGTGCTTCCTGAGATACGTTCTATCGTTAGGTTTAGTTCTTTCAATTCTTTTTCAACGGCTGTTGTTACTGCTCCTGTTCCCCCTAATATAATGACTTTTTTAGCTCTAAGCCTTTTTATTTCGGCACTAGTAGCAGTAGAAAGCTTGTCTTTATTGGTTAAGAGAATCGGGGCGTTAAGTTTGTAAGCAAGTGGCGCTCCTGCTAATGCATCCGGAAACGAATCTCCCCTTGCAATAATGACGGTTTCCGCGCTCTTCCAGCCTGTTGTTGAGATGGTTGCAGCTGTGTCATAGCGGCTAGGGCCGCTTAATCTACTAATTCCTTCTGTTTGTACGGTCATTTCTGGGCCGTCGGTTGACTCATTTCCGTATCGATCAATAGCCTCCACTTTCACCAGGTACTCACTTCCGGGAATCAGTCCTGTGAACGTACATGTCATGTTGCTTCCTACTGTTTGTATAAATACTTTATTAAGGTAGCAGTTATATGTTTCAGCATCTTCAGCTAACGTCCATTTAATTGAAAAGCTGGACGCTTTCTTGTTGGTCACTTGTATTTTACTATTTTTGGGCCAATTCGGTGGTATTTCATCTTTTATAGTAATTTGTTGTGACTCCAGAAGAATAGACTTATTTCCAGATGCATCTACTGCCATAACGGAAAATTTATATGTTTGTTCGTATTCTAAGTTTGTTATTTCAAGGCTGGTTTGATTCGCTGGTAATCTTTTTATTTCTTTCCCATTTTGATAGATGATATAAGAATCTAAAAAGGTATCTGTTGCATTTGGCCATTTTAATAAGAGGGAAGTGTCTTTGATATTACTAATCTCAAGCTTTCCTCCTGTTGGCCAGTTCGGAGCTGTTCTATCTACCACTTTGACTATCGTTGATCCACTCTGGTTTCCTGCTTGGTCCGTTGCGGTGATAGACAATTCTGTTCCTGCTCTTTGTTTGGCGATGGTAATGGTAAACTTGCCTGTGTTATCAACCGTCCCTTTTCCTATTTCTGTTGTGCCCGATTTAACTACAACCGTTGCGTTTTCTTCCGTTGTTCCTGTCACTGTGGTGGATTGGTCGCTCACTTCGTTTACAATCGGTTTTGCTGGAGGCGTCCTATCTACCACTTTGACTATCGTCGGCTCACTTTGGTTTCCTGCTTGGTCCGCTGCGGTGACAGACAATTCTGTTCCTGCTCTTTGCTTGGCAATGGTTATGGTAAACTTGCCTGCGCCATCAGCAGTCCCTTTTCCTAATTCTGTAGTTCCAGATTTCACTACTACCGTAGCGTTTGGTTCGGTTGTTCCTTTTACTGAAGTTGAATTATCAGAAACACTTTCTACAATTGGCCTACTTGGTGGCGTTGTATCTGGCACCACAACTTCTTTTTCAGTAATAAGAGAGCCGTCTAATCCCATGACTTTAAAAGTAAGGGTGGCGTTTTCTTTAAGACCCGATACAGCAAGGTTGAAGTGACCATCTTTATCGGATGTTGTTTCTCCAAGCTTTTGGTTTTTGACTGAAAGAACTATTTTAACAAATGGTTGTGTTTTTCCTTTAATTCTCGTGGTATCTTTTGTTATTTCTTCTACATAAAGCTCGCTTACCTCGAAGGATGATGTATGTTCATTGCCTTGTGTATCTCTCACCTTCACCTTAAGGGTCTCTTGACCAACCAAATCAAATCCTTTGATTCTAAACGTACCATTTTCCTTAAGATCAACAGGTTTTCCATTGATTGTTACAAGAACGAACGGGAGAGTCGCTCCAGTAATATCAACACTACCACCCGCTATAATAATCGGGGTATCATGAATGGTGAACGGCACTTTATCCAGAAGTTTCGAAGAGACGATCGTACTTGAGATGGAGTTGGAGCCACTCAAGATCGCCTGTCCATCTGAAGGATAATAGTAACCGAAAGTCATATATGAGGCACGGAGTTTGCCATTAATGGTTAGTCCTCCTAAACTCCGTAACCCTCCTATTACATAAACGTCTCCATTAATCTTCACATTTCCGTTAACAGTAAGTACCGTACCCGGGGAAATATAGACATCCGAGTCAACCGTCTTATTTGACCACGTTTCATTGGATGTCACCATATAGGCTTCAAGGGCTTCCACAGGAGGAATCACGGTATAATTTCCGTCAGAGAGATTACTTGAAATCGTCAGCTTGTTAAGATTTACATCCGTTATTTCCAACGACTCTACTTGCCATAATCCTACCTCAGTATTCATGTCAATCGGCTGGTAACCAAAAAAGCTATTTGTTTCTTTGTTGTATTCTAAATTTACGGAATGCCTTTCCTGCATTTCAGCGCTTACATAATGAACAATTGCCTTCTCTAATCCCGTATCATCTGTGGCCTCTACCTGGATAAGGACATCGTCTCCTGATTCCACCTCTTTTACATTAGTAGAGATAGAGATGAATTCCGGAAGGTTCGTTTCCGATACGTACCTGAATTGCCCGGAGCCCAACACGTTTTCTACGTCCTGATGGTCAAAAATGACTGTTCTATTACCTGAATTGTCCGTAACTGTAGCAATACTTATCTTATAAATTCCTGTTTCTAAACTAGAGTTTACAGGAATACTATTCTCCCAAGCATCTGTCAAATCATTGTAGCGTAATCTCATTTGTATGTTGTTACCTGTTATTGGTGCCTTATAGTACACATAGGCTCCAGAAATACCTGAAGTATCGGTAGCTTTCATGATTACAGTTAAAGTATCCCCATTTAATACTTTATCCTTGTTAACTTTAATGCTTTCTATAACCGGAAAAGTGGTATCTGCATCACTTTCACCAACAAATTCAAATTGGGCGGTTTCGAGTAATCCATCCGCATCCTGATAATCATAGAGGCTTGTCGTAATTCCAGAGTTATCTGTAACCGAAATAGCGGAAATTTTGTAAACCCCCACCTCAAAACTTGACGTTATAGGAATGATTTTTTCGTATCTATCTGTTTCTGGGTTAAACTCCATTCTCAACTGCATGGAGTTTCCAGTTTGTGGTTTATTATAATAAACATAAGCAGTTGAAATACCAGCATCATCTCTTACATCCAAACTTACAATTAGGGTATCTCCTGCCGTTACAGTATTCTGGGAAACACTGATACTTTCAATGGAAGGAAAAGTCGTATCCGCTTCGCTAGGTCCTAAAAATTCAAAATGCCCCTTCTCCATTTTCTTCTCCGTATCCTGATGATCAAAAAAATTGAATGAGTTTCCTGAGTTGTCTCCAATGGATATTGCCGAAATCTTGTAGACTCCCATTTCATAAAAGGTATCAAGCGGAATCTCTTTTTCGAAATGTTTGGTTTCAGGGTTATAATCCATCTTTACTTGCATGGATACACCAGTAATCGGCCTCTCATAATAAACATATACCGACCTTACTACTTCATTTTTGGATACCTTCACACTCACCTTCACAGATTCACCTGCTACAACCTGGGCCTTATCGACACTCACGCTCTCAAGTGAGGGAATGGTGCCCGCCGCTCTAACAACGCTGCTAGGTGCCAATGTACTAAATAACAGAATAATAGCAGCAAAAATCAAATGTATTTTCTTCAATTAAAATCCCCCTTTATGTATCATAATATGAAATATTTCATATGACTTTTCTCTCTTTAGTTTCATGAAATAATGTGTTTTTATTCCATTTATATCATACTCTATTTAGATTAATATAAACATATATTTGGAAAAAATAGTTTTATTTTTTGGTAGTTTGTTGGGAGGAGTGATTGTGAGATGGGGGACAGGCATTGGGTTTCTCTCGGCTTCCATTTTTTACCTAATAAAAAATTTCTCTATGAACGCCTGTAAGCTTTCTACTTTACTTTGGTCTTTACTCCATATCATTATATAGGGCTTACAACTTATCTCCAATCTGAATAAATTAAGTGGTTTAATCGGCACTAGGAACGAATACATCATTCATCCGGGAACCATTTCACTCGAGCCACATCTTCACCCTCAATACCAGACGAAAATCACAGAGATGGACTGCGTCTATTATACATACGAGCGACCCGCCGAGATCCTCTCCAGAAGCTGCATCAAATACGGTGCTACCTTCGATGGCAGACGGGATGCCTCCATGAAAGTCACCAACTTCATCCAGAAAACCCTCTCCTACTATCAGAGTTCTATAAGATCATAGCCATCCCAACCCACTCACCAGACCACAAAGACTGTGCCTGGATTATGTACCATCAAATACTGGAAGTCTTCCACACGAAACAATCATCCTGCTACCTGAAATTCCAGAACTACAACGAAAAATAATTCCCTATTTCCTCCCAAACCATGAGGCAGCAAATCCAAATAGCTGCTGTTATCTATTCTGTTTTCTGCACGGAGCAGCAGATCAGTTATAGCTTTGTGACGGATGGGAGTAAGCGAAAGGTTCGATTATGAGGCTAGAACAAGGGATGAGGTAGATGACAATGCTTGTGGCAATTTATTGTCCGGTTTGCCGGAAGCGGTTTGAGAGAAATGATTGGGTGATAGTGGATGGGGTGAATACTGTTTTTCATGTTGGGTGTTATGGGGAGGTTGTGGAGCCTCTGACGAATGAATGTTGTTTTGAGGAGATATGTGACTTAGTTGGGGTATTTATTACGGAAGACCTTGTTCACTAGCTATCATTCTCATGAAATGTGGCTCACTTACCTCGCACTTGGTGGCTTTCTGATCCGCATTAGGTGGCTCAAAAGTTTGTACTAGTGGCTCATTCTGTCTGCAATATTCAATAGATTGGCGTTGTCCGGTAACAACTTTGGCATTAGGTGGTACATTACATGGCAAGACTGTTCAATTTGTCTGGCTGTAATCACTCAATGACAGAAGTGGAACAATTTGTTGTCAGCAGTGGACCAAAAACATGGCAACGATGGAACAATCGCATGGCTGTAGTCAGGAAGGGAGAAGATTTACAGAAGCACAGCGTTTTGGTGGTGATTTATCTCCTCTTTTCCTACATTGAGTAAATGTATCAAGCATGTTTCGTAGTTAATCATTTTAGATTGGAGAGGTGGAACTCTAAAAAATTCATGCTGCAATAACCAACCCTAGGAATGTAGAAATTAAAAGACCTCCCCAAAAAAACTGCGAAAGGGACCTACTTGTGTGTGTTCCCATTTATTTCCCAAACTGATAATGAGGTAAAAGGAGGAACCTCATTGGCAGAGAAGGATCCATACGCAGTAGCTTTAGGGAAAGTAATTAAAATATTTAGAAAGAAATTTGGCTGGACGCAAGAGCAAATGGAGGAATATACCGGACTTCCCCCAAAGGCGATTGGCAAATTTGAGCGGGGAGAAAGAGCGCCATCTTCTAAAACACAATTCCACATCATAAACAACAAGGTGAAAGAAATACCCGCTGATGAATTTAATGAATTGCTGAAGAAAAAACTTAACCGTGTTAGCAAACAATAGTAATTATCTGCCTCCCTCCTCCCTCTACTACAAATAAAGGGGGAATCCATCCCTCTCAAAAAGGAGCTGCCCATGCAAATAATCAACGATTACACCATCACCGAAAACACCATCGCAATTGAACCCCATATTCATCCACAATATCAAACGAAAATCAGTGATTTGGAAGGAACCTTCTACACAAGCGAACGCCCCATCGAGATTCTAGCAAGAAGCTGTATCCACTTCGGTGCCTCCTACGACGGACGACGAGAAGCCGCTATCAAGTTCACCCACTTCATTCAAAAAACACCCGTCCTCATCTCAGAAGTCCTCGGCATCATTGCCTTGCCAACCCACTCCCCAGACCATCCCGACTGCACCTGGATCATGTACCACCAAATCAAGGAAGTCATCCATACCAGCACCTCTCACCAATGCCACTTGCTTTTCCACAACTACAAAAAGCTTCAAATACCTATTTCCTCACAAACAATGAGACAACAGACTCAAAAAGCAGCGGTTATTTATTCTATTTTTTGTACGGGGCAAAGGATTAAGTTTAGTTTTGTGGTGGTGGATGGGGGGAAGAGAAGGTAAATTTAAATTAGTGTGTCAGGGGATTAGCTCCTGACACACTAACAAGTTACCTTTCTTACAATGACTATAAACACAAAAAAAGTCATTAATTGGTTTGAGGTTTTGTGTCAAAAAATTGATTTTATTTTTTTCTGTATCCTATGCTAAAGCAGTAAATATTTTTTTGATGTAATAATTCCATTTTACTTTTTTCTAAGAATGGCACACTAACGTAGTAAGGGTTCCAGATGTTCCTACCGTTAATATTCTCTGAATTCCGTTACTAGCAATACCATATCCGATAACAAAATATCCCTCTCTAGTTTTCATCTCTCAGGGAACCTCTACCGTCGATTGCAATGTATTAATGAAAATTATATCTTTAACTACGTGATAAAGTAGTATTAAGTTTGTTAATAGGTATTGAAATAATAATTAGCATAATAAAAATAAACAAACTCGTTGAGAATATAGAATTTGACGAAACAACAATAAAAATAAGAGATAGAAAGAAAAGTAAAGAAAAATAAAAACTTAGCACTTCTGCTGTCTTAATTGAACTAAAAATTGTATATCCAAAAAGCAACAATAAAAGCAATAAACCAATAATCCCAGAATAAAGCATTACAGAAAGAAAAGGATTGTGTGGATAGTCTTCTTGCAAATTAGTTCCAAAAATCGAAGCATATTTTGGTAGGTAACCAAATCCGCCACCCACAAATGCTTCCAAAAGGTTATATTCATTATAAAGATTTAAAGCATAGTCCCATCGATCTGTTCTAGGATTCATACTCTCTTCCATGTTTTGAAGTTTTAATGTACTAAATCTATATTCTAACTGTTGAAGACTTGTGTTTTCTTGAAAATTAAAACTAATACCGGTGATAGAGGCTAAAAAATAAATGAAAATTATTGAAATAGTCGCAATTATTGCTGATTTTATTATTTTTTTGAAATTTTTGCGGAAGCGTAAGATGAATTTTAATAATAAATATATAACAATAACAAAAATAATTGCTGCAACTATCCAGCCACGACGTGATCCAGCAAACAACAATGAAGAAAAAATACAGCTAAATGTAATTATATAAAAAAACATTGTTGATAGTTTATTTGCTTTGCTTATTAAGTAGATGGTCATTATTAACCCAACAGTCATTGCAAAACTATACATGTTGTAATCACGTACTAATGATGTACCTGGTGGATAATAGTCATTAAAAAAGAACCTGTCTAGTTTTGTATCTCCTAGTAAAGCGTAAAATTTATGAAGTGATATAATAGATATTAAAAAAGTTGTAATAGCAGTATATTTAGCAATTTTATTTATGAGTAAGTTATATTGATCTTTTTGAATATCACTTAGCAAAGCCCATATGATAAAAAAGCTAAAAATATTTGTTAAATCAGATATATTGTTTTTATAGATAATTCCACCATTAAACAACATTCCTATCAGATAGACTACAACATTTAGAAGAAAGAAAAAAAATCCCACATTTAAATTCAACCTAAACCTACCAGTAATAACTTTCATAAATCCAAAAAATAAAACCAAAAGACCGAATAAAGGGAATCCATAAGGATATGATAATGATAGTACAGATATAGCAAATAGAATTGAAACACTATTCACACTATTATTGAGGTAAGAAAAAGGCTTCAAAACATACTTCTCCATTCTTTGATAGTTGACACAATAGATACTATATTAATATTTGCAAATTCATAAGTCCTACGCTTGCCTCAGATTATCTAGATGAAAACTTTACTTCTATGAAAATTCAATAGTATATTATTAAGAACGGGATTACTTTCAATTTTTTGTATCACTTAATATAACGTGAAAAATTGTTAAATCCCAATCAAAATTATTATTAGTTTATGTGTTATAAATATTAATA
>NZ_CAKJTJ010000009.1 GCF_917563925.1 Sutcliffiella rhizosphaerae
AGGAGGCTCGCGGGTCACCCGCGGAAAGCGAAGTCTTGCACGGAAATCAATAGCGGTATTTATTGTCGGCCATTATATTGTTCGTCTTTTTGTTTGTGTTCTTTAGTTTTGTCCCAGCCTCTTTTCATTTACACATTCACCCTAAATCGACATTGTGGTAAACACGTTGGACGTCGTCTAAATCCTCTAGTGCATCAATTAGTTTTTCAAATTGTGCTTCTGCATCGCCAGAGAGCTCCACTTCATTTTGCGCTAGCATGGTAAGCTCGGCTACCGTGAATTCTTCAATTCCTGCATCCTTTAATGCGGTTTGAACTGCATGGAATTGGTCTGGTTCTGCATACACTATGACAGTATCCTCTTCTTCCATGATGTCGCGCACGTCAAGGTCGGCATCCATTAGGATTTCAAGTACATCATCAGAAGATTTACCTTCAAATGCAAAGACTGCAGTTGCATCAAACATGTAGGCAACGGAACCGCTGACACCCATATTTCCGCCATTTTTCCCAAATGCTGCACGGACTTCAGAAGCAGTACGGTTTACATTGTTTGTTAATGTATCGACAATGAGCATAGAACCGTTTGGTCCAAAACCTTCATAACGTAGTTCATCGTATTTTTCGTCCCCTGCACCTTTTGCTTTATCAATTGCTCGGTCAATGATGTTCCGAGGTACGTTGTAGGTTTTAGCACGCTCTAGAACAAATTTCAGTGCCATGTTGGATTCAGGATTAGGTTCTCCCTGCTTTGCAGCTACATAGATTTCAAGTGCGAACTTGGAGTATACTCTGCTTGTATTTGCATCTTTTGCAGCCTTTTTTTCCTTAATGTTGTTCCATTTACGACCCATATATATTCACTCTCTTTCAATATTCAAAAATGTAACTTCTCCTATTATACATTAATTGACTGGAGACTTTCGAGTTTTTATGGCATGAAAAAATGGTATAGTGTGATAATATTATCTTGAATCTTCATTTCTAATTTAGGAGGACGCAATGTAGGCATTGCGGTTATTTCTTATGAATAAATATTTTTCATCTTTTACACTATTTTCATCTTTGCAGTGGCTTTTTTTTATTTTCGCCAACACGATAGTCGTTCCACTTTCGGTTGGAGCGGCTTTTGATGTTTCTCCTGAGGCCACTAAGACAATGCTTAGTGCATCGCTATTATTTACGGGGCTTGCCTGCATTTTTCAAGGCTGGAAGGGGCATCGCTATCCGTTATTGGAAGGACATTCTGGTCTCCTCTGGGGTGTGATGCTGAACCTTGGATTGACCGCTTCTTCGCTCGG
Source organism: Sutcliffiella rhizosphaerae (assembly GCF_917563925.1). Taxonomy (GTDB): domain Bacteria; phylum Bacillota; class Bacilli; order Bacillales; family Bacillaceae_I; genus Sutcliffiella_A; species Sutcliffiella_A rhizosphaerae. Next base: position 1,301 of record NZ_CAKJTJ010000009.1, read on the forward strand.
AATGAGCTACACAGAAATTGGTGGTGGGGTTGCCACTGGATTGTTACTTGCGTCTGGTTTAACGATGGTTATGGCAATCTTCGGATGGAATTCTATTCTGCCGCGTATTTTCACGCCAATGGTGATGACTGTATATCTTTTCTTGCTGACCTTTCAACTTATGATGGTATTTTTTCAAGGCATGCTCGGGGTAAATGAGGATGGAGCCATGAATGTTCCTGTTAGTATGCTTTCTGTTGCGCTCGTTATTTTCGTTAGTTTGCTGAAAATAAAAGCACCAAGAGCCGTTGGAAACTTCTCTATCCTAATAGGTATTGTAGTCGGATGGATTTTATATGTTCTCTTATTCCCTGGCAGTAGTCCTGAAGCACCAGCAGCTGAATTTTCCTTTGTATTGTTTCCATTAGGAGCCCCAAATTTGGAAGTAGGAATTATTGCTGTTGCATTCTTCGCTGGATTGTTGAACTTAAGTAACACGATTGCATCCGTGCAAGCAGCAGCTACGTTACACGGAGAAAAAGCAGAGCCAGGACAATTTCGCAATTCGTTCTTTTTTACAGGGTTCTTTTCCTTAATTGCATCACTTTTTGGTTTAGTTCCGTACACACCATTCACCTCGACAATTGGTTTTTTACAAAGTACGCGAATATTAGAAAGACGTCCATTTTTTTTTGGTGGCGCTCTACTTGCAGTGATTGGCTTAGTGCCACCACTTACATCCTTTCTCGTCACGATGCCCATGACGGTTGGAAATGCGGTATTGTTTGTTGCATACCTGCAGCTTTTCGGCACAGCTTATGCTAGTTTGAATGGTGCAGAATTCAACTCAGATACCATTTTCCGCTTGGCTTTACCAGTCCTGTTAGGTGTGTGTTTAATGAATACCTCTCCTGCAGTGTTTAGCTCGCTGCCAGTTTTGTTACAGCCATTTATAGCAAATGGCCTAATTATTGGCGTGCTTCTTTCCGTGGTGCTGGAAAAAGTGACGGATTGGCGGAAATATATTTAACCCCAGGGTAAAGGACTACACTGATGAATCGGATTAAATATTGCAGGTTTTGGATTTAATAATGGTGAAAATGGATTTATTATGGGGAATTTCGGATTTAATATTGCTTGATTAGGACATATTCTTCTGCTATTTTTCCGATGTCTTTCTGCAACCCTAAAAGTGCCGAATCCCAATAGGAACGGCACTTTAATTACTTATTTTCAACAAAATCGATGGCAAGTTGTGTGGAATCTATCAAAGGTTGATCTCCTTTTTCTTTGCGCAGTCGCAGGGCTTCTAAAAAGCTGTTTTCTGCTTCTTCATAGCGTTCTAGTTCAAGGAGGCATTTCCCTTTATGCTGTAAGGCGAAGTCCATATATTTGTGAGCTTCTCCTTCACCTTTTTCCAATGCTTCATCAAACAATGCTAATGCCTCATTTTGCCGCAAAGCATATTTTACTGCTTCCCCTAAACGAATTAATGCGGCAATTTCCCTCGGCACATCCTTTGTTTCTCTAGCAATAGCAAGACTTTCGGTCAAATGGGTGATCGCTTTTTCTGGCACTCCGATAATTCGATTCAAGTTTCCTAACGTACCGAGGAGAAACTGACGTTCCATTTCATCCTCTGTTTTATCTAAAAGCACCGTTGCATTTCTAATTACTTCTTGGAATGCTCCTACGTCAGACGTTTTCTCATGAAGATTATCCGTAACATCCATGTATATATACTTACTTATCTCTGCTAGCTTTTCTTTCAATTCATTCAGCAAAGAACATCCCCCTAAGTATTTTAATCAGTTTTTAAAAACTCCTCCCTTGTCATTCCAAAAATGAGCAAATCATGATGACTCCCATTCGTGTACACCATATTTCGAAGGCGACCTTCCTCTTGGAAACCAAGTCGTTCGTGAAGAATTTTCGAGCTCTCATTAAAACTATAAATGGATGCGTTCACCTTTTGAAAGCGAAGCTCGTTGAAAAAGTAGCGCAGGACTATATGAATGGCATCTGAAGCGTACCCTTTACGCCAATGGTCACGGAAGATGCTGAGTCCATAACTGAAGGTTCCGTTTTGCAAGTCACATTTATCTGTAGAAATACTACCGACAAGCTCCCCTCCTAACGTCTCAATTGCTAGGCGGAAGTTATGACCATCCCATCCTTTTTCTGCTTCCGAGGCTGCCCATTCCTTCGTTCCCTCTTCAGTTCTTGGTCCATAGATCGCATCATTTAATCTCGCAATCTCGGAATCCATTCCATCAAGATGGTATTTTTCCCAATCACCTACATTTATCGGTCGTAGCCTGACTTTCGTTCCTTCCCAAATATAAAAGGCCATACCCTTCACCTCTTTTTCCAATCCTCCGCAAGCATTCCGTACACTATATGGTCCACATAGTGGTCGTACAGCCACTCTGCTTGACGGATTTTCCCCTCTAGCGTAAAGCCCAGGCGCTCTGGAATTCCTCTACTTTTCAAATTGTTCTCAGCAGCCCGAATATCGACTCTGTTCATGCCAAGTTCCGTAATTGCGTAGTCCGTTAAAGCATACGCAACCCTTGTCATGATGCCCTTTCCTTGATAATCTTTATCAAGCCAATAGCCAATGTAGGCAACTTTATTGGTCCAATCAAGCGTGTTGTAGCTAGCAGCCCCAACAATTTCTCCTTTGTATAGAATAACGGTGGTAACTGCCTTATTTTCTGCATAGCTTTGTCTAGTTCCTTTGATAAAGTTGCGGGAATCCTCCACGTTTTTTGTGAAATCAAGCCACGGTAGCCATTCACGCAAGTACTCGCGGGAATTATCGGTTAGTTCAAATAGTCTTTCTGCATCTTTTTCCTCTGTTAGTTTCAATGATAGTTCTTCGTCTATTTTATGTACAAACATGATAAATCCCCCTAAATAATTTGTAGTTGTTTTAATGCATAGTAAATTCCGTCCTCACTAGATTTTTTGGTGACATAATCAGCAACTGATTTTAGTTTCTCACTGCCATTTCCCATTGCCACCCCAAAACCTACGAGTTCTAGCATATCAATATCATTTTCCCCATCTCCAAATGCGATAGCTTCTGACTTATCGACACCAAAATAGTCTAGTAGATTTATGATTGCCTGGGATTTAGAAACATCCTCCTCAAGTACATTGAGAACAAAAGGATGCCATCTTCTAAAAGTTAAGTCAGGGAATTTTTCATTATAGGGCTCCATCATATCTTCTGCGGCAAATAGGCATAGCAGATAGACTTCCTCCTCCGTTTCGTCCAATTCAGAAGGATAATCGGCAAGAAATAGCGTCTCCTTCAACGCTTGGGCAAACCTAATTTCTCTGACACCGTTCACCTTTAATCCTTCTGTGTAAAAAGAGAGACCATGATTTTGCTCGGCTGCAAATTCATATACTTCCTTAAGTACTTTTGGATTTAATGGCACCTTATGAATGACTTCTTCCTTATGCTTCACATGACCCCCATTGGCCGTAATGAAAGTGTCTATTCCTAGTTCACGGATTTCTTCACACATGGACAAGGGTCTTCCTGTCGCTGCCACTACTTGAATTCCTTTTTCTTTTAACGATTTAATTGCACTTTTTGTTTTATCAGAAATGGTACCGTCTTCGTGATTGGTAATGGTGCCATCGATATCAAAAAAAGCAATTTTGTAGCTTGTTTGCATGGCCCGCCTCCTTATGAGTTTCTCTTTTTATCGGCTCAAATGCTCATGTTTCAACAGCCAATTTCCTGCTTCTTTTACAAAAACATTGGTCGCTCTTCCGCTTCCAGAAACAAATTCTCCATTAAGGTATCCCTCATACCGATACGTGTAAAGACAAACCGCCGTTTGTGTTTCTGCGACAATCCACTCCACATTTTCCGCTGAATACTTCTCATCTTTGATCGTGTCCCATGTTTTCTCAAAAAAACTACGAATCTCTGAAATAGTGGTGCACGTTTCTCTTGTAAACCAATAAACCGCGTTTGGATGAAGATGTTTTTCCACTTGAGTAAAATCGTGCGTATTCGTTGCTTCTATGTATGCATGTAGAGCTTGTTCATGATTCAATTATGCTCTTCCTCCTTAAGCGTTAATTGATATATAAATTGCTCACCCATTCTTCCTATTACTATCCTGTGAGTGTCAGTAAATCCGGCATTCAAGTATACCTTCTGAGCAATCTCGTTCCGATGATTAACAGCTAACACTACTTCGGTTGCTTCCGGGTAAGTAGCTTTTACATATTGAGGTAATAGTGCAAGTGACTTTTTCGCTATACCTTGTCCTTGAAACCCTAATGAAACAGAATATGCTCGCAATAATACAGCATTTTCATTCGCAGTATATGTCGGTAATTCTTCTCCCTGGTATAAAACAAAAAAACCTGCTGCTTCCTCGTTTAATTCTATGATCACCGGATGCCTTCCACTATCTTGCTCACATTTTGGAAGTGCCTGCTTCGGATACTCCGTATACTTCACCTGATCTTCTGTAAGCTCATAGTTTTCGAGACTTTTATCAAAACCACTGTGATATGCAACTAAATTAACCATCCTATCACCGACCATTTTCTTTTAAATTATCCATTAAAACGAATCAGCTCTTTTGTGAAGTCAATAGTTTTCTTCATACGCTCTTCATTAGTAGCAAAGTATCGTTTTGGATTTCCTTTTCGAATATTTATTGCTTCCTGAATTAAGGGATGCCATTGTGTATCTAAAGTTGACAATCCGTACTCTCCCGCACCAAGCTTTGAGATAATATCATGCTCTTGTAACGTATAATATTGGCGCAGCATACCTAGGACTGTCCATTCTACTTCCTCTTCTACTAAATGAGTCGGAGCACCCTTATATCGTTCCTCTAATTCATTTGTTCTTTCGCCCCAATACTCATTCATATTTCTTTTAACATATACTAATAAGTCATCCGTTTGAACTGTAATTTTTAGAGGCGGCCCAAAGATCGTAATTCCTTTGTTTTTCAAAAGCCACCAAGTGATGGAAACATGATGAGGAGTTTTTGTAAATCTACCTTCATTGTAGTAGTAGCATTCGTCATCGTAGTTATCGGCTAGAATATATATTCCGTCTAACAGCGGCTTGTTGCATGCTAGGGCAAGTTTTTCGTGGATTTCTAGTAACTTATATGCATCTTGTTCAGTAAGTGCTCGACTTGTAGTGGCTACAAAATCAATATCGCTCTTTCCCTCCTCATAGGCATGGAGAGCAATAGATCCGTGAAGATAAAGACCGGTAATGACATTCAGTTGGTTAATTTCTTTTATATAAAAGTCCAAGGTATTTCGGACACTGATAGGTAAAGTGTTCAAAATCTAGATCCTCCTTGTTCCATTTGTCCGAATTCCTGCCTAGTTTGTCCGAATGAAAGTATGTCTCTTGTTTCACCTTCCTTAAAATGGTGAAATAACTCTTGTTTTGGCCGAATACAATGGATAATTGTCAAAATCACACCTTTATTTGTCCGAATCCTCCAGAAAGTCTTTCCATATAACATTTTCGACATAAATAAAACAAATACTCTTTGTAAAATGGACAAGTTACTTCAAATTGCTCTCCTCATACTCTTCCCTCAACAACCCATAATACGTCAAATCAATAAATTTACCGTCACGCATGCCATGTTGACGCCATATACCTTCATGCTTCATGCCGATTTTTTCCATGATGCGCCAAGAGCCTGGGTTCTCGGCAAAGGCACCAGCAAACACTTTGTTCAGCTGGAGCTCTTCAAAACCATATTCCATAACAGCCTTTGCTGCTTCTGTTCCGTAGCCTTTTCCCCAATAAGGGCGACCGATCCAGTAACCAAGTTCGCCACGTTTAAATGCTAATGTTTGATTAATGTTGATGACGCCTATCAAACTCTTACTCTCTTTTTCTACAATGGCAAAGGTTACTAATCCTGTTTCCTCGCCTTGCCAGACTTTTTTAATAAAATCGACAGCTGAGCCCTTTGGATAAGGGTGTGGAATGTAAAGGGTCGTTTTGGCGAGCTCATAATCGCTTGCAAGCTCTTCGACTCTCTCAGCATCATCCAATTGTAGTCTCCGTAAAATTAAATTTTCTGTTTCCATTGTATCTCCCCCATCTAAAAACAAGTAATATTTTCCTATTATATACATATATTCGCAAAAGTCTATATGACGAATCTATTAAAATCGTGTGAAAAACTCATTTTCCTTCTCCCTTTTTGTCGAAAAAACAGGTTATTTTCCCTACACGCTTTAACTAATTACAGTACCATAAGTCATAGGGAAATTTGTCTTTTGGGCCATTTTTTCGAAGTTTAAAGTCTGTATATGCTAAAAATAGTCAGAAAAGTCTGTTTACGTTTCTCGACTTTTCTTTTACGATAAGTATGTCATTTCGTGTTACTAAATAAAAAGGAGGGAACTAGTTTTGAAAAAATTATTTATTTTGGCAGCCATTGTGTTTTTAATTTTTGCAGGGCTCTTCTCTGGCGGACCATCTTCCAATGCGGCAAGCTCACTCCAAGAGTTTAAGAAAAATGGTAAGGTGAGGATTGTCGACAATAGCGAACAACAAGGTCCACCTACTTTTGTAGCAGGAGTTTTATCTGAAAAGCAAGCAAAAGCAGACAGCCAGAATGCAATGAAGTTTCTTGGAAAACATAAGGATTTCTTTAACATGAATAATCCGGAAAATGATTTGAAGGAAGTTAGGACAACCAAGGATGAACTTGGTATGACACATGTTCGTTTGCAACAGACGAAAAATGGTGTTCCTGTAGATCGTAACGAATTAAATGTTCATTTTGATGAAAATAATGTCGTCACTACCGTAAACGGTAATTATGATGCAGAGTTAGAGTCACTGAAAATAAATACAATTCCTTCTCTACAAGCAGAGGAAGCATTGGCTGAGGCAAAAGCAGAAGTAGATGCTCCATCGGAAGTGCCTGTGGAGAGCTCGGAGTTAGTTATTTATCCTTTAGAAGATGAATACCATTTGGCTTATCGAGTCAATTTGGAGTTTTTTGACGGCGAGCCTGGGAACTGGTATGTGTATGTAGATGCAGAAAATGGAAAAGTTTTGGACAAGTATAACGCAATGACAGGCTTAGGTTTCTTTGAAGATATTCTTGGTTCTAATTCAGTAGAGGGCTCCTCAGCATTACAGGCTGATCCTAAAAAGAATAACGATGGTGCTTTAAAGCCTGCTAGAGGGTCAGGGCTTGGGACAAAAGGCGTTACAAAGCTTTTAAACATTGCCCATGGAAAAGATCCTGAGCTTGGAAATGGTACTCACTTTTTCCTAGCTGATTATACTACCCCACAGATGGGTGGAATCTTCACTTATAACATGAAAAATACGGCCAACCAAATTTGGTTATATTCCAATAAAAGTGCGTCTTGGAAAGATGTTGAATATTCCGGTGACAGTAGCTCATGGGAAGCGGTTGGACAAGGTCCAGCAGTAGATGCCCATGCGAATTCACGCATTGTTTATAACTACTTCCTTGAAAAGCATGGACGTAACTCCCTAGACGGAAATGGAATGGCGATTAATTCTCGCGTTCACTACGGTAGAGCGTATAACAATGCATTCTGGAGTAACGGAATTGCCATGATGACATATGGAGATGGAGATGGGAAACAGTTCATTCCACTTGCGTCCCTAGACGTTACTGCTCATGAGATGGTACATGGTATCACGCATTATAACGGTGGTCTGCGTTATCGTTTTGAAACTGGTGCCATCAACGAAGCATACTCTGACACCTTTGCAACGATTGTCGACGATAGCAGTTGGGATGTAGGGGAAGACATTATGGGAGCTGAGTGGCTAGCTAACGGTAGAACCGCGCTGCGTAGTAACGAAGACCCTGGAAAATTCCCAGTTGGTGCCCAATATTGGCCGTACAGTATTGATGGCGAAGGTCGCTACCCAGCACATATGGATGAGTACTACTACCTACCTGCCAACATGGACAACGGTGGCGTACACATCAACTGTACGATTTTACAACACTCTGCCTATCTAGTTGCTGTAGAATATGGCATGGGTAGAACTGTAGTAGCAGACACTTGGTATCGTGCTTACGACTACCTGCATTATGATGCATCCTTCGCGGAGTTCCGTGAAGCAATCCTGCAATCTGCCATTGACCTTTACGGAGAAGGCAGTGACGAGCACAATGCGTTCCTAAGTGCATTTGATGACATCGGTTTATATGAAGGATGGTCTGTAAACGACAATCCAAGAGCTCCTCAGTTTTAATGCATGGAAAAAACCAGCGCCAGTGTCCTTAGGGATGCGCGCTGGTTTCATATTTTTAGTCATTCTTACGACTTTTTCTAATCATATTAAGCATGTATACATTAGAAATAGAAAAGCCAATAAGTAATATATAAATAGTCGCTTCTTTCGAAACATGACTGATAAAAATGGTAGCGCAAACAATAACCAATGTCAGGATTATGCCATCTAACAAGGTGATTCCTCCTCTTTTCACTTGTTCTATTATTCTACATAAGAAAAGGGGATTCCTTTAGTTGAATGGCACAACTCAAAAATATTATTCTTGCTCCACGACATTACCTTCTGCCGGAATGGGCTGCTCTTTTAGCAACCGAGCAAAATGGGTCAGGTTGTATGCCATCATTTTTGCATGATCCATCGTAAAATCGTTCTTCCACCCTTCTGCTTCTATATACGATGGACCTGGACCTGCCTCTCCTACCCAATATGTATCCACATTAGGAGGAATCGTAAAACCTATATGAGATAATCCGTAAAGAATGGAAGAGGCCGCATTTTTAGCACCATCTTCATTACCGGTAATTACAACGCCACCTGCCTTGTTATAATAGATGCTTTGTCCCTTCTCGTTTGTTAATCCACTCCCACCATCAAGCCGCTCCATCACCATTTTTGCCACACTACTTTTCTCTCCAAGCCAAATCGGAGTCCCTAAGATTAGTATGTCTGCCTGTTTAATTTTTTCAAATATGACTGGCCATTCATCACCAGGTCCCTCATCCTCACTTACTCCAAATGCAATATGGTAATCAGCTATTCTTACAATCTCTGATACGACATTTTCTTTTTCGAAATGGTTTATTACCTCTTTCATGAGACCTTCCGTGTTGGACTCTTCACTTGAAGATTTTAATGAGCAATTTAAAAATAAAGCTTTTACCATTATTAACACCATCCTGTCCTTAAATAGTAAGCATTACCCGTATCCTCTTTTACTAAAGCTTTGTAATGTTTTCCATTTTCTTTTACAATAGCTATTGACCTTCGGGTAACCCAAGACCTTAATCTGAATATGACGCCAGAGGTGCACATCTGGACCGTTTGGTTGTGGAGGAGATTGTATGTATAAAATCGGAGAATTTTCAAAACTTAGCGGATTATCTGTTCACACACTATACCATTATGAAAATATTGGTATCCTAAGGCCAGTACGAAAAGATGATTGGACCAATTACCGGTATTACAGCGCAGACCAGTTGATTGAGTTGAATAAAGTGCTAGCACTTAAGGATGCTGGCTTTTCTCTCGAGGAAATTGCTTCATTTTTAATAGGTGCCCCTGTGAACAATAAGCTAATTCGAATGCTTGAAGAGAAGGCACAAGCCCTCGAAGCATACATAGTCGAAGAAACAAGCAGATTGAATCGTCTCCGCACCAACCTATTTTTGATTAAAAATGGAGGGATACCATTGATGAACGAAATTACATTAAAACAAGTAGAACCGATGTTGGTAGCATCTATTCGCAAAACTCAAAACCCGGTTGAACAAACGTTTGATCAATTTTGTGAAGAACTTTGGATGAAAATGCATGCCCACCTGGATGTCGTTTGTGCAAAATGTTCCATTCCATGTATGAGCATTTACCATAGCGGCCTATACGTAAACATGGCCGAATCAATTGACATGGAAGTAGTCGAACCGTTATATCGAGAAGTTCCGGCATCTACAGAAGTCGCGATACACGAATTGCCAAGGGTTGAAAAAATGGCAAGCATCGTTCATAAAGGGCCATTCTCAAGAATAGGAGAAACTTTTGCCAGCCTGGAAAAGTGGATTACCGAAAACCGCTACACCATTAGCGGTCCAGTCCGCGAGATTTACCATAAAGGAGAATGGATAACAAAGGATGCCAACGAATGGGTAACAGAAATTCAAGTGCCAGTGGAATAGGATGGCTCTCCACTGAATCATAAGATTGGGTGATATCTATATCAGTCGCCGTGTAAACATTAATAATAATTAAGTCCAAAAGCTACCGTAACTATCAATAATCTCACAGCAAACTTGGTGCGACCAATGACCGTGGCTGCTGTTGCTTTTTTTGAACGGAAATAAGGTAACTTTCTTGAATCTATCGAAAAAACCGGACAATATATCGAATGAGGCTTCGAATATATCGAATAACCTCTGGAATCTATCGATAACTGCTCTGAAACGCAGCAGACTAGCAGACACAACATCTCCCTAGCAAATCTCTTCCAATCTCAAAAAATCTGTTGCAAAATAGAAGTAACTTTGAACGGAAAGGGTGTTGATGAGTGGAGAATACTTGGAGTAAAGTCGACGATTATATTCAAAGGAAGACGCAAAGCAGGGATGAGGATCTTCAGCATGTACTTGACCATAATAGAGAGCAGGGGCTGCCTGCCATTGATGTTTCTCCAAACGAGGCTAAGTTCCTTTATACTTTAGCCAAAATGAAAGATGCGAAAAGGATCCTGGAAATTGGGACTCTTGGCGGTTTTAGTACCATTTGGCTTGCAAAAGCAGTACAGCCAGAAGGAAAAGTTATCACACTCGAAATTAACCCTCATCATGCCGAAGTAGCGAAAGCTAACCTGCAGAACACATCACTCGACCATTTAGTTGAAATCAAGCTCGGTAGTGCACATGCTTCATTAGAAGAATTGATTGTTTCCAAGGAAGAGCCTTTTGATTTTGTTTTTATTGACGCAGATAAAGAAAGCTGTGTGCCTTATTTCCAAGCAGTACTGAAGCTTTCCAAAAGAGGAACGGTCATCGTCACGGACAATGTTATCCGAAATGGTGAACTCATCAACAAGGAAAGCAAGGATACCGGTGTAGCGGGTGTGCGTGCCTTATTTGATCACCTTGCGACACTTGATCATGTAAGCTCCACGTCCTTGCAAACGGTCGGCTCTAAAGGCTATGATGGCTTCAGTATTAGTATTGTGGAATGAAAAACACACGAACTCTGCATCAAAACAGAGTTCGTGTATTTTTTACTGCTTTTAAAATAAATCTGTGCTGCCTAATGTCTAAGTAGCCATCCTTTTCTATTTGCCAATGAATCTCATACAGTCTATCCATGTAGTCTTCTACTCTAAAATCTTTTATTTGCCAAGGAATTGCCTTCAGGTAGTAGATAAGTGCCCCTACGTCGTAAAAACGCTGAACAGGGTGTTCTTTTATATTCAAGTGGAGATTAAATCCAGCTCCTTCTGTTTTTCCGCAAATTCTAGCTCCCAATGAGCATATTCATCGTTAATAGGTGCCCCTAGCAACTTATTAATTTGATTACAATCATCTACACCAACCTGCTGTGTGAGAAACACCCCTCCATTTTTTAAAACTCGATTGACCTCGCCAGGTTCATATTCTTCATGCTTGTTAATGACTAAGTCAAAATATTGATCCGGAAACTGAAGCTTGTTATTTTCTTTTACCTCCACGACCTTTACCCCTTGCGGCTCCAATGGCAATAGGTATATTTGGCTCGTAGCCCTCGGTAGCACATACAGTCTGTGGAAATGGCTGAAATTTTGCCAGTAGCTCTCCTCCACCCCATATCAAGCATGGACCTTGCGTGTACCATTAATGTACTTGCGATACTCCCATATGACCAAGGTAGCATCCCATAAGCAATTCTCCCGGTTTTTGTGATTTGGGAAAAATTCCACCCAGAAAAGTGGGTCTCCGCCTCTTGTAGATATTGTTGAAAGATTTTGTCTGTGTTCATTTTTTTACCTCATATTTTAATAAAGGAAGCTTTCTTCCTTTAAAAACAGTCGATTCAATCTCCCCTATTCTTTTTGCCCCCATTTTTATATAGAATGCTTCTGCGTGAGGATCACTGTCAATCTCAAAGCTTGTCATATTTAGACCCTCGGCCGTCGTTACAACATGAACCCAAAGTTTTTTTCCTATGCCCATTCCAATAACACTTGGATCTAAGTAAAGAAAGTCCAATTTACCACGTTTCCTATCAAAACTGAAAAAGCCTAGCATTTCATTTTTATTTTTCAGCACGTAAGTTGGGTTATTTTCTATGTAATGCTTCGTTATCGTCAAGTCTTCCCGACAAGCTTCTATAAACGTTTTGTCATAGGCCCAATATGCTTTTGAACGCAAAGCAAGGTCCGATAATGCTTCCGTTTCCAGTGTGTTTGCTTTAGTTAAAATAATCTCCATAAGCTCACCCCACTTCTAATATACCAAATATTCTAACTTTAAAGACGTTTTTAAAGCCTCATAAGAGAAAACCTGTTACAATCAACTCATACAAATTCAGGAGGGGTTGCTTATGAGAGTTCTTGTGGTTGGAGCTGGCGCTGTTGGAGGTTATTTTGGAGGTAGACTGTTAGAAAAAGGGGAAGATGTCACCTTCTTAGTAAGGAATAGAAGAAAAGAACAGCTATTGAAAACCGGGTTAGTGATAAAAAGTCAGCATGGGGATGCACTGCTTAGACCTCAGTTGCTTGTCAGCGGGGAACAACCGGAGCCGTATGATGTCATTCTCTTGTCGATGAAAGCCTATCAGTTGGATGCTGCAATTTCAGATATTGCACCATATGTTGGAGCTGACACCTTGATCATTCCACTACTCAATGGGATGGCACATGTAGAAAAATTAGCACATGCTTTTGGAAAAGAAACTATTCTTGGTGGGCTTTGTTTTGTGGAAGCAACATTAGATCAAGATGGTGCGGTTGTCCAAACAAGCGCCATTCATGACTTGGTGTTCGGAATAAGAAATGGTGAGCAGACAGAACGGATTAAAAGAATAACGGAAGCATTCAGTGAGACGAAAAGTAACTTTGTCCTTTCTGACAATATTAATCAAGCAATGTGGCAAAAATACTTATTTATTACTACTCTAGCTGGAATAACGACGCTATTTCGGTCACCTCTTGGCCCAATACGCGACGAAAGCCTTGGTGCTCTCACTATGAAACAAACGTTGCAGGAAGCCGAACAAATTATGAGGAGTATTGGTGCACCACTAGGGGAGGAAATCGTAGAAAATAACTGGGATAAGCTCCATTCCATTGAAGCGACAATAAAGTCATCCATGCAGCGCGATATGGAAAAGGGATTACCTGTCGAGGCAGATCACTTTTATGGGTATTTGTTGAATATTGCAAAGGAAAACGGAATAGCCGCTCCTACTTTAGAGAAAATTTATGCGAATTTGAAGATATATGAGAGGCAGATGGGGTTTAGGTGGGGTTAAAAGGAGAAGTTTCCGGAAGGGCTCCATATATCGACGAAAAGCAAATAGATATCGACGGTCCGATCCCTCTTATCGACGGAAATATAAAATATATCGACGAAAAACAGGGGGATATCGAAGAGTCGACAATATTCAACAAAAGCCGACTCGACACCTCCCCCACACTTACTAGACAATAATAAAACTGCCCAAGGTCTCCTTAGCGGACCTTGAGCAGTTCAAATAGTTCCTGAATCATAAAGTACGATTCCTTTAATCGTTCATGGTAAGTTGGTTGTTCCCACTTTTGCCATTGGTATAAATAATAGTCAGCACTTTTAGCTGTATCTCCAACCATGGCAGGCAAGCTGTCAATTACTTCTCCGTCTGACACCGCGATGGCGCCGATGCGAATTCCATCTATGAACTCACTGTTCTCTAGGCCGCCTTCCGACCAAACATCTCCCATTGCTTCAAGATGTGATGGGTCTTTAATATTTAATAGCGCCCACGGTATTCGAATTTCAATGAATTGCTCTTCTTTATTCAAAAAGAAATCGGCTAAAGAGTCAGCATTTTCAGCGTTCGGATCTGCATTGCCATGGCGTAGAATTCCGGTTTCATAGCTTTCAAAAGGAATTACCTTTCTTGTTCCTCCAATTTCCAACTCTTTATTTAGTGTAAGGCGAATTGGGTGAAAAGTGCCGTTGTTTTTGGTATTGGCATAATCATGTGTTTCAATCATTTGTAGCTGATGTGCGTACATATAGTAAAAGGTGTCATAATAGCTGTCAACGAGTAGTCTAGAATTGTCTTCTCCGTTAACTTCAAGGACAAAGTCTATTCCTTCAGTCTGGTAATTAGATGTGGAAGGAACAGTGGCCTGGCCTTGATTTTCCAAGATATTAAACAGTATCTTATATTCGTTATCTTCAATCGGAGCATCCATTTTCACATAGAGATATCCTTCGTCATGGGCTACTTGCATGCCTGTTATGATAGATGACGGGTTATAGACCGATCCTGATGATAGCTTCTCCCAATCCCCTTTCCTGCCATCGATGGTGATGATGGGTTCTGTTCCCGGGTCAAAGGTTAATAGTCCGAACATCTGCTCATTTGTTTGGACATTTTTCCAATGCGGTCGTTGATTAGGGTTATCAAAGTCCATCGTATTCCATGTCCGTTTAAACCATTCGTCTTGCCATGAGAATATTAATCCCCCTGCCATTTCTTCTTCGACTATATCTTCAAACAGATGGGTAATGTATGCCCCTTGTTCTTTTTCTGTGTTTCCTCCTTGATTCCAGCCATATACATTGTGATGGGTTTTACCCCTGGAAGCAGGAATACCAAACTCGGCTACTAATAGAGGCATCTCATGGACCTCTTTCATATGCTGTAGATAGCCGGCATAGTTGTTTTTCTCCCCACGGTGATCGACATAGTTGACATAGCGCTCTTCAAAATTAAGAAAATCCGGATAGTAAGGATAGATATGATAGGATGCAAAGATACCTGATTCAAATGTATCTTGGGCATGAATTAAATTTGGGTTCACACTTACCATGTCCTCTTTTTCTGACGGCTCATCAGAATGGGTAAGAAGATCCGTTGTAACCCAGTTGGTGAAGCTCATTGGGCGCTGCCATTGATAATTCTCTAACTCATAGGAAATGGTGTACTCCATCATTTCCGCTAACCACGTTTCAAATGGTTCCGCCTGTTCCGTATAGATATACTCACCGGTATATTCGGGAATTCCTTCATGCTTTTCGTTTGTATTTAATACTACGTCAGGATCCCACTCGACGCCTAAAACCCAGCCTAATACATATGAGGAAACATCCGCGGTATATTTCCCACTTGCATGTCCAGGTTGTTCTTTTATATCTGCATTTCCATGAATTAAATCAACGGTTTTTCTAATCTCTTTTTGGAATTCCTCTACATTCTCTTGATCGAAAGCATCTGCAGTTTCCAAAAAGACTTCTTCATTCAGCCAGACACCATGGAATAGATAGATTGGATTTTTTGCAAGTTTATTATATTCAGCAAGTGCTTCATAGAAAGAAGGTGGATGAATGGTATAGATACGAATAGCATTAGCATTCATGTCACCAATGTATTGGAACCAACGACTATACTCTTCCTTCGTAATAGCCGTTTCACCTGGCCAAGTACCAGGTTTTGCAATCCCCATATTCACACCTTTTATAAGAAAGTCTTCCCATTCTCCATCTTTATTTACTTGTAGATAAGTGGAACCTACCATTCCTGCTAGCCTTGAATTCCCATCCGAACTAACCACTGGTTGAGGTGCCTCTTTCGCTATGTGTTCACTTTTTTCTTTCATCAAAACCGTTTTTAACATAGGATGATAGATTCTCCAGTAGAAGGCTTCGGCCGTATTTTTTGATGCTTGCCATTTTTTCCAAGTCGGCAAACCATAAGCTTGATAGAGGGAAGGTAAATCCGACTGATCTGCAAAATCACCAGCAAAATAGTAGCTTTCAAAAGTAGCATTTTGATGATGAATGACAGCAGGAAACACTGCTGGAATATCATTCTCCTCTAGCTTAGCCTCTGCTTCCTTTGTTAAAGAAAGTGAAAACGATGCAAGGACCTCAGTATCATCTTTCGGAATAATGACATCAAACCAATATTGATAAAGGGCTTCCTCGTGAGAATCAAAAACGTCCTGTCCTTTTTCTGTAAATGTAAAACGGACAGAGGATTCTTCCATCTCTTCTACTTCTAACACGACAATTTTATCGGTATCGTCTACAAACACGACCCCTTTTCCTGTAAAGGACCATTCGTTATTGTACTGATTTTCATAATTTTTTTTTGCCCAGACAGGTACTTCTTCATTAGATAGATCTTCAAAGTAGCGACCAATCCACCCTGTCCATGTAAGATTATACATTTCGTAAAAAGATTCCTTCACATCATCTGGTGTAGGGCTACCAAATGTATTAAATTCCCCAATTAATGTTGATCCGTGTTCATATAACTGCTGCTTTATATATGTAACATCCTCTAATGTCATGCCTCCATATATAAGTTCAGATCGCTCTCCTTCTGGATTACCTGTTGTAAGATCCTCTGAATACACCCCATATCCATCTGCAACATAGATAAAATCGTGTTTTTCTCCCTCTGGATAGCCTTTAATAGTATGTGAACCATCTGCGGCTGGATGGTACCCAACATAATCCTCATGTAATTGATAATTAGTACCGTCATCCTTCTTTATCTTCAGATGATTCAGTGCCCAGGTTAAGCCAAGATGCTCCCTATATGTTTGATCTGGGACCGTTTTATCTATTATTAAAATACCCATTTTCGTTGAAGGTGTCAGGAACCACAACACAAATGGAGATGCAACCACTCCCAATAGCAAACAAAATATACCTATTTTAACGATTGATTTCACATTGATACACCTTTCCTCTGCATAGCTCATCCACTACTTTATAACTTCATGCTCTTGTTTTTATCAAACAAAGACCATTATTTTGAAATAATCTATCCTTATTAAATATACAATTTATTACTACTTCTTTACTACTCTATTTTTCTTAAAGTTAGTTACATTCATGAAAATAAAAAGCCCCCTCGAACATGGTTGTTCGAAGGCGCCTTCCTCTTTAATTTATTCGCATTAATCCGCTTTAGCAAATGATGTGTGGGTGTCGATAGCATTAATTATTTCCTTCCAGTCATCAGGATGAATTTCATGACCAGCTCCCTCAAGCGTCAGTAACGTTGAATTGGGCAGTTCATTCACCAATGCCAAACCGTGTTCATATGGAAGAATAGTATCTTCTGTACCGTGAATCACTAATGTTGGAACTTCTATTTCCTTGATTTTATTTTCATAAAAGTCATTTCCAGTAAGTGTTGCGTGATTAAACATACTTAGTAGATTATTTGCACGTTTAAAATCTTGTGTTGTCTGCTTGCGGACACGCTCTTCATCAAAAATATGTTTGGAGCCACAAAGCATTTTTGCCCCTTCAACTAAGTAGTCCACAACCTCTTCTTCATTTGACCAATCCAACGTAGCACCTTTAGCGTGAAACTCGAACAATTTCGGATCCATTCCTGGTAAGTCACGGTCGTTTTCATCTGCTCCAAAAAGACTTGATGCAATCGTTGTCATGCTAAGGACTCTTTCAGGATTGTTATAGGCTATGACTTGTGCAATCATGCCTCCAAGTGACATACCAACTAGATGTGCCTGATGAATAGTATATGCATCTAGGATTCCGACAGCATCGTTCGCCATATCGTCCACTGTATAGTTAGTTGTACCAGGTTCATACGTAGTAGACCGTCCTACATCACGATTATCATATCGGATGACGAATCTCCCTGTATCGGCTAATTGTTGGCAAAATTCCTCGTCCCAATAGACCATGGAATTCATAGCCCCATTTATTAATAAGATAGCTGGTTTGGAAGGGTTCCCAAAACTCTCTGTACATATATCAATACCGTTAATTTTCATTATCTTTTCACTCATGATTCTTTCCTCTTTTCATTCAAATTTGATAGGTTTGAATTAGGTACACTCAAATAAACCTATTCATTTTACGCAAAAAAATGAATGAGCTAAGATGGAATGCACCTGAGGTTAACGTAAACGAATGTATTTAATAATCATATTTGGCACTCTCCTATAAATATATAATAGGTTGTTACACCAGATTTTATTATAACATGAAAATCTGTCCTCTTAAATAATTGGTTTTTTTCACAGACTTTTACGGGCGGTACAATTGTGCTCTTTTCCTGCATCTATTCTAAAATAATTCGAACGTTTTCAAGCAAATTGTTTTTAGTAAAGAGCCTAATAATTCAACAAATTACCTAGCTTCACTAAATCTTCCTTTAATTGTTCTTTTTCTGCTTGTGTGAGGTTCTTATTTTGAACTCCAGGGTTAATACTGTAAAGCACATTCTCTGTTACTACTATTAAATTAATCCCTCCATATTCTTGATAGGATTCTGTGAGTATCCCGCGATAAGATCCAATCTTTACTTCCTCCGATTTGTAGGATGTTGCTGGATATTTCTTATGAGGTAATAAACTTTCCATCATGTCATCTGGTGATTTCTTGAATTCCTGCGTATGAATTTGAATCAAGAATGCAGGATGATCCTCAAACTTATAAAAATAGGCTGCAAAGGTGCCCGAAACACTTGGTTCCCCAATAATCGCTTCCATTTTATCTTCAACATCCAGAGGATATATAGCTTTTTCCACATGCTCGGCACTGCCTTCTTGTTGTAATAATGCTAAAGGTGTGTGATTTGGCAAAAGGGTGGACATTCCTCCAACCATAAATAGGGCAAAATAAATAGGGCAAGTACGGCAATCAATATTCCTGTTGCCTTCCTTCGTCTAGATATTTTACGAATATGAGTAAGGATTCTCTTTTTTACCATATCGGACCGATTTAAGCTATACTCCATATCATATTCTAATCTTTTAAGTGATTGCTCCAATTGATAGTTATCGTCTAGCTTTCTTTTCATAACCAAAACCCTCCTCACGCATCTTATTTGCCAGTATATCAAGTGCACGATGTAACGTGGATTTCACTTTACTTTCAGACCAGTTCAAAATATGAGCTGTTTCCAAAATAGAAAAACCTTTAATTTTCCGCAAAATAATTACTTGTTTATAGTTTTCCTTCATGTTACTTAACGCTTCATAAAGTTCACGGGAGTTCTCTTTTAACACGACAATGTCTTCTGTAGATTCGGCACGCTCCTTCGTTTGGAATACTTGATTAAATAGTTTGATAGGCTTCATTTTTCGGAGATAATCAATGGTAGTGTTATGAGCAATTTTAAAAAGACACGTTTTCGGTGAGGATTGCCTTTTGTATGTATGATATTGCTGATAGGCTCTCACAAAGGTCTCATATACCAAATCTTCTGCCTGCTGACTGTCTATTACCAACAGAATGATGTATTTATAAATGGTTGATGGTATTGGTTATACCAGTCTTCCACATCGTTCACTTTGTACGAGGACATTCTAACTCCCCCTATTTTAATAGAATCTTTATATAGACGTTTGAAGCTTTAAGAAGTTTTAAAAATTCATTAACTTATTTTATAAAAACAACAAAGTGATGAAAATAAATAATAAAAAGAATCCATTTTGAGAAGATTAAAATGGATTCTTTCATTATGTTTGACAACTTAAGCCTTATTTTTTACTAGGAAACAAAGTATATGACCATGAATAAATAAAATCTACGATAAAAACAATTCCCCAAATGACACCGATTGCGAAAAGAGTATCATTTGGATATGGGGAACCCTCGGCAGTACCTTCATCTAGCCAAGAAAAATCAGTTAAATAATGTCCCATTTCAGAGATGCTTTCTGTACCCATAAACCAAAATATCGATTGAGCGATAACAAACACTGCCAAATGGATGAAAGAGGATATCCGATATTTTTTGGCGATATATTTTGGATCACTGTTTTTTTCCATTATTTCATAGTCTTTATCTGAAAGTAGTTCAATGCCTCTTAAGCTCCCTATTTTTTTCCGCATCCAACGATCTAACCTAATAAAGTCACCTATACCAAATGTACAAGCATAAATTACAAATATTGTAATAACTATTAAAAAGGTTGAAAATTCTCCTGTTTGACGATAAACATAGAAACCTAGCAGCGCTTCTAACACTAACAATAAAAGAAAGAAGAAAATAAAAAGAAGGCTAAATCTTGGTTTACTATAAAAGTAACGAAATACACAAAATAATAATAAGGAAACGACAGACAAAACCTCAGCAATTATAAACAATTCCCAACTATATTCAACGACTGAATCCATAAAATCCTCCTCTACCCTTTAATGGGGGCAATGATTTTCTGCAAAATCTTAATTCCCAAAAAATTCTTATCTATTTCTATTTTCCACTTGAATAATCCAGTTCAAATTTGCTTCTAAATGCAATAATACACCTGTAATTAACAGATATTTTGTTTCGTCCCCTTGAAGTAACAGCTCTGTTTTTAAACTTGTTAATTCCATTACTTCTTTAATAATCACTTCTTTTTGTTGAGTAAGCATTTTTTCTTCTTGGTTAAAATGCATTTTACGTGCACAATTCCATTTAAAGAAAAAATCCTCTTTTGTTGAATGGTAGGGAACTGGTTCTACTAACCATTTTTCTAACTCATCTGTCCCTTTGGGTTTTATTTCAAATTGTTTTCTTTCCTGATCATCCAATCCAGCAGATGAAACTAATTGATCACGGATTAAGCGATCAAGCGTGGTGTATATCTGTCCAGGGTTAATTTTACCCTTCATTCCAAGAAGGGAATCTAATTCCAATTTCAATTCGTATCCATGAAACCTTTGTAGGGATAACAATGTTAAAATTCCATATTTTACTGACAATTTATCAACCTTCTTTTAGTGATGACTGGATATCCAATTTACTCGCAGACTTGCTTGAAACCCAGGCAGCACAGAGACTTAGAGCAACTCCTGCCATCATTGCAAGTATAATATCACTAATTGGAAATTGGAAAGAGATAAATCCCTCCATCAGTTTAGATTTACTTGTCACATAAATGAATATTACTCCAGTTGCAAATCCACCAATTACCCCTGCAACTCCAATAAGCAACCCTTCAGCTAATATCATGTTTCTAACCTGCTGTTTCGTTAAACCAAGCGCCCGCATCGTTCCAATCTCGTACCTTCGTTCATACGTATTCATCAACAGAGTATTTGCAGTGCCAATACTAGCTAATCCAATAACGATAAACAACATAACCATGATCATTTCATTCATACCGGAAATGGCTGAAGTAGTAGATTCTATTTCTTCATCTGCTGTTTGGACCTTTGACAGTTGACCTGCAAAATCAGACCATAACTGATCACGTATCACATCATATTCATTATTGTTCACGGTAAGGAGCAAATCAAAGCTATTATTCCATCCAAATTCATCGTTTAGATTGGTTTCATCCATGAATGCTACATATCCAGAATAATGTGATGTTTTGACCACTCCAATTACTTCAAACTTCTGTTCACCATTTGGAGTATTCATTAGAATGCTTTGTCCAATATTCCCACCCCATTCTTCAAAGGCTCGTTCTCCAAGTAAAACAGTAGATTCCGTTTTCAAATTGTTGTACAAATTCTTTTCGTGCGGGTGAGTAAATAGGATTGGTCCATCTTCACTTACAGAAATAACGGAAAATTGTCTTTTTACTTTATTAACTGTATCCCATGTAATTGGAGTAGCTTCTTTTAACGACTTAACGTCTGTGACTGCAAGGTAGGAAAGAATTTTAGTTACATCTTCCGTAGACCATGGAGCTTCAGATGTAATTCTCATATCTCCACCGTATGTACTTTTAATTTCCGCTTCATATCCTTTAGGAGCTGATTCTACCACTGCACTTAGTAATAGGATCACTGATATACCTATTGCTAGTATAATGGCTGTATTTGAATTACGATTTAGTTGCTGTAACAAATTTTTGATTGCCAAGATTCCAGAATAACTATTAAGAGACTTCAAAATAGGCTTTGCTATTTCCCCTATACCCATTATTAGCAAAGGAAACAGAAGAATGACTCCCACTATTACAGCGATATATGCGATAGGGTGATCGATCAATAAAAAGCATAGGAAGCCCAAGCCGAAAATAGCTCTAAAGAAATACTGTTTTGAAGTAAAAATAGTGCCATTTCCCTTTTTTAGTGCTAGTAAAATAGATGTCTTACCTGCACAATAGATTGGGAAAAGCGAGAAAACAATCGGATATAATAAACCTATTATAATTGACAGTAATACAGGCAGCTTCCAGTTTAACGTGTAGACCATATCAAATTCAAACACACTAAGAAGTGCTTGCATAAAGATATCTCCTAGCCCTACTCCTATTGGAATAGCAATTACTGTTCCGATGAATGCTAGGAGTGTCATTTCAATAAGCACAAGTTTAGATACAGAGCCTTGTGTATATCCTAAGCTTTTCATGATGGCAAATTCCTGTTTCCGTTCGATAACGCTAGTATAAATCATATTAAAAACAATAAACCCGCTGATAAAAATGGATAATCCAGCTATTATATAGAAAAATGTATAGAGGCCTCCTATATCGTTGCTTTGGAAATCATCTGCCACAACTGGTTCTATGTATGCACTTGAACCTTGAAACTGTTGTTGAAATGAGTGAAAAAGCTCCTCACCATCACCTTCAGTTTGGAAGCGCATATAGGTAATCTCTCCATCTTTCCCTGTCCATTCCCTTAACATATCTAGGGGAGCCAGCACACGAAAACTAGTTGATTCTGCCCTTTCCCAATTACTAGGACTGGCCAACAGTTGCGTGTATTCAACAATGGCGGAAATTTTTGCTTCCCCAAGGTCCGTAAAGGTGACAGTATCTCCAAC
Organism: Sutcliffiella rhizosphaerae; assembly: GCF_917563925.1. Taxonomy (GTDB): domain Bacteria; phylum Bacillota; class Bacilli; order Bacillales; family Bacillaceae_I; genus Sutcliffiella_A; species Sutcliffiella_A rhizosphaerae. The sequence continues at coordinate 24,230 of NZ_CAKJTJ010000009.1, forward strand.
CCCTTTTCCTAAAAGGTTTGCAACAGCTTCTGTCATTACTATTCCTTGATTATCTAAGTTGCCTTCAATAACTGGCAGTATTAGCAACCCACTATTTAAATCACTTACACCTGTAATCCTTACAGACCTTTCATTCAGTGAGTAATCTCCTTCCAATTCAAAGAAAGCCTGTTTATCAAGGGCAAGTAAGCTATCTGTGACAATAGGATCGTTTTGGATAGCCGAAATCAGTTCCTCTGAATAAGTATGTTCATCACTTAAGACCCAATAATCAGCATTTGCTACATACATTTTTTCATAATAGTCAAAGACGTCATTGGTTGTTTTATGAGCTATCAGCATAGAAGTTACAAAAGCTGTTCCTAAAATAATAGCAAGCAGCGTGAAGAGAAACCTCTTTTTGTTTAGTGTTATATTATGCCATGAAATTCGCCAAATGTTTAGCATAGTCACCATCCCTTCTAGAAATATCTTGATCTATCGCTCCATCTCTAAAAAGGATTATTCGATCTGCAAAACCAGCTGCAAAAATATCATGTGTGACCATTACAATCGTTTGCTTGTTTTCACGGTGGAATTTAGAAAACAATACGAGAATTTCTTCTGCCATCGACCTGTCTAAATTCCCTGTTGGTTCATCCGCTAATAAGACAGTGGGATTATTCACAAGGGCCCTTGCGATAGCTACCCTTTGTTGCTGCCCACCACTAAGTAGGTTGACTCGCTTGTCATTAAGCCCCTCTAAACCTACAGAACGAATTAATTCATCTATTGTTTTAGCTTTTTCATTCGTTAATTTCCCATCTGCATGCAGTGGGAATGCAATATTTTCTTCTACCGTTAATGTAGGTAGTAACTGATAATTTTGAAAAACAAACCCTATATTTCTTCTCCGGAAAATCGTTCTTTCTTTTTCCTTCATTTTATTTAAGAGATTATGATTAATTTCTATATCTCCATCGGTAGGTAGATCAAGACCTCCTAATAATTGAAGTAAGGTACTTTTTCCAGATCCGCTTGGCCCCATTATTGCCACGAATTCCCCTTCTTTGATGTTTAAATCAATCCCCTTCAACACTTGAGTGCTTTGTTGACCCTGTAAAAATTCCTTTGTTAGATTGTTCACTTGAATCATATTAGTATAACCCCTCCCAAACTTCACCTCGTTAATTATATACTAAGTATATAGTTATTTGTATCAAAATGTTTAAATTTTATCATATAATTCTTATTTTGATGAATAACTAATAATGAACTACCTATAATTATATATACTCGATATACATGACATAGAAAGTAAAGCTAAGTACCTGCTCAACCCTTTGATACAAACATACATTCGTGTATAATAAATAAAAAAGGAGGCTTTATGATGAATTCTATTGATTTACTCATTTTGAATTTTAGTGAAGTTAGAAGAAGAAGTATTAAGTTGTGGACATCTATTCCTGAGGAAGCACTCTTTTGGAAACCAGATGAAGAGGCTATGAATTGTATAGAAATGATTAGGCATGTGTTAGAAAGCGAACATTACTATCACTTAGCCATAAATAATCGAGGCAATTTATCATCTTTTGATTCTCCCTTTGAAAATCGTCCCTACCTTTCTGTCCAAGCTGAATTAGACTTTGCTGAACCATTCAGAAATCAATTTATGGAAACTATAAAATCATTTTCTGAAGGAGATTTAGAGAAGATCAAAATTGATCGTTCTGAATCAGGCTACATAAGATCATTAGGCGACATGTTACTTAGAGTGGCATATCATGAATCCGTCCATACTGGGCAATTATTAGATTATCTAAGAACTGCTGGTGTCGATAGAATCAGAATATGGGATTAGTATATTAGGAGGTGCTTCTTACCTCCTTTTCTTTCATTTGACTTTAATTCTCTCCGTTTCGGGTATAAGGGGTATGAGGGTACCTACTTGTTCGGAGGAGGAAAATGAATGAAAAAGCTATCGAATGAATATATAGAAGAAGTGGTCAAGGCTTGCAGACCTTTTGCGTCAAAAGGAAGAGTTGTCGATCATATTCCCGATTTGGACCAATCTCACCTATCCAATTTAGGGGTAACCATCGTCACGCTTGATGGGGAGACATATTCCGCAGGGGAGGATGAGGACCATTTTTCCTTGCAAAGTATTTCAAAAGTCATCATCCTCCTAATGGCTTTAGAGGATTTCGGAAAAGAAATCGTTTTTCAAAAGGTAGGAATGGAACCGACAGATGATCTCTTTAATTCCATATCACACCTTGAGGAATATGAAGGAAGACGACCCTATAATCCACTGATTAATTCTGGTGCAATCGCTACAGCAAGCTTAATCCGAGGCAGTACAGTGGATGATCGTTTTGAAAGAGTTCTAGAGCTTCTGCGGAAAATCACTGAAAACAAAAAGATAAAAATGAACGAAGAAGTATATAATGCGGAATGTAATAATAGCGCCAGAAATAAGGCCTTGACCTACTTTATGGAGAGCACCGGCGTCCTTTCCAGCCAAGAAACCGAAAACGCACTGGAATTGTACAACCGAATGAATTCTATTGAAATCAATTCATTGTCCCTTGCCAAATTGGGTTGTTTTTTATCCAATCATGGCAGACTCATTGGAGGAAAGAAACAGCTTATCAAGCCTGATAATATTCGCACAGTTAAAGCCATCATGCTTACTTCTGGGATGTACAACGAATCAGGAGCCTATGCCGTTAACGTAGGATTCCCATTAAAAAGTGGAGTATCAGGAAGCATTGTAGGGGCAGTTCCTGGACGCATGGGAATCGGAATCATTGGACCAGCAATAAATAAAAAAGGAAATAGTTGTGCTGGTGGGGAAGCACTACGCATTCTCTCTAGTGATCTTGAATTGAGCCTTCTTCATGATAGAAATGTCGTTAATTTATAATATTTTGTTGGCAGGAAAACAGAGATTAGTTTTTCTGCCTCATTACTTTGTAGCTAGAATAGTAAATTCCCACGGTATATTTTCATTGTTCCAACCACGATGTTCTTCAAATTGTTTAAATGTAAAACCAGAAGTGATAACAGCATTGATTATTTCACTTAGTGTAAATAGTCGAACAGAAACCTCCGGAAATTCCTTTTGCTCTCCTTCGTCAAAAAATGATTTATACGCTAAATCTCCACCTTGCAGTTGCTGATCAAAGTAATTGATTTTCGTATAGTCATCTACCAAACACCTTCGTAGCGGATGGAAATCACTTAGAATCACTTGTCCGCCTTCTTTTAGCAGAGCATATAGTATATCCATCAATCTATTAATATCTTGAAAGTAATGTAGGATTCCTCCTTCTAAATAAAGCACATCAAAATAACTCCCATATTTCACTACATCGATTTCATAAATATCTGTGACATTATATTGAATGTTGGTATTTGCAAAATGTGCTAACTCCATTGCGTATCTCTTATTTTCTTCTGAAATATCAAATACGGTTACTTCCCCACCTAATAATGATAGCGGAACGGCTTTTCTTCCATTTGACCCGCAAAGGTTAGCAATCCTTTTCCCTGCTATCTGTTCAAAATATTGTTGATGCTTTTTTAGACTAGCAAAGGGGTTCTTTATTATGTCCTGAGCCTTTTCCTGTGGTGTACCTTGACTTTTCGTCCAAAACTCATATGCACGGTATTCCCAAGCTTTTTTATTGATTGCGCTCTGTTCATTCATTGTTACTCACCCTTTTTAAATGATCATGAATCATCAAAAATGATATGGACTAATTTGTTTTATTATAAGTGCCACGATAAATGACAACAAAATTACGACTGCCAGTTGTTTAGGTTGCTTGTAAAAGATGACACATAATACAACGTACATGATTAATTCCTCTATATAAGATATATCAATATAAAATGGACCAATTGCTAAAGAAAGACTTAACATTAGCCCTAAAGGTAAGGCTGGCAAAATATAAGCGAATTTTTCCTTTTGCTTCCCTTTATAAACTAGAATTGCTAAAAATGGAGAAACAATTGCTAAAGTGCCCCACCAAAGAAAATAACTAGTTGGGAAAAATCCAAATAAGTAAGCGGAATATACATAGTAGCTAATAAGCATTCCAATAAAAAATAAAAACGTATTAATTGCAGCATTTATGGATGTTTTACTATATGCAGCTATAAAGGTTGCAATCAAAATCCAAATGCCCAATCTTGTAAAAAGGTCGCCAAAGTAGCTTAGGCTAATGCTCCACCAACTTCCATCAACAGCGATGGTGTCTAAGTACTTAGATATGATTCCTAATAAAACTCCTAAAGCCAATGAGAATATAACTTCTTTCAAGTTCTTCTTGAACATTTTCCTGTCTACCCTTCTTCTGTTTAACGAGATCATTACTGTATAAGAATATCATATGTTAGATTGCCCCAGTTAAAATTTTCCTTATCTATTCAAAAACCCGCCTGCCTCAAAATGGCAAGCGGTTTTTGCTCTACCATTTACTTCAACTGTTGATGTGACATAAGTCGGTGGATGTGTACGGCCAGATAGGTTAATTCTTCATTGGGAATAGTGGTCCCATGAACTTGCTTAATATATTCCTTAATCTAGATATGACGGGAAGTTACACATCAACTGAAAAACATATAAAGCAAAAATGCAACTATAAAAATGGGAAAAGCGATTAATACTAAACGATTTGTCATGATGAATCGCTTTCTCCTATCTTTTGCAGTTTCAGTTGTAAAATTTGCTCTTGTTTGACTTTCATCGACAATTTATCCAGAAAAAACATGGCACAGAAGATTAAAAAAAGTCCGATTCTACCAGTAATTGTATCTGCTCAATCTAAAATAACGATACAATCACACCCACAACAGATAAAATAAGCTCGAATCCTACATACTTCATCGTCCTCCCTCCCCTTCAAATATTTAAGAACAATAACTCCCAGACTGTTGACAAACCCAAATTATTTTTAGATTTGTATTTAACTGTTGATCTTCGTTTCAGACGCTTCGCTTTCCGCGGGCGGTCCGGGAACCTCCTCGAGCTGCGCCCTGTGGGGTTTCCCATGTCCCTTCCTCCCGCAGGACAAGGAAGGCTTCGGCAGCCATTCATCGCACGAAGAAAATGTGTCAGCATTTTCGAGGAGTCTGCGCGTCTTCCACTACGATCAACAAGGGAATTGCATGGATTTAAATAAAAATGTACCTTTGTCTACACACTGCAATAACTCCATGTAGTTTCGTTATTAAAGAAGTAATTTTTTCAAAAAAGTTATCAATAAAAGTGGTAAATTATGTTATATTAAATCTTGACGCTATTAAATTCTGAATTGTATGAATCCCCATTCGTTTTGTCCTACCTCTACGAACCTCCACATTTTTATTTCAAAAGAAGCTATCTAATTTACTTTCTCAAAATCCTAGTATGGTCTCTTAAATTTTAATATAGGAGGGGTATTACGATGAAACTTCTTTCAAGAAAACCTGACTTTTTCATACCAGAGACGGGAATAAGTTCAATTGAACCAGTTATACTTGGCGGAATCGAACAATATATATTGCTGCAAGCTGAAGACCCCACAAACCCCGTGCTATTATTCCTTCACGGAGGCCCTGCAATGCCTTTACCAGGTGTATCTAATATGGGAGTCGATTACACAGTGGCAACAAATACAAAAGAGCTCGTAAAAAATTTTATATTGGTATTCTGGGATCAGCGTGGAACAGGAAAATCCTATAACAAGAAAATCAAACAAGAAACCATGACCATCCAACAATTTGTAACAGACGCAAATGAATTAGTTGATTATTTGAGAGGTAAATTTTCTCAAGAAAAGATTTTTTTAGTGGGGCATTCTTGGGGAACACTCCTTGGCTTATCACTAGTAAACCAATATCCTAACAAATTCTATTCATATGTCGGAATATCCCAGCTTATTAATTGGTCCAAAAACGACGAGCTTATGTTAAATTGGGCAAAAGATGAAGCAACTAAAAGGAATAATAAAAGGGCCTTAAAGGAATTAACTGCAATAGGTAACCCCCCTTTTATTGAAAGTACCAAGCAATGGATTACATTAAGAAAATGGGCACAGCGCTTTGGTTCCCTTATCTATATCGACGAAGAAATTAAATATCCTGGAATGTTGACCGCAATAAAATCATTATTTCAATCTAAGGATTACTCATTAATTGATGTTTATCAAACGTTTACTAAAAGTATGAAACTCATTTATAATTTAGATTTCATAAAAACAATTGCTACTGTTAATTTTAAAGAACAAATACCCAAAGTCTCTCTCCCTGTTACCTTTTTACATGGATCCAAAGATGTACATATTTTCGGAGAACTTGTACAAGATTACTTCAAAATCTTAGAAGCAAAAGAAGGAAAACAATTTATTTCGCTTGATAAATCCGCACACTTCTTCCATCCAGAGGACTCTAAAAATATCGAGCAAAAAATCATAGAAGAACTTAAATATTACAGAAAAAAATAATACAAAACTTAGTTAATTACATCGGTATTCACAAATTTGGCACATTAATCCAATAGGTAATGTGTTTTTTTCTTTAGCATTTCGGGAATTGTATTTCCATTTAATAGAATCATAGCAGGAAAGGGAGTTTTGCAAAATGTTTGGATTTAATGACCTATGGAAATTTTTCCTTTCTTTTTTTCTGGTATTGCCATTGGTTACGATTCTGCATCAACTAGGTCACTTCTTCTTTGCAAAATTATTTGGAGGTACAGTAAACATTCACATAGGTACAGGAAATATATTATTTAAAGTAGGATCATTTAAGATTCGAAAGCTCTACTTTTATGACGGCTGGTGCGAGTACATTAATGTCAGCAGAGGTACAAGAAAGATAGAGAAGATATTTGTATATTTAGGAGGTTCTATTTTTAATATTTCCTCCATCTTACTACTAAACGGATTAATAACTAGAGAAATTCTCGAACCAAACATATTCATTTACCAATTTACCTACTTCTCCTTCTATTTCGTGTTTTTCTCGTTATTTCCAATGAATCACCTGAACGGTTGTCCAAGCGATGGCATGGCTGTTTTAAATATAATCACCAACAAAAAATTTGATAAAAATCCGGCAAATTAATAGTTATTTAAGCTTTTCTAATTCTTTTGAATGCTCTAAAGATAACTAAAAAAATCCCTTCTAAAAGGGATTTTTTTAATCAGGAGCTTTCTCCTGGTGCGCCAGTTATATGAGCTTCCCTGCTTTGATGATGACCTTTTTACACCTGTCACACCGGCTTTATGATAACCTTTTATTTCCTATTCCACCGGCCTTTTGGCCATCAATATCGCCATAATAATTGCAGTATTTGAAGCAACTACCTTCCCAAAATTTCTTTTATTCTTAAAGATAAGGATGGCTTTAAACCGTCTAATCGTTCCACCATAAAATCACTACTTTCAAATACGGTAAAACTAGTACTTCTATTATTTCGTTCTCTTTGAATAATAAAATGATTATCAGCTGTTTCAATTAGAAATATATTACTTCCCAAATGGTTCACTGCTTTAATTTCTTCATCATGAAAACCTGCATCTGATAAAATTCCATCCGACACCGAAAACAATTCTTTTTCACCTTTATAGCCCACATAATAGTCTATAGGGTTAATCAGTAGAGCCACAATAAATAAGCCGACAACTATCATTACTTGTATTGTTCTTTTTTTCACGATATCCCCCTAATACTTCTAATTGTCTTTATCCACTTTCCCATTTGTTATATCATCAAATGGCGTATAGTTGTTACTTGGTAATTTTCTCTTTCTTACTGCTTTTATTACCGCATAAACACCTATTAGAACGACAGCTATTGTGAGAAATGCTCCCATTTTAATCCCTTCCATGTAGAATTACTTAATAAACACCTGTATGTCATTTTTATGCATTTTCACTAATTCATCCAAATGCTTATTAGCTAACTTATCGTATTTTTCGTAATCGTCATCTGGCTCTCCGAGTATTTTATGTAGGCAGACATTTCCATGGTTATTTGAAGGTATTGGGCGTAATATTCTTCAGGTGACATTCCAGCTTTTTTAGCCATTGGTTCCACAGCTTCATGTAGAGCGTTCGCATCTGGGGTATCAACTTTTGAGAGGGATACATACTTAACATCGTTAATACGTTTTCTTCCACTTCATTTGATATATCAATATTCATTTTTTTCGCTTCTTGGATAACTATTTCAGCTTTTATCACATTTGTTCATCGGGATATAAGAATCTCAGTTCACCAACTGTAGTTTCCTTTCCCCTCTCACCATATGCTACATCTTCATCTTTATAATTTGATAGATCTCCTTTGCAGCCTGCTATAAAAATCAGGCAGAAAATACACAATATAGTTCTGCTAAGCAACCGTTGTAGCTCCCATTTCAATGAAGTAGCGTCACAATTGGATAGAATAACTTAAAATCATGAACAAAAATAACTGCGATACCACCAGTTACAACTCCTATCTATGTCTAGCCATGTGTAAAGCTGGTAATTGTTTTTCAATAAACGTAACGAATACCCAATTGCCAATGCTAAAAATACAAAGGTGAAACCTACTGTCAATTGCCCAATGCTAAAGCCAGAAAGAGCGCTGAAAATATAAACTGCAACTGCTGCTATCCAATAAAAAGTATGTTTTCCATTGAGAGCTAACACCAGTGAAACAATCAAAATAATCAAAGCTAAGATGGCAACAAAAGTGAAAATAATCATTTATGCTCTCCCCCTCTACTTTTTATTAATGGATGGTGTCTTGAGGACCTTATCTATTTGTGTAAAATGATGCAGATCGTGCTTTACTAATCCCTGAAAATAATCATATAAGCTTAAAGAGGTCTTTCCAACATCTATGTTACTCTCCCAGCTATCTGATGGAATTTGTTTTACTTTTTCTAAAACTGCTTTTCTACTGTTAATAAACCTCTCGAGTAAAATGTCTTTTTCACAATTTCTAGCATTAGATGCTGACTCTGCATTTAGAACCTCTACATTTGGAGCTTTTTGGAGATCACTTTTGGAAAAAAGGAATGGGATACGATGCTCTAAAATAAATTCATCCCAAGGTATTAAATGTCCAATAACTTCTGCGACGGTCCATTTACCATCCCCAATGCTTGTTCTCCATTTGGCATTGCTGATGCACTTTAAAGAATGAGCATACGCTATTGCAGCCTCATGATGGCGAATAATAATCTCTTTTTCATTTTGCATTTCATTCACTCATTTCTTCTTTTGATTCTTATTCAGTAATGAAGAATTTATCTTTGAAATTGGTTGCTATAGACTGAAAAACCAAAATATAAATGGGATAAATGATGAAGGATCCCATTAAAAATAACCCTGTAACTGGATTAGGCTTATCCCCTCCATAGGTAATGGGTAAGGCGTTTGCAAAGGTGTACATGAAAACAAAAAAGTACGGAATCCAGAGAATGGCTGTAAAATAGTTAGCCTTACTTCCACTCAACCTAATTTTCCTTAAATTCATCATGCAAAATGTTCCAGCTATTATTGCAAGGACTAGTGTACCGGTAATAAATAAGTTAACTAGTTCAATATCCATGCCTGTTAACCTGCTAATCCTATATACATTGATCATTAATATAAATGGCACAAACAATAGTATTGCGTAAAAAATACTAACAGCATTTATTTTTATAAAAGTTTTCATGAATTTCATCCTTTTTCCAAATTCACATAAATTTTTTTAAGATAATTTCCAAGCTGGTATTAAAGAATGGAATTGAAAAAAGTAACTCATTGGTATATGTATTACTGTATAAATTAGTAATGTAGTGGAATAAGTAATAAACCATTGCGGAATCGTTGTGTTGAGAAAAAAATAGAGCAGCAGCATTCCTACTGGGAACGGAACTAAAACTATTAGCCAGATTGGACTTCCAAGTGCTTCCATTAAGGCGCCTAATGATACGACCGAAAACCCAATAATTAATGCTTGCCATAACGGTAACCCCTTACTAAGTAGAAAACTTCCAATAAAATATGAAAAGCCTGTCAATGATATAGCTAAAATAAAGTTTACTAGATAATTCACTGAATAAAGCAATTCCTCTCAAAATCATATTTTCCGAATAGTACCGAGTAGACTTTTCTATTATTAGAAATTTCAAAACATACCCTGCTTAATTTTAACATAAATATCCAGTTGAATATATTTCACTCGTTAAATAATTTTGCTTGGAACTGGAGAAGAAAGATTCATCATTGTATAAGGCTCCCCATATTCCATCGAGGCATCAATGAATTCCTCCAATAGCTCATTTGATTCTGTAACGACCTTTACTAAGTAACTATATTCTCCCGTCAGTCGATGGCATTCAAGAACAAGTGGATTCTCCTTACAAAATTCACGAAACGCTTTACATCTGTATGTCTTTATTAGCACAAATGCTTTTACTGGCTTATTTATTTTATTCGGGTTAATTTGTGCTTTATACCCTTCTATAACCCCCTGGTCTTCCAACTTTCTTACTCTCTCTGTGACAGCAGGAACAGATAATGATATCTTTTTCCCTAACTCTGTCATAGAGATCCTTCCATCTACTTGCAAAATATCTAATATTTTTCGATTAATGCTATCCATCAGATCACCTCTTTATTTTTCTAACTAAATCAAATAATTTTCCTTTATTATTAAAGAATATCACGCAAATATCCTTTTAAAAAGTATGTGTTAATTGTAATAGCTACCATAAAATAAATATATATAAGGGAGGTTGACCTATGGGATTATTAATGAAATCTTCGTGCGAGAAATGTGAAGCAGTATTAAAAAATCATGCATATATTTGTGTTCATGAATGCACGTTTTGCGAAAAATGCACACATGGGATGTCATATGTATGCCCGAATTGTGATGGGGAATTAGTAAGGAGGCCAAAGAAGAGGATAAAGAAAGCTCTGATACTTATTGATGTTCAAAAGGCTTTCTTAGATTCTAAATGGGGTGACAGAAACAATCCCAATGCCGAAAAAAATATACAAGCATTGTTAACCGAATGGAGAGAAAGAAAGTACGAGGTAATCTTTATTCGACATCTATCAGAAGATCCTCAATCACTTTTTTACAAAGAAAAAGAGTCTAGTAACATATTAGATTTAATAAAGCCCTTGGAAAATGAAAAAATCATCACAAAAAAAGTAAATAGTGCTTTTATCGGTACCTCGTTGGAGAGCCATTTAAAAGACATGGGAATAAAGGAAGTGGTAATTACTGGCTTCACCACTCCCCACTGTGTGTCGACAACCACTAGAATGAGTGGGAATTTAGGCTTTCAAACGTATTTGATATCTGATGCAACCGTTGCTTATCCGCTAATGAACCACAACGGGGAAGTAATCGACGCTCAAACGGTACATGATGGTTTCTCTTGCTACCATTCATCATGAGTTCGCGACTGTCTTATCTACTAGAGATTATCTAAAAAGCTTAGAGTAGGGAAACCAAGTCAGCAGTGGCAGTTTGAAGTATCGAATCACTATGGTTACTTAAGGCATAATGCTGCTTGGTAGCCAGCCCAGGTAATGGTCTTGTTTCTACTAAATCAATGTTACTCAATTCATTTAGTCTTGTTGATACGATTCGAGGTGTGGCTGTTTGTAAAAGTTGTCGAATCGAATTGAATTCCTTGTATTGGTAGTGGAGTGCAATCAATATCGGCCAATTCCATGCCTTTGATGCAAGAAAGCCGCGATTTAATTGCTTTTCAGATGATGTAATGACAAGGGCAGCCTCTTTCAGAAAATAACCTTTCTCCGTAAGCAGGTATTCTGGTAGCAGTGGATGATTTCGCTCATAAGGAGAAAGGTTCTTTATAAGACCTGCATCTATCATATCTTTCAAATTGTTGCTTAATCTGGATGGTGAAATTTCTAATTTGTTCTTTAATGGGGTAAACCTGCCACCTGATTTATCTATGGACAATAGAATAGGAATCGTCCACCTACCAGATAGTTCTCTCGTAATTTGTACAAGTTGCAGTTCTTTTACCATTATGCCTCCATCAAAGTTTGGGATAACTCCAGGTCGTGCCCATCAGGATCCTTAAATGTTATCAGCTTCACCAAGCCAGGAATAGTAGTAATTTCTCCACTAAATGTAATACCTTTCTCTTTCAGTGCCTCTACCGCTACCTTAATATCCTCTACTTCAAAAACAGTAGCAGATGTAGTAGGAACAATTTGCTCCGCTTCTGAAAATCCAATATAACAATCTTTTGTATTAGTATGAACGCTCGCCATACCAGCTTCTTCGTCATAAAAATCCAAGGCAAATCCCAATTGCTCTGTGTAAAATTTCTTCGTACGTTTTACATTACTCACATTGTACCAAACGGTTAATCCAGATTTAAACATCTAAAACACTCCTTTTTTAAAATTTAGTAGTACCGAAAATATACTTTATATTCCATGTATTGTCAATCTAAATTTTCAGAAAAAAGCAACTCTATTAAAATAGAATTGCGATTGTTGTTAGGATAATATTTTAGATCTCTCAAATTGCAGCAGCCATTCTTTTCTCCATAATCCACCTGCATAACCAGTTAACGTACCATTGGAGCCGATAACTCTGTGACATGGTATGACAATAGTCAGCTTGTTTTTCCCGTTGGCACTTCCTACTGCCCTAATGGCTTTTTCATTTCCAATCGAAGTTGCAATATTTTTGTAGGAAACAGTGTCGGAATAAGGTACTTCCTTCAGAGCTTCCCATACTGATTTTTGAAAATTTGTTCCTTCCAAATGACATGGGAAGGTGAAATGTTTGCGTTCTCCATTAAAGTATTCATCGAGCTGCTTTAAGCATTCTTGTAATAGTGGAGGAGTGTCATTTTGTACTATCACCTCTTTATCATCAATGAACATAATTGAATGAATTGCTTCAGCCGTTCCGCATATTTCTAACATGCCTATTGGAGTTGAATATGTTAATTTATGAAGTTTCGTCATATAGGGACCTCCATAGATAAAAGGTTGCATAGGCTTGATAGCCTTCCCAATTTTCCGCAACCTGTCCAATTTGTTCTAAAGTCGGTTTTTTCTCTAACATTAATATTTTCTTTAGCGCCTGATGGAGACCCGCATCTGCAATCGGAAGGGAGGTTGGGTTGTGCAGACATTTCATCAACACATAATCTGCTGTCCATGCTCCAATGCCTCTAATCTTTAATAAAACATTTCTTCTTTGCTCATTTGTTTCTTTTTGAAGCAACATTTTCTTTGATAACTCACCGTTTGCCATTAATTTAGCAATGTTTAAAATGTATTCAGCTTTCCTAGTGGTAAACTGAAGGGATTTTAATTCCTCCACTTTCAAAGAAGCAATCCTTTCTGAAGTGGGAAATAACCAATATGTCTCTCCTGCCGATGTTACACCTTCACCAAATTGCTCTACAAAACGCTTTTTTAAAGTATAAGCAAAAGATAAATTGATTTGCTGTCCCATTATCGCCCACACTATGGCTTCAAATAAATCCGGGATACCTATCATTCGGAGCCCCATATATTTTGGAACAACCGTTTTTAATACACTATCTTGTTCAGCGAGGTGATAAAACCCGCTTAAATCGAAGTCTAAGTCAAACCAATACCAAATAAATTCGGCAGCCATTATACGTTCATGATAAGCAGGTGGATTAAGGGGAAACTCTACCTTTATCACACCATTCCAAAATCCTATTTTACATAAAATGATAGCATCACTACCCTGAATAAGTTTATAAATAGTTCCTTCACTTATACGATGTAGCACTTCCTTATCAGACCTACCTAAGAAAATAAGGCATTCTTCAAAGCTAAATTCCTTAGGAGGAAATATTTCTACATATGATTCACGATCCATCCAATTCATAGTGCAGGCCCTTTCGATATTCGCTAGGTGAGCAGCTTTTTATATTCTTGAATATTTTATAGAAATTAGAAGAGCTTTGGAATCCCACCTCAAAGCAGATCTCTAAATTTGTAAGCTTGGTACTTTTTAATAGATATGCTGCCTTGTCAATCCTTATCTTTTCTAAATACATTCTTGGCGTTTCTCCTGTTTCTTGTTTAAATACACGCTCTAAATAGAACGGACTTACGCCAACTTCTTCTGCTAAATCTTTTAATTGGAGATGCTGTTTATAATTATTCACTAAAAAAGTCACGACATTTTTAACAATAGCCACCTGCGGGGAATGCTCCACTTCTGGTTGGCATCTCTTACAGGCCCGATACCCAGCCTCTTCTACTTTCCCAATCTGATCGTAAAATTCCACATTCACCTTTTTCGGTTTCCTTGACCTACATGAGGGGCGACAATATATTTTCGTTGTTTTCACAGCTGTAAAAAACAAGCCATCATACTTTCTGTCGCACTCGATAATCCTTTGCCACATTTCTTCAAAAGTAAGCATATTGCCACCTTCCTTTCGTTCTCAATTATTATTTTTATATCAATAAGTATAACTGAAGCCATTTTAACAAGTAATGAACTTCCTTTTCATCCTCATTCTTGCCTTTACGGTCTGGCTAAATTCTCTAATTGTAAAAAAGTGAAGCACCATTTCGCTCCACTTGTACGGACTAAGCTTATATTTATAGAGAAAAATATCTTAAAGGTTATCAGAATCAGCAATTTCCCGTAAATAGTTCGCATCCTTCCTATCTATTTTTCTAAAATCGTCATCATTGAATATTATAATGGCACCTTCATCATCAAACCATATTCTTGCATGAGTTTGAGTATAGTAAGCCCGAGGACTATTAACATAAATATGAAGATCCGGAATGCCCCTATCCACACCATCATCCTCTATTTGTTGACTATACATAAATATCCCTTGTAAATTATCAATAATATTTAGATCATCGAGGTCTGTAATGATAAGAGGGAAGTTAATTTGCCTTTCGTGTTCTAGACTTTCATACCCAATCCATACCTCACGTGTTGGTTTTTCAAATATTAGTTTTCCTGTTGTCAGGCCTCCGACAAATAATACAATCCCTAATGCTATGCCAATAAGTACTTTATGAGTCTTCTTCACACTTTTTTCCACCAATCTTATTATTGTTTTATATCCTTATGCTTTAATAAAAATAACTCTCTCACGAATGCTCCAATAATAATCGAGGCAACAACTAGTCCCAATATGTTTACTGTTCTTACAAATAAATGAGGAGTAAAAATGATAACAACACTACTTAATACAACATAGATACCAAAAAGGATAGTGAAAATCATTAATTTTTTGATTTGATTTTCACCTTGAGTCTGACTCATTTTATTCTTCCAGATGAAGAGACTCTTTGAATCCCTTTGTATGTATTTGAATGAAACTTATAGTGAACACAACAATACTGAGGAGAAAAAGCATAATACCCGTTATAAGAAAGGAAGTAATATATCCATTTATCATAAGATGGAAATATTCCGTATCCGCTCCCCCTCTTTCACGTAACCATGATTCCGCTCTTGTTGTTCCAAAATTAACACTAAAGAAAATTATGATGAATCCGACAATGCCTAATAGAACACTTATGAAAACGACAATGCCAAACTTTTCTTTTGTCATTTTGCTTCCCCCTATTCAAAAAAACTATAATCATCTGATTGAATTATCTCTATGTAATGCCGTTTATTAAATGGCTTGGTAAGATGAGAAATTCCTCTAAGACTGCCTTTCACAGTTGCCTTATTACGCACTACATCCACCACAACCGTCAAGTAAATCTTGTTTTCATGCTTTATTACACCAGTTACATTTTTATTAATTTTATCAATGTTCGTATACTCTGGTGTGATTGTTAGTGGTGCAAAGTTGGTGTAGCTTTTGTTTTGTTTCTTCCGTATTTTATAAAGGGCATAACGGAAATATTCTTTGATTTGAAATAACATAGTATGTTTCTTTACCTTCCTAGATTAATAATTCCTCTGCTTTTTTTATAACGTTTTTTTCGTTCTTTCCTGTTATCGACCATATTCCTTCATTTGTTTTAAAGTAAATAGTTTTAGTGTTATTAAAATATATAAACACGCACGAATGCCCATTTATTATGATAGTTCGAGTTATAGCGGTTCCTTCTTCAGCTACTGCATGAGCTATTACAGGGACTTCTGGCATTATAAGCCAGCATAAATCTAATGAACCATCACTATTTTCAGTCCATTTCCAACCATAAGGGTTTTCATATATTAATTGATTATCAGTTGTCACACCACATGGAGTACTTTTTAATGAAGGACTATGTACAGGTGCTCTTTCTAACTTTAATATGTTAACTATAAAGCTAGTATTATCAATTGAACCAATCACAGTGTAATTCATAAATCCCCTAAGGTTTTGAAAGGAATAAAGATCTTTTAACGATGGCACATCCCACTCATTTCTTTCCTCATCTGTGGTATTTACCTCAATTTTAGGGATTCTATATACTCCACCAAAAGGCATAACTTGATTTCCATATTTAAGTTGCTTACCTTGCCAAAGGAGCCACCTGTCTAAAGCAAGGGCTGCTAACCACTTAGGTCGAAAACCTATTTCTACTGCTTTTAGGCTCCATTTATACGCCTGTCACCAATCATCTAAAATATCACCATGTTGATAGATAATGGCAGCGTGGATAAAATCTATTCCTTCACTTGCTCCTTCTTCATTCATAATTCGCTTCACTTGATTTCTTCTTTGTCGATCACGTTCTATTCTATTTTGAGGCATTTCACGGAGGTCATTTTGGTCTTCCTCAAACAGTTGCTTTAATTCTTTATTCAATAATTACAACCTCCCTGTAAAGATAGTATTAGATCGACCATTATACCAATTATTTCAAATAAATTATACTTTCACAATATTATTTGAACGAAAATAATCATTAATAGAGTATTTTTTAAAAGCCGGCTACTTGTTGGTTAGGAGACAAACAATTAAAATGGAAAGTACTATAAAAAAGAAGATTACGGGGGAGAAGTAGATGAGTTTCACTTTAGGAGATGCTTTGTTTCAATTGTTCAGTATTGGATTAGTTGTACTAATAATAGTTTTGATTATGTCATTTTTTCGTTCTAACAAGAAAAGAAAAAACCAACTTGATAGAATGAAGCAGAAAATTAACGAAATAGACGCACAAATTAAAAAAGGAAACTATGAAGGTCCCAATATTTAAGTCGTTTTTCTAATTACCAACAAATTATAAGTAACCAGTGTTTTCACGAATGCTAATTTACCATAATATCCTAAAACATTAAGTTAGAGTGAATACCCTTCACTATCCTTAGAAATAGTAATAACATCATAAAATTTACAAACCGCCATTTCACTACCTTGAAATGGCGGTTTGTTATTATGCAGTCCATAATTGGTTTCTTGCTGACTATTTGCAAAGTTCTATGATAAATATAGTTACTACAAAATCATAATGGTTTTAATTCTAGTAATTTTTAAGTAATAAAATTTCTTGACTAGACACCAAATAGTGTCATATAATTAAGACACCGATAAGTGTCGCTTTTTAAATAGCTGAGAGGAGAGGGTTATGAATACTATCAACCAAGAGCGTGATGTATATATTGCCATTGCAGATCCAACTCGCCGTAAGCTAATTCGGCTGTTGGCAGAATCAGATGAGGTACCACTTTATGAACTGACTCCTCATTTTGAAATGGGACGTACTGCAGTTTCGAAGCATTTAGCTATTCTTAAAGCTGCTGATTTAGTAACGAACCGAAAAATAGGAAGGGAAACAAGGTATAAGCTTAATCCTGCCCCCTTACAAGAAGTAAAAGATTGGTTGGCATATTATGAACAATTTTGGAATGAACGAGCAGCACTACTAAAAAATTTATTGGAGGAATAAAAGATGGCAAATTTATCACTAGATTTTGAGTTCAAAAGTTCTGTAAATAAGGTGTGGAATGCATTAACCCATTCGGAAACCCTTGCACTTTGGGTGATGGAGAATAATTTCAAACCTATCGTAGGATATAAGTGTCAGTTTCAAAATAGGGAGATTGGTTTAGTGGTGAAAAGTGAAGTATTAGTCGTAGACGAGCCTAATACATTATCATACACCTGGATTGGTGGTCCGATAGACACTATTGTTACATGGACGTTAAAGCAAGAAGGGGATATTACACATCTACACTTAGATCATACAGGCTTTGAAGCGGAAAACCAGGCGTTCCATGGTGCAAAATACGGCTGGGCTAATATGGTAGATACGTTAACAAATATGTTAGAGCAAGAGTAAATAATAAAGGAGATTGGCAAATGGGATTTTTTAATGACATATTTTCTATTTTTAAAAAGAGTGAGTTGGAATTACTTGAAAGCTATAAAGAATCAGCTGATGTTTATACCTTTTCATTCAAAAAAGATAAAGATTTAACATGGAACGCTGGACAGCACGGCTTGTTCACCATTACTCATAAAAAGATAAAGGACTCTATTCGACCATTCAGTGTAGCTTCTTCTTCTAATGAAGATGTTATAAAAATCACGACAAGGATTGGAGAAAATCCAAGTGAATTTAAAAAGGCTTTACTTGAATTAAAAAGTGGAATGAAGGTTAGCATGAGTGGTCCTGTAGGCTCCTTTTATCTAAAAGACAACAGCCCTACACTATTGATTGCTGGTGGCATTGGCATTACACCATTTAGAGCAATGGTAAAGCAGCTGGAGACAGAAGGTAACGGAAAGAACAATAAAATAACACTATTATATTTGGATAGTAAGAAATCATTTGCATTTAAGGAAGAACTGGATCAAATTGCAAAGAACACATCTATAGATATTTCATACCTTGAATCCAGAGATGAGTTATATAAAAGCATAGAAAACTTCATTTCCACTCACAAAAACAACGGGAAATATTATATTGCAGGCTCAAAATCAATGGTAGATTCCATTTCAGGACATTTAACCAATAACCATATTTCTAAAAAGAATATTAAAAAGCACAATTTTAGAGGTATTTAACTCTAAACGGTTAAACTATGATGAGTCACGTAAAATATCTTTTACGAGACTCTTTTTTTATCTAAATTCTCAAGTAGTGCTGCTAAATTATCTCTGTCTTGATTTATCCACTCTATCGTTGCTTTTATGTTATTTTTCCTTATTATTCTCTCTATCCAATAGACGTAAATTCCTAATTTATAATATAGCCTTACACAAAGCTGACTATAATAGAAGTCATGCCAATTAAGGTGAATATTCGAAGTAGTATTCCATGCATGTAAATAAGACTTTAATGCTATTTGAATATGCACTGAATGGTGAGGAATCGATTGATATTTCTCTCCAAGATGCTCAACTAAAGAAGTCATTGTCCCAATTTTACAGGATTCAAAATCAATAAACGTTATTTCGTCTTCATTCATGAAAATATTAAGAAGTGAAATATCTCCTGGATCTAACGTTAGAGGTGTACTTTCCATCACTTTAATAATATCTTCAATCCTGCTGAGGCAATCTTTTAACAGAGCTAGTGACTGACCAATCATCTCTTCAAGCACATGTGTATAACTTTCAAGTAAATCTTGCAGTTCCTCAAAGTTTGTATAGTGTTGTGGAGGCTTTTCCGTTATACGTCTGTTCCAGTTGGCAGCCCACTTTCCAAGTCCTGAAAAAACCTTTTCAACATGAGAGGAATTTTGAAAATCTGGATGAATCCCATCTAACCATTCCAATGCCAAAAAATAACTATTATCCCAATATCGACTTGTTAAAAGCCGCGGAACATAAAGTGTCTCAGGACTACTGAAATACGTTTCATATATTTCTATTTCTTTTCGTATAGCGATATCCTGTCCATATTTAATAAATACATCACCATGTTTTGTTGTTATCTTTTCAATGATTCTCTCCTGTTTCGTATCATCTATTATTTCTCGATTGATAATTCTACTTTTCAAAAAAGATTCTAATGTTTTATCATTTAAGTGTTTCACATTCTTATTCCTTCCAAAGTTTCTTAACTTCTACTAACTGCTGGACATTGAATTGCATGCGATAAATATCTGGTTTGGTGGTTTGTAGTAGAAAATCCAAACTATAATCAGGACTATAAAACCCCATCATTAAGGTCATAATGGCTCCATGTGTCCCTACTACTACTCTGCGTCCTTTATAGACATTCAAAATCTCCTGCAAAACTTTTACTGCCCTCTTCTGACAATCTGTATTAGATTCAGCTCCTGATAAAGAAAAATATGGATCTTCAAACGACTTTTTTAATAAAGGTAGTAACTCCTTATCTGACATTCTATTATTCTCACCAGTAAACATTCTTTCTTTGAGGTTATCTATCACTATTACTTCTTGACCAATCTGCTTTGCGATAGGTTGTACGGAAAGGATTGAGCGTTTGTAGGGACTGGAAAGCACCACGTCAATTTCTTCATTTCGTAACAATTCACCAATTAATAGAGCATCTTCATATCCTTTTGCCGTCAATCCTCTTGTTCTTTCGTCTCCTTCCTTTGGAGATTCACCGTGTCTTACCATATAAATATAAGTATCCATCGTAACATTTCCTCTACTTTAATTTGATTAGTAAATAAGGTAATACATGCCGACAAATAAAAGAATAATGATCACTCCTCTAGATAAGGAACCTAAAATATTGAAAAAAGCTTCTCCTTTTTCACTTTTCTTCCCCCTGTTCTTCCGGCAATTAAAAATAATAGATGATAGCTGCTAATCCAAAACAAATTAATCCCAATAATCCCGAATACATCCCAACTTTTGTCCTGAAGTCTTTATGCACAGTTGTTTCTGAATTAACATTTGCTCTATGCTGTTGTCCACTCGTCCAAACACCAAAAAATATTCCTGATATGACAATGAACATTCCCCCGATTATTAATACGATATTCAACATATGGATTCCCCCTTCATATTTATATACATTAGAAAGGAATCATAGGTTTCACTATTTTTTTATAATGAAAGCTTTTCTAAAAAAGCTACAAGCTACAAACTTCAACAAAAAAACTTTTTTAAAATTCTACTTAAAGAACTTTAATAAGTTTAATTTGTTTTATGATGAATAGATGAACGTTGACGGTTTCTAGTTCAGTAGTTTTCGATATAGTTCCTCTATATCCTTTATATCTAGAGTTTTAGGATTATTATTCAAAAGTCTTGTCACCTTAGAGGCTGCAAGAGCAAGTTCCTCAATATCAGTCTCTTTTACACCGAAAGCTTTTAAATCCTGAGGAATAGCTAATTCCTGTGTCCAACTCTCCATTTGTTCAATGAGTAATTCTACTGCTTTGTCTGCTGAGATTGTATCGTCTTTAATTAATCCAATTTCTTTCGCGATAATTGCCATTCTATCTTGTATTTTGTCAAGATTATATCGAGTTACGTGAGGAAGCAACATCGAATTCGCTTCACCATGCGGAATGTGAAATTTACCACCTAATGGATACGCTAGTGCATGAACAGCTGCTGTACCTGAAGCAGTTAGCGCCATTCCTCCATCAGTAGAACCAAGGAGCATTTTATGACGTGCATGAACATTTGTACCTTCATGATATGCTTCTAGAATACTTTGAGATAATAACTTCATAGATTCTAGTGCAAACATATCGCAAATTGGATTTGCTTTATTAGATATGAAAGATTCAAAAGAATGAGTGAAAGCATCCATTCCCGTTGCACCAATAATTGCTGGTGGCAATTTCAACGTTAATAGTGAATCTAATATAACTAGATTGGCAGTAAATAACGACTAACAATTCCTTCCTTTAACTCTTCATCTGGAAGAGTCACGTTGGCATTAGGTGTTACCTCCGAGCCTGTACCAGATGTTGTTGGAATTAACATAGTTGGGATTCCAGGGTACTCGATTTTATCTGTTCCTACCATACTTCTTAACGACTGATTATTGGTACTCATTACTGATAGAAGCTTGGTGGAATCAAGCACACTTCCTCCACCTAGGCCACTGAGAAGTCATATTTCTTATTAGACGTTTTACTAAAAATTTTTTCTATATGGCCAATCGTTGGCTCTGGTTGTATTTCAGCAATAATGTCATAGGATATCCCAGCTGCTGTAACTGCTGTGTTATGCTGTCATTAAATGAATTTTTTTTAAGAAGGGAGTGGAGACTAAAAGCGCATTTGTCACCTCACCAAACATGGATAAATATTGATGGAGCTCTTTTAAATACGGTATACTTTACATAAAATCATAAAATGTATTTTTTAGCTAGTTTATTATATTTGACAGCATTGAATGCAGAAAAGGATGGTGATTTTTTGAGAAGATCAATATGTTTGTTTTTAGTCATTTTATTGTTAACAGCATGCACAAATAGTTACAGCTTCTCAGGTCAAAGCGATAATTGGAAAATGGAGTACCAGGTAACAACCCCAGGTAATGGCGTAGAAAGTAAAATTTCCATTCTTTATACAGGTTCCGATGAACATCCCGAACATATCTATTACTCCATTGAAGGTATGAATTCTAAACGAGAAGGCGATGCTACTTATCCAGAAAAAGGAATAGAATGGACCTCAATGGAATGCTATGATTGCATGCCTATTCCTAAAGATGGAGAAATAGAGGTCACGATAGAATGGGATGGAAAGAAGGAAGTATTAATGTTAACTAGCCAAGATGACTAAATAGGCAGTTCTATGAAGAATATAGTAGATCATTTACGATTTCCGTCAATCTATGCCTGATCACTAACTGTACCTTTCTCACTTCTTCATCTAAGTGGCTTAGATCTTCATCCTGCACTCCCCATGGCAATTTTGTTTCTTTTTCTAATTGAAGCACTTCTGCCTTCAACCATGGTTGTGACATGAGATAAACTTTACGACATGCTTCTTGGTTTTGGAATTCTTCAGGCACTCTGAAATTTAAGTCATTCAACCATTTTTGGAATTCCCATTCACCATTTTCTTGTATTCTCTTTTTAAACATTACTAATAGTAGCTCTATTAGGTTGGGATCAAATTTTTCTTCTTGCATTTTTTGGTGTAAGTTTGCTAGAGTAAGTCTTTTTATTCTGTTTTTGTTGAAATTTAATATGTTTTTAAACATTTATCTCTACCTCAATTTGAATTAATTTTTATACAAGTAATGAAGAATGGATGGGAAACGTTCTCTCCAAGCTTTTTCATTATGAACAGCATCCTCAACTAATTCAAAGCGATATTCGATATTCTTTTTCTTTATTATTTTTTCAAAGGATACATTAGAATGAATATACTCATCCGGTCCGAAGGTTGCAGTTTCTTCTCTAGTGCCTACATCAAAGTAGAACCTATCTATTGCTGATAAGTCACTTCTCTCTGCAAACTTCTCAATATCGTTTTGACTGAACCAATAAGCATTGGAAAGCGCAGCTACTTTTTTAAATATGTGAGGATACTTACACATAGCATAGGTAGATATTAATCCCCCCGCAGAGCTTCCTGCCATAGCAGTATCATCTTGGATGGTTCTATATTTACTATCTATAAAAGGTTTTAATTCTTTTACGATAAAATCAATATAAAGCTTTCCCTCTCCACCAAGGTCTATTGATGTATCCATAGATAAACCTTTATTAACGTGTTTATCACTGATCCACGGTCCATATTCGTCATTTCGTTTTGTACCCACTGTATTGCAATCAATACCTACTACTATAAGTTTTAATTCACTTTCTTTTAAACATTGTTCTATTCCCCAACTTGCTCCGAAAAAGGCATCTTCGTCTCGAAATAGATTTTGTGCATCATGCATATATAAAATGGGATAATTTTTTGTAGATTGTTCATAACCTTTAGGTAGTAATACTTTTACCATTCTCTCTCTGTTTAGCTCTGTTAGATTCACTAAATGTGTTTCAATCATATCTAATGATCCCCTCCTACTCTAAATATTACTTCAAATGAATTCCTTCAACCATTTATCATCCATCGGGCCGTTTACAACATGATAAATTCGATAGGATGCAACAATCTCACTATCAAATGTAAATGGGATAAATTCTCCCCCCTTATATTCAAAGGAGAAATCGCTTGGATTGTGTGAGACCCATCCTCTTTCTTTACTTGCCTTTACTTTATAATGATTAAAATACTCTTTTAGTTTGTTCATTGTTGCCTTATCTTCTATTGTGTATGTAACAGTTTCGGATTGTGTATTGGTGGTATCATGATAGTGAATTTTCTCCACGTTCCGAAAATCTAACACATCACTTAAATTTTGTTCGCGATACTGATGAAAGTTGATAGCTATACTTATTATGATGATTGCAATAAAGGAGATGCATAAGGAGAAGAATATACGTTTTATACTAGACCTACTCAAAAAGAATCCCCCAGTTTGTATACTTACTCATTCGTTGCCTTATTATTTTTCTTTAATGTTGTGTTGATATTGTTTAAGCTTATTAGAATGAATCCTAGCATAGTAAAGGTGACAATTTCCCCAGTAAAAAAAGCCAAAACACCTAAAATAATAAAATAAAATCCATACCACCAGTTATTCATATCATATCCCCCTATTTCTTGTTAAGAATATACTTATATATAAAATTATTCATAAAAAGTAGCTTTTTCATATCTTACAATGTTAACATCACTACTTTGCAATCTATTTAAATGGTGGGATGAATAGTCAAACAACCATAAAAAATTTAAGACTGCTTTCTAATCTCCATTAATACTAATAGATACATAACTAGTCTGAGAAATTACATCCATTTCTTTTCCTTCCTTTTCGTAAACCGTTAAGCTTCCCATCTGTTCTTTTATATTCCAACCCACAGTTTGATAATAGCAAGGTATCTTAGTGGCAAGCCATTTTCCTCTGATGCAGGTTTCCAATCATATTCTTCAAAATTGACCTTTTTATTTGTCAGTTCTGCGCTTTTAGGAATTGGAAACCCCTCAAATGATTGGGATTCCTCGAATGAGAAATACACAAATAAACAAATGGTCATCATTAGCATTATCCCAATACCACCGATTCTTTTCATATCAATATTTTCAGCTCCATTCTACCTATACGTTTAAATTATTCTACTTTTATTGACTTTTTACCTTTTTTACCATTTGACTATATTCTTCATTTTATCTTTAAATTTTCTGACAAAGAGCATACAATAAAGTTAATTCATAAAAAGGAGGCTATTTTCATGAGAAAAATTGCAGGATTAAACGTACACACATTTAGAGGTGGAGTACTACTATAATCGTTTTTACCTGCCTCTAAATGTGATTAATTAAATCACATTTTAAAGGGGTACTTTATGAATTTTCCAATTAAAAAATTTCTTTCTTATTATAAGCCGTATTACAGAATGTTCTTTTTCATTTTGTCATGCGCATTGGTTTCTTCCTTGCTAACACTTGTTTTTCCATTGCTTGTCCGCTATGTGACGAGCGATGTTTTGGAAGGGGACCTCTCAGTAGCTCTTCATACAAGCTTATGGGTTGGTGTGTGGATGATACTACTTATGCTCTTTCAAAATATCACAAACTTTTTTGTTGATTATAAAGGACATGAATTAGGTGCAAGAATGGAAAGCGACATGCGCAGTGAGCTATTTTCCCACTTGCAAAAACTCTCTTTTAGCTTTTATGACAGACAAAAAACGGGACAATTGATGACACGGGTGACGAATGATTTGTTAATGGTGTCAGAGCTATATCATCATGGACCAGAAGATTATGTAAAATATTTTATTCGTTTTTTTGGAGCGTTTATTATTCTTTTGTTTATTAACGTTCCGCTGACACTTGCAGTATTTTGCTTTTTCCCGATACTCGGTTTCTTTTCTTTATTTTTCAATAAGAAACTGAACCAAGCTCTTTTACAAAACAAAGAGCGCATCGCCGACATTAATGCCCAAGTAGAAGATGCTTTATCAGGCATTCGTGTTGTTCAATCATTTTCCAATGAAGCAATTGAAATGGAGAAGTTTAATAGAGAGAATATGCGGTTTTTGGAAAGCCGAAAACGGACATATCTAGCAGAGTCGTATTTCTTTAATGGAATTGGAGCCTTTACACAGCTAATTACGATTACGATCGTCATTTTCGGCACGATTCAAATTGTGAATATTTCTATGGATTTACCAGATTTAATTACCTTTTTACTTTACAGCACCTTCATGATTGAGCCGATACAACGGCTTACTCATATGAGTTTACAATTTCAAGAAGGAGTTACCGGTTTTCAACGTTTCATAGAAATAATGAAGCAGAAGCCAGCCATTCAGAATGATGTAAATGCGAAGAAGCTTTCCAATCTAACAGGTCAGATTAGGTTTAAAGAGGTATCATTTTGTTATAGCACCTCAGCAAATCCGGTGTTTGAGCATTTAACCTTAGACATTCGTCCAGGCGAGTATGTGGCAATTGTTGGCCCCTCTGGAGCTGGGAAAACTACGTTATGCTCCCTCATCCCACGTTTTTACGACGTTAATGAAGGCGGCATCTATTTAGATAATGAAAATGTAAAAAATTTAGACCTTACCTTCTTACGAAACAGTATCGGTGTCGTCCAACAGGATATTTATCTGTTTTCCGGAACCATTATGGAAAACATTCGATATGGACTTCCACATGCAACAAATCAGGAAGTGATAGAAGCTGCTAAAAGAGCAAATGCTCACGATTTTATTATGGAATTACCTAATGGATACGATTCAGAAATTGGTCAGCGTGGAGTTCGCCTATCTGGAGGACAAAAGCAGCGCCTTAGTATAGCGCGAGTTTTCCTAAAGAATCCTCCTATTCTCATTTTTGATGAAGCGACAAGTTCATTAGATAACGAGAGCGAGAGTATTGTGAAAGATTCTCTTGAGCTTTTATCAAAAGGACGAACAACAATTGTCATTGCTCATCGCCTATCGACCATAAAAAATGCAGAAAGAATTTTGGTTCTCCAAGACAGGGGGATCATAGAGCAAGGAACACATGAAACCTTGCTTAAACGGGAAGGACCATATTCTAGATTATATGCTAGGCAGCTGGACTATCAGCTATAAGATTTTCAAACAATTAATAGAGCTCTCCTGCTATGATGCAGGAGAGCCCTTATTTTACTGCTGAAATTAATAAAAACATCGGTCTTCTTCGTTCATCTTTCATTTCAGGAATGTTATTTAATATTTCTTCAGACGGCACTGGCTCTTTCACTACTTTTATTCGAAAGCCTGTCTGAATTAAATTGTTCATATAGGTGGAAAGTGTGCGGTGGTATTTAATGACGTTAGCTGTTAGAAACGATGTGTTTCTGACACCTTCTTCTTGATAAGCGTCAACCGCCCAATGCATGCGATTACCATGCTCATCATAATACCAATCCTGCTTTTCACGAGAGGTGAAAATAGGATGCTCCACAGAAAAAACAAAGAATCCTCCTTTTTTTAGGCAATTATAAACTTTCTCACAAACAGCTTTAAAAGATTCAAGATAGTGAAAAGCAAGAGAGCTGAAAACCAGATCAAATTGATTCTTCTCAAAGCTAATATCCTCTATCGGCATGTTCTGATACGTGATGTTTGAATGGGAATTTATCTCCCTAGCTTTTGTTAGCATTTTTTCTGATATATCTACTCCAATAACAGAACTAGCCTGTTGGTCTATCATGTATTTACAATGCCAACCATAGCCACACCCTAAATCAAGGACATGCTTATTTTCAATGGAAGGAATCATTTCTTTCAGTGCATGCCACTCACCCGCACCCTCTAGACCTTTTATAGAACGGGACATTTGTTGATATTGTTTAAAAAAATGTTGATTATCGTATTTGTTTTGTTTCATGTCATGTCTCACCAAGATCCTTTATTAGTTACTTGTTCTGTTAAAGAACAATGTTGATATATGATTACTTTCCATAAGCTTTCTGTAATAACTAAGAACGTATTTTCATAACTCTTCAGGAGTTTACAAGTGTGAGCAAAGCCTTTAGCAGTTTATTAAAGTCTAACGGCAAATTACTGCATACAAAAAAGAATAAGTCTATCAATCTGGATTTAGAACATGTTTTTATTAACGCTGGTATTGGAGCAATGTGGCTTCTAATACTTTGAAACTATTATTAATATGAAACCGTACAATAATTATATATAGAAGGAGGTTATAATATGTTTGAATACAAATTCGTTAAAATAGAGTTTAAAAAATTATCTGGTAAGCCTAAGGAAGACTATCGAGAAGTAATTAAAAGTCACGCAGAGGAAGGATGGCGTTTTGTTCAAGTGTTCTCTCCTGACTTTGCCACTTCAGGTGTAGCAGTAGGTACATATTACGAACTAATCTTTGAAAAACCTTTGCAACAGCAGACTGACAGTAACACTTTTAACAATTAAATAACAGAACTTTAGTGAAGAATTAAAGGAAACTCAAAAGATTATCGGGGGTTTCCTTTAATTTTTAACAGAGGCTAATTATTAATTTCCAAGTCATCTAAATACCAGTTTACATAAGTAGACTCTCTGCAGATTTTTGCTTCCACATTTACGGCTTTAATAAATTCCTCTAAACTCTCCCCTTTATACATAAGAATTGTTTCAAAGGAGTCGAATTCCACCATGAATGCAAAATCGTTATTTTCGTCTGAAACTAATAATTCTTTATGTGCTAACCCCTGAAAGGAAACCGGGTCAATAGTTTTAATTTCATGCTTCCCTCTCTTTTCCAAGATAGGGTCATGGTAGTATAAGTGTGTCGCTCCTCTAGAACCTAACAATCCCAATAATTTATCTGAAAGAAAAAGGGATGTATAATCTTCAACAGGAAGAAAAATATCAGTTTGAACTACTGATATTAACCTTTCACATAAATCCTCTCTTGCATAATCTCTGTTTAATGCTCCAATATATGTCCTCAAAGCCATTGCCATTTCTGCCAGGCTTGCTAATCCACTTGCTTCTCTCATTGATTCCCAACTTACAGGCTTTCCTAAACGAAGTAATTCTTCATCATTTGGATAATGCCATTCATTTGTATCCTTTTTTTGCTGCTCTCCCAGCCATCCGGCATTTTTTCAAAAGGGTTCAGTATAAAGGCAGCAGATTTAAAACCATCTGGTAGCTGCTTCAATAAAGGTGACTTGTCATTAAAGAAAGGATAGTTTACCACTGCATTTCATCTCCACTCCATAAAAAAATTATTACGGTTGGTACACTCTCGATGTACAGTAAGGTAATTCATGTTGAATACAAAATGATACAAGTGATCATTTATACTCAATTGAATTATCTCAATTAGTGCTGTAACCTAAGTTAGCTTTCTCTATTTTCTCGTACGCTTCTTCAATAAAATTCGGATTAAAATTGTAGTACCAATCATCTGGTATATGTAAGTCCATTAGCAATGATATAAATTCCTCTACTATATTTCCATCAAATTGTGTCCAGGAACATTTTCTTAATTCTTTAAATGCTTCCTTGTAGGTCATTTTTGAAACCTTATAATTTCTAACATCATATGTCATAGCATCAAAAGAATCACAGACTCTTATTATCCTACCTTGAATAGAAATGTCCTCCCCAACCAATCTACGGGGATAGCCAGTTCCGTCCCAGTTTTCATGATGATCCCTAATAAAACGGGCAGCACGCGTTTTTCCAAGCTCTTTTCGCACGATTATATTCCCAATATGACAATGACTTTCCACAATGGTTTTTTCAATTGTGTTCAAGCGGCCTGGCTTTAACAGTATCTTTTTCGAGATCCCCATCTTCCCAATATCATGTAAAAGCGCTGCTACCCTTAAGTCCTCGTCATAAATACCTATCTTTTTCGCTAGCATCGATGATAAATACATTACCCTCCAAGAGTGAGGCTTGAAAAGTCTTAATATTTCATTGTCTTGCGCAATATGCTCAAATAGAGATTCTGGTGTACGTATCATATAATTCCCCCTAAAATACGATATGTATATTATATCGTACAAAAGGAGTGTTTTTTTAGAAAATTCAAACAAATTTGTTTTGAAAAAGGGAATAAGGGCATGCATAGGAAATGTGATACATACATTTGTTGGAGATTATTAAAGTGCTTAATGGGCCGATTGATAGGGATTGGATAGAAGAATTTAGTGAAAGAAATAGGGATATTAACATAGAAGATACGCATTAAACCAATAAAAAACACAGATATACTCCTGCGTTTTTTATTGCTAATTAGTTGTAACGCTCATTTAGTTCAAGGAAGAGCTCTCTATCTTCCTCACCAAAACGATCCGTTTTTAATGTACTATTTTCCAACATCTCAATCGAAATTGCTTTTTTGCCATCTAATGAAATTTCATATAAACCATTTAAATCCTTATATATTACTTGAACTGATGTAATATTATAGCTTTCACCTAAACTATCTATTATTTCTTTTGTAAGTTTTGCCGGCATTTTCATACTTTCTTCAGGAGCAATCTTCTCTCGGTTCACAAAGCTTAATAGGTAAATTTTTTGATGAAGTGTGATACTCTCTGAATATTCACCGTTTGCTAAGATTGTACTAAACAAAAATGCTTGTGGTATCTCAATATTTTCATTATACGAGCTTCTTAGCGCCTCGTAATCACCTTGGAATTGGTTATACACATCATCTGACAGTCTTTCATCAAAAATTTTATTATTTAAAAGATCATAAGAGAATTCACTTCCTAACAGTGGAAGGGAAACATCATAAGATGAGTCTTTAAAATTGTAATGTGGTTTAGGAACACTTTCATTAAAGTCATAGACCTGCTCCACATAATTAGTGATTTTGGCTTTTGCTATATTGCTACCAAAAGGAATTCCATTAAATAAAGAGTAGATCGATAATATGATAGAACCAAAAATAAGAATTATAATTATCTTGAGAAGTCGCTTTTTCACCTCAAAACTCCTCCACTATAAATTCTTAAAGAAAAAACCATCAATTAACGCAAATCAAGCATTTCAGATAAATAACATGCTGCTAGAAAAATAGGGCATAGAACGACAATCAGAAAAATAATATTGATTTCCATTTTTCATTGTCCTTTCTTTTTAGATAGTTCCATTAGTTTTTGGACCGCATCTTCCTTATGAAATGAACTGTACCAACGAAAATCATCTTCATCTAAAATTCGATAGTGCTGACTGATTACATTTTGCTGCAGGCGGTATGTTTTCATTTTGTTAACTTGCTTCCACCAGACCTTCCCACCCATTGTTTTATCCTTTGGTCTATCAATGTTCTTATGCGCAATGGTTTCCATGACTTCTAATGGATCAGCCCCAAGAACAGATGACAATATCTCACTATCTCTAAAAAGGGCACAAGTTGCAACAGTCAGTGTCCAGCTAGCAGAAGTACGGCCCTTTTCAATTTGTACCAATGTTTTCTTGGAAATCCCGAGTATTTCTGCCATTTTATCCTGTGTGTAGTCATATTCAGTCCGAATAAGCTTTAGCTTCGTAGATATTATATTCACAACTTCTTCTTGATTCATGTATATTACTCCTTTTTACTATATGTGTAATTTTACACTTTTTATAAAGATATTACAACCAAAATAGGAAAATATAGCAAAAAAAGATATACCTTCTTTCGACGATGTACCCAATGTATTTATTCAAATTGTAGTGAAGATTCAAAACCAGTTAGGACATTTGTATAGATTCTTTCGCCACTCTCTGTTTCTCCTATTTTAAAAATCCCGTAACCATTTACCATAATAGTGTGTATTCCCTCAGTTTGCAATGTTAAAATCAACGCATATTCTTTTCCTATTTGCAGCCGATAATCGTGTTCAGAGGTAAAGCTTAAATAGGTGGTGTCTTGTTCTTCTTTGGATAATCTAGTTAGTTCCATTTTCTCCGCTCTTTGTTGATTAGTAGGATTAGCCATAAAATTTGTTATACTAATTTCTCCTCCATCTTGATAAATAGTCATAGTCCCACCCAATGTATTACCATAAATAGTTTCCATTATCTCCACTTCAATTGGGGTGAAAGGATCAAACGTATAAAAATCTTCTGTTGCTGGTAAAATTTCCGCCTCTCCTTTTGAAAGAATTTTCACTCCTACGATAGAGGTTTTTTCTTCTGTTAATAAGTTATGAGGAATTTTAGGACTAAACGCCCACTTGTATTGACTATGACTTTCAGATGTAATAATGATATTTTTAGGTGTTACTTTTGGTGTAGACATAAAACTTTTCCCACTTAAATTTGCAGCAAAATTTTGTACATTTTCTTCATCGTACATAACAATGTACAAAAAACTAAAACATGCGAAAAAGATGCCAAGTATTGCCATCGCAAGTTTCATATTAATTCTGCTTCTTTTATTTTGTTCTCGTTTAGACTCCTCTACTTCAATTTTTTTTGCAATTCTTTGGACGCTTTCTCTCTTCATTTTATAGTCTTTGGGGAAATCTCTTAATTCTTCATGAAGATTATTATTCATAGAGAGAACCTCCCATTTTTTTCTCAAGCGCTTTTAATGCTCTGTGATAGGTCAAATTCACTTTACTTTCACTCCAATTTAGGACTTGTGAAGTTTCAGTTACTGAAAGTTCTTTTATTCCTCTATAAATAAGAACGTCATAGTAGGTTTGTTTTAAAGTTTTCATCGTTGCATAGAGTTCCGCTTTCGTTTCGCTCAATCTTAATAATTCTTCTGGTGAACTATGTAAAAATTCCTTTGAAATCAAATTAAGTTGGTAGCGACTTTGTTTCTTTTCTTCTTTTTCTTCTTTTTCTTCGCTCATCAATTGCTACATTTCTAGCTATGGTATAAAGCCATGTTTTGGGTTGTGCGTTTCCTTTAAATTTATGTATGTTTCTAACTGCTCTAATAAATACTTCTTGAACTAGATCTTCCACATCTATTGAGCCAGTATAATAAATAAGAAAGTTAAAAATATCATCGTGATATTTTAAAAACCAATCAGGCACATCGTTGCCAGCTTCCATTGCTATTCCCCCATTAAACTCTTATATAAATTAGACGCAAGATTTCTTTGATAATTTCACTTTTTTAAGGTTGCTGCAAAAAACTTTGGTGTATAAGTTGCCTTTTTGGGAAGATGATTATTTCCCTTTGTAACTGGGGAGAAAATCACATAATCAAGGTTTTCGGTGATAAATCAAAGGTATTAGAGGAGAGTATATTAAATATAAAGTGTCCAATAAGTTCATGAACAGAAAAGCAGGGTGGGAAAACAATTGGTTTTCCTCACCCTGTTTTTTTGATATATTTTGTTGAAGGTTTGTAGCAAGGAATTTGTGCGATACTGAAACCTAGGAAGTTTTATTTTAAGCACGTAAATGTAAATTGTGTGACTGATTTTTAGAGAAATCTCTTTCTCAGCCACACATAGGGATAATGCGCAAAAAATTTTTGCATTTAGTTTCCTAGCTTTCCCATGAATTCTTGGAGAAACATAAGCAATTAATTTATATGTAACAACTCAATAAGTGTTATAATATCTTCTTCGTTACCTGGATCAACATAAATTAGCTCAGTATTTTCTATAATACTCTCTGTCAATTCTTTCATGTAGTTTTCATCTAAACCTTCCGGAACATTAGTCTCCCAGCGTAAAGGAACATTGTACACATTTATGGTGCCATCACCATTCCCGCTATAAGTTACCGAGCCATCTATCATTCGAGATCCAGATAATTGGATAACGTTCTCTGGATAGTTAGCACTAGTTTCATCATTAGGATTGATAGGTTCGCCAGCTGGAATGTACCGGGCATATAATTCATCTAAGTCTTGATTGACTCCAAGCTGTAACCAAACTCGAGCATATTCAATTTGTTCACTTGAAAACTCAGATAATATTCCTCTGTCTTCTTTATCGTCTACTGTTGTAGTCCTTTCTGAATCATTTTCACTTTCCGTACCCGTCTCT
Organism: Sutcliffiella rhizosphaerae; assembly: GCF_917563925.1. GTDB lineage: Bacteria > Bacillota > Bacilli > Bacillales > Bacillaceae_I > Sutcliffiella_A > Sutcliffiella_A rhizosphaerae. The sequence goes on from NZ_CAKJTJ010000009.1 coordinate 58,103, forward strand.
TTTTCCTCACTCGTTGAATCACTTGCATTTATTTCAGTTGTATCCTCTATATTTGAATTGTTTCCTGAAGCTTCAGTGGTAGTTTTTTCTGTTGTATTTTCCATACATCCTACTAACAATAATAGTATAAGATTTATACTAAAAATCCTTGCTATATTTATTCTTGTCATGTTCTTTTATGCTTCCTTTCTATTGTGTTTTTGAAAATTCTTCTATTATTTCACAAACTTCAATTCTTCCATTAACCAATAGCTCCGGGAGTTCATTTTTCAGGTTACCCTTCCAGTACTCCCTAGCCTGTGCCATTTTTCGAGAAAACGATATTCCATCTTCCTTTGGTAAAAGGTTTCCGTCTCCTTCAAAATAATTTCCTTGTACTTTTAATTTTACAATCTGTAATACATTGCGATAGTGAGCTTCAAAAATTTCTTTCCATTTTAATACGTCTTCATAGCTTTTAGCTGCATAAATGCAGGACAATCGGGAAGGATGCTCTGGGAATTCTTCCAGCCTAACCATTTCAACTAGTACTTCTCTTATCGCCCTGATGGTTTGACCTACATACTTTAAAGAGACTTCTGTATTTTCTTTATTTAGCATTAAATCATCGTTTGTGCAGTTGTTGTGTAAAATTTGAATAAAATCTTCCCCGTTAGAATTTACATGCTCCTTCTCAAAAAAGAATTTATATAAGGTGTTTTTTTGATTTTTATCAAAATGGATAACTTGTCCAAGACTCATTCTTTTCCTTGTCACAAGGTGATATACATAAAATTCATTCTCTGTCATTTTTAGTCCCCCCATTATTATAAAGCTCCTGATACAAAGGGCCAACTGACAAGGAAGAAAAGTAAAACCATAAGTGCAATCCTGTAGCTATCCAAATAAACAAACTCACTACTAAAAGGAAATGGGCTAATGGTGGAATAACTTCTCTCACAAAAACAGCTAAAATGATGAAAACATATCCAATATTTTGTCACTATTTTTAATATCATATATTTTTTCACCTATCTAATTAAAAAATGAAGAAGCTTGCCACAAGCCGGCAAGCTTCATTGAAAATACATTTTTATAAATGTCTAAAACCAATGATTTGTTTTGTTACCGTAAGGGTTATGGTTATGGTTATGTTTTAGAAGATCATCTTTGACTGTTCCGATTCCATCATTTACATTTTTGTCGCTCATCCTTTTATAACGGTCCGATACTTTGTCAAAAAGATAACAAAATGCTAATAAAAATAGAATAAATAGTAAGAGGTAAATTCCATACATAAAATTCCCCGCTTTATGTATAGTATTCTACATACTCACCAAGGTTTCCTGTTAAAACCACAAAATGTAAAATTTTTATAATTCTAGGGAAAACAGCTTTACCTCTTCGGAATCCTGAGAAAGCTTAATCATTCTTTCAAATGTCAAACCTATTTTTTCTAAAAGTTTACCAGAACTCAAATTATCAGGGGAGGTTATTGCTACGAGACGCTTAAGACCATGTACTTCTTTTCCATAGAGCTTCACTGCATCGGCAGCTTCATAGGCATATCCTTTTGACCAAAAGGCAGGAAGGAAAGCATACCCAATATCAACATCTTCCAATCCATCCCTTTTAATAAGTCCACATAATCCAATCGGAGTTCCGTTCTCTTTTAACTCTGTTACAAAAAGACCGAAACCTATTTGTTTATACATAGCCATAGGACCTTCTTCAATATACTTTCGTGCATCATCAAGTGTTTTTATCCCCTTATCGCCGATGAACTGTATCCAGGACGGTTCATTCAGCAGCTTAAGAATAAATTCTGCATCATTTGTTGTTAACCTTCGTATAATTAAACGCTCAGTCTCAAGAACTTTCAATGTATGCATCCTTCTTTCTAAATATTAGTTGGAATGAAATTCTTTCTTCTATAAGTACTAAGTAATATTCCTATAAATATAGCATTTAACAAGATTGGAAGGAATCCATAACTTAAAAAAGGTAATGGAACAGACATTAGAGGCAGCACTCCTATAACCATTCCTAAGTTATAGAAAAGTTGATAGGCAAATAGGGTTGTACTTCCAACGATAAGAAGTCGCCCAAATTCAGATTTAATTTCCTTCAATATTTTTAAAGCTTTTATTATCAAAAATAGTAATGCTCCCAATATTATTAGAGATATGATGTAACCTGTCCCGTATACTATCGTTAAGGCCGCAAAGTCAGTATGAGGAAGCATGGTATCCTCTGAAAGACCCTTAGGGTACCAAGAAGCTTCCATTAATATTTTTCTTGCAATTGAAATTGCGTAATTGTCACCTTCAAGCATCGCAAGTATTCTGTGCCGATGATATATAGAATTTGGAAGAGCAACGAATGGAAGGGAAAAAAGAGCTATAAAAGTAAATATTGTTTTAAACATTTTACGGTAGAGAAGCATTCCAGCTATCATCACAATAAATGCACCGAACATCGCAACGTTAAAAAGAGATATTATTAAGGCAAAAGAGAACATTAGTGAAATGACGAGGAATAACCATTCCCTTGTTCTAAGCGGCTTAGCCAAGAAGCCTGCAACTGCTATTAATAATAATGGAATAGCCAGGTTTGAGTTTAAATTAGTACTTAATAAGAACGGTCTATCAATAAACCAAATGAAGTCGCTGAATCGCTCATTAAATTGCGTCAAGAACAAAAGATAAACAACCGTCATTATTAGGAATGCTGCCCTATATTTCAACCATGATTCATAGTTTAAAAACATCATGATACCTGCAATAAATAAACCTATTAAAACATAAGTGATTTTATTGCTCCAAGATAAATGGTAGCCCGACCCTTCGAGAAGATACAGTAATATAAACCCTGCGAGCAATAGGAAAACAAATACACCAATAATACTCCAATCAATCATTGGTCTATAAAGGTGATTAAATTTCTTTCCTATTGTGGTCGGATTACCCATTTCTTTTATTGCTTTGCTTTCCGCATTTGACGTGCTAAATCCTTTGAGCGCATATTCTTTCGTTTTGATTTGAAGATGGAAGCTTAATTCTTTTTCTACAAGAGCTTTTGCCTCTTTTGATTTAATCCATTGCGTAACAGAAAAGAGAAACTGGGATTTGTTCATCTATTGCTGCCTCCACTCCACAATTCCTGAAGCTTTTCACTCAAACTTTTTCTTGTTTCCCCTTCTAACTCTTCAAGCAATTTATGTCCTTTTCTTGCCAGCTTATATCGTTTTTCTGATTCCACCCAGTAACTTTCTAGAACATGTTGCTGTTCTAAGTCATGCAAGGAAGTAAAAAGCATTCCCTCTAAATCTTCAAAAGCCGTAATTCCTCGAGCCCTTAATCCTTTGATAACTTCTGCTCCAGATTTTTCTGTTCGCAGAAGCTGCAATATCGCTAATCTGTAATCGTTTTTGATACTTTTGCGAATGGCATCCATTTGCTTTTTTTCGAAAATTAGTTCTTTCATTACCGTGTTTTCCATTGATTTTCGCAGACGTTTTAATTTATCTTCCATCATCAATCTCCTCTAATACTTTTTTTAGGAGTTGCTTAGCCTTTCGTAATCTTGTTTTTATTGTGTTAATGTTAACTTTAAGAATAACCTCTAACTCTTTTAATGAATGATTCTCAAAATAATATAAATAGAGAACTTCACGGTAGTTGACAGGCAATTGTAGGACCGCCCGGGATAGCATTTCATCTTCCTCTTTATGTATAACTACCGTTTCTACACTCTCATTACTAGTTCTACTATTCTCCCAATGATTGTTACTCACCATAACATTACGATAATGCCAGCTTTTCAAGTAATCTTTGCAATGATTTATAGCAATACGCCAAATCCATGTTTTCACAGAAGATGCCCCTTTATATGTATGTAAAGCTCGAAAACATTTAATAAAAATTTCCTGTGTTAAGTCCTGTGCCACTTCATTATTTTTCACATATGAAAATGCCAAAAACAAAATATCTTGACCGTACTTTTCCATTAAGTAATCCATCACTTCTTCTGAGTCATTACAATCTATTTTTTCTAACAATAAATCCAACAGCTTCACCTCTTTTACTACCAATTAGACGATACATAAGCGTAAGAAGTTTTTAACATTCAAATAAAAAAAGCCCAGGACAATGATCCGGACTTAACTTATATCAACTCTTTCTTTCAGCCATAAATGAGGAAAAATGGTTTCCACTTGATCCCCCACACCATGGTTAAAGCTATAGAGCCTCTCGCGGCAGAATAATATCCACCACTGCACCACCATTTTTAGCGTTCCCAATTTGGATTTCGCCATTATGAATGGTTTCCACAATTCGTTTGCAAACCATTAATCCAAGACCATTGCCACTTTTTTTCGTTGTCAGAAAAGGCTGTCCTAGTCGTTTGCGAATTTGGTTGGAAAAGCCGATACCATCATCCTTAAAACGAATCAGGAGTTGGTCATCTTCCATGGATTTAACACTAATTATGAGCTTTCCGTTCTGTCCCATTGCTTCCACACTATTTTTCACAAGATTAATAAATACTTGCTTCAGTTGGTTACCATCGCAATAGATAGGCATAGTCTCTTGGAAATCGTATATAATTTCCACATTTTTGGTGATTGCAAAACTGGACAATAATACGCCAATTTCACTTATCAAATCGCACAGATTATGCCAATCTTTCTCTTGGATAGTAGGTCTTGAAAGTACGAGAAATTCGTTGGTAATCTGATCAATTCTATTAATTTCATTGAGCATGATTTCTGGAAATGTGCCACTCTCACCAGCTCTCAGTTGGATGAATCCCTTTAAAGTGGTAAGGGGATTTTTTATTTCATGTGCAACTCCTGCAGCAAGCTGTCCAACGATTGTTAGTTTTTCGGCATTTTGAATATATGCTTCTGTTTTAATATATTCTGTTATGTCATGCAGTTGTATGATTGTCCCTTCCTGGAAAGGAAAGAAATCAACTAGACATGTTAGAGTATCTGTTTCATTTTGAAATACTATTTTGAAATCCTGGACGGATTTCCCTTCTATGTATGAAGTATATACTTGACTTAATTGGCTTATTTCTTTAATGGAGGTACACGTTTGACACTGTAACACACCTAAAAAGCTCTCAGCCTTTGGGTTAATTTTCACGATGGTCCCATTGCTATCAATTACGATATAGCCTGTTGTGGACTGTTCTAGCATCATATGGTTTAACTCATCCAAGTACCTGTTTTTCTCAAGGAGGTCCATTTCTCTTTGGATAGAATCGACGACCGTTACTAAAGAAGCCATGATTAATGGATTTGCCACATGTATGAACGTCATTAAGGAAATCGTGCCAATCACTTTATTTTGGTGAAACAGTGGCGCACTATAGCAGGCAGTTTCTTTGAGGAAATCATGAAAATGCCCCTCCCCAATTATTTGAACAGGCATAGCAAGATTAATTGCTGCCGCAATGGAGTTGATTCCAGCTTGCTCTTCTGCAAAGCATACACCTTTTGATAGACCTAGTTGATTCACTACCGTATCCTCTATGCTTGGATCACCCAAGTATTCGATAATGTTTGCCTTATCATCGGTTATCCCAACAAGTAAGGGTATGCCTTGACAATTTTCCAAAAATTTATTCATAAACAATCGTGTGATGTCCAATATTTTTTTGTAATCCATTTGAATTTTGCCTAAGTCCTCTTGCGCTATACTCACAAAGGAGGGAAGAACATTTGGATCTAATCTATTTTTAAGACACCTCTCACGTGCCTCCAATAAATAGCTGTCTAACATGACAATCATCCTTTTAGACTATTATTTTCCCAATCTTTAAAGTATACAATAAGGTCCATGGCTTGTACAAAAAACATTAGGTAAGCTTTGCCCTGAATTAAGTTATTCAACAAAAATCAGTAATACCCTTCTTTACCACAATAATCCTTTAATTAGGAAAAATCCTTCCAAGTAAAATCCACACTTAGTATACCTATAGATGCTTCACTAGTTTCGTACTTTTGGGCTGAAGCAGTTTGGGGACTTTTAAAGCAAACTAAATTTTGATAATAACCAAATGCCTGACAAATGGAAGGACGGATCGAATGAATGCCACATCGATCGTTTCGTTCATCAAAAAAAATGCATGTTCCAAAAAAACGTTTTTGGTTCCTTAACTCCAACCGTTTTTTAACAGGCATTTTTTTTATTGCTTTTTGAATTTTCAAAAGCTCCTTTTGTGTAATAGGTACAGGCCCACAACACATTCCCTTACAGCCCTTGCAAGGCAAGTTTTCCATATAGTAACTCTCCTTTACAGCATCCAGACACAACAAAAAAGCCTTTAGAATAGCTCAAAGAATGGCTCTTTAAGCAGTCTAAAGACTTAGGTTGCGTACGGAAAGTATAATTAAATTATACCATTATTTTGGATAGATGAACAGTATATTCACATGCTTTCTCTTTCCTTAATTGCAGCTTTCATTCTAAGCAGCGCTTCTGTTAATACTTCCCGTGGTGTAGCAATATTGATTCGTTCAAAACCATAGCCACCACTTCCAAATTTCGTGCCTTCATCTAGTCTGACTCTTGCTTTTTCTAAGAAGAAGGTATGCAGTTCTTCAGGTGGAATTCCAAGATTCCGACAATCCAGCCAGATTAAATGAGTCGCTTCAGGTTGGACTACTTTAATGGATGGTATATGCTCTTCCAAATAAGAACAAACATATCGTAGGTTACTTTCTAAGTATCCTTTCACTTCTTGAAGCCACGGTAAGCCTTTGTAGTAAGCAGCTATTGTCCCCTCTACAGCAAAGGCATTGGGCCGCATAAGTCCGTAACCAATTAAAAGCTCCTCATATTTTTCTTTTATTTCCTTATTAGGAATGATGAAAATAGAGCTTTGCATACCTGCAATATTAAAGGTTTTACTTGGCGCCGCACATGTCACCGAGATGGAAAGATGTTTTGGCTGAACTTTCGCAAACGGAATATGTTTATGGCCATTGTAGGTTAAATCTCCATGCATTTCATCAGAGATGACTAATACTCCATGCCTCTCACATATGTCTCCAATTTGGCGCAATTCTTCCGAGGTCCATACTCTCCCAACAGGATTATGAGGACTGCATAATATGAACATTTTCGTATTTGGTTGGGAAGCTTTTTGCTCGAAATCTTCAAAATTCATTCGGTATGTGCCGTTCTCATAAAGAAGTGAATTCGTTAATATCTTACAGCCCTGTGTTTCTATTGTGGAGAAAAACGGGTAGTAGACGGGATCCTGAACAATGACAGCATCCCCTGGTTTCGTTAAAGCTTTCAGTAGCAAGTTCATCCCTGGAATAATCCCTGGGCTGAATGAAATCCAATCCTTCTTTAATTCCCAGTCGTACTGTGTTTTCCACCAATACTCCACTGCATCATAGTATCTAGCACAAAACGTACTGTAGCCATATATACCATGGGTAGCTTTTTGACTGATAGCATGTACGATTTCCTCTGACACTTGAAAATCCATGTCGGCTATACATAATGGAAGGATATCTTGATCCTCGATGAACCATTTGACAGAGTGGGTTTTTCTACGATCAATATATTGTTCAAGCTGCATGCAATTCTCTCCTCCAGATTAATACGCTTTTGCCCAATAGACCAGATGCTCCGCTTCTTTTCCACAGCAAACGCAGGTTTGTGCCACCTGTTCCTGTTCAAAAGGCATACATCTGGATGTGGCACTAGTTTCTTCCTTAATTTTATCTTCACAAGCCTGGTTTCCACACCACATCGCCTTAATGAAACCAGCTTTTTCTACTATTTGCACTTTGAAATCTTCAAATGTTGTAGCAGTACTTGTTTTAGTTTCGCGGTGTGTGCGTGCTTTTTCCAATAGGTTTTGTTGAATGTCAGCTAGCACCTCATGAATTTTCACTTCTAATCCTTCTATTGGTGTAACTAGTTTTTCCCCGGTATCACGGCGCACAAGTACGACCTGTTGTTGTTCAATATCACGTGGTCCTGCCTCCAAACGAAGAGGAATTCCTTTCATTTCGTATTCATTGAACTTCCAACCAGGCTTTTTGTCACTGGCATCAATGCCGACTCGAAGTGATTGGGAAAGACGTTCTTTTAACGCATAGGTAAAGTCTAACACACCTTCTTTATGCTGTGCGATTGGTACAATCATTACTTGCGTTGGCGCAATTTTAGGTGGGACAACTAGCCCTCTATCATCACCATGGACCATAATCATTGCACCAATAATTCGAGTCGTGAAGCCCCATGAAGTTTGCTGAACATACTGTTGTTTTCCTTCACGGTCTAAAAATTGGATGCCAAACGCCTTTGCAAAACCGTCACCAAGATGATGCGAAGTAGCGGACTGAAGCGCTTTTCCGTCATGCATCAAGCTTTCAATCGTGTAGGTGTGTTTGGCACCAGCAAATTTTTCCTTCTCTGTTTTCTGTCCTTTAATGACTGGGATTGCCAAGTAGTTTTCGCAAATTTCTGCGTACACATTAAGCATTTTCACTGTTTCATCTTGTGCATCTTCGTCAGTCTCATGACAGGTGTGCCCCTCTTGCCACAAGAACTCAAGGGTTCTTAGGAACGGTCTCGTCGTTTTTTCCCAACGTACAACATTAGCCCATTGGTTATAAAGCTTTGGAAGATCGCGGTAAGAATGGATGATATTTTTATAATGTTCTCCGAATAACACTTCAGAAGTTGGACGCACGACTAGTCTTTCTTGAAGTTTTTCATCTCCTCCATGCGTCACCCATGCTACCTCTGGGGCAAAGCCTTCAATATGATCTTTCTCTTTTTGGAGCAGACTCTCAGGAATAAAAAGTGGCATATACACATTTTCGTGACCTGTCTTTTTAATTTTTTGATCAAGCTCATTTTTAATATTTTCCCAAAGTGCGTATCCGTATGGTCTGATGATCATGCTTCCTCTAACACTGGAGTAGTCGACGAGCTCTGCTTTGGTGACAACATCTGTGTACCATTGTGCAAAATCCTCATCCATGCTTGTGATTTTTTCAACGAATTTTTTTGACATTGTGGGTGACACCTCTTCCTTTTTTGCTGTGTTGGGATATCCTTTTCAACGCATCATACCTGTTTTTGGTACAACGAGAGTACTTTGTAAATTTGGGCTTTTATTGCTTGATAAGTGCCCGGCTTTTCTACTTTTTCGTTTTTCGGGCACTTATTCGCTTGATAAGTGCCCGGCTTTTCTACTTTTTCGTTTTTCGGGCACTTATTCGCTTGATGTGTGCCCGGCTTTTCTACTTTTTCGTTTTTTGGGCACTTATTCGCTTGATGTGTGCCCGGCTTTTCTACTTTTTCGTTTTTCGGGCACTTATTCGCTTGATGTGTGCCCGGCTTTTCTACTTTTTCGTTTTTTGGGCACTTATTCGCTTGATGTGTGCCCGGCTCACCTTAATTTTAGTTTTTCGGGCATTTAAAACGATTGATGAAAGCCCTGAATTTTAGGATAAACAAAAAAAGCCCCGCTTTTCATAAGGGACCATTCCTGGCGGTACCACCCTTATTCAAAGCAAGGCTTTACTCTCATTGTTTGGTAACGGTATTAGACCGCTGCACCTTATTCGGATGCAGAACTATGGAGGTAGGTTCAAATGCTCTACTATAGGCTCCTTCCACCAAGTGGCGCCCTCTCTTGAATAGTCGAACTCATTTTACTATTCCTCTTCACTGTTTTGATATTAGAAAAAATTATAGCGGAGTTGTGCAAATATTGTCAATCTATTATTTAAAGTATTGGCAATATTGTCCGAATTAAACATAGATGCTAGTTACTTCCCAATCTTACGTAGCTTTGTTTCGTCATCTATTATTACCGCTTGATACATCGCTCCAGATTTCGATTCAAAGATAACACCCTGAATGGTCTCTTCTTGTTCTTCAAAAGAAACCATCTCATCCTTAGTTAAATCAGTAGCATCAAAGATCACTTTTCCTTCTAGCTTTAACTCCCCAGAAGTGACCACTTCTGCTAATTCAATTTCATGGTCTAACATTCTCTCTTCAATCCAACCTGCAGCCAAAGGCTCTAATGTAGCCTCATCTAGTTTCAATGTTTCATTGTATGTAAGAATCATGGAGTAGTGTGCGTAGTGAACTGTTCCATCCTCATTATCATCCATAATAACTGATAGGTTTGTAATTTGAAGTGTGGGTTCTGAGGCTTTCGTTTCTACCATACATCCAGCTAAAAGGATGAATGAAAGGAGAACACACATGAACCTAACCATATTACTCCGCCTCCACTCTTTTCATATTATCTATATCTTACCATAGATGCGAAGGAGGAGGCATGGGTCTAGAACGCTAAAAAATCTTCTAAATTCTGGGGATTTTTGGTTTAAGAAAGAATTACTCAGAACCCAATAAAATTCAAAGGGTTATTTCCCATTTAGGTGGACCATTGGTGAGCATATTCCTTTCCCTTGCAACGTTTTTTTCTCAGTACTATGTCGCGCACGAAACATTAATTAATTTGCTGACAGGTGTTTTTCTCTATAATTTAATTCTATTTTTAAGTACAATTATTCCGTTTCGCTATCCAAAATGGTGGCATCCAGTCGGCGGTATGCCTTCAGATGGATATCGTGTGTATTTGGCATTGAAAAAACAGCTGTAAAAAACAGCAAAAAGGAAGCAGGGGAAAGGTTCCCCCGCTTCCTATTGGCATTTGTCCATTTCTTTTTGTTTGCGTTGCTCTGTGACCATAACGTCGATGTGACGGTAGAGGTTGACAAATTCTCCTGGGAGGAGACCACCGTATTCTCCGTCTAAGTTAAGCTGCATCTTTTCATTGGTGTGCACTTTGACTCGGTTGGCTTTTGTGTAGATGACAGAAGGGTCCTTTATATGTTCTCCACGTAGGGCCATTGTTGCAATTCGGATGAAGTCCGCGATGTTTGCTTTTTTTAGAATAATCATATCAAACATGCCATCGTTTAAGCAGGAATCTGGAGCAAGCTTTTCAAACCCACCTACTGAATTGGTGAGAGATACGAGGAAAAGCATGATCTCTCCTTCGAATACCTTCCCATCGTATTCAATCGTAACATTGGTAGGACGAATGGAAGGTAGCATTTCTATTCCTTTTAAGTAATATGCAAGCTGTCCGAGCACCGTCTTCAGTTTACTTGGGACCTCATAGGATAGCTCGGTAATCTTTCCGCCACCTGCGATGTTCACAAAATACTGGTCATTTGCTCTCCCAATATCAACCGGCATTGGTACACCTTCCGTAATTACATCCACACAAGCTAAAATATCGTCACGAGGCAAGCCTAATGCCCTTGCAAAGTCATTGGTCGTTCCAACTGGAATGATGCCTAACACAGGACGGTAGTCTTGCTCTCCTAATCCGTTCACCACTTCGTTGATTGTGCCATCCCCGCCTGCCGCTATCACAAGGTCATATTTTCGCTCCACTGCCACTCGAGCAGCTTCCGTTGCATCACCATGACATGTAGTCGCATGGCAGGAAGTTTCATAGCCTGCTTTTTCTAATCTAACCAACACTTCTGGTAAGTGTTTTTTGAATAGTTCTCTCCCAGAGGTTGGATTATATATTACCCTTGCTCGTTTCATTCCCATCATCCTAAACTTGTATTTAACTAATCCCGCTTTTATATATACTCTTCGTTACCTATCCTTATTTTCGTTCCGCTTTCCCCAGGGGTTAGCGCCTATAATGGCAAGCGTTTTCAACAGAAAGACCGAACTCATTTTTAGTATTTCTACATCTATGTCTCTAAATTTTGTAAAATGACTGTTTTCTCACTACTGATAACATATTAGCCTATTCCCTGCAGAATATGCAATTAAAACGAAAATTTCGATAGTTGCTAGTATCGACAGAAAAATCTAAATCAAATTGCCTGCTTAAAAGAAAACCCCTGTCAGCGTTAAAATCTGTCAGGGGCTCTTACTATGCCATATTATTCTTCTTCTGTTTTTTTCTCTTCGCTCTTTTTGAATGCAATCTCATTGGTAAGGCTGTCGATGCTGTTACGCACGTTGCCTTTTCCAGAGAAGTTTTCAATTAGTTCTTTTACATCAATACCAGATGATGCCTTTAAGGATTCTTGAAGAGTAGACATTAGATTAGTTGCATAGCCTGTAACTTTGTTCGCTCCGCTGTTTTCACCGTTACTGCCAGTGTCCACAACTGTAATCTTATCGATGTTTCCAAGTGGAGCAGCAACTTGCTTCGCATATTCAGGAAGCATTTTGATAATCATGTCTAGGATCGCCGCTTGACCGAATTGTTCGAATGCTTCCGCAATCTTTTCTTTCGCTTCTGCTTCTGCAAGACCTTTCAGACGGATAACCTCTGCTTCAGATTCCCCTTGTGCTCTTTGCGCGTCTGCTATCGCAACACCATCCATACGTACTTTTTCCGCTTCAGCTTTCGCCATTGCTTCAATTCGGTATTTGTTGGCATCTGCTTCAGCAATTTGCTTCGCTTTATCAGCTGCTGCGGCCTGCTCAACAGAGTAGCGGTCCGCATCTGCTTTCTTTTTCACTTCAGAATCGTATTGACGCTCACGACGAAGGATCTCTTTTTCTTCAAGCTCAATTTGCTTTTGACGCTCAATGATTTGGATTTGCATTTGCTGTTCTGTTACTTCCTGCTTCGCGCGCGCTTCCTCTAAGTGGTACGCTTGGTCAGCACGTGCTTTTGCAATATCTTGTTCACGGCGATATTCCGCAACCTTCATTTGATTTGTTTTTTCTGCTTCTGCGATTTCAGTCGCACGCTCAAGCTCAGCACGTTGAGCATCTTTAGCCGCTTCCGCACGCTTAATGCGCGTTTCTTTATCTGCTTCTGCAGTTGCAATATCAGCATCACGCTTAACTTGCGCAATACGTGGTTTACCAAGGGATTCTAAGTATCCATTGCTATCGCGAATGTCACGAATAGTGAAGGATACGATGATAAGTCCCATTTTCGCTAAATCCTGAGAAGCAACACGTTGCACCTCTTGTGAGAATTTTTCACGATTTTTATAAATTTCTTCCACTGTCATAGATCCTAAAATGGAACGAAGGTGACCTTCTAGTACTTCACGTGCTTCGTTTTCTAGGTCTTCTTTAATTTTGCCTAAAAATTGCTCGGCAGCTGTAGCGATGTCGCCGATGGAGTTTCCGATTTTAATAATCGCTGTACCATCAGCCATAACTGGTACACCTTGCTCTGTATATACTTCTGGAGTTCTAACATCTAGTTTAATAGATAGTAAGCTTAGTGGCTCGGATTGTTGGAATACCGGTACGATGAAAGCACCGCCACCTCTTACAATTTTAATTTTATTCCCTGATTCGTCAGTATGAACATTTTTTCCACCAAGGTAGCTACCAGTGATAATTAACGCCTCGTCAGGACCAACTGTTTTGTAGCGAGCGACAAAAACAACAATCAAAGCAAAGATTAGTGCGACGACGGCACCGATGATAATAAGCACTTCTAAACCTATACCTAATTCCATCTGTTTTTCCCCCTTATTGGTTATAGTTTTCTAGTACTTTTTCATATGGAGTGACCGAAACCACCCCGGTTTGGACTTCGATAATCAGGACCTCTGTATCATATGCAATAGCTTCATTTTCAAAGCTCTGAGCTGATCTGGAAACGGTGCTCCCACCAATGCTTAGCACCACTTCTCCAAATCCATCTTTCGTAATCGAGATGATTACCTTAGCAAGCTTTCCTTTTAAATCATCATCTGAATATCCGAGTGATGAATCTGCAGATCTAATTGGTACAAAAACAAAAATGTGAAGCAGTATGACTAATAACAGGGCTGCTATTGTAGTAATGACTAATACTAACCACCCTGAGATTGGGGAGAATTTCTCCAATAAATAACCTGTAGCACCAAACACAGTAAAGAATGAAAAAATAAGAGCTGGATCAACAGGTGTTGCATCAAATATCCCATCCACTACATCTGCGAGCAGAATATAAATTAGCGTTAAGCCACCAAAGATAATGAGACACCAAAAGTACAGAGTCATCATATCCATCCCAAACATTGTCATAGGCCATCGTTTCCTTTCCTAGAGATATGAATCCTGATTTCTTACCAATTTTCCTTCCGCTATTATATACGGGTCAATACTCCTAAAGGTTTCAAAAAAGATTTCTATTTATCTATCTTTTTCTACAAAAGCCCTTTTATAAAAGGGATAATAGTAAAATAATAGTAGAATTGATTACTGATGAAAAATGTGGGTCAAAAGTGAAAGTGCTTTTGGTTGTGGACATTAATGATGGATTTCCTCTTCTTTCGTGTTGCAAAGGCACTGTTTGTGGACACTAATGGTGGATTTCCTCTTCTTTCGTGTTGCAAAGGCCTTGTTTGTGGACACTAATGGTGGGTTTCCTCTTCTTTCGTGTTGCAAAGGCCTTGTTTGTGGACACTAATGACGGATTTCCTCTTCTTTCGTGTTGCAAAGGCACTGTTTGTGGACACTAATGATGGATTCCCTCTTCTTTCGTGTTGCAAAGGCCTTGTTTGTGGACACTAATGACGGATTCCCTCTTCTTTCGTGTTGCAAAGGCACTCGGTGTGGACACTAATGATGGATTTCCTCTTCTTTCGTGTTGCAAAGGCCCTGTTTGTGGACACTAACGATGGATTTCCTCTTCTTTCGTGTTGCAAAGGCGCTCGGTGTGGACACTAACGATAGGTTTCCCCTTCTTTCATGTTGCAAAGAGTAGACAGGCACTTATATATACTTTGGCTAGCGAAAAAACCGAAAACATGTGTTGATATAGCACTCACCTTCTTCATTTTATACTAAATAAAGGGGCAGTACATTGAAAACTTTTAAAAAATTGGTAATATACGGGATTAGTTTGAGTCTGTTTACTGGTTGTGAAAATCTTTTTGTAGAGAAAGAAGTGTTGATTGCTGAGAAGCATCCTATGAAGAGTAGCTTTTCTGACATTTTTACTGAAATACCGAATGATTTTATGGTGGAATTGGATGAGAATGTGGATAGTGAGAATGAGGAACCTCCTGGAACCGAAGAACCTGAAGCACTCCCAGTCGTATCTAATCCTGAGGCAATGGATGTGATGGTTAACAAGTTTTGGTCACTTCCGGAGGGTTACCGGCCTGGGGATTTAGTGAAACCTAATGTTCCTTTTTCATTTGGTAATGAAAATAGTGATCGCTCTAAGCTCCGGGCTGAAGCTGCGGAGTCATTGGAAGTAATGTTTCAGGCTGCAAGAGGTGATGGCATTGAGCTTTATGCACGGTCGGGCTTCCGCTCGTTTGAAACACAATCGACCATTTTTCAAAATGAGATTGCCACTTCTGGCTATGATCGGGCTGTTTTATATGTAGCACTTCCAGGGACAAGCGAACATCAAACAGGCTTAGCAATGGATATTACGGCTAAAAGTGTTGGATTGGAGCTTGTGGAAGAGATTGAAAACACTGCAGAAGGAAAATGGCTTGCTGAAAATGCGCACCATTACGGGTTTATTTTACGCTATCCGAAAGGGAAAACCGATATTACTGGTTATGCTTTTGAGCCTTGGCATTTCCGATATGTTGGGATTGATATGGCAACTGAGATTTTTACAAAAGACATCACGTTAGAGGAACACATGGGGGATGTTCGCGGGTTTTAAGGGAGCTTGAATCTAGTATAAATATAATGAGCTCCGCCTGCTTAAGCGGAGCTCTATTTATTATCTTTTCTTTATTTCCTCCAGCAATAGCGTGTTTACCATTTGCGGGTTTGCTTGCCCTTTGGAAGCTTTCATAATTTGCCCGACGAGGAAGCCGATGGCCCTTTCTGTTCCTTCCTTGTAGTCCTGAACAGATTTCGGGTTAGCATCTAATGCATTACTCACCATGGCACGTAAAGTGCTTTCATCCGATATTTGGACAAGTCCTTTGTCTTTGACGATTTTTTCTGCGTCGCCTCCGTTTTCAATGAGTTCCTTGAAAACTTTTTTGGCGATTTTGGATGATATCGTTCCTTTTTCAAGAAGCTTGATCATTCCAGCAAGGCCTTGAGGGGTCAATGCGGTATCAATCAGCTCCTTGCCTTCAGCGTTTAAGTAGGCAGAAACCTCCCCCATCAACCAGTTAGAGGCAAGCTTCGCGTCTGCCCCAGCATCCACTGTTCCTTCAAAGAAATCGGACATTTCCTTTGTAATGGTAAGTACTTGTGCATCGTATGCTGGCAGTCCAAGCTCATCGATGTAGCGTTTTTTCCGTTCATCAGGTAAAACAGGAATTTCACCGCGAACTCGTTGTTTCCATTCATCATCAATGTGAAGAGCTACTAGATCTGGCTCTGGGAAGTAACGATAGTCGTCAGATCCTTCTTTTACACGCATTAAAATCGTCTTTTTCGTTGCTTCGTCATAGCGGCGAGTTTCCTGTTGGATAGTCCCGCCTGCTTGAAGCACTTCCTCTTGACGCACTACTTCATGCTCTAAGCCCTTTTGCACAAAGTTAAAGGAGTTGAGATTTTTCAGCTCTGTTTTAGTTCCAAATTCTTTTTGGCCAACTGGACGTAAAGAGATATTGGCATCACAACGCAAGGAGCCTTCTTCCATTTTACAATCAGACACACCTATATATTGAATGATGGATTTTAGCTTTTCGAGATATGCATAAGCCTCTTCTGGACTATGAATTTCTGGCTCTGATACAATTTCCACTAATGGTGTTCCTTGGCGGTTATAGTCCACAAGGGAATAGCCATCACCAGTATGCATGAGCTTACCTGCATCTTCTTCTAAATGAAGCCTTGTAATACCAATTCTTTTTGTTTTCCCGTTCACTTCGATATCAATCCAGCCATTTTCGCCGATAGGCTTATCATATTGGGAAATTTGATATGCTTTCGGGTTATCTGGATAAAAGTAATTTTTCCGGTCAAATTTTGTGTCTGTGGCTACCTCACAGTTAAGGGCCATCGCTGCCTTCATCGCATACTCCACTGCTTGCTTGTTCAAAACAGGAAGTACACCAGGGTAACCCAATTCCACGACACTTGTGTTGGAGTTCGGCTTTGCTCCAAATTCGTTCGGACTAGCGGAAAATATTTTTGATTTCGTTTTTAATTCAACATGTACTTCAAGTCCAATTATCGTTTCATATTTCATTGTCTCACCCCTTACAATTGCGGTTTTTGTTTATGATGAATGGTACTTTGCTCGTATGCATGAGCAACGCGGTAAATAGTACTTTCATCAAAGTGTTTACCGATAATTTGCAATCCTACTGGTAGTCCATCGACAAATCCTGCAGGTACGGATATTCCAGGCACTCCTGCGAGGTTTACCGGAATGGTTAAAATATCATTGGCATACATCGTTAATGGATCTTTGGTATTTTCACCAATTTTAAAAGCAGGTGTTGGCGTAGTTGGTCCAATTATCACATCATACTTTTCAAAAACATCTTCAAAATCTTGCTTAATTAAGGTTCGAACCTTTTGCGCTTTTACATAGTACGCATCATAGTGGCCTGCGCTTAGTGCATATGTACCGAGCATGATTCTGCGTTTTACTTCAGGTCCAAATCCTTCACTTCTTGTATGCTTGTACATCTCGAGAAGGTTTTTAGCATTATCGGTTCTATGCCCATAACGCACCCCATCAAAACGGGCAAGGTTAGCGGATGCTTCAGAAGAAGACAATAAATAATAAGTGGCAAGCGCGTATTTAGAATGTGGTAAGGACACTTCTTCCCACGTTGCCCCTAATCCTTCCAACACTTTGAGGGCATCCAGCACTGATTGACGGACTTCCTCGCTCACACCTTGTCCTAAGTATTCTTTTGGCACTGCTATTTTCAAGCCATTTATATCTCCAGTCAGACTAGATAAGAAATCAGGGACATCTTCATTAGCAGACGTGGAATCCAGTGGGTCCAGTCCAGAAATAGCTTGTAATAGATACGCATTATCTTCAACCGTTCTTGTTATCGGTCCAATTTGATCGAGCGAGGATGCAAAGGCAACAAGACCATAGCGAGAAACTCGCCCATATGTTGGCTTAAGGCCTACCACTCCACAATAAGCAGCGGGTTGACGAATAGAACCTCCCGTATCAGAACCAAGGGAGAAAAATACTTCGCCGGCTGCAACCGCTGCGGCAGATCCCCCACTAGATCCCCCTGGAACATATTCTAAATTCCATGGATTACGAGTAGCAGCAAATGCAGAGTTTTCATTGGAAGAACCCATCGCAAACTCATCCATATTTATTTTTCCGATTGTAACGGTTTCAGCTTGTTTTAGTTTTTCCACAACCGTTGCGTCGTAAATCGGGTCAAAGTCGCCAAGGATTTTACTGGCACATGTAGTACGTAGACCTTTAGTGACGATGTTATCCTTAATTCCAATCGGTAATCCATATAAAAGACCGTGTTCTTTTTCAAGCCCTAACGCTTTGTCCAACGCTTTTGCATGGGTACGGGCATTTTCTTCATCCAACGTTAGGAAAGCCTGTACTTTTTCATCTACTTCATTAATACGTTTATAGGATGTATCTACAAGGTCCGATACGGTTATTTCTTTTTTATGTAAAAGGCTATGTAATTCAGATAGCTTTTTATCAAACAATGACATGGGTTTCCCTCCTTATTACTCTATAATGGATGGTACGCGGATTTGTCCGTCCTTATGGTCAGGAGCATTTTTCAATACTTCCTCCACAGGTAACCCATTATTCGCTAGATCCTCTCTCATGACATTTTTCATGTGAAGAACATGAGAGGTTGGTAATACGTCCTCCGTATCCAATTCATTCAGCTGTTCTGCAAAAGAAATAATAGCATCTAATTGGCTTGTAAACATTTTTATTTCATCTTCATCGATTGCCAATCTCGCCAAGTTGGCAACATGTTTTACTTGATCTTCAGAAATACGAGACATCCTCTTCACCTCCGTAATTTATTGAAACCTGGACAATATATCTATCATACTAGATTTTCGTCACCTCAAGCAATAGAGAGCCCTGGATGGATTAAGGATAAACAGCCGTTAAAAAACTTTCATACTTTTTGTCTTCCCCTCTGACAATTTGAAGATACTTTTTTTGAAGCATGCTCGTAATCGGACCGCTATTTCCGTTTCCTATTTGTCTTTTGTCAATAGCACTAACCGGTAACACCTCGACAGCGGTGCCAGTCATAAACACTTCCTCAGCAAAATAAATCTCAGATTTAGGTATACTTCTGACTTTTACATTGTGGCCATTCACCTGCTTTGCAATCTGCATAATAGTGTTTCTTGTGATTCCTTCCAAAATACTGTCTGAAAGTGGTGGTGTAATGATATCTCCTTGTTTCACAATAAATATATTGTTCGTGCTTGCTTCGCTTATATTTCCTTCCCTTGTTACAAAAATAGCTTCATCTTGCCCTTGTGCAACAGCTTGCGAATAGGCGAGTGCAGAATTCAAGTAGCCGGCTATGCTCTTCACAGTAGGCGGAATCGTACTATTATCAATTCGTAACCATGAAGAAATCATTGCATTCACTGTCGGCTTTTCTACATATCCAACCTCTTCTATAAATATGGTCAAGCCATACTCTGTTTTATAAAGGTTTGGACGTAACGACGGTAGGTTTATGAATGCTATAGGACGAATATAAATATCTCTTTTTACATTATTTTTCTTCATCAATTCTACTGTTATTTCACAAAGTTCCTTCACCGTATAAGGGATAGTAATAAAGAGTACTTTGCATGAATTAAGTAGCCGTTGAAAGTGATCTTCTAGCCGGAAAAGATAAAGGTTTTGGTCCTCTTGATTCCAATATCCGCGAATTCCTTCCAAAGCTCCAAGTCCATAATTGAATGTCTTATTCTTCACGCTGATGACGGCATCGGTAATGGGAATAAAACGACCATCGAAATATGCGTATTCCATTTTCAGCCCCCTGATTTTTTGGTTTATATAATATAAATATATTTTTTATTTAACGGATAAAATAACTTTATTCTATAAAAAAATCAGGTTGTAATACTTTATAGCAAAAAATTCAGAATAGTTTTACTTTAATTTCTTTTCAGTATGGGATTATGCCTATTATATCAAGGGGTATGGAAGTTTTCTGCTTATTGAAAAAGGTTTCACTCCCTTGAATTAAGGGAAATACTTTGTTAGCTTAAATACTCGTAACCGTTATGAAAGCATGTTTGGCGCCAAAACTGCTGAAAAATGACCCCATTGCTTACGGGAAATACAGGAGTTGAATGTTTTTGGAAACTGGAGTTTTTATTTCAATAGGATTATATTTTATAGCCATGTTGGCTATCGGTTTTTATGCATATAAAAAATCTACTGACGATATATCTGGTTATATGCTTGGAGGACGAAAATTAGGTCCAGGTGTCACAGCCCTCTCTGCAGGAGCATCCGATATGAGCGGATGGATGATGATGGGCTTACCTGGTGCCATGTACGTTTCAGGTGTTTCGAGTGTTTGGATTGCAGTCGGATTAACGATAGGTGCTTATTTAAACTACATTATCTTAGCACCAAGATTAAGGGTCTATACCGAGACAGCGAACGATTCCATTACGATACCAGACTTTTTTGAAAACCGATTCTTTGATGAATCACGAATATTAAGATTTGTGTCTGCGATAGTAATTATCATCTTTTTTACTTTATATACTTCCGCTGGGATGGTTTCTGGTGGAACACTTTTCGATAGTGCTTTTGGTGTCGACTATACATTAGGTCTATTTCTAGTGGCCGGTGTCACCATTGCCTACACATTATTTGGAGGATTCCTAGGTGCTAGCTTAACAGACTTTGTACAAGGAACTATTATGCTCCTTGCTCTCGTCATTGTCCCACTTGTAGCACTAACAGACCTTGGTGGACCAGCAGTCGTTCTAAATGAAGTAAGAGCTCTTGATCCATCCTATCTAGATTTATTCAAGGGAACGACCGTACTTGGTATTATCTCACTTCTCGCATGGGGACTTGGCTATTTCGGACAGCCGCATATCATTGTCCGCTTTATGGCAATCAGATCCATTCGTGACCTTAAAACAGCTCGCCGCATCGGTATCAGTTGGATGGCTGTAACGATTATTGGTGCAATGTCTACAGGTTTTGTAGGAATCGCTTATGTCAGCTTAACGGATTTGAGTCTAGTAGATCCAGAGACGGTCTTTATCGTCTTTTCCCAGTTACTGTTTAACCCACTTGTGGCCGGCTTCTTACTTGCTGCCATTTTAGCGGCCATCATGAGTACCGTATCTTCACAGCTGCTTGTAACATCCAGTGCGTTGACAGAAGACTTTTACAAAACCTTTTTACGCCGTCAAGCTTCTGATAAAGAGCTTGTAACGGTAGGGCGCATTTGTGTCTTACTCGTTTCGATTGTAGCTATTTTGCTATCTCTTACTCCAAGTGATACGATTTTGAATCTTGTTGGTAATGCTTGGGCAGGATTTGGTTCTGCATTCGGTCCAGTCATCGTACTAAGCTTATATTGGAAACGTATGAATCAGTGGGGAGCGTTAGCTGGAATGCTTGTTGGAACTCTCACTGTTCTAATATGGATTTATGGACCGTTCACTATTGGTGGAGAGCGTCTAACAGATGTTTTATATGAAATGATACCTGGATTCTTCTTAAGTACTCTTGCAATCATTATCGTTAGTCTCCTTACTAATACTTCTGATAAAAAAGTTCAAGATGGCTTTTCTGAAATGGAAGAAGTATTGGCTAACGAACAAAATAAATAAACAAAAAAGGCCCAGCCACGTGCTTGGCCTTTTTTATTAGAATAGCTTTTTGAAAAGTTGATTTCGATTTTTTCTCTAGAAGCCTTGTGCTGCAAGATGTTAAGAATTTCTTAATCAAACGTTTGTTTGAAAAAACCTATTGTAGAATAGAGGTTTGTGTCGATTCTTGTTGATATTAGTCGCGTTTGTGAATTATACCACTACACCTTTTTTAAAAGTTAATTTCTCAAAAAAACTTATCAACCTTATAGCAATAAGGATTAGCCATTACTATTAATCGGACGTTCGTTTGAAAATTACTATCTTAAAAAATCATAGATCTGTTACTAATTCACGTGCTGCAGTTTGGAATATTGGATTTCACTTCACCTTTCGAAGCATCCGTAAAACCATTCGTGTTCTTTTGGAAAACTTTGATGGTGTTCTGCAAACCTTTCAAGGTGTTTCACGAACCTTTGATTGTCTTTCGCAAACCTTTGAAGGTATCACTCGTACCTTTGATGCTAACTCGCTAACCTTTCGAGGTCCACGCGTGATCTCCATCACATGGGCTCACTATGTTCTCGAAAATAGCCCTATTAAAAAAAGCCCTCACTTCAAAAGTGACGGCTTTTTCATTTTATTTACTATCTACTAATAATAGGACTTCCGGTTTATTTGCGTTATTTACGACAAATATACTATATACTGTGTTTTTATCAAATTTCTTCCGAGGTAAGTCTAGAATTTTTTTCCCATCCGTTGTGGTGATCTCCAAAGCATATTTGCCAGGCTTAAGTTGCTGATATACGGTAATATCTTTGAATGCTACTCCTGTAAATAGTTTGTTCTCTTTTTTGATACGTACATCGACTTTTGGTGCATCTGGTGAAAGATGTCCCAATCGGACTAGTGTTTTTCCTTTTGGCGCTTTTGTCGTATCTTCCACAGCAATTAATTCTAAGGAGTTCAGCTTATTAACAGCAGCTAACGTGTAAAATTTCCCGCCATCGAGCGATAGCTCTCTTGAAATAATTGCCTTGTCCTTAGTACCCGCCGGAAAAATCTCCAATTTATGTGCACCAGATGCAATTGGGAGGTATTTCGTTGCATCTTTAAATTTAGCCCCACTTACAACTGCTTTATTGTCTATATAAACATCGACAGCTTGTGCATCGGGTGAAGCATGCAAAATTCGAACTTTCGCTTCTTGTGGAGCAGCATAGGCATTATTCAGACAACTAAATAAAAATAGGAAAACCAAACTTACACTAACTAATTTTTTCATGTTTTTTCTCCTTAACTATGTAAAGTTTCTATTCATAGTTAGTATGAAAAAAAAGAAGTATTTTTATGTATATAAAAAGCTGACATTAGCACTTAGGCAAATGTCAGCTTTTTTACTATTATAAAGTTTCAGAAGTTGTTTTTGCTTGTAAGTGAAGTAGTAGGTAATCTGGTCCACCAGCTTTAGAGTCTGTACCAGACATGTTGAATCCACCAAATGGTTGGTATCCAACGATTGCACCTGTACAACCACGGTTGAAGTATAAGTTACCAACGTGGAAGTCTTCACGAGCTTGCTCAATTTTGTCGCGGTTATTAGTGATTACCGCTCCAGTTAAGCCGTACTCTGTGTTGTTAGCAATTTCAAGCGCATGATCGAAGTCTTTTGCTTTTGCAAATGCTACAACTGGTCCGAAGATTTCTTCTTTCATTAGGCGAGCTTCTGGATCTACGTCTGCAACGATAGTTGGCTGTACGAAGAATCCTTTGGAGTTGTCCCCTTCTCCACCTGCTGCAATGCGTCCTTCTTCTTTACCGATGCCTACGTATTTCATTACTTTGTCAAACGCAGCTTGGTCGATAACAGGACCCATGTAGTTGGATGGATCTGTTGGATCACCAACTGTTAGTTCTTTTGTTAACTCTACTGCACGGTTAAGAACTTGGTCATACACATCTTCCACAATTACTGCACGAGAGCATGCAGAACATTTCTGACCAGAGAATCCGAATGCAGATTTTACGATAGATTGAGCTGCTAATTCAAGATCTCCCTCGCTATCTACCACAATCGTATCTTTACCACCCATTTCAGCGATTACACGCTTTAACCAAATTTGGCCTGGGTTGACTTTGGAAGCACGCTCATAGATGCGAGTTCCTACATCACGAGAACCTGTGAAGGAAATAAAACGAGTACGTGGGTGGTCTACTAAGTAGTCCCCAACCTCAGCTCCGCTTCCTGGTACGAAGTTAAGTACTCCAGTAGGTAAGCCTGCTTCTTCCATTACTTCTACAAATTTAGCTGCAACTACAGGTGTAGTGGATGCAGGTTTTAATAGTACAGTGTTTCCAGATACAATCGCCGCAACAGTAGTTCCAGCCATTATTGCAAATGGGAAGTTCCATGGAGAGATGATAACACCTACACCAAGTGGGATATAGTTATAACGGTTATATTCGCCTGGACGGCTTTCCACAGGCATTCCGTCTTTTAGTTTTAACATTTGACGTGCATAGTACTCTAGAAAATCAATTGCTTCTGCAGTATCTGCATCTGCCTCATTCCAAGGCTTCCCTGCTTCTTTCGTTAAAAGTGCAGAGAATTCGTCCTTACGACGACGAATGATAGCTGCCGCACGGAACAAAATGTCTGCTCTTACTTCAGGCTTCACTTTGCGCCACGTTTTGAACGTTTCATCAGCAACTTGCATTGCTTTCTCCGCTAAGTCACGATCTGCCTTTGATACACGACCAATAACCTCTTCTTTATTTGCAGGGTTTACGGAAACGATTTTTGATTCAGTCGTAACACGCTCTCCACCGATAACTAAGTCGTAATCTTGTCCTAAATAAGAATTCACTAGCTTCAAGCCTTCAAGATAAGCTTGTTTATTTTCCTCGTTAGTGAAATCAGTAAATGGTTCATGTTTGTAAGGTAATACCATTACATTAGCCCTCCTTTGCATTCTACAAGCGCTTGCATACATTTCTCATTCTACCTTATCATTACTAGTCTTTCAAATATTGTTTATTTAATATAGAAAGAAAAATTGCTGGCTATAGACAGGATAGGACAAACACAAAATTGTGCTAATTATCCGACATTTAATCAAAGGTTATATGTATGCTTTAGAGCATATGATTTTGCCAAAGAAGTTCGAAAGCAGGTATATGTTTTGGACGAAAATAGTGATAAAGCTAGGCAAAATATCTAAAAATGTTGTGAAAATATCTAAAAACGTTGTGTATTTATCGATAAATGCTGTGAAAATATCGATAAGTCTCGGGAATATATCAATAAACACCCTGAACATTTCGATACCATCTAAATTTATGGTATTTTCCTTTCATTGGAGCACACCAAAAAGCCTACTATTCAAGAAAATAGTAAGCTTTTTACTCTAATAAATATGCACAAACGGTTTTTCAGCACCGGCATCTCGTACGACCAGGGCTTCCTGACCACTGATGGAAGAGATGGATACTTGTAGATTGATATAGTTAGGGAAATGCTCTAGCAATAGTCCTGTTACATATTGAGTGAAGCCGATAAGCTCCGCCTTACCGTTGAATTCCATATTCACTTCAATAGCTAGCTGTTGGAGCTCGCCGTCTTGATAGTACCCTTTTCCGACTACACCCGTATGGTTAGGGAAGTAGTCATCAATATCAAGCTTAAAGTTTTCGAAACGAACGGCATCCTCTCTATATAGCTCGGTTGTTTGACGATTTGGGAAAAGACGGTACTCTTCCTTCACTTCATCCCATCTTCCAATTGTGCCATCGCCTCCCCCAACAGTAGCTTGAGCAATAAAGTTTCCAGGCACGATGGAATTGGCAGGGCTTTGTTTGTATAGACCGATAATAACTGGAACATTGGCAAGGCCTTCCATGTTACGAATACGCTTCAAGACTTCCTCAGCAATTCTCTTACCTTCTTGCTCTATTTGTTCATCTGGAATAGTATACTCCCTTGGGAAACCACCTTCATTTGCTGTGAGATTATAATAATGGACAGAGTTAAGGGCGATACCTATCGCTATTCCGCCAAGTTCTACTTGATCTTCGCCGCGGCGGATCAGGTAATTTTGCTCTTGAATATGAGCAAGAATAATTGGGCTGTTTTCATTTGTTTCTTCAGTGTCTTCTCCTTCAACCAATGGCGGATTCAATCCTTGGCTGTCCTCATCACTTGGATCCACTCTATTTAGCCATGAACGGACAACATCTCGTTTGATGTATTGCCCTTCCTGATATAAATAGTTCTCAGAAGGGAATACATCTTGTGCCATTCGCATCAGGCCGGTTTCGAGTTCTTCCACATCCACCCTACTGCTTAAGCGCGGAGCGATTTGACCACGGGTTTCTCCTGGCTTATAGGGAAGAATGGTTTGATAATAATCATCTGATATTTTATATCTTGGGACAATGGCTTGTTCCATATTTTCTTGTTGCGCTGGATCTTGCACCACTTCTTCCTGTCTTTCAAATCCTGGCACACATCCAGTGGCAAAGAGGGAAACAACAAGGAGCAACGATAAAAACCTTTTCACTTCCAACACCTCTTATGATTGTATTTCCTTGAGCATTTGCGCCTCGTTCCATACTTCGATTCCTAGCTCTTGTGCTTTTGTAAGCTTGGAGCCTGCTTCTTCACCAGCAATGACTAGATGAGTATTCTTACTCACACTTCCGGTTACTTTTCCACCGAGTTGTTCAATGGCTACTTTAGCGTCATTTCGGGACATTTCTTCTAGTTTCCCAGTCAGGACAATTGTTTTTCCAGCAAAATAAGAGTCCACTTCGTCTGCGCTTATTGGCTTCGGCCCTTTGTAAGCCATATTGACACCAAGTTCTTTTAGCTCCAAAAGAAGCTCTTTTACTTCGGGCTGATCAAAGTAAGTTACAATGGAGTCGGCCATTTTATCACCGATTTCATGTATGGCCGTAAGTTCCTCTTTTGTAAGGTTTGCAAGGCGGTCCATATGATCAAACTCCTGCGACAATGTCTTCGCAGCTTTTGCTCCGACAAGACGGATTCCTAAACCGAAAAGTAGACGCTCTAAGGAGTTATTCTTTGTTTTTTCAATAGCTTGGATGAGGTTGTCCGCCGACTTTTCTCCCATCCGCTCAAGGTCCAGTAACTGTTCTTTTGTTAATTTATAAAGGTCTGCAACATCTTCAATCAGATTTTCCCGGAAAAGTTGTGCAATCACCTTTTCACCAAGCCCATCAATGTTCATAGCATTTCGTGACACAAAGTGAATGAGCCCTTCGCGAATTTGTGCTGGACATTTTGGGTTAATGCAGCGCAAAGCTACTTCTCCTTCAATACGAACCAGCTCGCTTTCACATTCAGGACAGTGAGTTGGCATCTCAAAGACACGCTCTTCCCCTGTTCTATTTTCCACTAATACGTTCACTACTTCAGGAATAATGTCTCCTGCTTTTTTGACAACAACGGTATCTCCGAGCATGATATCCTTTTCGCGGATTAAATCCTCATTATGTAAGGATGCACGCTGCACTGTTGTCCCTGCTACACGAACAGGTTCGAGAACAGCAGTTGGCGTTACTACACCAGTTCTGCCAATATTCAGTTCAATGTTTAAAAGCTTCGTGGTAACCTCTTCCGCAGGGAATTTGTAGGCTATTGCCCATCTTGGGCTTTTTGCGGTAAAGCCAAGCTGCTCCTGATGGTCGGTGTTATCCACCTTTATAACAATTCCGTCTATATCATACGATAATTCCGGTCGTTTTGTAGTCCAAGCTGTGACATATTCCAAAACTTCTTCAATAGAATGGCAAACTTTTCGTTCTATGTTTGTTTTAAATCCCATTTTATCGAGGAAATCAAGTGCTTCACTGTGAGAATCAAGGTCTGTATCACCAGCATTTGCTAGGCTATATACATATACCGCAAGATTTCGCTGAGCGGCAATTTTCGGATCAAGTTGACGTAAGGAACCTGCCGCTGCGTTACGTGGATTTGCAAATGGCTCTTCTTCCCGTTCCATTTTAGCTGCATTCAATCTCTCAAATGAATGCTTCGGCATGAATGCTTCTCCACGAACCTCAACTGTCACAGCTTCTTTTAAGCGTAATGGAATTGACTTAATCGTTTTTAGATTCATGGTTATGTCTTCGCCAGTAGTTCCATCCCCCCGTGTTGCACCAAGGACGAACAAACCATTTTCGTAGCGAAGGGAAACCGCTAAACCATCAATTTTCAATTCACATACATATTTTATATCATCGCCAACGGCTTGTCTCACCCTACGGTCAAAATCACGAAGATCTTGTTCGTTAAAAGCATTTCCAAGGCTAAGCATGGGGGTACGATGCTCCACCTTATTGAACATATCCAATATATTTCCGCCGACACGCTGTGTTGGGGAATCTTCGGATTGGAACTCCGGAAATTCCTTTTCAAGGTTCAACAGCTCCTGTAAAAGGGAATCATACTCTGCATCTGAAACGGATGGTTTATCAAGCACATGATATTCATAATTATATTGGTTTAAAACATTGTGCAATTCGCGAACCCGTTTTTCCGCTTGTTCTCTTTCCATGAACATTCGTCCTTTCTATCCTTGAACTTTCGTTACAGGTGCAAATTTTGCCAATAGCCGTTTAATACCGGTCGGACTTGGAAAAGCGATATCAAGTTCCTTACTGTCGCCTTCCCCTTTTACACTTACCACTGTTCCGATGCCCCATTTTTTATGTTCCGCTTTGTCACCGACCATCCAATCCAAACTTTCTCCGCCTGTGGACTTTAACGGACGTGTAGGTGTAGATGCTCGACGTGGGTTTGCAGGCGCAGCTGCAGCTCTTCCTCCACCAAACGGGGTGGACGTTTGCGTTCTGTTGCCAAATGGAGTTGGGCGGGATTCCGTAATAACTAGACTTTCTATGAGCTCTTCTGGTATTTCTTTTATAAATCGGGATGGGGGATTGATATTGGTTCGACCAAATAATGTCCGCAGCTGCGCATTTGTAAGGAAGAGTTCTTCTTCTGCACGGGTAATTCCTACATAGGCTAGGCGGCGCTCCTCTTCCATTTCCGCTTCTTCAAATAAGGAGCGGCTGTGCGGGAAGACACCCTCCTCCATACCAATTAAAAATACTACCGGAAACTCCAATCCTTTCGCCGCGTGAAGTGTCATTAAAATGACCCCTTCCTGCTGGGCGGCATCCTCTTCATCTAATTTGTCTATATCTGCCACAAGGGCTAGATCTGTTAAAAATGCCACAAGACTTTTGTCATCGTATTTTTCTTCAAAATTTTTCGTAACAGATAGGAATTCATCAATATTCTCTAGTCTGCTTTGTGATTCAATGGTTTTGTCCGCCTTCAGCATGTCACGGTAACCAGATTTTTCGAGTACTTCCTCCACAAGTTCAGTGACCGATATATATTCCTGCATTTGTACATAATTCTCAATTAAGGAACGGAACTCCTTCAACTGAGAAGTCGCTCGTCCACTGACACCAATGAGGTCCACTTCTGCAAGAGCCTGAAAAATAGATATGTCATGCTCTGTTGCATAATTTGCAATTTTATCAACAGTCGTCGCTCCAATTCCTCGCTTTGGAACATTAACAATACGCTGCAGACTAATATCATCGTCCGGATTAGCTATTAAGCGTAGATATGCCAGGATATCTTTAATTTCTTTACGGTCATAGAACTTTGTCCCGCCTACAATCGTGTAATTGATATTGGACATGAGGAGCATTTCCTCCATTACCCGCGATTGAGCGTTTGTCCGATAAAGAATGGCAAAATCACCTAGAGTTCGTTTAGGATTCTTTTGCATTAGTTCTCGCATTTTTCCAACAACAAATTGCCCTTCCGATTTCTCAGAATCGGCTTGATAGTGGACAATTTTTTGCCCTTCATCGTTTTGTGTCCATAGGTTCTTCTTTTTTCGGCTAATATTGTTATCAATCACACGGTTTGCCGCTTCAAGTATGCGTTTAGTGGAGCGATAGTTCTGCTCAAGTAATACAACCTCTGCTTTTGGATAATCTTTTTCAAAAGAAAGGATGTTGGCAATATCCGCCCCACGCCAGCGATAGATGGATTGATCGGAGTCCCCTACTACACATAGATTTTGCAAGCGATCTGCAAGTAAATTTACGAGCGTATACTGCGCACGGTTCGTATCCTGATATTCATCAACATGAATATACTGAAATTTACGTTGATAGTACTCAAGCACTTCAGGCACCCTTTTGAACAGATGGATGGTAGACATAATCAAATCATCAAAATCCAGAGCCTGATTTTTCTTCAGCCTTTTTTGATACTCTGTGTAGACCTCGCTCACTTGCTGTTCATAAGGTCCCAGTGGCTGCTTCGCATATTGCTCTGGGTTGAATAGCTCGTTTTTCGCTGAGCTAATCGTCCCTAAGATTGTTCTTGGTTCAAATTTTTTCGGGTCAATATTGCGGTCTTTTAAAATACTTTTTATAACCGAAAGCTGATCGGTACTGTCTAGTATCGTAAAATTGCGATTGAAACCAATGCGATCAATATCTCTTCTAAGAATCCTAACGCACATGGAGTGGAAAGTAGATATCCAAATATCTTCCGCAGCTGGGCCAAGTATAGTTTCCACACGATCTTTCATTTCACGTGCTGCCTTATTCGTAAAGGTAATCGCTAAGATATTCCAAGGCGCTATTTGTTTTTCCGCCATTAAATAAGCAATCCGGTGCGTTAACACCTTCGTTTTGCCACTTCCCGCTCCAGCCATGATCAATAATGGTCCATCCGTTTTCTTTACTGCTTCCTGTTGCATTGGGTTTAAGCCCTCAAGCAGCCTTTGACTTAAATATTGCATGATTTCACCGTCCTAACAAACATATGTTCTTATCTTCTATCATACTAAACTTTCGCTTAGTTGTCTTTTCTATTTTTAACAGCAGTCACTGTTTTAAGGGCCTCAGGTAAGTTATCATACACGACATTCCCCACGACAATGGTATCAGCATAAGCAGCCATTTCTTTGGCACGTTCAGCGGTTGTAATTCCACCACCGTAAAATAGCCGTGTCTTTTCGAGCGTTTGCTTCGTCGCTTGAACCATTTCTGGGTCGCCATACCTACCACTATATTCTAAGTAAAAGACCGGTAGATTAAACATTCTCTCTGCCAATCTTGCATATGCAATCACATCTTCTTTCGAGAGGTTCGTGTTCGCCTCTGTCAGTTTAGCCGCTTTGCAATCCTCGTTCAAGATGCAATAGCCTTCTGCCACAATTTCCTCCCAGTTCATAATATCTCCGAATTCTTTTAGGGCTTCTATATGCAGATCGACTACCCAGTCAGTCTTACGGCTGTTCAAGACACTTGGGATAAAATAAAAATCAAATCCAGGTGTGACAGATTCAATATTAGAAACTTCCAATGCACAAGGCAAGGAGTATCTGCGCACCCTGCTCATCAAGCTCAGCACATTATCTAATGTAACGCCGTCTGTCCCGCCAACAAGTATAGCATCTGTCCCAGACTCGCACACCAGCTCCAAATCTTCGTCCGAAATTTCCTTATTTGGATCCAATTTAAAAACGTGCTGCCACTCGCCTACTTCCATTAACACTGCAAACTTCCCCCATTCTATTTTACCATTCCTCTATTATAGCAAAATCGGCTAGAATACGAAAAAGAGAAAGGAAGAATGTTTGCTGGAAGTTAGGACCTTTTTTGGGATGAGGAGGTGCGGGATGAAGAGTAAGAGATTTTGGCTGGGGGCAGGGTTGCGGTGGAAACTAATCGTGCATGTGAGGCCGTGGGGGGAGAAAGTTGTGACACGAGTATTCAATAGGCTACACGTTGTGGCGGGTGAAGGTTGTTGGAATTTGTAGATTCGTCAATATCTTGTCGGGACCGTCGATATTCCATGCGTTTTCGTCGATATTATGGTGGGACTCCGTTTCTAAACTCCACTTTCCTCCTTTTTTTACCTGAAACAGCATGTGACCCCCATTTTTTGAAAAGGAACACGAAGCATTTATCCACCTGGACCTCCCCGACCAGTTTTAAGCCCTCATTCAATGGGTATTTAGTTCTATATATCATGGTTTTTCTCTAAAGTTGCATAAACAAGGTTTTCGAGAATATGCTTTGATGAGGAGGTGTCCAGAATGCCTGTATGGCTCTGGTTTCTAATTGGTTTTGCCATTTTGCTAGCTTTTGGTGCTATAGTTGATTATTTTGGAAAAAGAAAAAGAAGTGTTGATCCAAGTGCAGTGCATAAAGACGTCGACCAAATGAGGTCTAAGCATGAATCCAATTACCGATAAATATGAAGAAGGTGGGTCACAGAATATGTGTTACCCACCTTCTTTTTATATGCACTTTCGCAAAATTATAATTCCTTCGCCTTTTTCTCTTCTGCAACACGCTCTAGTGCCATTTCGTACGCATCATTTCCATAATTTAGGCAACGCTTTACGCGCGAGATGGTTGCTGTGCTTGCTCCTGTTTCTGTTTCGATTTTATGATAGGTAAACCCTTCGCGAAGCATTCTTGCTACTTCTAAGCGCTGTGCAAGCGATTGAATTTCATTGATGGTACAGAGGTCATCAAAAAATCGATAGCATTCTTCGATATCTTTTAGTGAGAGGACAGATTCAAAAAGTTGATCCAGTTCTTTTCCTCGTAATTTGTTGATTTGCATAGTGTATTCTCCTTTTTTTAGTAGGACTAGTAAGATACAATATTCAGATTAGGAACGACTTGAATCCAGGTTTTCCCTGGAGCTAATGGTACTTGCTGCCCGTTTGCAAAAGGAAGGATTTTACCTTCCGCCATTTTCCATTCCAGGTCGTAGCGTATCCCTTTTTGGATGAGCACCGCTTGACCGCCACTTTCAATATCTATAAATCTTCTTCCCTGTTTATCTAAAACAGTATGTTCTGTTTCCACGATTAAGATGTTAGCCGCAGATATCTCTTCCAATGTATCTAGGTCAGTCAGTTTTTCTCCTGCACTATACCTTACGTAATGATCATTTGTATGATTATATTTATATTCAACATGTGTCGTTTGTCTGGATGAGTATTCTATTTTCACATAGTCAGTAGTGGTGCCATTTAAGTCGTTTGTCTCCTCTTCTTTCAAAAATAAAAGTGGAGGGACGGTTGCTTCAAGTGAGTAGTTTAGCATGGTAGCACCTTTTTCTATATTCTCTGAGGTAATATAGGAATTATGTGGTGCTTTGCGGAAACTCGCTCGGTTGAAAAGAGTTCCATCGTAAGATAAGCCATTGATTCCGTCTACTTCGCCTGCTTCTATTTTTTCTTTGGCAGCAGGACTCCACCCATGAAAGACATAAAGGGCATTATATCCTTTTGTTAAATCGACAAAGTAGTCCCTTGCACTTCTAACTGGGCCGACTGTGTCTGGTAATTCGCTATGGAAAATGGCAAGAAATCTCGTGATGTCTCCTTCTGCAAGGATTTCATAAACAATATCTGCTTTGTGTAGCCCAGATTGAGGTCTTGCTTTTTCGTCATTGTTGACCATAACAGCAAATGGTCTAGTATCTTTTTTTATTTCTGTTATTTCCCCAGATAGTGGTGCACGTTCTACTTGTGCAACATTTTCGGTGACCTCATCTCGTTGGTCTCCTTGTGAGGGTTCATTCCGTGAATCGTCTGACTGACAACCTACTAGCATGATCGCCAGTGCGACCATAACTAACAATTTCTTATTACCCATCCTTTAACACACACAACCTTTAGTAAGTTTCATTTACTTTTATATTTTAACGCATTATTGACGGAAAGAGTACCGTTTTATTCATAACATCGTAGATTCCCCTTGGGGTTATTCTTATATAAGGTAGATGTGTGGATGATAAAAACAGTAAAGTATAGACTGGATCTCCAAATGGGTACCCTCTATCAAAAAGATGTTGCCGCAGCTCTGATTCTTGGTTCATCAGTTCTTCCATTTTACAATTTGACATTCCACCTGCAAGCGGTAATGGAATTTCACTGACGACTCCCCCATTCTCAACGAGCACCATGCCTCCTCCTATTTCTTTCATGCGTTGGAAGGCCTGTAGCATTGATTGCTTATCTTTGCCGATAAGTACGATGTCTCCTGTATTGGAATAAGAGCTTGCGAATCCTTCTACATGAGTTCCAAATCCTTTAAGGATGGTGTTGACCCTCCATCTTCCGGCCCTGTCCACTAACATTAAGAATGATTCATCATGGTCTGTCGATAATCGGTCCATCGCTACATCTACAGTAACAGTATATGGTTTGATAATAACTTCGTTGACCATTTCCATTCCAAGTGCCATAGAAAATTGAAGGTCATCTATCGATAGCTCCCATTCAAGCTTCAATGACCCAAGACCAAGTGCAGACCAATCCTGTTCAGAGAAAGCTTCTTCCTGAACCGCCCCATCCTTTGTCACCCATCTTCCTTTGGAGAGGACAGACACTGGTGTCGGTTTTTCCTTTGCTTCAAGGAAATTGATATTGGCAATTCTTCCAGGTGCTATGCTGCCATGATATTTTTCCATGTAGAAGTGGGTAGCAACATTTAAGGTTGCCATCCTGTATGCTTCTACAAGTGGTACCCCTTTATCAAGAGCTATTGCAATTGCACGGTCGATAACACCGTTCTCATAAAAACTTGGGGTGGAGCCATCTGTATTAAAAAAGGTTTGGTCATAGTAATATACGCCCGATGCCTCTAGTTCTTCTAGTATAAGAGGTAAGTCCGGCCTTATGGATGAATAGCGAAGAGAAGCATGATACCCTTGGGAAATGCGCTTTATCACATCTGCCCCATTCATCGCCTCATGGTCACTGCTAATTCCAAGCAGCTGCATTTTGGTCAGTGTTTTTTCCGATGCACCAGGAAAATGCCCTTCAACTGGTTTTTTTCTTGCATTTGCCTCTTGGACCCAATGGAGGATAAAATCATCACCGTCCAATAATTTCGGCCAGCTTGTCAATTCTCCCCCTTGCATTACAAGTGGATGGTTTAACCAACTTTTTAGATTCCTTGTAGAAAACACTTCTTCATCATTTCGGATTTCTGTTTGCCCATCAAATCGGCACCACCAATACATCGTAGCTACTGTCTCGTTCATTTTTTCAATAAAAGAAAACGCTTTCTTTTTTGTCATTTGCAAAGTAAGCATTAAATTATCATTAACGAATGTTGTTGTTCCCGTTTTCGATGCATATTGTGCAAAAGAAAGGGGATTATAAAGTTGAAATGGATGAACATGCGGCTCTATGTAGCCTGGCACCAGGTAGTATGATTGGCAATCAACTATCTCCGTACCTTTCGTATCGGAAGGAAATTGGTCTCCTACATAAATGATCCGGTCTTCGTAGATCCAAATGTTTGCCTTAAGCCATATTTTCATCTGTACGTTTAAGTAGGTAGCATTCGTAAGAACGATGGTCGGTGTAACAGAACCATCTATAACAGCAATCTGTTCCCGGATTTTTTTACTTTTCCATCTATATGATTGTTCATGCATGCTCTTCACCCATTCTTATCAGGTTATTTCAGGTTAATCGTAAATATTATCGTGATATAACCTCTTTTTACCATGTTACCATATCAAAGTTATCGATGCATTACAGAACTGATAATTATGTGAAAATTTTATTAATTTACATTAATGGAGGGTACACAATGAAAATACGACCTAATATTGGCCTTATCAACGCACTTATCCGAATAACAGCAGGCTTTGCCACACTTGCCTGGATAACGAGCAAAATGGTTAGGCGCCCCCATCGCGATTCCTATAAAGTGGTCGCATTGCTGGCAGGGATGAAAATTGCTGAAGGCCTGTTGCGTTATTGTCCACTTACAGCTGGGTTTGAGAGATTGCAGGATTACCGCAATGAACATAATGATGCAAACAATCATTACGATTTTAATTTTGATGATTTTGAAACAGACGGGGATGCTGAAGGTGAAGGTACGGAATCCTATAATCCTAGCTAAGAATGGCGCTAGATCATTAAAAAAACCTTTGGGAGAGTCCTTCCCAAAGGCTTTTCTACTATATTCAAAAAGGAGGCACTCAAATGTTAGAGTACCTAACAGATATGTCGTTTGTGTTAGTAACGATCATTGGTGGTATTATTGCAATTTTATTTGTGTATGTTAAGAAGAAACGCCGGACGCAATAGCTTTATTGGCTATGTCGGTACGATAGAAAAGGTTAGAGCACGTTATTTTGTCTAATTCTTTATAGACTTTATCCTGTGCTTCTTTTAGATTTTGGCTTTTGGCAGCAACGAGGAGCACACGTCCACCACTTGTAACAAGTTGATTATCCTGTTTCTCTGTACCTGCATGGAAAATAAGTGCTTTTTCTAGATTTTCCGTCCCTTTTATTACTGTTCCGTTTTCATATGCTTCCGGATACCCCTTTGAAGCCATAACGACACCAACAACAGAATCCTTAGACCACTTCAGATCTAAGTCTCTTTTTTGTAAAACTCCAAGTAACACTTCTCCTAAATCGGATTCTAAGCGTGGTAATACTACTTGTGTTTCTGGATCACCAAAGCGCGCGTTAAACTCAATTACCTTAGGACCTTTTTTCGTTAAAATTAAACCTGCATACAAAATTCCCGTAAATGGGCGGCCTTCACTTACGAGTGCACTTGCTGTTGGGAGCAGTATGGTGTCTAGCGCCTCTTCTACGATTCGATTAGGAATCTGCGGAACTGGTGAGTATGCACCCATTCCTCCTGTATTGGGACCCTTATCTCCATCAAAGGCTCGCTTATGATCTTGTGCGATTACCATCGGGTAGATCTTTTCCCCATTTACAAATACCATAAAGGAGAACTCTTCCCCTTCAAGGAATTCTTCCACGACCAATTTAGAGGACGCTTCTCCAAACTTTTGCTCCGCCATCATTTCATAAACAGCATCCAATGCTTCTTGCTCGGTCATTGCCACAACTACACCTTTTCCTGCTGCAAGCCCATCAGCCTTTAAAACAATCGGAGCACCTTTGCTTTCAATATACGTGCGGGCATCTTCATATTCTGTAAATGTCTCATAAGCAGCGGTAGGAATGCCGTATTTTTTCATAAGATCTTTTGCGAATCCTTTACTACCTTCAATGAGTGCTGCAGCTTTTGTTGGACCAAATACCGTCAAAGCCTCCGCTTGAAAAGCGTCTACAATACCATCAAGAAGTGGTACTTCTGGTCCAACCATTGTGAGCCCGATATCATTTTCTTTTGCAAAATCAATTAATGCTTTCGTATCGCTTTCCTGAATAGGTACGAGCTTTCCGACAGTTTCCATTCCAACATTTCCTGGAGCAATATAAACTTCCGTTACAGAAGGGCTATGTGCGAACTTCCAAGCGATGGCGTGTTCTCGGCCACCTTTTCCAACTACCAATACTTTCATGAAGGTTCCTCCTGTCTTTTGAACAAAGTGCAGTCCATCGTCGGTTGTAGATTATTTTTGTTACCGTGATTCGGACAAATTTAACTGGGATTTGGACAAACCGGTTGGTGTGTCGGACATTTATACTGGGATTTCGTTAGCGGTATAGGTTTCGGACATTTATCCCAGGAATTCAAATATATCTGCATGTATTTTGGTCATACCTTGGGGATTCGGGCTTATTTCCAAGTAATTCAGACATTCACCATGAATTTCGGACATATCGGCAACTTTTTCGGACATAGCTCCATGAATTTCGGACAAACTGACTTCATCTGTCTGTCTCTACCTCAAGACCGCCCCGCCCCATATCAATGTTTAAAATGTCTCATACCAGTAAACACCATTGTGATGCCATATTCATCTGCTTTTTTGATGGAATCCTCATCTTTAATAGAACCACCAGGCTGGATGATTGCTGTCACGCCAGCTTTTGCAGCAGCTTCCACCGTATCATTCATTGGGAAGAATGCGTCAGATCCAAGGGCAGAGCCTATTCCTTTATCGCCAGCTTGCTCAATCGCAATTTTTGCTGCACCGACACGATTCATTTGACCAGCGCCGACTCCTACTGTTTGACCGTCTTTTGCAAGAACAATTGCATTGGACTTCACATGCTTCACCACTTTCCAAGCAAGCTTCAAGTCTGCCCATTCTTTTTCGGTCGGTTCTCGTTTTGTTGGAATGGTTACTTCCGCTTGCTCTAGGCCAGCCTGGTCCTCATCCTGCACTAACAGACCGCCTCGAACAGAGACAATGCGTGATGTTTTTGCGTTTTCTCCTCCCATATCAACAACTAAGAGGCGAAGGTTTTTCTTTTGCTTTAAGACTGTTAATGCCTCTTCCGTAAAGGCAGGGGCAATGATGATTTCTAAAAATAATTCATGTAATAATTCAGCTGTTTCCTTGTC
The DNA here is from genome assembly GCF_917563925.1 of Sutcliffiella rhizosphaerae. Lineage (GTDB taxonomy): Bacteria > Bacillota > Bacilli > Bacillales > Bacillaceae_I > Sutcliffiella_A > Sutcliffiella_A rhizosphaerae. The sequence continues at coordinate 96,234 of NZ_CAKJTJ010000009.1, forward strand.
CACTTCTGTGTTAAAAGCGATGATTCCCCCAAAGATGGAGATGGGATCTGCTTCATACGCTCGGCGGTATGCCTCCACCACACTTGCCCCAGTTCCAACTCCACATGGGTTCATATGCTTTACTGCTACAGCAGCAGGATCTTTAAACTCTTTTACAATCTGAAGAGCTGTATCTGCATCATTGATATTGTTGTATGAAAGCTCTTTGCCGTGAAGCTGTTCAGCAGATGCGATGGAAAAATCAGATGTTACAGCTGTTTGGTAAAATGCCGCCTGCTGGTGTGGATTTTCTCCATAACGTAATCCTTGCTTTTTCTCAAACGTAACAGTAAATGACTCGGGGTGCTTTTCTTCCACCGCTTCAGTTAAGTAGTTTGAAATCATTGCGTCATATGCTGCAGTGTGGCGAAATACCTTTGCTGCTAAGCGACGACGAGTTGCGACTGCTACCTTTCCGCTTTCTTTTAGCTCAGAAACAACATCTTCATAATCGGCAGGATCCACTAGTACAGTTACATCTTTATGGTTTTTTGCTGCTGCACGAAGCATCGTTGGACCACCGATATCAATATTTTCAATGGCATCTTCAAAGGTTGAGTCAGCTTTAGAGATGGTTTCTTTAAATGGATAGAGGTTTACTACCACTAAGTCAATAGGTGTTATCCCATGTTCACTTAACTGAGCTTGGTGGCTTTCATTGTCACGCATCGCTAGTAACCCACCGTGAATCATTGGATGCAACGTCTTTACGCGACCGTCTAAAATTTCAGGAAAGGTTGTAACATCAGAAATTCCGATAACCTGCACTCCGCTCTCCTGTAAAACCTTTTTCGTTCCGCCAGTAGAAATGACTTCTACACCTAATTCAACCAATTGCTTTACAAATGGGACAATGCCCTCTTTATTAGAAACGCTTACTATTGCTCTCATTTTATGACTGCCTCTCCTTTGTTTGCAAAAATTTGTTGTAAGGTTTTCGGGTAAAATGTATGCTCTGTTTTGTGAATTTTCTTTTCTAGTGATTCTTTCGTTTCGTCAGGATCTACTGTTATTGCTTCCTGAGCAATAATCGGACCTGTATCCATGCCCTCGTCCACAAAATGAATCGTTACCCCTGTCAATTTCACTCCATAAGACAATGCCTGTCCCACTGCGTCAAGTCCTGGAAAAGCAGGTAATAAAGATGGATGTATGTTGACGATTCTCCCTTTATACGCATCCAGCAAAGTTGGACCTATTAATCTCATATAACCAGCGAGGATGATAAACTCTACCTCGTAACTCTTTAACTCACTCAGAATATGTTTTTCAAATTCTTGTTTACTTGAATAGCTTTTTGGTGCAAAGGTGAAATACGGTATATCTAAGGATGTAGCACGTTCCACTACAAATGCACCAGGCTTATCACATACGAGTAAAGCAGGAGTGGCATCAAGCAATTCATTCCGGCAAGCATCCACTAACGCCTGAAAGTTAGAGCCACTTCCTGAAGCAAAGATGGCTATTCTTGTTGTCATCTCATTTCTCCTCCACCAAAGGTGATCCCCTCACCCTCTTTTACACGTCCGATAAGATAAGCTTTCTCACCGTTACTCTCTAAAATTTTTACCACATCTTGCAAAATTTCTTCGTTGATTGCTAAGACCATTCCAATTCCCATGTTGAAAATATTGAACATTTCTTTGCGTTCTAGCTCTCCAAACTCTTGAAGTAAATCAAAGATTGGCGGCATTGGCCAAGTACCGTAATCTATTTCTGCTTGTAGTCCTTCTGGTAGCATGCGGGGGATATTTTCAATGAAACCTCCACCCGTCACGTGTGCCATTCCGTTTATCGTATGTTTTTTCAAAACCTCTAAGATAGGTTTTACATAAATTTTCGTTGGTGTAAGAAGTGCTTCACCAAGTGTACTTGCTAATCCAGGATATTTTTTATTTAAATCCAAATTGGCGACAATTTTTCGTACAAGGGAGTATCCATTGCTGTGAATTCCGCTTGAGCTAAGACCGATTAGGACATTTCCTGCTTGGATGTTAGCTCCTGTAATAAGGCGCTCTTTCTCCACTACCCCAACGGTAAACCCAGCTAGATCATATTCGCTTTCGTCATACATACCAGGCATTTCCGCTGTTTCGCCACCTATCAAAGCACAGCCTGCTTGTTCGCAACCTTCTGCAATTCCTTTTACTATGTTTTCGATTCGTTCTGGGACAGCTTTTCCGCACGCAATGTAATCGAGAAAATAAAGTGGTTCAGCTCCTTGAACAACCACATCGTTGACACACATCGCAACTGCATCCATCCCAATAGTGTGGTGCTTATCGAGTTGGAATGCTAGCATCAGCTTTGTTCCCACACCATCTGTTCCAGATACGAGAACTGGATTTTTCACATTTACTGCCGAAAGATCAAACAAGCCTCCGAAGCCACCAAGTCCACCCATTACTTCTGGTCTCATCGTTTTTGCCACATGTTTTTTCATACGGTCTACTGCCTCATACCCAGCTTCTATATCTACACCTGCTTGCTTGTATGCATTTGCCATATGTGTCCCTCCCAATAGAAAAGCGACGAATATATAAATCCCCGCCGCTTTTTTTGTTTGTGATTTTCTTTCTAGGTTTATTAATGATGTTGAATGACCGTTTGCTTATATTCGGGTCCTTTTCGATGGGCAGACCCGCCTTTTCGATATTTTCGTGCGGGTTTTTGATATTTTGGACACGTTTTTGGATATTTTCGTATCGCTTTTAGATATTTTATGGACCTTTTTCGATATATTCATCCGCTATTTCGATATTTTCAAAAATCCCGGCTTATTTCTTTTCTGTTGTCAATGAGCAATTATCACCCAATAGCCCCTAGCACTTCTCATGTGGAAGCACCGTATCCGGGAAAATCTCGGTAGGGTACTTTCCTGTGAAGCATGCCATGCATTGCCCGCGCGATTCGCCATCAAATGGACGGTTAATCGCGTCGACCATCCCAAATGGACTTAGAAATTCCAACGTATCAGCGCCGATTATCTCACGCATTTCCTCCAAGGAATGGGAAGAAGCAATCAATTCCTCGTGTGTCGAGGTATCTATCCCGTAAAAACATGGATTCTTAATAGGTGGTGAGCTTATTCGCACATGCACTTCCGTTGCACCTGCTTCGCGAAGCATGCGGACAATTCGTTTGCTCGTTGTGCCACGAACAATTGAATCATCCACCATGACTACACGCTTTCCTTCTACCACCCCACGGACAGGAGAGAGCTTCATTTTCACTCCTTGCTCCCGTAACGATTGGGAAGGCTGGATGAAAGTCCGGCCAACATATCTATTTTTAATTAGGCCAAGCTCATATGGAATTCCGGAAAACTCGGCATAGCCGATGGCTGCGGAAATACTGGAATCCGGCACACCTGTTACGATATCTGCGTCAATCGGTGACTCAATTGCAAGTTGTTTTCCGAGACTTTTCCTAGCTGTATGGACATTGATTCCATCGATATTGCTATCCGGACGGGAAAAATAAATATATTCCATGCTGCACATTGCGCGCTGGGTGTGCATCGTAAACCGCTCTGAATGTAGACCCCCATTGTCTATTATCAATAGCTCCCCAGGTTCAATATCACGGATAAATTCGGCTCCTACTATATCAAAAGCGCATGTTTCTGATGCTACAACATATGCGTCATTCAGCTTGCCAAGTGATAGTGGACGTAAGCCGTTTGGGTCCAGTGCTACCATCATTTCTGTCTCTGTCATGATTAAGAAGGCATAGGCTCCCTTTAACATAGAAAGGGCGTTTTTCACGCGATCCTTCAACAAGGTATAGCCGCTTCTTTTAATAAGGTGTGCTAAAACTTCTGTATCTGAAGTTGTTTGCAGAATGCTCCCCATTGACTCCAGTTGATGCTTTAGGGCATTCGCGTTTACTAGATTACCGTTATGAGCAAGTGCAAGACTACCCGTTTGCGAGTGGAACAAAAGTGGCTGGACGTTTTCATAGCCACCGCCTCCTGCTGTCGCATAGCGAACATGACCTATTGCCGCTTTACCAGGTAAATCATTCAGCCTGCCATTAGCAAATACCTCGTTTACAAGGCCTTCCCCTTTAACTGCGACAAGCTTTTCACCATCTGTTGCCACGATGCCTGCGCCCTCTTGGCCACGGTGCTGTAAACTGTGCAAGCCATAATAGGTGATTTGAGGAGCTTCAGAATGGCCCCATATTCCAAACACTCCACACTCTTCGTTTAAGCCTTTTAGTTCAGCAAGCATGGAATTGCTCCTTTCCAGGCGTTGCGAAGGTCCTCTACAGACATGTGCAAAACAGCCTGGCTTGATTCAGTTTCCACATGAAGTGTATTTGTGGATGTGACATTTCCTATTAATTTCGCATCTGTTACTTTTTTCTCAAACGCTTCTTGATTTTCGGGACGGACCGACACGATAAAGCGTGATTGGGTTTCACTGAATAACGCTGTAGTCATCTCGCCTTCTAGCGTTATGGTTGCCCCTAGGCCGCTTGCTCCCATCGCACTTTCTGCTAGTGCCACTCCTATTCCACCTTCAGATACATCATGAGCCGATGCTACTAAACCTGTTTGGATGGCTGATAATAGTTGTTCTTGTCGTTTAGCTTCAATATCTAAATCAATAGCTGGTGCTTTTCCGAAGATTTTGCCAGCTGTTAGTTTTTGTAGCTCACTGCCACCAAATTCCTCAGCCGTTTCTCCAATGACATAAATGAAGTCACCTTCTTGCTTAAATTCTTGAGTCGTTACGTGAGATAGGTCATCAATCAAACCAACCATACCAACAACAGGAGTAGGATAAACCGCAACTCCATTCGTTTCATTATATAAAGAGACATTTCCGCCGATAACTGGGGATTCCAGCTTGCGGCAAGCTTCACTCATGCCATCAGTCGCTTTTTCAATTTGCCAAAAGATCTCTGGCTTTTCTGGATTTCCAAAGTTTAAGCAGTCTGTGATTGCAAGTGGCTTTGCACCTGAACAGACAACATTACGTGCGGCTTCAGCTACAGCGATTTTTCCACCAACCTCTGGATCTAAATAAAGGTAACGGGAATTGCAGTCCGTTGTCATCGCAAGTGCTTTTTCTGTTCCGCGAATTCTAACTACGGCAGCGTCAGAGCCTGGTACTACTACTGTATTGGTACGTACCTGGTAGTCATACTGATCATACACCCATTCTTTGCTTGCAATAGTTGGTTGTTGGAGTAAAGCAAGTAAAGTTTCTTCATAGTTCGTTACTTCCGGAACTGCCACATCCATCTCTTGGAATTGACTGTAATATAAAGGTTCAGCAGACGGCTTATGATAGACAGGTGCCTCTTCTGCAAGAGCATCTACCGGTACATCTGCAATAATGTCTCCTTTATGAAGTAAACGAAGCTTTTTATCGTCTGTCACTTTTCCGATTGCTACTGCTTCTAGGCCGTATTTTGCAACTATTTCATGTGCTTCATGCTCACGGCCTTTCTCTACAACGATAAGCATGCGTTCTTGGGATTCAGAAAGCATCATTTCATAACCTGTCATGCCTGTTTCACGTTGCGGTACTAAGTCTAGATTCATTTCGATTCCAGAGCCCGCTTTTGAGGCCATTTCTGCAGAGGAGCTTGTTAACCCTGCAGCTCCCATGTCCTGGATTCCCACAAGTCCGTCCCATTTCACAATTTCCAAACATGCTTCTAATAAAAGCTTTTCCATGAATGGATCGCCAACTTGAACAGCTGGGCGTTTTTCTTCTGATGCTTCAGATAGTTCTTCAGATGCAAAGGTAGCGCCATGAATACCGTCACGTCCTGTTTTTGCCCCAACATACATGACCGTATTTCCGACACCTTTCGCTTGCCCTTTTTTAATATCTTCATGGTTGATTAGACCAACACACATCGCATTTACTAAAGGATTACCATCATAGGCAGGATCGAACTGGATTTCGCCACCAACTGTTGGGATTCCCACACAGTTACCGTAGCCTGCAATTCCTGCCACTACTTCTTCAAACAAATATTTGACACGCGGAGAGGTTAATTCTCCAAAGCGCAAAGAGTTTAATAGTGCAATGGGACGTGCTCCCATGGAAAAGACATCACGGATGATTCCGCCGACACCTGTAGCTGCACCTTGATATGGCTCAATGGCAGACGGGTGGTTATGGCTTTCGATTTTGAACACGACCGCCTGATTATCACCGATGTCTACGATTCCTGCTCCTTCTCCTGGACCTTGCAATACTTTAGGTCCATCTGTAGGGAATTTTCGTAAAACAGGCTTTGAGTTTTTATAGCTGCAGTGTTCCGACCACATAACAGAAAATAATCCAGTTTCCGTGTAGTTTGGCAGGCGTCCAAGAATTTTTTCTACCATTAAAAACTCTTCATCACTAAGACCCATTTCGCGGTAAATGCCATCCGCTTTAATCATCTCTGGATTTGGCTCAAGAAGTAACGACATATGATTCCCTCCAATTACGAACGATAGATTGAAAGAGTTTAAGGCCATCCGCACTTCCTAAAAGGCTTGAAACGGCTCTTTCAGGGTGTGGCATCATGCCTAGGACATTTCCTTTTTCATTTACAATCCCAGCAATATCATGTAGACTACCATTTGGATTATCACCATTATAGGAAAACGCAATTTGCCCATTGCGTACTAATTCCCCTAAAGTTTTCTCATCACAATAGTAATTTCCTTCCCCATGTGCGATGGGGATGGTGATAATCTCTTCTTTTTCATAGGCTGACGTAAACATAGTCTTGTTGTTGACCACTTTTAGTTCCACAGGACGGCACATAAATTTTAAGTTCTTGTTTCTTCTCATTGCCCCTGGAAGAAGACCCGACTCTAACAAAATTTGAAATCCGTTACATACCCCAAGAATAGGCTTCCCCGCTTCAGCCGCTCTTTTCACCTCAAGCATGACATTGGAAAAACGTGCGATTGCGCCAGATCTTAGGTAATCCCCATAAGAAAATCCACCAGGTAGTAATATTCCGTCGTACTCCTCTAGGTTTGTTGCATCATGCCACACATACTCGACTTCTTCCCCAAGTTCGTCTTTGATGGCCTGAAACATGTCTACATCACAGTTGGAGCCCGGAAACACGATGACTGCAAATTTCACGACCCAACAACCTCCTCCACCTCATAACGGAAGTCTTCAATGACAGTGTTTGCAAGTAAACGCTCACACATTTCTTTTACAAGGACATCAAGATCGCGGTCTGTCTTTGCGATTGTCAGTTCTAAGTATTTACCGATGCGCACTTCTTCCACTTCTTGATAAGAAAGACTATGAAGTGAATTTTTCACCGCTGTCCCCTGTGGATCTAGTACACTTTCTCTTAATGTTACAAATACCTTCACTTTATACATGCTGCTCTCCTCCAATACGCTCCAGTATTTTTTCATATGCATCTGTCAAACTTCCTAGATTGCGACGGAAAACATCCTTATCCAGTTTTTCGTTAGTCGCTATATCCCATAGGCGGCAAGTATCTGGTGACACTTCGTCTGCCAGGATGATTTTGCCTTCATTTGTCTTTCCAAACTCCAGTTTAAAATCTACTAAACGCAAATCTTTACTTGCAAAAAACTTCGATAATATTGCATTGACCTTACGTGCCACATGCTTCAACATATCCACTTCAGCAGGTGTAGCAAGCTTTAGGATTTCAATATGATCTTCGGTAATGAGTGGATCCCCAAGGCTATCATCCTTGTAATAGAATTCCACCACTGGTTCTTGTATAGGGATGCCTTCCTCGATACCAAGTCGCTTTGCCATGCTTCCTGCAGTGATGTTTCGAACGACCACTTCAAGAGGAATGATATCAACTTTTCTAACAATCTGTTCTGTTTCTGACTTTCGCTCTAAAAAATGATTTTCTACACCAGCTTCATGAAGCATAGAGAATAATAAACTAGTAATCTCATTATTCAAACGGCCCTTGCCGGTAATATCTGCTTTCTTTTCACCGTTAAAGGCAGTTGCGGAGTTTTTGTACTCTATCCAGACGACATCCTCATCTGTTGTCGTATATACTAGTTTTGCCTTGCCTTCGTAAAGTAAAGCCGTCTTCTCAACAGTCATGAAAATCCTCCTCTGCATTCATGCATGGGCAGATGCCGGTAATCAACTAAGATTACCGACAAAGCCAAGTTTTTCTTATAGTCCTAAGCGATCAAAAATCGTATCAACATGCTGCAAGTGATAATTGTAATCGAAGCAATCTGCAATTTGGGCTTCAGTCATGCGGGAGGTAATTTTCTCTTCCCCTTCCACCAATTGACGGAAAGGTACTTGTTTTTCCCATGCTTCCATTGCTTTTGGTTGAACCGTATCGTATGCTTCTTCGCGGGATAGACCTGTATCAATAAGTGCTAACAAAACACGTTGAGAGTAAATAAGCCCTAACGTACGGTCCATATTGCGCTTCATGTTTTCCGGGAACACCGTCAAGTTTTTAATGATGTTACCAAAACGGTTTAACATATAGTTCAACGCAATCGTGCTATCCGGTAAGATGATTCGCTCAGCTGACGAGTGGGAGATATCACGTTCATGCCACAGTGGTACATTTTCGTAAGCAGTCATCATGTATCCTCTGATCACGCGCGCAAGTCCCGTCATATTTTCAGAACCAATTGGATTACGCTTATGTGGCATGGCGGATGAGCCTTTTTGTCCTTTTGCAAAAAATTCCTCAACCTCACGCGTTTCACTCTTTTGTAATCCACGTACTTCCACTGCAAATTTTTCAATGGACGTTGCAATAAGTGCTAGGGTGCTTAAGTAATGTGCATGACGGTCACGCTGCAATGTTTGAGTGGAAATCGGTGCATGCTTGATGCCAAGTTTTTCACACACATATTCTTCTACGAATGGATTGATGTTTGCGTAAGTTCCAACCGCTCCGGAAATTTTTCCGTATTCTATACCTTCTGCCGCTTGCTTGAAGCGCTCTAGGTTACGTTTCATCTCTTCATACCATAATGCAAGCTTTAGCCCAAATGTTGTTGGCTCAGCGTGCACACCATGTGTACGACCCATCATGACAGTGTATTTATGCTCTTGCGCTTTTTCTTTTAAAATAGAGATAAATCGCTCTAAATCAGCTAGTATTATTTCATTTGCTTGCTTCAACTGATAGGAAAGTGCCGTATCTACTACATCTGTGGAAGTTAAGCCATAGTGTACCCACTTTTTCTCCTCGCCTAGCGTTTCTGAAACTGCTCTTGTAAAAGCAACAACATCATGGCGAGTTTCCTCTTCTATTTCCTTAATACGATTGATATCAAAGGAAGCCTTTTCTCTCAGAACCTTCACGTCTTCTTTTGGAATGTCACCAAGCTCAGCCCATGCCTCACATGCAAGTATTTCTACTTCCAGCCATGCTTGAAAACGGTTCTCTTCCGTCCAAATTGCACCCATTTCGGGTCTTGTATAACGTTCAATCATGTCAAAATCCTCCGATCATCTTTCTGCCATATCTGCCATGAAGCCTCTTGCTCCAAAGCCTGTTCTATTGTATCAGCTAAAATATTAATATGTCCCATCTTGCGTTTTTCTTTTTTCTCCGCTTTCCCATATAAGTGAAGCTTCGCATTTTCATAGTTCGGGATTTTTTCGATAGCTGTATCTACATGCTCTCCTAATAGATTAACCATAACCACTGGCTTCCATAAGGATGTTTTTCCAAGCGGGAAGCCCGTTATTGCTCGGACGTGCTGCTCAAACTGTGACGTTTCACAAGCATCGATCGTATAATGACCGGAATTGTGAGGGCGTGGAGCAAGTTCATTAATATATATCGTTCCATCCTCCATCACGAACATTTCGACTGCTAGTGTTCCGATCAACTTTAGATGTTTAGCAAGCACTTGAGCGCTTTGAAGTGCCTTCTTCTCAAGCTTTTGGTCGATTAGCGCTGGAACAATTGTTTTATATAAAATATTTTCTCTATGTTCATTTTCCCCAACTGGGAACGTGGTCATTTCACCTGTAGTTCCCCTTGCTACTACTACGGATATTTCCTTTGTAAAAGGGATCCACTTTTCAAGCACACATTCACCGTTTTGAAGCAGTTGTGCTGCTCGTTCTATATCCTTTTCTCCCCTTAGTACAACCTGTCCTTTTCCATCATACCCAAAACGACAAGTTTTAAGGACGCTTGGAAATCCAAGTTCTTCAATTCCCTCTATTAGCTGTGTGGAAGAGGTAACTTCTTTATAAGGTGCAACCGGCAAGCCAGCAGCTTCTATCGCCTTTTTTTCGGTGATACGGTGCTGGGTTGTTTTTAACACTGCACTTCCTTGTGGGAGATATGCGTGCTTTTCCAACCAAGTCAGAGCATCGTAATCAATGTTTTCAAATTCATAGGTGATGACATCCGAAAGCTCTGCAAGTTTCTTGATTGCGCTCAAATCGTTAAAGGGAGCAGTGATTTCAACGTCCGCTAACTGTCCACATGGCGAATTCGGTGTCGGGTCAAGAACTGCAATTTTATACCCCATCGCTTTTGCTGGGATTGCCATCATTCTACCAAGTTGTCCCCCGCCAATTATGCCGATGGTTGCTGGTGGTACGATGTGTTTAAACAAGCTGTTCACTACTTTCTATTACTTGTTGTTCTATCTGTTTTCTTCTTGTCTCAAGACGTTCTGCTGTTTTTTCATCAAAAGCACTAATGATTTGCGCCGCAAGAAGTCCCGCGTTTGTTGCACCAGCTTTCCCTATTGCAACAGTTGCAACAGGAACACCACCTGGCATTTGAACAATCGAAAGCAAGGAATCGAGACCGTTTAAGCTTTTGGATTGAACAGGGACCCCTATCACAGGCAAAGTCGTCTTTGCCGCTACCATTCCTGGTAAATGTGCGGCACCACCAGCGCCTGCAATAATAACTTTCAAGCCTTTTTCACGTGCTTGTTCTGCATAGGTAAACATCAAATCTGGCGTGCGGTGTGCGGACACCACTTGCTTTTCGTACGGTATATGTAGCTCATCAAGCATGTCACAAGCATATTTCATCGTTTCCCAATCGGATGTACTTCCCATGATTACGCCAACTAATGCGTTCATATGTTCCACTCCTTTGGTTTCATTTCCTTTTACACAGTTCAGGATTTCGCTGAAAAAATACCTCGAACCACTTATCTATTTCCTAAGATCCATTTTTTATCTCAAAACAGAAAAGCCCAGCATAGACGCCATCCCTTTAATAAAGAGGGAAAGCAGTCCACCTGGGCTTTCATCGCATAGAAAACAGACACATCGCCATGAAAAACATAGATAGTGCAAACTTCCCCTCATAGTCCGATCCATTTAAGGTGGTCAGGTAGAGACTTATGGGCCATATTCCCAAAATTATATGAGGTTTCGTTATTTCATTGTTATCTACGTCTATTTTATCGTCAAAATCCTTGGATGTCAACGAAAATCATGAACAATAATCTGTTATCTTTTGTTAATGTTCGGGTTTTAAATCTTATTTTTCCATTAATTTTCCTTCAAATACAATTTTTCTGCCAATTGGCTGTACTTCCTTGTGACCGTTCTTTACCGTTTCTTGAAAAATTGGCTCTTCCATTCTACGGGTTGGCGAATAACCTTCCTTCGCCATTCTGTTCAGACAGTCATTAATGGATTCATTATCCATTACTTCGAACTTTCTTCTTTGTGGCGTTTTGCCCATTCTTTGATTTTCCTTTCCTTGACAGCCTTCACCCAGAAACCGCCATGAATGGTTTTTGGTTCATATGCGATGATAAACGCTTTTGGGTCATATTCTTTAATGGCATGGTATAAGCTGACTTCATATTTTCGCGGGGTTAAAATCTGCATTGCCATACGATCCCCTTCAAGACCATTCGCCTGCCAGTTCGTAACTCCGTATCCCTTCTCCCGCAATAGCTTTGGGAGGTCTTTATCATATTCTTTCGTAATCACATTTACCGTTGTATATCCAAGTGCAAGTTTTTCCTCTATTTTCATACCGACGATGACACCGATTCCATATCCAAGAGCATATGCAGCTAAGTTTTGTATTTCATTTAAGTTATCAAGAACAAGCCCAAGACCTACCACATAGATAACTACTTCTACCATACTAATTCCAGCTGCGAGATAGCGCTGGCCTTTCAATGTCAAAATCATTCTTATTGTAAAAAACGAGACATAGACTATATTGATGACAATGATGATAGCTACCATTATCAAACTGTTTTCAAGCAAAATCCCCTGCCTCCTTGATGAGAAATCTAGTTACTAATTTTAATGGAAAATACTATCACCTGTAAATAGTACAATCAAATTAATTGGACCATAGTCCTAGAAGTGTTAGGATGGTATAGCTGGCGTTTTTAAAACAAATACTTATTTTATTAGGAAAGAAGTGATGTGACATTTTTAGAGGAGTGAATTTTATATGAAGAAAACAACCCCAGTATTTATTGTTTCTATTATTATTGCTACCTTATTCATCGGATGGGGAGTACTTCCGGTCAGTATGATCGGAGATGCGGCACTTGGCCCTGTTACAACCGATATACAAGGCTTTATTGTTGAAAAATTTGGCTGGTTTTATTTATTAACTGCAACTGGATTTTTACTTTTTTCCATTATCCTCATTTTCACAAAGTATGGAAATATAAAACTAGGCAAGGACTCTGACGAACCAGATTACAACTATCTTACCTGGTTTGCGATGTTGTTCAGTGCCGGTATGGGTATCGGATTAGTATTTTGGGGTGCTTCAGAGCCAATTTATCATTTTTTCGCCCCACCTACTGGAGAGGGAGGAACAGCTGAAGCGGCCAGAGTAGCAATGCGCTATTCATTTTTCCATTGGGGACTGCATCCTTGGGCAATTTATTCTGTTATTGCGCTAGCACTTGCTTATTTTCAGTTTAGAAAAGGAAGCCCGGGAGTCATCAGCTCTATTTTACGTCCAGTTCTAGGGGACAGAGTAGACGGAAAACTTGGCATTATGATTAATTTTATTGCAGTATTTGCAACCATTTTCGGAGTAGCAACATCCCTCGGTTTAGGTGCCATTCAAATCACAGGAGGACTCTCCAATCTTACGAATATCCCCAACAATATCACTACCCAACTTGTGGTTATTGCCATTGTAACGGTATTGTTTATGGCATCGGCTCAATCTGGCCTTAATAGGGGGATAAAATATTTAAGTAAACTTAATATCGTATTGGCGATATTCTTAATGCTCTTTTTGTTGTTCGTTGGACCAACCAACTTTATTATGGACCTGTTCACAACAACGATAGGAAGTTATCTTCAAAACCTTCCTTCCATGAGCTTCCGCTTGTTCCCATTTGATGAAAATAATACATGGGTACAGGATTGGACCATATTCTATTGGGCTTGGTGGATTGCATGGGCACCATTTGTTGGGGCATTTATAGCTAGGATTTCTAAAGGAAGAACGATTCGTGAGTTCTTACTTGGGGTGTTATTAGTCCCTACTGTTTTTGGGGCTCTATGGTTCTCTGTTTTCGGTGGATCTGCCATCTTCCTTGAATATTTCGAAGGTGCTTCCATTTATAGTGTGATTGAAGAGCAAGGGATGGAGATGTCCCTATTCGCTGTTTTACAAAGCTACCCACTAGGAATGATCATGTCGGGACTTGCGATATTCTTGATTGCTGTGTTTTTCGTTACGTCAGCAGACTCAGCAACCTTTGTACTTGGAATGCAAAGTACAAATGGTAGTCTAAATCCCCCCAATTCTGTTAAGTTTGCATGGGGAATTGTCCAATCCGCCGCTGCGGCCATCTTGCTATGGACAGGTGGATTAGAAGCATTACAAACCGCTTCCATTATTGCAGCATTTCCCTTTGCCATTATCATGATATTAATGGTATTCTCGCTACTTAAATCGTTCAAACAGGAAAAATTTAGTGTTGTAAAAGCATCCGACCAATCCAAAAAAGATTAATTATAGAAGGGGCTGTTTAAAAAGTCATGATCTATGGCTTTCTAACAGCCCTTTTTTATTTTTTACGGGTAATTCATGGGTGGAATTTTAGAGAAGAATTACATGAGTTGGTGCAAGGAATTGGTGGTTGGCTAGAGGGTTCCTGGGCTGGCGGGGCGAAATATGAAAATCGGCTAGGGGATTCATGGGAATTTTTGCGGAAAATGGTCAAGTTTACGCCAATTCAACCTTGAATGTTAAAACTCCTGGTTCTCTATGTCGAGAAGGAGCGTTTTAAAATTATTACCAGGTCAAGATAAACCATCCTCCTATATCCTCAACCGTTTTCACATATCCTTATGACAATATTATCTCCTCTCAAGACATAAGCTGATCTCAAGTCTATTGTTACTTTTACACAACAACAATCACACACAAGATAAACCGAAATTTACAATTATTTACCACCTATTACACTCCATGCATAAAGCCGATGAAAATTGGGAGCTTTTACAATCCCCAATTTTTTATTATTTTTGGTAAGTAAATACCATTATTGTATAGACTTTCTAGTTAAAAGTGTATTAAAATGTCAGTATGTTTACAATTATTATAATATTAAGACATTTATAACTAATTTAATTCAGGGGGGAAAAGAGGAAAAGATGAAAAATAATTCAATGCTCTCCACAGGGGCAATTATGATTGGGCTGCTTATTGTATCGGCCATTATCGGAACGAAATTTGTATCTGACGGTGAAATTAATAGAATTTCCACTATCCTTGATGATCAATCTTCCATATCCATTTCAGAAATGTGGATATTATTTATAGCAGGTACAACTGATTTCATGCTTCTTATACTAGCTATTACAGGTGTTCGTTTTCTGCTTGCGGTTCCTCTAGGATTTTACGCCTCTGAAAAAAAAGGACTTCCTTTTCTTTTGGTAACTTCTCTACATAAATTTACAAAGAGTGTTCCCATCATACTAATTGCATTATTAGTACTAAGTCTTCCTGTTTTAGTGTTTACCGAAAACAGGTATATGTGGAGTATTATTTTTTTAGCACTTATCGGAATAGGAAATGTAAGTTATGCCATGCAGGAAAAAGGCAATGAGCTTATTCATCGGAAAGCTGCCGCCAAGGCAAGAAGTGAAGGGGTAGTTTGGGGATTATTATATATGATGCGGTTTGTATACCCATTCTCGTTTTTCCCTATCATAATTAATTTCTTTATTGATTTAGGAAGAGTGACCGTCCTTCTTTTACAAGTTGGTGTACTCACCTATTTTATTCATTTAGTCTATTCGCCTTTAAAGTTTGGTTTCGGAGAGTTATTGATTAGTAAATATGATTGGGTTGTATTAATTGGACAAACGAAAACATTAGTCGGGGTTCATCCTTTCCTACCGTTAATCCCCCTAATTGGCTTTTTACTCTTGTATCTTACCTTTATTATCACAGCAGAGGGACTTAGCAGGTTATATGAACACCGTCAAAATTTCCAGATAAGCGAGGAAGTAAAATGAAATTATTTCTCAATATTGGAAAGCTGATAACTGTAAATTTATTAGTTATTGTTGGACTTACGCTACTTATTCTCTTCCCTAAACAAATGAATCAAGTCGATTTTTACCAGTTTTCTATTACCTACTATTTCAGTATTACGGAATTTACTGAAAGTGTAAAAACCTATTTTTCTGACAGGATGCAAGGAATGGATTTTGGCGTAACCTTTGAAGGAACTCCCGTCTTAGAAATATTATTCCCGTTTCTATCCAATACCTTGATTTTATTATCCCTATCCTTAGTCTTAGTAATTTTGGGAAGTCTCCTTTTACAAGCGATATTGCACTTATTTAAGCTTTCCATTCCTCAAGCACCTAGTTGGCTTAAAATACCGGAGATTTTTATTATCCTTTTCCTCTTTATTCTTATTTCTGCAAGTGGAGTTAATTTTTCTTTGTATAGTACATTACTTTTAATAATTGTTTACCCTACTTATTATGTATTACGAATTTTATTAAAAGATAAGCGTTTATCCTATAAGGAAAGTCTTTGGCAAATCGGTATACAACTAAAAAATATTATGTTAGTTGTCTTCACTAGTCTGTTCTTTGTCGAATGGCTGACAGGGTATAACGGGGTTGTCACTTTTTTTCTGACACATATTGATTTAAGTAAGGATGTATTTACAAGAGCCTTGCGAAATTATGAATATGAATTAATCGTTACAAGTGTACTCTTCTTCCTGGTAATTCTTTTTATAGCGGAATGGGTAAGCTACCTATTGCAACAATTACAAGTTAAAGAGAAAAGCGAGCGCTTTCGGACTATTTGGAACCTGATTATCAAACAAATACTTATTTCATTAGTTTTAGTATTATTAGTTCTTTTTCCAAAAAGTGGACATATTGATTTCACGCAAGACAAGTATGTATTCTCACCAAGTATTTATAAAGAAAACATTACTACCCTAGTAGAAAATATTGTTACAGAACGCTCACTTGGTACAATAGCTAACGGAGAGACGGTAGAAGAAGAAATTGCGAAATTTTACCCTCGAAGCATAAAAGTCATTGCTTTTGCTTTTAGCTTAAGTTTGTTGGTGGGACTTGCGAAAGGAATGTTCGATTTCTATTCAAAGAATCGATGGTATTCTTTACTTGGAAAAGGGGTCACATGGACAACATCCTCTGTTCCGGATTTCTTTCTCATTATATTTCTCCAATGGTTCTTAATCTTTAATGTCAAATCCCTACAAGTAATGGGGAATGATCATTGGTATGCCTTTATTCTCCTTGGTGCTCTGATATCCATTCATCCTTCTATGTATTTAGCTAACATCGTCCGCAATGCCCTTGAGGATGAGGCTGGAGAACCGTATGTACAGGTCGCCCGCTCAAAGGGATTATCTAGAATTTATATCCTGCGCCAGCATTTATTCAAAAATGCAATTGGGAACATTACCAATTATATACCTGCCATGCTACTTTTTATTATGTCGAATTTACTAATCGTGGAGTGGATTTTCGATTATAAAGGA
Organism: Sutcliffiella rhizosphaerae; assembly: GCF_917563925.1. GTDB lineage: Bacteria > Bacillota > Bacilli > Bacillales > Bacillaceae_I > Sutcliffiella_A > Sutcliffiella_A rhizosphaerae. Next base: position 113,251 of record NZ_CAKJTJ010000009.1, read on the forward strand.
GCAGCCTATCGTTTGCTTTTTGCCATGCAGACAGGAAAGAATTTGCTTGTTCAACAGACTAGAGTAGAAGATGGGCCAATTATTCTTGGGTTAGTTCTTTGCTTCCTACTGCCGATATTTATTGTGCAAGTATTTTCACTTATTATAAAGTACAAATACACGCCAGTCAGGAGGGTGAGGGGTGAATAATAATTATCAGTTGAAAGTCGGCATCACTATGTTTCTCATTTTAATTGGGTTTATGATAATAGCACCTTTTATAGTTAATGAGGGAACCTTTGAACCAAATAGGATACGATTTGAAGAAGGAGGCAGATATTCTGTTGCACCTTTTCCTCCCATGACTTTAGGGCATATACTTGGCTCTGATACAGATGGAGTGGATTTACTTACTTTAATCGTCGTAGGTACGAAAGATACCATTTTTATGATATTCCTCATTACTGCCATACGCTATTTAATTGCAATCCCAATTGGTTTGTATGCATACAAGAAAACGGGAATTACCCACATGATTGTCAGTGGATGGAATACATTTTTTGCGAGTATTCCCACTCTACTTGCAGCTATCATTCTAATTAATATGCCCTTCCTTTTCTTTTCGGAAAGTAGAATGATGTGGGTCATTATTATACTTGCTCTTATAGAAGCAGGCAGAGCCAGCTATATCATCCGAGAGCAAGCATACGCTGCCTCGGTTAAAGAATTTTCTGATGCCGCCAAAGTTAACGGAACACATGGCAGGAGACTGATTATAGAGCATTTTATTCCGTATATGCTACCCTCCATTATAATGAACTTTTTTATTGATTTAGGTAGAGTTACGCTACTCATTGCACAGCTTGCTGTATTTTCCATATTTATCAATCAAGTTATCGTATTAAATGAAGGTGTTCCGGAAATTCAGCAGGTTGGTCATATGTGGACTTCATTATTGGGCTCGGGCAGATCACAAATATTAAAGGCATTCTATATATTCTTCGTCCCAGCATTTTTTATCTTTTACCTTATCATTACCTTTAACCTCATTGGGGAAGGAATTAAAAATCACTTCTTACGAAGAGGGGAATATTTATAAGTCTAGTAGTTTTGTACACCAACAAAAGAGAAAAACTCAAGGGTGCTATGTTCAACATCCTTGAGTTTTTCTCTTTTGGTTTTATTAGTCAAACAGTCTAGAATTACTAGCGACATTGCCTTACTTTTTCATGACATTCCTATATAGCACCACAGCAGGTAGAAGAAGGATAGTACCAAGGACGAGAGCAGCTCTAATCGTGTACCTAGTAGCAATAACTCCGACAAACGGGCCTCCTAGTCCTTGTCCTACAGCATTTCCTTGACCCATGATGGAAAGCACGGTTGCACGGGATTTACTTTCTAGCAGCTGATTCAGCCATGCCTGATACATCGGTGCCGTAATAGATCCTATGATCCCTAAAGCCCAAAAGCAAATAATAGTGCCGTAAAAGTTTGTACTCACAGCAAACAACAGCATAACCACAACTTGAGCCGCTGTAAAGTAAAACAGACTGTGCCTTATTACCTTTGGCTTGTTTACATCAAACTTTCTCTGATACCATTCCATGACTATAATACTTATAAGTGTTCCTATAAATTGGATAATACCGAACCAGACAACCGGCTCCAATGACCCAATCTGCGGAAACTCTAAGGCTTGTAATAAATGGGCTTCCCACAGACGATCAAACCCTTCTGATGTTGCGCCAGTAAAAACTGTAACAATTAACAGCATGAGGAGAATTGGTTTATTTTTCACAAATGAAATCCCGATTTTAAAGGTGCTAATCATTGCTTTTAACGGGTTTTTAGACTCAGCATCTACTCTTATAAACTTCTTTTCTTTCATATAAATACATAAGAATACACCAAGCAATATATAAAGTGCTCCACCAATAATGAAGGGAAAATTTAATGCAATACTAGCAAGGGCAACACTGATTACAATGCCCACCAAACTTGCAATAAGACGAAGCTGATTCGTACGGACAAAGATCTTCGGCACCGCTGCTTCTCCTACCTCATCAGTGAGCCACGCCTGATCCGCGCCACTTAAAAAGGTCTCCCCGATGCCACGGATACACTCCGCTACTAACAGAAATGCAAATGCTGAAAGAAATCCAGTCGTTACTATACTAGTAAAAAAAGGGATACTTCCTTCCAAAATAAACGCTACACCTAACACAAAAGTTGCTATGATAATGGAGATTCTTCTACTATAAGTATCTGCTACAACCCCTGTAACACTTTCAAAAAGAATCACCGTTAATTCCAGTGCAGTTCCAATTAATATCAACTGCAACGGATTTAATCCTAATTCCTCTATATAATAAATTGCATAAGTCGTAAACATAATCGCACTTGCAAGCGAAATAATAACGTGCATCGTATAATACACGTGCTTTGTTTCCAAATGATTCATTGTTACCTACTTTCCGTAAGTAACAACACGGTTTTAAACGCAGTCGTTACTTACCAGTTGATTTATCCTTTAAGCGTTCGTTTAATATCCATGTATAGTTTTTTGACATGTTTAAACACCTCCACTTCCAAATGTACCATAATTACCCTTTTGTGTATCTAAAATCTTTCTAGGCACTTAACCTATTTGTTCTGCATATTCTAAAGAAAAGCGAGAGGCGACGAAGAGGTTGTTTTTTACCTTCATGACTTCTTTACTAATGACCTCAAGTGGCTAAGCGCCTAAAGCCATTTAGAAAAAAGGAGTGTGAATGCCTGTGATGCCTTTTAATCAATTTAAACATATGGGAGACTGGCGGAAGCAATGGGATCAATTTTTTGGGGATGAATTTTGGAATGGATTTGAACCATACTTTGAAAATATGCAAACCCAAACAAATCTTTATAAAAGCGAAAATGAACTCCTTTGTGTAATGAGCCTTCCCGGCCTTATTAATCCGGAAAATGTTCAACTCTATGTTCGTCCACAAAAGCTTGAAGTAAAGGGGCAAATACATCTTAATATTCAAGGCTATGAACTCATAGAGGAAGGAATTGCCCAAGGAGAATTCCAACGTACGTTCGAGCTTCCCTTTCCAGTACGTGATGACAAAATGGATGCCACCTATGAGAATGGACTACTCTACATTCATCTTCACCGCCATATTATCAGCGATAAAAAACGGCAAATATTTGTGCAAGGCGGCAATAACGGAAACAAAAGCACGGATGAGTAATACCTATTTTTTCTCCCCCTAAATAAAGGGGGTTTTTTTTATGGAAAGAAATTATAATTCATAATGAACGCATTCTAAATAAAGAGCGTCTTATAGATGAATAGAGGAAAGGAGGCATCAGCTTGGGGCAAGAAAAAGATATCACCCTTATTGAAAAAGCGAAAAATGGGGACGATGATGCATTCACGACGCTTTTTCAGAACAATTATTCTTTCCTATATAAATATTTGCTGAAATTGACTCTAGATGAAGAAACAAGCAACGATCTCGCTCAGGAAACGATGGTGAAGTGCTACCAGCACCTCTCATCATTTAAAGAAAAAGGAAAATTTTCAACTTGGATGATTTCTATTGGCTCGAGACTATATATTGACCAAATTCGAAAAAAAGAACGTGAAAAGAAAAAAATGACCAGATTGATGCACACTCTCTCCCGTCAGCTCTCCTTTCGAGCAAAATCAAACGGGATGGAATGGAGCGACACATTCTCTGATTTTAATCAGCTAGATGCACAAACAAGAACCCCTATTCTATTGCGACATTATTATGGCTATTCCTATGAAGAAATTGGTGACATTCTTGGCGTAAAGGCAGGCACCGTAAAATCAAGAGTACACAACGGAATCAAACAGTTCAGAAAGGAGTGGGATGATGAAAAACAATGACGACAAAAAACTTTTCACAAGACTTCAAAAGGATTGGGAACAGCTTGATACACTTGGAGAACCCCCCATCCCAACAGCTCCTCAGCTAAAAGAGCAGCTTCAAATGGCAAAAATCAAACAGCGAAAAGCTTTTCAAAAGGAGTTTGCATTATTTATCGTTACCGCACTCATCATTCTGACCACCTTTACGACCGTAATTTCTAAAGCACCAATGATTTTCGTCATTACTCAGGCAATTGCTTTCATCGCTGCACCTACCTTCTACTTTTTACTACGTAAGTCAAAACAAGAAGGGAGTATGCTGACATGACACAGGAAAAAATTGATTTACTCTATATCATCCTTCCTTTTCTAATTCCTGTGTTTTTGACCCAAAGTATTCTGTTATTCATTGATGCCAAAAAGAAAGGAAGCTACGCCTGGTTTTGGGGAATCTGGGGATTGATACAATTTCCTCTCCCGACATTGTTTTACCTGCTTTTGGTCATTTATCCGTATCATAAAAAACGAAAGAGGAGCGATTCATAATGGAAAGTATTAACTGGTCCTTAGTGGCACCTTTTATTGTTCTACAGTTAATTTTAATGACAGCTGCACTTGTCAGCCTCTCCCGCCAACAACAAACGAATGGCCCAAAATGGATATGGGCACTCATTATTATTGTAATTAACATATTCGGACCAATACTTTATTTCGTGATCGGTCGCAAAGACGACTAAGGGGGGAAACACATGCTAGTGGAAATTAAACACTTAAAAAAATCATATAAGCAGCACCAAGCAGTGAATGGCATTTCTTTTCAAATTGAAAAGGGTTCTTGCGTTGCGCTGCTCGGTCCAAACGGAGCCGGAAAAACAACCACCTTGCAAATGCTTGCTGGGATGCTAACCCCGACATCAGGTACTATTCAATTTGGGGAGAATACAAACCGAGATTTCAGACAACAAATCGGCTTTTTACCACAACACCCATCCTTTTTTAACTGGATGACGCCAGTTGAGTTCTTACAATTCGTTGGAAAACTCTCTCATATTCCACAATCGAAGCTAAGTAGTAAGATTGAAGAAACACTCGAATTTGTGAGCCTCCAAGATGTTAAAGCCAAGAGAATAGGAGGCTTCTCAGGTGGAATGAAACAACGTCTGGGGCTTGCTCAGGCTCTACTTCATAAACCTGAGTTGTTAATTTTAGATGAGCCAGTATCTGCCCTCGATCCAGACGGAAGAAGGGATGTAATCGAAATCATTCAACAACTAAAATCTACTATGACCATTCTTTTTTCTACCCATGTCCTTCATGATGCTGAACAGGTGTGCGATTCTGTCATCATGTTAAAACAAGGTGAAATTGCCTGGAATGGCAGCCTCGAGGAGTTAAGAGGAAAGCATACCACATCTTCTTATAAAATCCAGACTGATCAGTCGCTCACTGGAAAATTAGATGGAGTGATTGGAATCGATTCAATTGAGTATCTTAGCAGCCATACTGCAAAATTACACGTAAACGAAGCTTTCCAAACCAATGTATTACTCCATAAACTAATAGAGCATAATCTAACACTCTGTCATTTTGAACAAATACAAGATTCACTTGAAGACGCATATATGAAGGTGATGAATCAATGAGAAATTTCTTAACTCTTTTTATGAAAGAAATGAAAGAAAACACACGCAATGGAAAATGGATCTGGTTACCTGTGGCAATAATCTTAATCAGTATCTCTCAGCCCATCACCAGCTACTACATGCCACAGATACTCGAATCTGCTGGCAACTTGCCAGAGGGGACTGTCATTGAAATTCCTACCCCTTCAGGTGAAGAGGTGCTGGCAGGAACGCTTGGTCAACTAGGAACCATTGGTACCCTACTATTTGTATTGGCATCCATGAGCGCTATTTCAGGAGAAAGGCAAAGTGGCTCACTAACACTGGTTATGGCTCGTCCTGTCCTCCCCATACAATACATTCTCAGCAAATGGGCCGGGTTGATTGCCATAACACTAACTTCTTTTATATTGAGCTATTTACTTACATGGTATTACACAAATCAATTATTTAATTCTGTTGAATGGACCGTACTCCTTGGCAGCATGGCCGTCTACAGCCTGTGGATCATACTCATTGTGTCCGTCTCGATTCTATCAGGGACTCTTTTAAGATCTGGTGGCGGCATTGCTGGGATTAGTATCTGTTTTTTAGGTCTTCTAACTGTTGTTACCGGGTTATTTATCCGATATATGGAATGGAGCCCATCCCGATTAAGGGAAGTTGCTACCTCCATTTTATTGGAAGGTGAATTAGCTGAGAAAGGGTTGCTCGTTCTTCTCTCCACCATTGTACTCTCACTTTTAATGGTTATTTTAGCCACTTGGCGCTTCAAACGATTTGAACAATTTTAATAAATAAAAAAAGGTAGCACAGACTCCAAATGCTGTGCTACCTTTTTTGACCTTCCATTCCCTTGAGAAAATATTCAATCTCCTTCTTGTTTTTCAAACAGATGACCCGTCTCGTATCATGATACGAATTCATAAATTCACGCATCCACTTTTTTCTCTTACGATAGGTAGTTACGATAAACTTTATAAATGCAAAGTCCATTTTCTCCGTGCATTCTCCACCAAGATCATGCCGTTTATATCCCAAATTTGTCAGCCATCTCATTATGACACGATACAAGCATATCCTCAAAGGCAGTTCCAAATAAATGATAGTATCGGCATGATCTGCCCTCAGTTTTATTGTCGATGAATAGTTTCCCTCCACAATCCATGAACTATAGTGTGAGAGCATCTTTTCCTGTTTCTCTGTAAACTCTTCCAGGCTAGATTCCACCCACCCCTGTTTCCAGTAAAATGAATCCAAATGGAACACATCGAGTTTTAACGCTTTTCCTAACCTCATTGCAAAAGTCGACTTTCCAACTCCAGCAGAAACTCCAATAATCATGATACGTTTCATTTTACCCCTCTATTCCGAGCTTTTAGTTTAAGAGTATTTAAGTATAGAAGATAGCCAGTGGAAAATCCAGAATTTCTTGAAAGTTTACTTTCCTCCCGCTTTATGAATTTGGTAGGTCATGCATTAATTAGTTAGTTTTAGATTTTCAAAATAAATTGCAAGGATGTTGGCTTTGCTAAGGTAAAGTGGTTTTATTAAAATATGTAATATCAGCAAAATGCTAATTTTTAGGAGGGTGATTTTTTTATTGTTTTTTTTACTCCTTTTTGAATGAAACGTATTCGTTTCCTCGACTTGCTTACTGTTTTAAATCATTTATAGTAGTTGGTATTTTTAAAATGTATAGGGGTGGGGGATGGGTGCTGTGATGGTCTTGTATGGGATGGTATCGGGATAACTATAATAAATACTTTCATTATAGTACTGATATATTTCCATTCCAGGCACTTTTTTGTGTTCTGGACAATTTTATCATTCATTCGGACAAACTACTTGCCGATTTGGACAAACTTCACCTGTGTGTTGCTTCTATCATGCCCGTTTATTGTTTAACGCCCTCTGACTCGGACAAACCGACCGATATTACGGACACAAATGGAAGTATTTCGGCCAAACCAAATTCCCTTTTATTAAGCCCACTCATTTAATCAAAAACCTAATCTCTTCGCACAAAAAACCAGTGCCTATTCATAAGCACTGGTTTTTCTCATTTGCCTGGCAACGTCCTACTCTCACAGGGGGACAGCCCCCAACTACCATCGGCGCTGAAGAGCTTAACTTCCGTGTTCGGTATGGGAACGGGTGTGACCTCTTCGCTATCGCCACCAGACATATTCAATTGAAGGTTGTTCCTTCAAAACTAGATAATGTGTTCTATCAAGAAAATTCACGATCCATTCATCAAATTTTTGGGTTAAGTCCTCGATCGATTAGTATTCGTCAGCTCCACGTGTCGCCACGCTTCCACCTCGAACCTATCTACCTGATCATCTTTCAGGGATCTTACTTACCGAAGTAAAAGGAAATCT
>NZ_CAKJTJ010000010.1 GCF_917563925.1 Sutcliffiella rhizosphaerae
ACGTCTTGCCCTCCAATCAACCGCTAGTGTAATCTAAAAAATAAAAGCATATTTTTATACTAAAAAACCGAACATATTTGATCAATCACTCAAATAAGTTCGGTTTTGTCTTAGGCTAAAATATTTTTGTCCCAGCCCCATTAATTTTATATCATCTATTAAGTAAACTGAGGCAAATCGATGTTAGCCTCAGTTTTACAAGTTATTTGCTTTTTTCTAAAACCGGTTTTTCTTTTATTTTATCTTTAAAGGCATTAACTAGCTCTTCGCCGGAAAGGCCTTCATTTATGAGTTGTTCAAGTAGGTTTTCGTGATAGTTGGCGTTCTTTCTAAAAAGCTCTCCTTCGAAAAGGATACTAATCCTTTCTTCCATCACAGCAACATTTCGGATTACTGCCTCAAATGAAGCAGGGTCATTAGTTGGCTTAGAAATCGTTGCCTGAATATGCAGGCTATCTCCACTTTTCTGGAATGCCTGAAATTTGTCTGGGTTTATCTTTGGAAGTAAAGCCTCAATCAGCCAATTTTCTTTCCCATATTCTCTATTAATGATTAATCCGTCCAGTAAATCTAATTGTTCAACTTCTTCACCATGGACAAGCGATAATGCAACCAGTTTAAACGTTTTCATCCTCATCCTCCAACAGGTATTAGTTTGTATTATTATAACATAACTAATGAAAAAGATACGGATAACAGAGGCATGTAAAGAAATTTCAATTTTGTGAATAATAATAGTTCATAATAAACGGTCAAGGAAGCAAAGCGATTTTTTCATAAAGATAAAAAGCAGATTTTCTTTAAAAAATTCCTATCAAAAAAGGGAAACCTTGATTTTACGCGGCGACTGGAAGCAATTATGATAACGATGAAACACGAAATTGATTGAAAGGAGGGAAGGAAATGATTAATGAAGTGGTACTTGTAGGTCGGATGGTAAGAGATCCAGAGTTGCGTTATACAAATGAGGGAACTGCGATTGCGAGTTTCCGGCTGGCTGTCAATCGAACTTTTAAAAATCAAGAAGGGATTTTTGAAGCAGATTTTGTTTCATGCACAGCATGGCGAAATCTAGCGGAAACTACCGCGAATTACTGTAGAAAAGGATCTCTCGTAGGTGTGACGGGCAGAATTCAAACGAGAAAATACGAGGCAAAAGATGGAACCACCGTATTTGTTACAGATATTGTAGTGGATAATGTTCGTTTTTTAGAAAAGAAACGGGATGAGAAGCATAAAACTTCCAAAAGTGAAGAACAGTCTAATTCGGTGAGGAATGATTTCACGACTTCTCCGCCACAGGCTAGAGAGTACCCTCCTTCACAATTTGCACAAAATAGACATGAAGCTCGTGCCCAAACTTCTGATTTTAGGTCAATGCAGGAAAATGTGCCACCAAGTCCAGGTGCCCCTGATAAAATAGGAGTTTAAGAAGTAATTAATTCTGTGATTACAAAGTATAGCAGAAGGGTTCCCCTCCCAATTCTGCTTTCGCCTTTCCACGATAAAGGCAACTTGCGGAAACAAGCTGCCTTTTCTAAAATTACTTATCAGAATCAGTAGATAAGTCCTCTATACCTCTCCATAGAGAAAAAAAATGCCTCTTTAAATCTCCAATCCATGGTGCCAACCTAAAAATGAGGGTTGGCTTTTTTGGTTACTTCAATCTTGTTAGAGGGTTCGATTCATGAAATATTAGACTCAGCGAGTTATTTGCTTCCCTTTTCGACAAAAACCCGGAACATACCTTCCTTGACTTTCCGCTCTAATATGTTTTGTTGTTATATTTATAGAGTGTTTCTTTGAAGGAAGGGTGCTGTTTCAGATAATCCAGATCTTCATTATTTCCGGATCTACTTGATCTTCTATTTGATATTATCGTTTGAATTCTTTAATATACTGCTCTTGTTCGTAATGATTGCCTAATAGATAATCAATGGAGACTTCAAATATAGAGAAAAGTTCAATTAAGGTCTCAATTGGGGGAACTTCCTTTGCTGTTTCCTATTTACTGATTGTGCTATGTACTCGGTTCAGCTGATCTGCTAGTTCTTGTTGTGATAAATTCTTTTGATTTCTAAGGAATTTAATATTTTTTGCCAAAATGGAAGTGTTCATCGAAATCGCCTGCCTCTATTTCTGCATTTCTTTTAACGTAATAGATAGAAGGTTGGTTAATTGTTCTCATTCGGAACAATTAATTCTTTTTTCTTGTATAGAACATTGTCGCAAAATGCATAAAATAGCGAATTTAAGAGAATAGGAAAGTATGACTGCGGAAACGTAGGTAAAAAGACTCATTGTAGTATTTATACTTTAAGAGAAATCATATTTGTAAAAAGGAGTGATGTTGGTGGGTTATCAATTAATGTCAGTGAACTTTTATCCAAGTAAGGTTAATAAATGGGAGGATGAATCTAAGTATGTTGTGTATGTAAAGCATGCAAAAAGTTATTCTGAGCAACGACTTTCCTTTTTTGATGCAATTGAATTATGTAAGGAAGAAGCCACTTCACAAAAAGAAAATTGGTATTCTATTTCAATTATGAGCAATCAGGCGGTAGAATTACATTTTCGTTCCATTTCCAATAAGCTTATCATCGCAGTAACAATCGACCTCTCTTGCTACCACCTTGATATTTCCTCTTATGTATGGTATCAACACCGAAAAGCATTCCTAAAAGTGAACTCACCTGAAAAAATAAATCATGACGTGGTTGAAATGCTTTTGAAAAGAATATTAATCAAGCATGATGGAAAAACAGCCTTTTTAACACTTAATGAATCTAAAGGTACTGCCTTTATTTCAAGAAAATAATCCGTTGTTAAATGGTATAAGGAATATGTATAAAGGACAAACCGTTACTAAGAAGTAATTATGGTGGTGGTGTCCCTTGCGGAAAAAAAATGTCCTTTATTATTTACTTTTGGTTTTAGGATGGACGTTAGTACTTTTCTATCTTTCTTCTATGTCTTTTTCAGAACAAACAATTAGACCTTACTTACAAATGCTTATCACGGAAAACCAATTAGAGGTTGTATTTTCGAAAATAAACATACCCTTTCTTAACAGTGAGATAAGTGTAGAGAATCTGGGAGCTTATGGCTTTTTAGAATATTTATTTCGAAAAGGTGCGCACCTCTTTTTTTACAGCATACTAGGGTATGTGATTTCACGTTACTTTATGAGCTCTTTAGGATATAAAAAGGGAAGGATTTTTGTTTTCAGCATGTTCACTCTACTTATCATTTCCATGCTTGATGAATATTTACAATACTTACAAATGGAAAGAAGTGGGCAATGGGCAGATGTTTGGCTAAATTGTATAGGTGGAGTAAAAGGTGTGTTGACAGGACTTGTGGCAGGATATAATCAAAAAAGACGTAGACAATCAATAGAAAAAGCGCAGACCCGTTTGTAAGATGAGAAGGGCTGCGCTTTTCGTGTTTTCTTTATCTCATCCGGCTCAGTGCCACGAAAAGTGAAGCAGCTCGTTCAGCTTCGACCAGCATAAGGCAGCTTTCAGTAGGAGGCTGGTCTTTGCCTCCGGAGGAAAGATGACTTATGTCTCGAGGAGCTAGCTGCTGCAACTAGACAAAGTTTGTACGTTGCTAAACGGGCGCCTTACGCTTTTTTGAATGAAAGTAATTCTTTTAATTCTTCATTATCAAGTTCTGTAATCCAGCCTTCGCTTGTGATGATTTGCTCATTCAATGCTTGTTTAGATTCAATCATTGCATCGATTTTTTCTTCCAGTGTCCCTGTTGAAATGAATTTGTGAACATGAACAAAGCGGTTCTGTCCGATTCGGTACGCTCTGTCTGTTGCTTGGTTTTCAACTGCAGGGTTCCACCAACGATCATAATGGATGACATGGTTGGCTGCTGTTAAGTTGAGACCTGTTCCTCCTGCTTTTAGAGAGAGGACAAGCACGTGGAATTTCTGATCCTGAAAATCTTGAATAAGCTGATCACGCTCTTTTTTGACGACACTTCCGTTCAAAAAACGTCCTTTCTCACCAAGAGTTTGCTCCAATGCCTCCATAATCATATTTCCCATGCCGATGTATTGCGTAAATATCAGACAGCTTTCACCACGCTGGCGAATTTGTTCCACCAATTCGACCAATTTTTCCATTTTACTAGAGCGCGTTAACAACTTACCGGGAGATTCCTCTTTTAAATACAAAGCAGGGTGATCACAAACTTGTTTAAGCTGACCTAGCATTTTTAATACTAGGCCACGTCTTTGGATACCACCAAGCTGTTCGACTTTATCCAACGTTTCCTTTACAAGCTGTTCATAGATGGAAGCTTGCTCGATAGTAAGTGGACAGTACTCTTTTTGTTCCTGTTTAGCAGGCAGGTTTAGTGCAACCTGCTCATCCTGTTTGGTTCGACGAAGCAGGAAGGGTTGAATGAGTTTCTGTAATTGCTGAATTTTATTTTTATCCTGATCCTTTTCGATTGGTAAGACAAACTGCTTTTGAAAAGCCCCCAACGAACTAAGGTAACCAGGGTTAATGAAATCAAAAATTGCCCAAAGCTCTGTCAGGCGATTTTCCATAGGTGTTCCAGTCATAGCAATATGATGCATTCCACTTAAGTTTCGTACTGCCTGTGATTGCTTAGTATCTGCATTTTTAATATTTTGCGCTTCATCCAGGCAGACAGTCTGCCAACCAACACTAGTTAACTCTTCTTCATCCATGTGTGATATCGCGTAAGATGTTAGTACAACATCAGCACGATGTATAGATTGGCGGAAATGAGTTCCCTTTTTTCGATTTGGTCCGTAATGTAGCATCACATGTAATTCTGGGGCGAATTTTTCTAGCTCTTTTTGCCAGTTGCCAAGTACAGAAGTGGGACAAATAATTAGAACGGGTGGCCCTTCGGCTTCTTTTTCTTTACATGCCAAGAAATATGCAATTAGTTGAATGGTTTTCCCAAGTCCCATATCATCTGCAAGGCATGCGCCAAACCCGTGTTCACGCAAAAATAACAGCCATGCAGCACCATGTTCCTGATAAGGTCGGAGCTCCCCGCGAAAAGTTTTTGGCACTTGAAAAGCAGGAATATCTTTATTTTGATAAAGCTGATCTAATAAATGTTGTGCCGAATCTGATACCTCATAAGAGATAGTTTCAAGAGAGTAACTGTCATTCTGAATCTCATCATTAGTCAGGTTGCTTCCAGCATTGCTTTTTAAGAGGTCTTCCATCCGAATCCCATTTTCTTCGGCTTGTTTCATCATTCGCTTAATTTCTTTAATGAAATGTGGGTCTAATACAACCCATTCACCTTTAATCTGGACTAGTCGTCGATTCTGTTCGACAAGGTCTAGAAATTCTTCTTCCGAAAGCTCGGTGTTTCTTGTGGAAAAGCGCCACTCAAAATTTACAAGAGATTGAAGACCAACAAAAGATGGAGCATGACCTGACTTTTTTGAACTGCTCACACGAGCCTTCACTTTTAAGCGGGAATCCTTAATAGCTTGCCACCATGGAGGAAGATGAATAAAGCTTCCAATTGCAAGTAGCTTTTCACTTCCGTCCACTAGAAATCTCCATGCATCTTCCTCGGTCAAGTACATCCGGATTTGACCATTTGAAAAGAGAGATGGAGAAAGCTGCTGCCACTTTTTAAAACCTCTATTAACTTCATTAATGTACTTTTTATAAGAGAGTGGTAGGGTATCTTGTTCCCAGACATACAATTCTTCCGATTCTTTATCCTTAAGTAAGGTTTCAAGTTTCCAATCTTGGTGCCCTTTTTCAGGCTCCAAAAGTCTTAAGCCTAACAAAAATGGGGTGTCATCCTTTGTCCAGCCGATATCCAAAAGCCAATCCTCTTCATCAAGATGCTCCACGAGGTTTCCATTCTGCATGGATGCAACAAGATCTCCTTTATAATTCATCCAATAGGTTTCTAAGTGCTCCAGATTATCATTATCTATCCAATTTCTCATTATTGCATCAATCCAGCTTTCTATTCGGGATTGATACGTAGGGAGTAAGGGATTAGTCGATAAGAACGCTTGCCCTTCTTCTGTCAGCGCAAAAGATAACTTCCCTTCCTGCCAAGAGGAGAAACGGGGCTTAAAGGCACGTTCTTTCAAAATGTGGGTGACCGGAGGAGCGAGAAGGCGATACAACTCCGATTGATCACACCACTCTAGTTGCAAAAAGGAGTTCTCCGTATTATTAGTAAAAAGTTCAAGCGCATCATTAGGGGTTAGATAAACCCCGGAAATACCGTCAAGAGTTCCTTCCTGCATAAAAGAACCAAAAAAAGTACCTTCGTGCCAGTTAAATAAGAGATGTGTATATCTTGCAGGTGGTAGAACAGAAGACTTGAGTTTCACAAACAGAAAGAAATAATTTTTTTCCTGCGAATATATGGAATTGGCATATAAAGCCTCATTAATCATAGCTGTATCTTCCCTTTTTTAGTTCTTCTTGAAAGGAGCGCAATCGTTTCGTTCTTTCTTTCAGTTGAAACAAATATTGAAGCCATACATCTTCCAGTTTTTCTTTTTTATATAGGGAGTGAAGAACATTCAATAAGGATGCTGCTTCTTTGTAGGCAGTCTTATTACGCTGCTCCAACGCTTTGTGAATTGCAGTGTGATAGAGTGGGAAAAGGGCATACGGGTCAGCTTTTTTTATTTGATTTAATTTGTATGTTTCCAATCCGTTAAGTTCAAACCCCATCCAAAGCTGGAGCTCCACCCATTTTCGAAATTCTTTTCTCTCAAATAGATGCCATTCGTATTCGCCATAGCTGTATGGCAAAAGAGTGCGTAACGCTTCTAAAAAGATGGCATCCTGCTTCATATGAAGGGAAAAGTCGCTTAACAACTTTAATAGGTGTTTTGTTAACTGCCTTTTTCGCTCATAGGTAGGTTCAGAATGAATATATTTTGTCATGATTGGTAAGGAAACCGAAAGCCAGTTTTCAAGTCGATTATTAGCTTTATGTAGTACTAATGCCTGAATCCAATGAAACAGATATGGTGCATAAACGTCCTCATATTCTTTTACTAATTTAAGGGCTTCCTCATCCCTCTTTTGCAAAAACAACAGATGCGTCTTGGCAAGTTCTGCTTGAAGGGAACGGTAATTTTCCAGTTCTTTTAGTTCAGTAGTCATCCAGTTTCTACGTTGAAATACGTCATTCCAGGTGAATTGATAGACATAAAACCATTCACGAATAAAAGGTTCTTCTTGTTCAAGCAATTCTGATCGAATCAGTTGCCTACTTTCATTTAAAAGAGAATCCAATTGAAATGCGATCGCGCTATGAAATAATCCTTTTGCTTCTTCTTCCACTATATCTACAAAACGATGAAGAATATCAGCTATATATTGATATGGTTGAGAATTGTCATAACAGGCTACTACCTTCTTCATACAGAAAAAGGAAGCATGCAATAAAAATAGTGGACGAATCTCCGTTTTCTTTGGAGCGACTAACCTAATCTTCGGAAAAAAGGCATGTGTCAATCCTGTTAAATACGTATTTTTTGTTGGAATAGCTTGTTTAAATTGCTCATGTTGATTTTCTAGAAATTGCAGCCAGCTTGTTAGTGAATCTTCAACATAAGTTGTTGATTTCTTAGGGTTTTCCATAGATAGTGGTGTGCTGTCACTCGTTTCTTTCCAGCTATCGATAAGGGATGCAATGGTTTTTGTTTGAGACCATATAGTGAGAAAGGATGCCAATTGATGGGCACAGAGATCATTTAAACCACAGGAGCATCTGCTCAGGTCTGTTATTTCTGTATCGATAAGCACGTGCTTGATCCCGTTATCCTGAATTTTCCCGATGATGCTTGTTTCTTCTACATAAGCATCAATCACATTACCTTGTCGAAATAATCTTAGGCCATGTTGTAATAGTTGCCTATTATTATTTGAAGAAAGGGGATATGTATTAATAAGCCATGTAGCAAAATGCTCCATTTAATGTCACCATCCAATTACATATAGCAATAAAAATAAGAAGAGCGTAAGCGCCTATAACAATCCCGACAAGCATAAGTAAAGTCAATGAATAGGATGGCTTTCACCTTTCGTAAGCTTGACTTATGACTTCAAGGAGTTAGGCGTTATACAATACATTCTGCTCATCCTTTAAAAAGTAAAAGGTCTACTTCATCTAGTAGACCTTTATCTTCTTACTATTATAGTTACTTTAACTTCCAGTTACAACCTCATGAGGTACCCTCTTATTCGACTGTAAAATCTTCTTCTGCTGCTGCATGATGATTCGTATCCGTGAAGGTGAAATGGATAGAGTAGTTTCCTGGTGGTAAATCTGCTGTCACTTCTTCGAATGAAACAGGATACTCTAATTTGTCTCCTGGTTGCAACATTACCTCTTTTGTAGCTTGGATGAACATAGCATGTGCAGAGAGTTGTTTGACAGTAGCTCCGGATTCATCAATGACGACATAATCATACTCTTGTCCGGATGAAAAATAAATTTCCGCATCTTCTTCCTTATCATTTGTAACAGTGAAAAGGAAATCTTTAGAATCATTAGCTTCCAGCTGCCCTTGAAGCTCTCCCTCTTTTTGATGCTCCTCTTCCAATTGTTTTTTCGCTTCATCTTTAGATTCATCAGGTGAATCGCCTTGAACGTTTTCTTGACCAGATTCATTCTGTTCTCCGTTATTTTCCTGTGAGGAATTACCCCCAGTTCCACAAGCTGTTAATAACAACGAAATTATAAGCAAAAGTAATATTCTGTTCATATTGCCGCCTCCATATACGTTGAATTTTAATCGTAGAACCGTCCATTTACTTCTCTATTACCACTATAAACAGACGTTACACATCTTTGTAAAGTTAGACGGAAAAATATATAAAAAGTTACAGAGGGGAGGTGGGCAAAGAGTGGGTCAAATGCCCCTTTTTGTAAATTTTTCACAGGGTGTACATAGAATAATAGTACAAACGGTCCGATTTTGTAGAAAGAGGTGGAAAGATTGAGGATTGTGTTAGATGCAGGACACGGATACAACACACAAGGAAAGCGTACGCCAGACGGAATGAGAGAATACGAGTTCAACAGGGTAGTTGCACAATACGCAAGAGAAGAACTGCTTCGTTATCAGAACGTCGAAATCTTATTTACGCATTCAGATGACAGGGATGTCCCTCTACAGGAAAGAACAAATAGAGCAAACAATTGGCAGGCAAGAGCGTTTGTTTCTATCCATGCCAATGCATTTGGCAATGGG
This sequence comes from Sutcliffiella rhizosphaerae, assembly GCF_917563925.1. GTDB lineage: Bacteria > Bacillota > Bacilli > Bacillales > Bacillaceae_I > Sutcliffiella_A > Sutcliffiella_A rhizosphaerae. The sequence continues at coordinate 9,251 of NZ_CAKJTJ010000010.1, forward strand.
GGATGGAATACAGCTCAAGGTATTGAAACCTACACTCCCACAGTTGATTCCCCGAACTCCGACCGCTTGGCAAATATGGTACACCGTAGGCTCATTCAATCTACTGGAAGAAGAGACAGGGGCATAAAGTCCGCAAATTTCCATGTTCTTCGTGAAACGAACATGGCATCCGTTCTATGTGAATGTGGATTTATGACCTTTTATCAAGAAGCACAACTGCTAAAAACCGACAGCTACCGAAGAACATGCGCGTTAGCCATTGCTGCTGGATTAGTAGAATACTTTAATCTCCAGCTAAAGTCGACACCCCCACCAACTACCCGAATATACAAAGTACAAGTTGGAGCATTCAGAGCAAAGGAGAACGCCGACAATCTTGCAGCAGAATTAAGAAGAAAAGGATTCAATACTTTTGTATTTCAAGAGCAAGGTTTATATAAAGTACAGACCGGAGCTTTCTCCGAAAAAGCAAACGCCGATCGCCTAGCGGCTACATTACGGGCGCAAGGCTATAACACTTTTATTAGTGTGTAGGATCTCCAATTAGGGGATTTCAGACTGTTGACAAACCCAAATTATTTGTAGACTTGCATTTAATTGTTGATCTTCGTTGCAGACGCTTCGCTTTCCGCGGGCGGTCCGGGAACCTCCTCGGGCTTGCGCCCTGCGGGGTTTCCCATGTCCCTTCCTCCCGCAGGAGTTTGCGCGTCTTCCACTACGATCAACAAGGGAATTGCATGGATTTAAATAAAAATGTACCTTTGTCTACACACTGGAATCCCCAATTAGGGGATTTTATTTTTGTATCCCAAAAAACTTACAATAAAACAGGAGAAATGTCCTTGTTTATCGAATGTATTAGTATATAGAGATATAAAATTTAGGGGGATTCAGTACGAATGGGGAAATTTACATTGGGGCCAAAAATGAGGAAATTCATTAATTTTATCTTTTTTTCATTATCGCTCCTCTTTCTAATCTATAATATCAGCATCATCGGATTTTTTTACCTATTAATTACATTTGGAGAAAGCCAAGGAACACTCATCTACTCATTAATAAGTGTTGCAGGGTTATTTTTAGTTCTCGTTCCGTTGGTTTTTCGCCTTACTACTCAAAGGTTTTACCACTTTGCACTTCTTGTGTTACATCTTTTCGCTTCTTTATTACCATTTATTATGAAAAATATGTCCGTGATTTTTGATAAGGTCCTATAGTCGCGACAAAGATTACGATTGATGTTTTACTTAGATAAGGTAGAATAAGGTAGAATAAGGTAAATAGAAAAAGTGAAAATGAGGAGACTGGACACAGTGAAAAAAGGAATGGTGTTTGCCATTGTATTTATGGTTGCAGGTCTTTCATTCATAGGATATGGACTGTTTGAAAAAATAAAAATAGAAAGAAAAACAGAAGCTGCCTTGAGGGATGCCGTAACAATCACAGCAAAAGTAAACCCAGAGGAAAAAGAGCGTCCAGTAAAGCCTGACGATTTCCAACCTGAAACAGGTGAAGTGGTTGGATTACTGAAAATCCCTAGACTAGAGGCAGAACTTCCAATTGTAGAAGGGACAGACCCTGCTGAATTAGAAAAAGGCGTGGGGCACTATAAAGGTTCTTCTTTTCCAGGAGAATTAGGCCAGATTGTGTTTTCAGGTCATAGGGATACTGTTTTCTTACGTTTGGGCGAGTTGGAGATCGGTGACAAGTTTTATGTCTTTATGCCATATGGAGAATATATGTATGAAATATATGATTCAAAAATTGTCGATGAAGATGATCGAACTGTCATAACTTTGCAAAAAGAACAAGAAGATTTAATACTTACAACATGCTATCCTTTCACCTTAACTGGAGCTGCTCCTGAGAGATATATTCTATATGCAAAACCAGTGAATTCAAGATAAGACACCTTTGGAGGTGTATTTCCGAATTTGTCTCTCGCCAAACTTTAATGGGTAGAAGTAATTTTTTTATTTAAAATTATCTTTTTCAAAACTGACTAAAAAGGAATATAGTAAATCAATTATCATTTTGTGGTATAGTAGGATAATTAAAACAAGTTTAAGTTTATGCTCCATTCTTGTTAAATAGTATTTAATGCCTTTTTCGACAAAATATACACGTTTAACAAAGCTTTTTATCATGATAATATTATGATAGACAAAAAGACAGATAGTATAAAAGGACTATTTGAATGGAGGAGATTTAATGATTGATATTCATTGTCATATCCTTCCATCAGTAGATGATGGAGCAAAACACATGACAGAGAGCTTGGAAATGGCAAGAGCAGCTGAGAAAGAAGGTATTACAGCAATAGTTGCAACACCGCATCATAATAATGGCCAATATATGAATACCAAACTAGATATCATGGAAAAAGTGAAAGAGCTTAATGGTCGGATTCAGAAAGAAGGAATAGATATTACCATTTTACCTGGACAGGAATGTCGTATTTCTGGTGAAATGCTAGATCAACTTGATCGAGAAGAGCTCTTGACAATGAACGATAAGGACAAATATATTTTCGTTGAACTTCCATCAAGTCAAGTTCCTCTATATACTGAACAAATAATATATGACATACAATTAAAGGGAATTACTCCTATTATTGTACATCCTGAGCGAAATGCAGAATTAATTGAAAACCCAGAAAAGCTTTATCAGCTTGTTAAAAATGGTGCATGTACTCAAGTAACAGCTGCAAGTGTTGTCGGGAAATTTGGGAAAAAAATAAAAAAGTTTGCAATTGATATGATTGAGGCAAACCTTACCCATTTTGTAGCGTCAGATGCACATAATTTAAAAAATAGAAGCTTCCAAATGAGTGAAGCCTATAAGATAATTGAAAAAGAATGTGGTTCGGATGCAACATATTTATTAATGGAGAACGCAGAATTGCTTGTTGAAGGGTCGATGATAATAAAGGAAATTCCAGAACGAATCAAAAAAAAGAAGCTTTTTGGTTTAATAGGATAAAAAAAGCGCTGACCAATGTATTGGTCGGCGCTTTTTAAGAAAATATGAAATGTATTTAATCCTAAGCATAGCTACATGTAATTAAATGCAGCTACGCATTAAGCTCTTTGCATAGGAATGGAAGTAATTACACTTTTAGTTCTGAGCAACATCTGAATCAAGCTCTAGATGCTGACGTAACTCACTGGAAAGTGTTAACCGATCTTCTTCGGAAACGATTAGATAATAGATATTATCTATCCTTGCATCCGTCCCGATAATTTGGTGTTGAGCCAAGTTATGGCGTGCTTCTTTATAATTGGATTGAATGTCAATCATTTCGTTAAAAGTTAGGTTTGTACGTACATTGTTGCCAAGGACGTCCAAAATGTCATCAAATTTTGTCACAGAAGAGATTGAAGCTCCTTTACTAATTACCCCCTGAATAACATCACGTTGCCTTTGTTGTCTGCCAAAGTCACTATCCAATTTCCGCATCCGTGAGTAACTAAGAGCCTTATCGCCATTCAATTGAATTTCACCTAGTGGAAAATTATGACCATCTTGACTAAACTCCAGTTTATTGTTAACTGTAATTCCCCCAACAGTGTCCACTACTTCTTTAAAACTTTCCATGTTTACTTGAATATAATAGTCTATTGGAATATCAAGGAAATTCTCGACTGTTGCGATTGACATTTCTGGTCCGCCAAATGCATAGGCATGGTTAATTTTATCATCAAAGCCTCTACCTATAATTTCAGTTCTTGTATCACGCGGAATACTAACCATATTAATGGATTTTTTATTTGGATTTACCGTCATTACTATCATGGAATCGGAGCGTCCCTTATCCCCAGGTCTTTCATCAACTCCAAGAATTAAGAAAGATAGTGGATCTTGATTTTTAAAATCAATTTCTGTGGTTCTGGGATTATCTCGTTCCAGTGGAGTATGCATGGAAGCAGCAGTATTTTGCAAAGATTTATAAACAGTGAAAGTAAAAATACCTACGCCGATAGTCGCAATTCCGAGGACACTTATTAATATTACAAACCATTTCTTTTTAAACATTTAACACTCTTCCTTCTTTTTTTATCATTAACTTTGATTATATTTGTAAATTGATTATTATACAATTAGAAAATACATTTTTTTCATTTTTCTGTAACAAAATTCTATTATTTTCTGCATTAATATTAATATAAAGGAAACCATTCTATTGAAAAAAAATTAAATAGTAGTATATTTGGTATGAGGTGGTAATGCATGAGAACGCTATTAACAGTGGTTATATCGCTATGTATTGGATCAATTATTTATGGTAATTATCATTGGAATCATAAAATTGGTTCCGCATCTGTAGGGAAAGAAGAAGAAATTACCATAAATAACAAAACGGAAACTACAAAGGATAAAAAAGAGCATACAAAAGTAGTTGGAGAAAATGAATATCCAAATCTCCCGACTGAAGTTTCAACCTTCCTTAATGAAAAAATGTCAGATGGTGAATCTGTAGAGTTGCTTGTAATTGGTTCAGAAGTAATCGAAATGGGAGAACGTCCATGGACTACCATTTTCAAACAAGAATTAGAGCGTGAATATGGTCGGTTTTTTAACATTACAATAAAAGCGATTCCAGGAGAAGTCACTACAAGTGATGTGATTGAGAGAGATCTACTATTGGAAAATGTAGATATTAGCCCAGATATCGTCATATTTGAACCGTTTCTTTTGGATAGTAATGGCTATATATTAATAGAGCACTCATTGGAGAATATTACATTGATGATTGAGAAAATAAAAAACATGAATCCTGATTTATTTTTATTTCTCCAACCTGGACAGCCAATTTACAATGCAATATATTATCCGGATGATGTAAATACATTGAGAACCTATTCAGAGGAACACGGACACCCATATATCGACCATTGGAGTAATTGGCCAGATTATCACTCAGTGGAATTCAAAGAATATTACATACATGAAAGCTTCAACCCAAACGAAAAAGGTCATGAAGTGTGGGCAGAATATTTATTGAATTTATTTATGAGTAAAGAATAATAGGTTTTTAAAAATGGAAAAAAAGCATGAGCTCAGTTAAGAGAGCTCATGTTTTTTTTGAATAATCTTCATTTATAGCTGTATTTTTCAATAATAGGCACTACATATAAAAATTATTAATTATGTAATTGCATAAATCCATAGGAAAAAACTAACTATTAACATTACGGCATACCCATATGATAATGTTTTTCCGAATTTGGAACGGTTAGATATGTGTTGAATGAAAAGAGTTGGAATCAAAACCCAAGGAAGTAATAGGATAAGTGCTAACAGATACCCAATAATTGAGGATGTTTCTATTGCAATTTTAAATGTTAAAGCAGGGATAATGGTTATTATAGGACTTAAGCAAGTTAGGAAAATTAATCTTAATCCATAAGCATTCATAACCGTTTGAAACTCAGACCAATTCCATTTGGGTCTCAATTTCTTAAAAAAAGAAAATATATTTTTTGCAAAAGGAAGTAATCTTCCAGTAACTGTTACCATAAAAAAGCCCCCTTTTTATTCATTCTATGGTGAAGTTACCTATTCTATGAATATATTTAATAGAGAAAATTTATAATAATACATACCATTATTCTTTTATAATTAAACACATAAATGTTACTTTCCCGTTACAAGCTATCAGAAAAGTGGATTTTGTTTTAAGATGTATTTATAATAGGAGATTATGGTGCAAAACCATACAAGCAGAAGAAGCTTTCTCTTCCAAGGAGGATATTTATGGATAAGAAAATAGCAATAGTAGGACTAGGTTATGTTGGTTTACCAGTGGCTGTTGAATTTGGAAAAAACCACAGAATTATTGGATTTGATATAAATGAACATAGAATAAATACATTAAAGCAAGGGGTAGACTACACAAACGAAGTCGCTTCAAATGAATTAGTTAATGCCGATATTGCTTTTACAACTGATTCATCTGCTTTAAGAGAAGCAGATTTTATTATTGTAGCTGTTCCAACACCAATTAATCAGAATAACCAGCCAGATTTAACCCCGCTTATTAAAGCTTCAGAAACGGTTGGCAGCAATTTGTCGAAAGGAGCTATTGTAGTTTATGAATCAACTGTTTACCCTGGAGCAACGGAAGAAGTATGCTTACCGATTTTGGAAGAAAAGTCTGGTTTAAAGGGCGGAGAGGACTTCTATATCGGATACTCCCCTGAGAGAATTAATCCTGGTGATAGGGAACGTACATTCAGAACTATTACAAAGGTCGTTTCAGGACAAAATGAAAAAGTTTTAGAAGAAATAGCAGCTGTTTATAATTCTGTGGTCGAAGCAGGTGTTTATAGGGCAAGTTCTATTAAAGTTGCGGAAGCTGCAAAAGTAATAGAGAATACTCAACGTGATGTGAATATTGCTTTAATGAACGAGCTAGCTTTAATTTTTGATCGTTTAGATATTGATACGGAAGAAGTTTTAAAGGCAGCTGGAACTAAATGGAATTTCTTACCTTTTTCTCCTGGTTTAGTTGGGGGACATTGTATTGGTGTGGACCCATACTATTTAACATCTAAAGCTGAAAGTGTAGGTTATCATCCTGAAGTAATACTTTCTGGCCGTAGAATAAATGGGAATATGGGTAAATTTATTGCGACGTCCTTAATTAAACAAATGATTCATAAAAAAATGACCATTCAAGGAGCAAAGGTTACTATTCTGGGTTTGACATTTAAAGAAAACGTCCCAGATCTTCGAAACTCAAGGGTAATTGATGTAATAAATGAATTAAAAGAGTTTGGAATTGAAGTACAAGTAACGGACGCATTGTCAGATAAAGAAGATGCTTATAAAGAGTATGGTATTGAGTTGATTGATTACAGTAATCTAGAATCGGCAGATGCTGTAATATTTGCAGTTCCACATCACATCTATATAGAAAAAGGTTGGAATCAATTTAAGAAGCTATTAAAAGATGGAAAAGGTGTAGTTGTGGACATAAAAAGTAAGTTACCAAAAGAGGAGTGCCCAGAAGGCATTACACTTTGGAGATTATAAAATAAATTTAGAGGACCTTAGTTTCCATTTTTGGAGCTAAGGTTTTTTTTATTCAGAAAATTTACATAGGATTTACACTTTATTTACAATAAATTAACATGTAGAATAATTATGATGGGGGAATTAATAGTCAAAGGAGGTTGGCCGAATAGATGGCAAAAGAATTTTTTAGTCGCTATGAATTAAAATATTTGATCCCATATGACATTTATCTTCAACTAGTTAAAGAGATGAAACCTTACATGAGGAATGATAAGTTTGGAGTTGAAGGAAAGTACAATATAGTTAGTCTTTATTTTGATTCTCCTGATTATAGAATTTACAATGAAACACGTAACAAACTGCTTTTTCGTCAGAAATTAAGGTTACGAGTTTATAATGAGGTCTCAATAGAAGATCCTGCTTTTTTTGAAGTAAAACAAAAATATAAAAAAGTTGTAAATAAAAGAAGAACAAAACTCCCCTTAAAAGATGCATACCGCTATTTAAACCACAGCGAATTTTATCTTCCTGGTGATTTAGCAATTTCCAATCCGCAAATTATGAATGAAGTGCATTCTTTTCGTTCTCTTTATAATCTCCAACCAGAAGTGTTAGTAAGCTATGATAGACAAGCATTCCATGGAATATACGATGAGGATTTACGTGTTACATTTGATTATAATCTTTTGTGCCGTTCTTACGACCTAAAGCTAGAAAATGGACCATACGGAAAGAACTTTGTTGATCAAGACAAAGTCATAATGGAAGTGAAAGTTACTCATAGTGTTCCGGTGTGGTTGTCAAATTTATTAAGTGAGTACATGTGCCCTAGGCAAAGTGTATCAAAATTTTGCAATAGTATAGATTTGATGGCAGAAGAGAGTAAAGAGACTACTTTGTCGTGCACCTGAATAGGAGTGATGATAGTGAAAAAATGGTTTGCTTTTTTCGGATTAACTTTAGGGATTTTCTCCGTTTTTGGAATTGCCTTCTATCTCGTTCCTTCTCAGAGTTCTACCTTTAACGAAAGGATAGAATTAGAAAATCAAAATGAGGAAAAAACACAAGAAGGAAAAAATGAAATTATTGATTTATACCTTGATGTTAGAGAAGAGAGTTTGTCTTATTTATACAGCAGAGACAGATTTGATGACAATAGAATAGATGGTACAGTAATTATTGGGGATGATACCACTAAACACCAAACAGAAATACGTTTTAGAGGAAATTCTTCAAGAGGGCTAAATAAAAAACCATTAAGTTTGCGTTTTGATAAACCGAAAGATTTTATTTTTGGTGGGACCCATTTAAACCTTAACGCAATGTATACAGATCCATCACTAATGAGGGAAAAAATTTCATTGGATATGTTTCATGATCTGGGTCTACTAGCTCCCAAAACTAGTTATTACAATGTTTATATAAATGGAATTTTTGAAGGTGTTTATTTATCCGTTGATAGAATAGATGAGCATATGATTGCATTCACGGGTAATAATCCACGGGGGACATTAATAAGAGATCAGTTCCGTCATAATCAGCATATTGCAAATATTGAAGTTAGTTCTATTTTTAATTTTGACTTAAACTCAGTTGAGAATAAAGAAGAATTTTTAGAACAGACAACCAGCTATAGAAATAACCCAAATTGGGAAGCATTTATGGAACTTCAGGAATGGGTGTATGAAACTGAGCCTGGGGCGGAATATGCAGCCGAATTTGGGAATTATGTAGATATTCCATCTTTTATGGACTGGTTAATCCTTCATTTTTTAATTGCGGATGTAGATGCTTTTTCAGATGATTATTGGATGTACCTTGATCAAGATGATCCAGAAGCTAAATGGCAGCTAATTCCTTGGGATAAAGACTTGACTTTTGGAGCGCATTATCGATCTGAAGTAGGAACTGGAAATCACTATTTTGCCTACGAATCACCTGTGAATTCAAGGTTTGGAAATAAATTGCTAGAGAAATTTTTAGCTACTCCAGAGTTTAGGGATATGATGAATGTTCGCATGGAGTATTTGATGAAAGAAGTATTTACTCCAAATTATTTTGAAAGCAAAGTTGCAGAACTTTCAGAAGTACTTTTAAAAAATGGAGAACACACAGCGGAACAAAGCTTTATCCTTCATAGAAAAAACTCAATAGGTGAGCCTGAGTTTGAAGATTACTATAAAGAAAACTTATTGGATTTTGTAGAACTACGTTACCAATATCTCACACAGTACTTAGGAGGATTTGGAATAGAGGAAAATCATACTTCTTTAGATGTGAGTAATGTAGTTAAAGGAGAAACCTTATATTTAACAGATCAAAAAGGGTGGGTAATTGGGAAAATTGAGGTAGAAGAAAACAATAGTGCAGATAATTTAAGTATCTCTATTGAACAAAGCACTTTATCCAATGAAATAGATAGGGTTTGGACTATTCAAACATCAAAAGGTTCTTTAAGTGGTACGTTAACTCTATATTACAGAAATGATACTGGATGGATAGGCAAAGAGAACTGGTATATGGAAGATACTCCTACAGGAGATCAGTGGTATATGCAATTAGCTGAAGTAATGGAATCAAGCGAAATAAGAACCATTCCTAGCTATATTAATCCGTATTCAAACAAAGTAGTTAGCCTCGAAATACTTGAATTAAAAGGAACACAACAATTCCTTATCAAAGCTCAGTAACTTTGTAACAAGGAGAGAAGTCATTTGAAAAAGAATAAAATACTTATGGTACTAGTTCTACTTATTCCCCTTCTTATCCTTTGGGGATTCATGTTTCAAATATCCCAAAAAGGAATATATTTTTCGAGTGAAAGAGTAGAAGAAGCAGTGAGGATTGCTATACAACATGATGGTTTGATTACAATGGATCAACTAAAAACTATCGAAGAATTGGAAGTTAGAGACGCTGGCATTGAAAGTCTAGAGGGATTGCACTTTTTATCTGAATTAAAAAAACTAGATATTCGAGACAATCAAATTACTGATTTGTCACCTATCGAGGGATTAACAAAGTTAACTGAAATTAATCTAAGGGGAAATAATATTTCTGATATAACACCGCTTGAGAATTTAAAAGAATTACGTGTGTTAAATGCACGGGACAACCTGATAAATGACATATCGGTACTATCAACTCTTCCTTATTTAGAGGATGTTAACCTTAGAAATAATCAGATAACGAATATAGATTCATTGGCAAATCATGAATATTTAACATTACGGCTCTATTTAGAGGGAAATCCAATCGTCGATTATAGTCCTGTTAATCATTATTACCCGTCAATTGAGAACAAAGATTTCTAAATTTCTGCTTTAGACAAAAGGCAATGGGAAAGGTGACATATATGAACCAACTATTAGAAGAGTTTTCCAAGCTCGCCAATATTACAACTAAACTTACAATTCTGCAAGCATTTCTTGCAATTTTCCTTACATTTGTCTTAACAATTATTATTACCCAAGTATATAAGAAGACTTACAAAGGTAACAACTATTCCCAATCGTTTGTCCACACGATAATTATTATGGGTGTAGTTGTTTCAGTAATTATGATTGTCATTGGTAATAATGTTGCTGTTGCTTTTGGGCTTGTTGGAGCATTTTCCATTATTCGTTTTCGCAGTGCCATGAGTGATCCTAAGGATATCGCTTTTATTTTCTTCGGAATGGCAACTGGAATTGCCTGTGGATTGGGTTTTTATTTACTTGCCATCTTGTTTACAGTATCTTTATCCATTCTTATCTACATTTTGTATTTATTCAACTATGCTAGAAAAGGAGAGGCGACGAAACGATTGCGAATCACAGTGCCTGAAAATCTTCATTATGAGAATCTTTTTGATGACCTTTTCGAAAAATACATGGAATCAGTATTTTTACAAAAAGTAGAAACAACCAATTTGGGTACCATGATTCAATTAGAATATTTAATTAATAACAAAACAGGTATAAGTGATAAAACAATCATTGACGAGATACGTCATCGTAACGCCAATTTGAAGGTCAGTATGAATTATGTGAATTATGAAGGGAGATAACTGAGAATTATTAGTTAATAGGATAAAATCGGAGCTTGTGTGTTTCTAATGTGTGAAGAATAATTAACTATATGTTAAAGGCGTTTAGAATGTAACAATTCTAGACGCCTTTTGAACATTATTTTGGAAATGCCGTTGAAGGGCATTTCTCTAAAATTGATCACTTTTTCTTTCTTTAACTATCTTAAGTTTTTCTAATAAACCATATGTATTGTTATTTTGTATAACTTCATTGTGATTCAACAATGCCTCTAAATCTTCTATTTGATTATTTGATAGTTTTTGTGCCAAATCGTTTAATAAATCATTGCTATAAACAGAGAAAGCTTCAGATGCAGGGATATCTTGAAAAAGTATTGAAGCAATATTACTAAAGATGAAATCATCCATTGATGAAAAATATTCAGGGTAAGTATTATAGAGTGAAAAAAATTCTTCTTGAGTAAAAGTAGCAAGAATTTCATCTTCCACAACTTCATCTTCAAAAGCACTCTGTTCATCTGGAACGTTTACTTCAACATTCTCTTCTGGTTTAATGTTATTATTTGGTCTAGATTCAGGTTTAGGTTGTGGTAGAGGTTCAGGTTTAGGATCTGTTTCAGGTTTAGGTTCTGGCTCTGGCTTAGGTTCAGGTTTAGGATCTGGAGCAGGACTTGGTTCTGGTTCTGGCTCTGGCTCTGGCTCCGGAGTAGGAGTAGGTTCTAGCCCAGGAGTTGGATCTGGTTCTGGGTCATCTATAGGATCAACAATAGGGTTAATAGTAGCCGAAGTGTATTGATATTGATTAGTTACTTCAGAGTGCATTATTAAACTGGGATTAATTAAAAGTAAACTTGAAAGAATTAAAGATTTTATCTCCATCATTTCTCCTCCTGAAATAGTTTTTTTTTTATATTATCATATTATGTCAAATTTTGTTTATATTATATTTTTTTTGTTGTAATATGTTTAATATAACAGTATGTAAAAGTTTGGGAGATAAAAATATGAAAAAAATAATTATTTTGGTTTTATGTGTATTAGGAGCATCTCTTATTTACCTTGGTAAGTTGCATTACGATAGCAAAATTGCGGCTGCTGGTAAAAGTTCATCAGAAATTCCAGTTGAAGAAAATATTGATCTAACAAAATTGACCAAAAATCTAAGTGAAGATATGAATCTAATAATACAAAATAAAATTAATAATAATGAAACAATAAATATATTAATTGTCGGATCAAATGCATTAGTTGCTTCAAACATAGAATTATCTTGGCCGTCTTTATTAGAACAAAAATTAATAGAAAACTATGGTGAGGGAATATTTAAACTACAAGTGGAAAATTTAAAATTCGTTAGTACCAATGTTTTTATAGAAACTGATAGCATCAAAAAGTTACTAGAAGAAAAACAGGATATTATCATTTTTGAACCATTACTGTTGAATGACAATGGTTTTGTAAGAATAGAAGATTCCTTGAGAAATCTTTCTTCAATAATAGATGTAATACTTAAAGAACAGCACGATACTTATTTGATATTACAGCCAGCTAATCCAATATTGAATGCCCCAATATATGAAGAGCAAGTAAATGAATTAAAAGATTATGCACAAGAAAATAGTATAGAATACTTTAATCATTGGGAGATATGGCCTGTAGGTGAAGAAGTGGGTGATTATTTAGAAGGAGATTTTCCGAATGAGCAGGGTCATCAATTATGGGCAGATTATTTTATAAACTACTTTATTTCTAAATAGTAACTTCCTTATATTTATGTTTTTTAATTCTGGAAAAAAAGAGTAATTGAATTTGTTAATACGGAAAGGATAAGCCTGGTTAACACCTGTGTCTGCACATGAGCAATCAAGCCTGGTTCCAAATGATAAATCTCTTAATATGAAGATTAACAGTTATTTCAATTATTATAGCCCTGTTTATGGTTCTCCATTTGAAATGCTAGATTTCTTTTAACATGGATTTCACGATTGTCGTTGAAAATATTTCCAGACGCTATTTATGCCCCAAGCAGGTGGTTATTGCTTGGATGATATTTCTCATTCGGTCGTAGGGTATAAAGATGATGGGAATCACTGAACACAGTTATTTTTAGGGAGATATCAATAAAAATGGTGAATCTACTGATCCACCATTTTTTATTTAATATGTCTTAGCGAAAATTTGTGATTTCACCTTCCATTCTTGTTATCATAAAGAAAGGAAGAAAATTTAAGGGGGATATGTAATTTGAAGAAAATTAGATTCATAGTTGTACTAATGATGGTAGTTTTGTTGATGCCACATCCCATTCAGACAGAGGCTAATGAGGGGTGTTCGCAACCAAACACAAGAAACGAAATGGACAAATTGCTCACAAATGAGGCTTTAAAGCAAGGCGTTCCACCAGAAATAGTAAAGGCAATTGCTTTTGCTGAAGCCAAGGGCTGGCAACATTGTGAAGGAAATGGTGAGGTTCTTGTTTCTCCTGATGGAGGAGTAGGGGTGATGCAAGTAACAGATCACGAAAATGAATACGGTCTGGAGAGAGAAAAACTTAAGGATGTTCATTATAATATTGAAAAAGGAGTCTATATACTTAAGCGGAAATTCAACCAAACAAATTTACCATTAATTAATGACGGTAATCCTGATATTATTGAAAACTGGTATTTCGCTGTGATGGCTTATAATGGTATAGGTTCCGGCAATAGCCCTATTTATCGCAGAGGTGGAGAAACACATGGGCAAATAAATAAAGAATCCTATCAATATAAAGTGTTTAACATATTGCAAAGGTCCAATCCTGGAATGCAATTAAATTTGGTAGATAAACAAGTTAAAGTGGATGATCTTGAATATGTTCCTGTAGGGAATGGAGATAGAGATATTATCAATTTTATTAAGAAAGAATACACCTATGATGGTCCATTAAATTACACAAGTCATCGATTTCAAGTGAATGATCTCGTAAGATTGGATGAAAAGGTGAGCAGGAGGATAGAGCCTCGAACCGATAAGGACCGGTATCCTACGGATTTTCAACCTGGAATACTTTCAGTGGAAAGTACTTTTAAAACAGATATGACTCCTAAGGAGAATCTTTCTTCATTTAACCATTTTGGCTGGTATTACGCTTCTAATGGAGAAAAAAATGGCGTATCGGGCCATGTAGCTTCCTCATACCTAAAACCATTTGGGAAAAGAATATCTGGATCAGACCGTTACCTAACAGCTGCAGCTATTGCACAAGAGGGTTGGGATAAAGCGGATACGGTAATCATTGCCAATGGTACTAACTTTCCAGATGCGCTTTCTGGCGCACCTTTAGCATATAAATTGAATGCTCCTATTCTATTAACCTCAGGAAAACAAGCTCATTTAAATAGCGACACGAAAAATATGATTAAACAGTTGGGAGCTAAAAATGCAATTATACTCGGTAGCGAGGGTGCGGTTTCAGGGGAAGTAGAAGATGCGTTAAATAAAGAATTAAAACTTAGCGTAAAACGAATTGGTGGGGTAGACCGCTATGAAACTGCTGCAAAGATTGCAAAGGAACTTGGTGGAAATCCATCAAAAGCAATCATTGCAAACGGATCTAACTTCCCTGATGCATTGGCAATTGCCTCCTATGCAGCTCAAAATGGCTTTCCTATTTTGTTAACAAAAGGGCAGGACAATCAGAAAAAGCGGTTCGGCTTGAACGAATACACTGCTAGAACATTAAAAGAGTTGAGAATATCTTCAACTATTGCTGTGGGAGGAGAGTCTGCTGTAAGCCCACAAGCTTATGGAGAACTGCCTCAAGATCGAAAGAGAATTTCAGGGATTAACCGTTATGAAACGGCCACAAAAATTATTGAAGAACTTAACTTGTCAACGGATTCACTCTATGTGGCAAGTGGAAATGGTTTTGCTGATGCACTAACAGGGTCTGTTTTAGCTGCCAAAAATGAAGCTGCGGTTCTGTTAGTAGGGAAAAATACAGGACTGGAAACTACGAATCTCCTAAAGAAAAAAAAGGTTAATGAGTTTCAAGTTTTAGGTGGAAGTGCAGCAGTTAGTAATCAACTACTTGCTAAATTGATTATTAAATAGAATTATTGTAGCACCAAACTGATAAAAATCAGTTTGGTGTTTTTTTTGGATTAATTTGGAATGTGTAATTGTTAAATTATAGACAAATTACCTATTCAAGGCTTTGTAATTTATTTGTTAGAATTATTATCGTAATGAAAAAAATAAACAAATTGTTTTAAGGAGGAAGGCTTTTTGTGCAAAAGTGTATCATTGCTGTAAAGTTATGTTTGATTTTTATGCTTGCATTGTCCATGGAGAAAGTTTTTGCTGAGCAACAGGTTCAAAAGTATTCACTTGGACCAGTTGAAACAAGCAAGATTCTACTTGGAGATTTTGAAGTATCTATAATGAATGGGGAAACTTCCAATGCAGTGATAAGTTTTAATGGTAATATTCTAGAAAAGCTCGATATAGATTTAGCTATTTTCTCCAGTGTTTTTACCTGGTCTTTTAATGATAAAGACTATATTTTGTTTGAATTTAAAAAGCAAGGTACAGGAGGATACATGCAATTTACTGTATTGCAGCTTGAAGATGGAGAAAGTAGTCAAGTTTATACTTCTGAAGATTATCTGATGGGATTTATATCAGAAGAATCTGGTGAATTTAGTGTTTCTTATGCGGAGGAAAATGCAAGTCTAATAGATAGTGTTACGTATAAAAAAGACAAATTTTCACAAGAGAAGAACGGTTCTTTCCATATTTCATTGTCTGGGGAAAAACTAAAAGTAATCCCAGAAAAAGCTGGAGAAGAGGATTCTTTTCAATTACAGAGCACTTCTATAAGAGGAGAGAACCCATCTGTTGCGCAAATAAATGTAATGTTAACCCAAGAAGCCCTGCTGGCGGGTGTACCTCCAGAAATAATAAAAGCAATAGCTTGGCAGGAGAGTACATGGAGGCAATTCCGCACTAATGACGAACCATCTGGCCTTTGGAAAAAGGGTGATCCGATTGTCTCTTTTGATGGTGGAATTGGAATTATGCAAATTACAGAACCTAATATGGCTTCTGAACGAGAAAGACGATTAAAAGAAGATATTCGCTACAATATTCAGGAAGGTATCAGAATCCTTAAAGAGAAGTGGAGTTACAATAACTGGGGCAGGATTCCAAAAATTAATGGAAACGACATGAACGTGTTAGAAGATTGGTATTTTGCGGTGATGGCATATAATGGGATATCTCGTAGAAATGATCCGAAATACTATCCTAACAATACGTATCAAGATGTCATTTATCGTCATGTGGAACGATATGCTCAAATGAGTGTTTCTAAATTTCCTGTAACCCACCTTCACAACGATATTTATTATAATACGGCAGGATCTTTACATTTTAGGAGAGATCAATATCATATAAATGGGCAATTTACTAAATCCAAACATGTTTTTTCTGAAAATGAATTGGTGAAAGCAACGGAGAGTGGAGTAAGGTTAAGAAGATCACCTGAAGGCGCAGAAGTACGTTTCACTACGGCGGGTGAGGTTCTACAGGTGGTAGGCCCATTTCAAGCTGGAAGCAATAATAATAATCATTTTGTTTGGTATCCAGTTAGGGACATGAACTCAAATGAAACGTATTATATTGCTTCAAGCTACTTAGATAAAGTTAGGATTTCAGGTCCAAATCGGTATGCAACTGCCGTAAGTATCTCTCAAGAGGGGTGGGATAAAGCAAATACTGTTATTCTAGCTCGTGGAGATAATTTCCCCGATGCATTAGCGGGTACACCTTTGGCATACAAGTTGAACGCGCCAATCTTACTAACTCGGAATGGAGCATTGCCAGAGGAAACAAAAAATGAATTGATCCGATTAAATGCAAAAAATGTAATTATATTGGGCGGGACTGGAGCAATAACTAACTCTGTTTCCGATTCCGTCAGAAATATGGGAATACAGGTTAGACGAATAGCAGGTCAAAATAGATTTGAGACAGCGAGACTCATTGCAAATGAACTGGGGAGTAATTTCTCAACAGTTGTGGTAGCGAATGGATATGGTTTCCCGGATGCATTGGCAATTGCTCCGTATGCTGCGCGGAATGGGATCCCTATTTTGTTAACAGAAAAGACCTACATTCCTAGTGCAACAAAATCGTTAGTAAATTCAGCAAACAAAACAATTGTAATCGGGGGAACTGCTGTTATTAATCAAAACTTATTGAAAAGTATGAATGGAGCTCAGAGGGTTTCAGGAAGTACTAGATATGAAACGGCCCTAAAAATTGGTACTCAATTTAACTTTTCAAATAATGAAGGGTTTGCTGTAAGTGGCACTGAATTTCCAGATGCTTTAACAGGATCTGTTTTGGCTGCCAAACGTAACGCTCCATTATTATTGATGAATCCAAATTATTTACCTTCAGAGACTTTACAATTGTCGCGGAATAATAGATTCAATAAGATTTCTATTTTTGGTGGTACAGCTGCAGTCCGCACTGAAAGTATTCTTCCTATTTATAGATAATCCTTTAGTTTCATATCAAAAAAGAGTCTATATTATTACATATAAGACTCTTTTTTGTTACATATCTTTAATATTTCTCCTATTTTGCTAATGTTATAATATACAAGTAAAAAGTGTAATATAATGTAGATTTAGGGGGAAATATGATTACTTATGCATTAAAAAAATCCATTGTTGCCATAGTTTTTGGTATGGTAGTTTTACTTTCTTTACCTTCCATTAATGATGCAAGTGGCTTTACTGTAGATAGAATTAGTGGAGAAAATAGATATAAAACTGCCGTGGAGGTTTCTAAGAAAGGTTGGACAAGTTCCGGTACCGTTCTTATTGCAGCAGGAAATCAGTTTCCGGACGCTCTGACAGGAACACCTCTAGCTTATTCTCTTAATGCTCCGATTTTATTAACTCAAAACAGTACTTTGCCGAGTGAGACAAAAAAAGAAATTTCTCGTCTAAAGGCTAAAGATGCAATTATATTAGGTGGAACAAATGCCGTTAGTAATAATGTCTATAATCAGTTGGTGGAAATGGGATTAAAGGTAGATCGGATTAGCGGATCTGACCGTTATCAAACATCCGTAAAAATTGCGGAAAGACTTTCAGGACAAACAAATACTGCGGTGGTTGTCTATGGGAAAAACTTCCCGGACAGCTTGGCAATTGCGGCCCATGCTGCACAAAATGGCTATCCAATATTATTGACAAAATCTGACTCTCTTCCAAGTGAAACAAAAAAGATATTGTCCAAGTATAGAAATACGATTGTGGTTGGTGGATCTGGTGTCATTTCTGAATCGCAATTAAAACATATGCCGAATGCAAAAAGATATTCTGGGAAAGACCGGTATGATACAGTAGCAAAGCTAGTGAATGAGCTAGGTATTAAATTTGGAAATGAAGTTTATATGGCAACAGGACAAAGTTATGCAGATGCGTTAACGGGATCTGTTTTGGCTGCAAAAAATAAATCTTCACTTGTATTGGTGCAAAAGGATAAAATTCCAGCACCTGTCCAATCTATGTTAGACAAAGTAAGTGCTTCTAAAGTTACTATTATTGGTGGAACGAATGCTGTTTCTGCTAATGTTCAGAACAAGCTTGAGGGGTTTGATACAGTTGCACTTGTTAATACAGCAACACAATACATAGGAGCACCATATAAATATGGTGGAACTTCACCATCGGGCTTTGATTGCAGCGGATTTATCCAATTCGTATTTGGAAAGCATGGAATAAGCACTCCTCGTACAACAGCAGATTTACATGCTGGAGGAAAAGCGGTCTCAAAGCTTGAGGTGGGAGACTTGGTGTTTTATAGGACAGATCCAAAGAAGAACAGTGCATCGCACGCTGGAATATATATTGGTAACAATAAATTTATTCATGCTAAATCGGCAGGTTCAAATATAGGAGTTACGATTGACGAAATGTCTAATTCCTACTTTGCACCTTTATACCTTGGTGCTAAACGATATCACTAATATCAATAATCGTTAAACCGGAGCTAATGGAGCTCCGGTTTATTATTTTTATTAATAGTGGTATCTGCTTTCCATTCCCTCTTGTACCATAATAAAATAGTCTGGGACTGAGATTTTTCCTATGGAGTAGTTTCCTTCAGAGGGATTCCAAACCGAATAACTATTTAATGCTTCATCTAATTTTCTTTGATGTACCTTTTTAGTTAAGTTTACCGTCTCGTCATATGACAACTTCTTATGTTCCTGTATAGGAATGTAGAATTTTCCCTCATTCACTAATTTTTCATCTAATAACTCTCTTAATGCTTTACCGGTTGACGCATGATCATCATGAGGATCATGTTCACTCATTACATGGTGGGTAACGGTTGTATGCAGGCTTTCTTTCGCAATAATAATTTCTTTTACCTTATCGATAGAAATTGAACCGTCTGGAAGATCCAAAATAGTAATAGACTCAGGGCTCACACCGAGAGATTGAATGGAGGCTTTAAATTCCCTCACTCTTGCTTGTCCAAAATCTTCTTTAGTAAGTGGGGGATAACCATCTTTACTTAGTAATTCATTTACAGTATTAATTGCTTTACTAGCTTTTCCTTCTGAAAGAAGGACAATATGTACTTCGTCACTATCATCAAGTGCCTGAATAATAGCTGGCCCCAAACTTAAAACCTCATCATCGGCATGTGGAGCGTAAAAAACCTCAAGACGATCATTTTTTGATGAGCAACCCGTGAGGATGATAAAAATAAGAATTAGAAGTTTTTTCATCGCTTTTCCTTTCTTTTCGCCAATTATGCTACAATTATTCTAACAAATTTATGTGGAGAAAGTGTAAAAAAAGTATGGGTGAAAATAATTTACAATCTAAGAAGCGTTTTAGGTCAATAGATGTAACAAGGGGTATAGTCGTACTTCTTGCAATATTTGTTAGTGCGTTGCCAGGTGGAGGCTATGAATACTTGAGGCATGCCTATTGGTATGGTGTGACAGTAACGGACCTTATATTCCCCGCCTTTTTGACAGTGTATGGTATTGGCTTAGCGATTGCCTATAGGAATGGTGTGAAATGGAAAAATTTAATTAGAAGAACAATAATGTTAATTGTATACGGACTTCTTTTTAATTTGATTGCATCTTGGAGCTTAGATTTACAAACTTTAAGATATACGGGAGTCTTGCAATTGTTTGCTGTAACAGGATTAGGCGTTGTCATTATATCTCGTATTTTTAAAAGTTGGAAATGGGCAATGGTATCAGGTTTGATTATTGCTACTATATATACAACTGTTTTAGTAATTACTAGTACCAGTTGTGAGGGTGGAATACCAAGGACCAGTTGCAACCTTTCAGGAGTAGTGGACAGTATGATTTTTGGAGAGAATCATGTATATGCACAGGGAGAGCGTGGATTTGATCCGGAGGGTATTTTCTCTGTTTTTAGTGCTATGTCCAATGTTTTATTTGGGTACGCTATTGGAATGGTAATCCATAATAGGAAAAAAATAATGCCCAAGCTTATTATGTCTGGCATTGGTTTAGTACTTCTATCATTTGTTTTTCAACAATTCATAGATTTTAATAAAAGATTGTGGAGTCCATCATTTGCATTGCTTGCCAGCGGAATATTAATTACCCTGTTGGCTATCATGTTCTTTTTGATAGATAATAATAATAAAAATAAAAAGAAAGGAACATTTAACAGGGGGCTCATATGGTACCTAGAGTCTATTGGAAGGAACAGCTTCCTCATATATTTTGGGAAAATGGTTGTTTTTATTATTTTTGGTAAACTGGTCATAACATTATTTGAGACACAAGGAACCTTAAGTGAGCTGTTATTTAACCTTTTAAATAAGTACCTACCATTTCCGCATCTCTTTTACAGCTTATTTTTTATCGTGATTTGGTCTCTTATTGCAATAGTCCTACATGCTAAGAAAAAATATATAAGAGCATAAATCTTTTGGAGGGGAAATTTGTTCTCGAGAAGTTCATTCAACTATCATATCAGAAATTGGTTTCATCTAAAAGTTCCTCTTATTTCTTATAATAAGCACCTAATTTTTTTAATATTTATAGAAAAATTAAAATCGACATATAAACTACTATAATTTTGTCAGAAAAATACTCAACGATAATAAATAATTAGTTTTAAAAGTTGACCCTTTGCATAGGGTCTTTTTTCATAAATAAACTAAGATTCTAAATATTTGAAATATAAACAATTGACTAAAAAGTAATGCATCTGTAAAATTATAGTGTAATTTGAAATGTTATGTAGGAAGAAAGAAGGTACTCCTTTTTGCTTAATATTTCATTTTACAACAAAAATCGGGGGAGGTTTTAGTTAGTGCATTTACGTAGGTACTTTATTAGTTTTGTTGCTTTCTTGCTGGTTTTTTCTAACTTGCAATTTGCAGTTGGGGCGCAATCAGTAGCGAAAACAACTAATGGGGTCAATTTTGACGATGTAAGAGAATTATTTGATGAGAGACAAAAGTTTGAGGAAAAAGCAGAAACTGCGAAATCAGCTTTCTCAGCGCAGGATAAAGTCCGTGTCATAGTTGAAATGGATGGAGAAGCTCCAATCCAATATGCAACTAAACAAAATGTATTGTACAAGGATTTAAATGAATCTACTAAAAAATCCTTAACTGATGCTGTTAAAAAGGAACAGGCATCTGTAAAAGATGCGATTTCTTCAAAAGGTGTAGCAATGACTTACAAGCATAACTTTACTACTGCCTTTAATGGTTTTAGTGGAGAAGTTGCGTTTGGTGACATTGCTAAAATTGAAACAGTAAAAGGTGTTTCAAATGTATACTTAGCAAATGAGTATAATCGCCCAGAGTTAGAGCCAGATATGGAAACAAGTCATGATTATATCCAGTCATTGCAGGTATGGGTTGATGCTCACTTTAAGGGAGAAGGCATGGTAGTTTCCGTTATTGATTCGGGAGTAGACCCTTCCCATAAAGATTTCGTGTTAAGCGAAGGCACGGAAGAATACTTAACGAAGAACCTTGTGGATAGCCTAGTTGCTTCTGAAGGTTTAAAAGGAAAATTCTATACTGAAAAAGTGCCATATGGATACAACTATTACGATCAAAACCAAGAAATTAGAGATGTCGGACCAGCCCCTTCTGAACACGGGATGCATGTGTCTGGTACAGTTGTGGCAAACGGTGAAATCAAAGGGGTAGCTCCTGAAGCTCAAGTATTAGGGATGAAGGTATTCTCTAACGATCCAAGATATCCTTCTACTTGGTCTGATATTTATTTAGCTGCAATTGATGACTCTATTAAACTTGGAGCAGATGTTCTGAATATGAGTTTGGGTTCTACAGCTTCTTTTTATGAAGTAGAAAGTGCTGAAGATCTTGCTATCACTCGTGCTGTTGAAAACGGTATTGTTTCTTCCGTTTCAGCTGGTAATTCAGGACATATTGGACGTGGATGGGACAACCCATTATTCCAAAACCCTGATATTGGAGTGGTTGGTGCACCTGGTCTTAACAAGGATACTATTCAAGTAGCGGCTTCAGGAAACACAGCTTTCTTATACGAGCATAGCTTAGCTATCGAAGGTACAAGCTTCTCGGGAGTAGGTTACGGGATTGATAGCTGGGAAGATTTAGCTGATGTTGAGTTAGTATTACTTAATGGTCTTGGGCATCCTGGAGATTATCAAGGTGTGGATGTTGAGGGTAAAGTAGTTGTCATGGCTCGTGGAGAACTGACATTCCACGATAAAACTCAAAACGCTGCAACAGCAGGAGCTGCAGGAATTGTAGTTTATAATCACGATCCAAATGCAGTATTTCATAGGGATCAAGGTGGCTGGGCAATTCCGTTTATGAAACTTAGCTATGGCGATGGTCTTGCAATTAAAGAAGCACTCAATGATGGAAATAAATCAGGCAGTGTTCAAGGATTAAATCAGCAAGAAAGCCCTGAAATGGGTAAAATGACAGAATTTACTTCTTGGGGAACTACTCCGAGCTTGGAGCTTAAACCAGAAATAACAGCTCCAGGTGGAAATATCAAATCTACTTTAAATAATGATAGATATGGTGTTATGAGTGGTACTTCTATGGCAGCTCCACATGTTGCTGGGGGTGCTGCACTGGTACAACAATACCTAAGAACTGATGATAGATTTGTAGGTTTAAATGCGGAGCAACGTACAAGACTTGCAAAAACTCTATTAATGAACACAGCTGCAAGTATTGAAGATTTACATGGGAATGATTTTTCTCCACGTCGCCAAGGAGCAGGTATGATGCAATTGTTTGCTGCGGTTGACACACCGGTTTATGTTGTAGAAAAAAGTTCCGGTGAAGGAAAAGTGGAATTAAAAGCGTTTGATTCCCAAAAAGTAAGCTTTACACTTACTGCAAAAAATATTGCAGATTATGAAGTTTCTTACAAAGTTGATACTTCAGTATTGACAGATTCTTTCCTAAAGCAAAATAATGGACCAACATTAAATGCACTTACAACTGGAGCTTTAGAAGGTGCAAAAGTTACTGCACCAAAAGAACTTACATTAAAGGCGGGTGAAGCGAAAGACTTCACGGTTACGATTGACTTCGCCAATGCTAAAATTCCAGGATTTAATGCTGATGGTTCAGCTGCAAAAATGGATTTAGTTAAAAATATTTTTGTTGAAGGTTTTGTAACATTATCTCATCCTCATGAAGCAGATCTTTCAGTTCCATTCTTAGGCTTCTATGGTGACTGGAGTGCTCCATCAGTTTTAGACGGATTTAAAGTATTTGGAGAAGACAAATACTATGAAGCAGGATTCCCTTCCGATGCAGTAGACGCAGAAACATACTTTATCGATCATCTTGAAGATGAAGCAGGTAATCTTTTCTATGGAATCAGTCCTAATGGAGATGGACTGAACGACAGTATTAACTTTATTAATGCATACCTCCGTAATGCAAAAGAAGTTCAATACAATGTATTAGACGAAAATGGTAAGCAATTACGCCGTATTTTAACATCCAATTATGTTAGAAAAAATTTCTTTAATAGTGGAAATGGCTCTTACTATTCCTTAAGTGGTTCACGACTATGGAATGGAACAGTTGGTGGTAAAGTAGTTGCAGACGGTAAATATTTCTATGAGATTAATGCTCTTGTAGACGGCACCAACAAATGGCAATCCAAGAAAATCCCTGTTGTTGTAGATACCACTGCCCCTGAAATAGCAATTACTTCATACAATGAGGAAACAGGTTTACTTAAATGGACAGCTTCTGATGAAGGTGTAGGTATTCGTGGTATTGTTGTTTCTGTAAATGGTAATTTGACTCCACTTGATGCAAAAGCAACAAGTATAACATTACCAGATGCAGATACTAATGATGTTGAAGTTATTGCTGTTGACAGAGTGGGGAACATCGGGTTTGATACTCTGACAATAGGCGATACTACAGAACCTGTACTTTACATGGATTCTCCTGGTGCATTTGCTGAATACAATACAAATACTATACCTGTTGCTGGATATGCAACTGATAATGTTCGAGTAGACAAAGTGTTAGTAAATGGTAAGGAAGTTCCATTAACACAAGAAACGGTTAATAATCAAGTTCGATATAAATTTGATACTACGGTCACTTATGAAAAAGATGGATACTATGATGTAATTATTACAGCTATTGATGGAGCTGGTAATGAATTTGGAATATCAAGAAAAGTATTCATTGATACAACTGCACCAACATTAACAGTTAATGTTCCAAAGTTCGTTGACCAAGATGTTGAAAAAGTAACAGCAAAAACATTACTTGAAGATAATTTTAATTATCTATCTTTACATGTAAATGATAACCATGAGTTTGAACAGCCATTTACAAGCCCAGTAAAAATCATGGAGCCTGCAAGTGTGGAGTATGAAACAACTTTGAATCTTGAACCAGGTATTAACCACTTTGTATTCCGTTTAACGGACCTAGGTGGCAATACTGTAACGAAAGATGTAACAGTTTACCGTAATGAAGTTGCAGAGCGTGTGGATAGAGTAAGAGGTGCAAATCGTTACGACACAGCTGTTGAGTTAAGTAAAAAAGGTTGGGAAAAGTCAGATGTTATTGTCATTGCACGTGGTGATAATTATGCAGATGCATTAGCAGGTGTACCGTTAGCTCATAAATACGATGCACCATTATTACTAACAAGAACTGCGTCTCTACCTGATGCAACAAAGGCTGAGATAGAAAGATTAGGTGCGAAGAAAGTTTATATCCTTGGTGGTACAGCAGCAGTAAGTAAGGATGTAGAAAAGGCACTTAAAGATCAAGGTCTTGAAGTGAAACGTCTATCTGGTTCTACTAGATGGTCAACTGCCGGAGCGATAGCAACTGAAGTGGCGCCTAATGGAGCGAACGGAGTAGTTGTTGTAAACGGCAAGAACTTCCCGGATGCATTGTCTGTTGCATCTTATGCAGCTCAAAATGGCATGCCGATCCTATTAACAGATCAAAAAGAATTGCCGAAAGAAACAAATGCTGCATTAATTGCTCTAAGCCCGAAAGAGTCAATTGTTGTAGGTGGTACAGCAGCAGTTTCTGATCACGTATTAAATTCCCTTCATAATTCTACTAGAATTGGTGGGCAAACTCGTTATGAGACAGCTGTCAATGTAGCAAAACACTTTGGTTTAGATGCAAACCATTACTATGTAGCAACTGGTAGACAGTTTGCAGATGCATTAGCTGGTGCTGCTCTTGCTGCACATGACCAAACTGGTATTCTACTAGTAGGTTCAAATGTATCAAACTCTGTTCAAGATTTCTTGACTACTGAAGATGTAGCTACATTAACAGTAATTGGTGGAGAGAATGCTGTCTCTGCTCAAGTACTAGATTCCTTAGCAAAAATAGTAAAGTAAAATATTGCTTTAAGTGCTAACCGCCATAGAGGATTATCCTCTATGGCGGTTTTTTAATAGAATTGTAAAATATTTAATTAATAGACAGTTTCTAGGTGCGTATCCGTCCCCCTATGCAATAAATAAAACCTCAAAATGGTAAAATACTACCTTATTGAGAACAATACTAGGCTTATAATTGTGCTTAAGTTCGTATGTGAATCTTAGGTATATTCTCCCCTTTTTTAGAGTGAAAAGTTAAGAAAAGCCTTAATACTGCAGTTGTGAATTTTTGTATATTAAATCTTGTAAAAAATGACACAAAACTGTAATTTTCGATGGTATAATATAACAAGATTCGATAAAATTATCATTATTGGGAGGTTAAGTGTTAATTGAATTATTTAAAAGTTAGTAGTTTGCTAGTGTTACTTTTTTTTATTGCCCCTATTGTATCCTTCGCAGAAAAGGTAATTGTAATTGATCCAGGGCACGGAGGTAAATTTTCTGGTACATGTGGATTCTCAGGAAATCAAACTGGATATTGTGAGAAGCATGCAAACCTTGATGTTGCGATCCGTCTAAAAGAATTGCTTAAAAACACAGATATTAAGGTTTATATGACCCGTGAAAATAATAGTAAGGATTTTGCTTCAACTTCTCAAGAAGATTTAAGACAACGAATGATCGTCGCTAATAACTTTGTAAAAGGTAACAACCAAGATAGTTTGTTTTTATCCATACATCATAATGCTCACCCTAGTTCAACTTTAACTAGAGGATTTGAAACATACTACTATGATTACAATGCGATGAGTGCTTCAGAAAGACAATATCCTCCCGACCCAATTCAAGTGGGTTTAGCTAAAGAAAGTGGGAAGTTTGCTCATTTAGTACATAACGAGACATTAAAAAAAATAAATTTGATTAATAGAGGTGTCCGTAATAATCAGGCGTTTTTTGTTATCAGAAATGCACAAATTCCTGCTACTCTAGTGGAACTTGGCTTCATGACGAATAGAGATGAAGAAAGATTGATTAAAACACCTCAATTTCAGCAAAATGCTGCTCAAGGGCTGGCAACAGCAGTAATAAATTACTTTAAGGTCTTTGAGGTTTATGACCAAAATAAAAATAAATTGGCAACTTTTGATAAGCGTGACGATGCAATTAATTTTGCTAAGAAACAATCAAAGTATGTGGAAGTTTGGGATAAAGATAAACAACAGACCATTTTTACAAGTGATAAATATCAAGTTTTTGACAAATTAAATGGTGTATTACGTGAATTCTTTACACAACAAGATGCGGTCAATTATGCACAAAAAACAAATAATGTACGAGTTGTTCAAGATACAACAGGTTATGTTGTGTGGTCAAATTATATTGACCAAAAATATGAAGTCTATAACCAAAACTCACTGATTGGAAAGTATTTTGATTATGAGCACGCATTAAGTATTGCAAAGAACTATAACCAATCCAAAATTACTTCACTTGGACAAGCAGAGGTGTTATGGACAAATATCAAAGGGGTTTCCGTAGATCGTAGCATAAAAGTTGAACGCTTATCGGGCACTAATAGATATCTAACAGCTATTGAAACGTCCAAGAAAATGTATCCAAATGGCTTTGTAAGTGACAAAGAAGAAAAAACAGTTATTTTGGCTACAGGAGGGACATTTGCCGATGCTTTATCAGCTGGCCCCCTTGCAACTGCATATGGAAATGCACCGATTCTACTTACAAGATCTTCAGAGCTTAATGTAGAAGTAATTGAAGAAGTTATTCGACTTGGTGCAGAAAAGGTAGCCATCATTGGAGGGAAAAGTGCTGTGCCATCAAGCGCAGAATCCATTTTCAAAGACCTTGGGGTGGAAACGGAAAGAATTTCTGGAACAGATCGATATGCGACAAACCGTGCCATTATAGAAAAATTAGGTAATGTAAACGGGCTATTCGTCGCATCGGGTCAAGGGTTTGCTGATGCACTTGCTTCAGCTCCTATCGCAGCCAATAAAGGCTGGGGAATCCTCCTTACCGAACAGAGTTGGATATCTACAGCTGCACAACCTATTATTGAAGGTAAAGAAGTAGTTATTGTTGGTGGAAGTGCGGCAGTATCAACAAAGGTAGAAGAAGCATTAAAAAGTGCGTCTAAATTATCTAGAGTATCAGGTTCTGACAGATATGAAACACTTGCAAAGCTTCTTTGGAATTACTCTAGTGATTTGCAAGGGGAATCAGTTTTAATTTCTACAGGTAGCAACTTCCCAGATGCTCTAGTTTCAGCACCCCTTGCAGTGCACAATAATGCACCACTTGTATTGGTAGGTAAGAACCGTAATAGAAATGTTGAATCATTCCTTATGGCCTATACAAATAGTGTCCGTGTTAATGAATTAGCGGTCATCGGTGGTACTAACGCACTGAACGGTTCACAAATCACAACTATTGAGACGAAATTAAAATAACTGAAAATAAACAAAGAGAAGACTCGATAAGGATATTCCTTTATCGAGCTTCTTTGAAAGGTGATTGTGTTGCAAAAATTTAAAGTACTCCTTATTACAACATGTTTAGGTCTAATATTCGCAGGGTGTTCTAAAACAGAAGATAGGGAAGTTGGCGGTCCGAATGGAAACCAATCAGAAAATACTTCAGAAGTGAAAGAGTCTGCCGATATGAATGAGGAAGAGCAAAATAATAACGGTCCAACAGAAGAGCCTCCAACAGAGTCAACAGAAGAAACGGGAGTAGAGGAAGAAAAAGAACCCGGTCTGACAATTTACCGCCCTGAAGTAGGAACAATAAAGAAATTCACTGATGGTGAAGAAATAGTTCTTACAGAAGAAGTAATTGCAATAAAAGATGAATATGTACAGTTTTCTCTTACTCTTGGAGCAAATCAAACTATACAAATATATAAATGGACAGCAGATGAATTGACTTTGGTTTATGAAGAAGTAGCAGTTGAAGACTCCTCAATAAACATACTGGACTCTTTTTCTACCGAAAGTAAACAGGAAATCTTGTTATCTACTATTGATAATCAAGTAACAACTTGGGAATTGGTTGAAAATGGAGTCGAACTTGAAGTTAACTATGGGAAATTTGAAAATGTATACGTTATTCAAAAAATAACTGATGAAGTTGAGAATGCTGACACGATTTACACCCGTTACTATGCTCCTGGTATTGGTCTAATCAAAGAACATGTAGAACTGACTGGGGAATATGGCTACTCCGGCGAAACAGAACTAGCTACTGTTGAAAATTAAGATATTCCTTAAGGGGGGAAAAAAGGTGAAAAAACTTATAATTTCTTTACTGGCGGTGTGTCTAATACTAGTGCCAAGTCTAACCGGTATAGAGGTAAACGCATCATCCACTATACCAAATGAGGTTTCAATCAAATTGAAATACCATTTGAAAGAGAGAAAGACAATTCCGATAGACGTTGTTGGAACCTATCAAATTGTAGGTAACAATTCTGTCAAGCTAACTAATCAAAGCTTCGACGTTAGAGTGAATGGAAGTGCAATAGATTTATATAATGGTAGCACAAAGGTTACAAGTTTTAATGGTCAATTTGAAATAAAACCTACAAAGTATGGGAAAGATAATTACGTTCGCCTTAACGGACGTCCTTATTTAGGAAGTATTCGTTTTACTTTAGAGAATGGTAACTTAGTTCCAATAAATAGGCTCCCGATGGAAGATTATTTGAAGGGAGTACTACCAAGTGAGATATTTCCAAGCTGGCATATTGAGTCCTTAAAAGCTCAAGCTGTTGCAGCGAGAACATATGCTCTTAAAAGAGTTCATACGGTAATGACAGACGATGTTGGTTCTCAGCGGTATGATGGATATATTTGGTGGGATGAGGCTAAATATAAAAATACTAATGAGGCGGTGAACTCAACAAAGGGACAGGTTCTGACATACAATGGAGCCTTGATAGATGCAGTGTTCAGTTCCAATAATGGTGGTCACGTTGAAAGTAATAAAGGCGCATGGCCAGGTGGCAGCCAACTACCTTACTTACAAGCGAAAAAGGACAAGTATGACCCGGCATTTGATTGGAACCTGCAATTTAGAGAGAATCAAATCGACACGAAAAACCTAGATTTAACAAACCCACAGGGATGGTGGAGTGCAACTAGTGAGATCGGAGTTTCTCAACCTCTTCCTAACTCTATCGAAACCAAAATACTCAATAACGTTAAAAGCTACTTGAAAAACCAAAATGCATCCTTGAAAGATGCTGAAATTAAAATTGTAGACGTAAAGGATGTTGCAGTTTCCAACACTTTGACCCCTGGACAAAGAAGAACGCAAGGTAGTTATACTATAAATTATTTTGTGAAAAATAAAGATGGAAGTTTTGTAACGGAAACTTTACGAATAAATGGAAAAGACGAAAACAGAATTAAGCTTCATACATTAAAACAAACCAACACACCAATTGCCAATATGCGCTCTATTTTCGGCATAAATGATTTTAAGAGCCATTTTGTTACTTCCATTTCTCTGAAAAGTGGTATATATGAAATTAAAGGAAAAGGCTGGGGACACGGCGTTGGTATGAGTCAATATGGTGCAAAAGCTATGGCAGACCAAGGAGAATCGTATCAAGATATTTTGGGCTTCTATTATGGGGGAACAACTTTTGCCAACTATATTGATAGTCATATCAATTCAAGTTTACGAGGCTTAGATCGTTATGAAACTAGTGTTGCTATCGCAAATTACGGTTGGAATTCTGGTTTCCAAACTGTTGTGATAGGGCGCGGAGACAACCCGGTTGATGCACTTACAGGAAGTGTATTAGCTAAAAAATACAATGCTCCACTTTTACTAGTAAAAACAAATGAAATCCCGACTGCCGTAAAGGATTTGCTGAGTAAGCAAACTATTCACCAAATATTTGTTCTTGGTGGAGAGGCGGCTATTTCCAGTAAAACATATGATCAACTTGAAAAGTATGCAACTACTGTTAAAAGAATCAATGGCCCAGAAAGATATACGACATCGGTAGAAGTGGCGAAACTAATTGACACTAATAATGAAGTCATAATTACTTCTGGTAGCTCAACTTCACCAGATGCACTATCTATTGCATCACACGCGGCATTACAGCAGATTCCGATTTTATTTACAAAAACCGATGAGTTGTCTAAGAATGTAGAACAATACATTAAAGATAATAATATTAACAAAGTAACCATTATTGGTGGTACTAATGCTGTATCTGAAAATGTAAAGGGAAAATTGCAGAATCTTGTAAGACAAGAAGTAGTTCGAGTAAGTGGTCCAAACCGTTATGCTACAAGTGTAGCGATTGTGGAAGCATTCGGACTAGATCCACGAAACCTTTTCTTTGCACGTGGCGAACAATTTATTGATGCACTACCTGGTTCAGTTCTAGCGGCGAATATGCAAGCTCCTCTATTATTAACTAAAAAAGATGAATTGCCTTCTGAAGTTAGAAACTATTTAAATGGAAAGATTCATTTTATACCATCTATTCATTACCTTGGTGGAACAGGTGCCATTTCACAAAGCACGAGAAACAACATCCAAAATGAAATCTTACGATAAAGTAATGAGGCTGTCCTATTTCTCTGGACAGTCTTATTTTTACGAAATAAGAAGTATAACTTGTGAGATGTAAAAATTTCTTTTTTCAGTGTCTAGCCAATCGAGTTTGAAAGCCGAGCCCTTAAGAAGGACAATCCCATCTTCTTGAGGGCTTGGCATATGCTTGACAAGACGAATCAAAGCTTCTGGTGTAGATTTACCATTTCTCCTTATGTTTTCGTTATTTATAGTTTTATGTATAATAAATGAGGGAATGTACTTATTTTTTTCGAGATAGTACAGAAAAAATCAGTGTCTAGTGCAAGAGTACTTCAAGAAGTCCAATATACTTGCCCAGGGCCGATTGAGGCACTTGCACTTGTCTTATTGTGGAGGACCATATTCATGATGTCGAAACACGCTTTTGCATATTTTTTATCACACGGAGTACCGGCGCTTGTCAGTTTTGCCAGTATTGCCATTTTTACTAGAATGTTAACACCTGAAGAATATGGTATGTATGCATTAGTATTTGCAATTGCAGGTATGATAAATGCGGTAATATTTGAATGGTTAAAACTGAGTTTACTCCGTTATTATTCAAGATATCAGGAAGACAATCGTTTTTTTGAAACCATAAAACTTTCCTTCCTTGGATTGCTGGTTGCATCACTCGTTGTTGGGGTATTGACGATGTTCTTTTTCCAAGGAAAAGCATTTTCCCCTGTTTTCATACTATTGACCTTGTTATTCTCTTGGACACAGTCTTGGAATTCTATCAATTTAACGTTAATGAGAGCTAAACTTTCTCCAAAGTCATATGGAATTCTGGCATTTAGCAGAACTACATTAGGGCTCGTTTTGGGTACCGCATTTATTTATGCAGGATATGCTGAAATTGGACTTTTGATAGGTCTTATGTTAGGTTTTTGGATTACGTTAATGAGACCTACTTTGAAATATTGGAAAATAGGTTTGGATTATAAAGCTTTTCAAACCGATTATCTAAAACAGTTTCTTAAGTATGGAATGCCTTTGACCATAACTCTTTTGCTTAGCGTTATTATTCATAACTCTGACCGACTAATTATTGACTATTTATTGGATACAAGTGCAACCGGTATATATTCTGTAACGTATGATTTATCAGAACAAACGATCTTTACCCTGATGATGATTATCAACCTTGCAGCTTTTCCTATTGCAGTGAAAGTAATGGAAGAAAAAGGAGAATTGGCAGCTTATGAACAAGTGAAGAAAAATACTTCACTCATTTTTTTAATAGCAATCCCAGCTGTAACTGGCTTTATTCTTATATCCCAAAACATCACAAATGTTTTTTTGGGCGAATCATTTCGTGAAGAAGCTCTTTCTTTAATACCCTATATTGCGATTGGTGCTCTGCTTAAAGGATTTAAATTATACAGTGTGGATATTATGTTCCACTTGAAGCAGCGAACTTCTCTCCAAATTTATCCAGTTGTTGGAGCGGCAATATTAAATGTTGTCCTAAACTTCCTACTTATACCTAAGTATGGGATTGAAGGTGCTGCAATGGGAACAGTCATTGCATATGCTTTCGCAGTTGCTATTAGCTGGATTATCGTTCATATACAGATTAGTCCCTTGCCTTTCCCCTTGAAAGATTTCATTAGTGTTTTAACTGCCTCTTGTATTATGGCATTAGCATTGTGGCCATTCCACCAGCAAACTGGTTTGTTTTTCTTGGCTGTCCAATTACTGGTTGGGGGAACAGCTTTTGTCGGTGCAGTGATCGTTTTAAATACTATGAACGCAAGGAATTTAATATTAAAGAAATTTAGTAGATAAGAGGGATATGTATGGAGAAGAAAAGAATTGCCTTTATCTTGGCTAACCTTGGTGGTGGCGGAGTGGAAAGGATGACCTTGAACCTGTCAGAAGAATTTATTAACCGCGGTTACGATGTGGACTTACTAGTTGCGGATGCGGAAGGGGAGTATAGGAATTTAGTTCCTGCCGGGATAAATTTAATAAATTTAAAAAAGCAGAGGTTACTCTCTTGTATACCCGATATAAGAAAATATTTAAAGGAAAAGAAGCCAGTTGCTTTTATTTCAGCAAAAGATTATATAAATCTGGTTGTTATTTTTGCGAAGTTAATGGCTAGATCTAATACAAACCTTATTGTGAGTACGAGGGTGAATATTAGCCGTCAACTAGAAGTTTTGAATTCCCGCTCATTTAAAGTTATTGCAAAGTTGGTTAAGCATTTCTACCGCTATGCAGATCACATTGTCGGTGTATCTAAAGGAGTTGCAGAAGATTTACACCAAATAACTGGGATTGATCAAAAGAAAATCCATGTCGTATATAACCCTGTTGTTACAGATGAACTTCTAGCTAAATCCCAACAGGATAATGACCACCATTGGTTTGCTGAAGAAATACCTGTAGTTGTGACAGTTGGAAGGTTTGATAAGGCTAAGGATTATCCGACATTATTACATGCATTAAAAGTGATTCAGGAAAGTAAGAAGACTAGGTTAATTTTTGTTGGAGATGGTTCTGAAAAAGAGCGCCTTCAGTCACTTGTAGATGAATACAATCTCCATGAGGTTGTCGATTTTGTAGGATTTCAATCCAATCCTTACACCTTTATGAAAAAGGCGGACCTATTTGTATTGTCTTCTGCTTATGAAGGGTTTGGTAACGTAGTAGCGGAAGCGTTGGCAGTAGGGACCCCTGTTGTGTCGACCGATTGTCCTAGCGGCCCTGGCGAGATATTAGATGGTGGCAATTATGGAGAGTTAGTCCCAGTCGGTGATTATATTGCTCTTGCTAAGGCAATGAAATGGACCCTAGAACATCCACTACCAAAAGATAAACTTATAGAGCGATCATTATTTTTTACGATCAAGAATAGTGCAGACAGTTATGAAAAACTAATAATGAATCAAAGGCAAAATTAATGATGCATATTTCATTGTTTATTCCAGTATTGACTTATGGCGGTGCTGAAAAAGTTGTCATTTCATTGGCTAATGGCTTAGTTGAAAAAGGGCATAAGGTGGATTTAGTAATCATAAAGCGTGAGGGGGCACTTATCAAAAAAGTATCTCCTAAGGTAAAGTTAGTAGAGCTTGGAGCGAATAAAACTTTTCTAAGCATAATGAAACTCCGTCGATATTTAACATCCAGCCAGCCAGATGTATTCCTATCAGGTTTAGATAATGCCAATATTGTTGCGAGTATTGCAACGAGGATGGCAAATGTAAACACAAAACATTTCATAACACTTCATACTAATTTGAAACAGTCATATAAGCATCCTAGAACAATTTTTCATCACTTCTACCCATACTTAATGAGGAATCTATTCCGTAGGGCTGATGGATTTATTGCAGTGTCTAGTTGTGTGGCAAAAAATTCGGGTGCTTTTTTAAATATACCCAATGATATAATAGAAGTAATTTACAATCCTGCAATAGACAAAAATATGAACGAAATGGCATTGGATGCTGTAGAGCATCCTTGGTTGGATGATTCAAGTTTCTTCACTATTGTTGCGGTTGGCAGAATTTTTGAAGCGAAAGACTATCCTATGTTATTAAATGCTTTCAATAAAGTACTTTCTTTTATTCCTAATGCACGACTAATCATTTTAGGTGATGGGAACAAGACGATTAAGGATGAAATGGCAAGGATAATTTCATCAGGGAAAATGGAACATGCCATAGATATCCATGGATTTGTAGATAATCCTTACCCATTTATTAAAAAAGCTTCTCTATTTGTACTTAGTTCTAAGTGGGAAGGATTTGGAAATGTATTAGTTGAGGCATTATATCTGGGTACCCCTGTTATATCTACTGCGTGCGAATGTGGTCCTTCGGAGATTCTTAAAAATGGCGAATTTGGCACCCTTGTTGAAGTTGGTGATTCGGATGAAATGGCCAATTCTATTTTAGATTATATAAAGAATGGAAAAAAATAGATAAAACAGCTCTTTCTCAACATCTTAGAAAAATGGAGGAAGAGACTGTTATCAATAATTATGAAGCTGTATTTAGTAAGGAAGTAGGAAAAACGAAGGGTTAAGGTGAGAGTTTTATGAATAATATTTCTGTCATCATTCCTACGCATAATAGACCGCATCTTTTGCTTCTGGCATTAAAAAGTATCGAAGAGCAACTGGAGAAGCCGGATGAAGTTATTGTGGTTATGTATGGTGTAAATGAAGAGACGGAACAGTTTCTATCTCAGTACAAATCAAATCACTTTTCTTTCAAATTCATCAAAATTTCTCAAAGCAAAGGAGCATGCTATGCAAGGAATCTGGGTGCTAGTAAGGCATCTGGGGATATCTTGATGTTCCTGGACGATGATGACACATGGGAGAATAGAAAGATTCAAAGTCAAATTAAGCAATTCAATTTAGATCCTGAAGTCGGTCTTGTATACTCAGGGAAATTAGTTGTTTACAATACAAATCGAAAAAAAGTGATTAGGAAAATTCCCGCTATTCTAAAAGGGGATTTGTATCCTAAGATTTTTGAAGATAATTATATAGGAACAACCTCATCAGTAGCCATTAAGAAGGAAATTTTTAAAAGGGCTGGAGGATTTGATGAAAATTTACCTGCAATGCAGGATTATGACCTATGGATTAGGTGCTGTAAGCTAACTAAGATCTCTCATGATAATGAATACAATGTAAGGTATACAGTTGCAAAAAATGCAGACAATCAAATCAGTGGAAAAAGTGAGAATCACCATCGTGCACTAAGTTATTTGTTTAAAAAGTATGGTGAAGTTTTGGAACAAAAAGATATTTCTTTACAGAAAAAATTCAAGTCATCCAGATTTTTGCATCTTTCGAAAGCAGTGCATAGAAATAGTTATGTATACTCATTGAGGTATTCATTAAAAAGTTTTTATTACAATCCCAATATTAAGGCGATGGCATTATTTTTACCGCCGACCCTGCTTGCACTAATTACAATTTTTCAACCTGCTAACAGAAAATAATCGATGTTTAAAATAGAAGATCGTGAGGGCGATAATAATGATTAGCGTTGTCATTCCTACATTAGGAACGAGAGAAATAGAGTTAGAACGTCTATTTCAAAGTCTCGAAGCACAAACCTATCAAAACTTTGAAGCAATTGTGGTTTCCCAAGATAACCATGATTTAGTAAAAGAAATCCTTGATAGATATGATTTTCCCGTAAAGCATGTATCGTTACATCGTAAAGGTCTTTCTTATTCACGTAACGAGGGGATTAACTACACAAATGGAAATATTGTTACCTTCTCAGATGA
This sequence comes from Sutcliffiella rhizosphaerae, assembly GCF_917563925.1. Classification (GTDB taxonomy): domain Bacteria; phylum Bacillota; class Bacilli; order Bacillales; family Bacillaceae_I; genus Sutcliffiella_A; species Sutcliffiella_A rhizosphaerae. Next base: position 46,103 of record NZ_CAKJTJ010000010.1, read on the forward strand.
TGACTGCTGGTATGAACCTAATGCATTTCAAGAGGTAAATGATTTCTTTGAAAATAATAATGTGGGCATTGTTTGCTATCAAATTTATGATCCGGTGAAAAAAGAATACTATAAAGAGTATCCTACACAAGAGCAAAATGCTCTCCGTTTTCGAGATCTTTTCAGAAAATCCTCCATTGAGATATTTTTAAAATTGGATGTGGTTGAAAAGAAGAAAGTAGTATTTGATGAAGAGTTCGGTCTTGGAGCAGCATATCCAAGTGGAGAAGAAAATATATTTTTACACATGATGTATAAGCAGGGGTATCAAATAAGTTACGTGCCAAAGGTAGTAGTTTATCATGCAAAACCAAGTATGGATACTAGATTGAATTATAAAGCTTTCTTAAGTAAAGGGCCACTTTTTAAAAGAATATTTAATACACCTATTGGATTTGCCATGTTAACTTTTTTATTTATAAAAAAATACAGTCATCTAGAAAAACCATTTCCATTTTACTTTGATTCAATAAAGGAAATGATAAAATACAAAAAAAGTAGAAGACGGCCATAGTACCGTCTTCTACTCTATATCTCCAGAAGTATCATAGTTAGGAAAACCAAGTTCTTCTATTTTGTATTGCCCATCTTCTTCAATCCAATCTGTGTAGTAGACCATTCTACCATCTTGGTTAAAACGGAATAATTCATTGGAAACCATAATATAACTAGTCTTATTATAATATTCCAACGTCCATTTTAACTGATTAAAATCTTCTTCATTAATATCACTTCCGCTTGCAACCATTCCAGAGAAATGTTTCCATTCCAGAGAGTCAATATTACTTCTAATATAATGATCTCCTTCCAGAGGAGTGCGAACTACTAGTACCTTGTCCCCACATGCGGTTAAGAATAGCGTAAGTATTGCAAATAAACAAAACAGATTAAACTTCATTTTCTTCCCCCACAAGTAGTATTTATATACCGTATTATTTGTGCAAATAGGTAATATTCTTTCAATATTATATAGCTTTTTCAATATAAATCAAATTAGTAAGGGCAAACTGGGCAAACTATTTAATCATATGCTATTATATCTAATTAGGTGAGTATAAAAAATAGGCTTTTCAATATAAACTAAAACTATCCATTTGCTCCTAAACTTAAGTAAAAAAAAAGAGCAGAATGCAGCAATTATTTCGAGTTTTTGTAAACTCTGTACAAACTAAAAAGTTTATGGAAACAGCCAAAAGATAAAAAAGTTAAGAAAAGGATTGGTATGATCAAATGGGTTATCTAATTACAGCAATGAGGGAGCATAAAGAAAAAATAATTCTTCTTACGATGGGATTATTTATGTTTTTAGCACCTTTCTCTGTTTCTGGCATTTATCAAAAACTGACAGTAGTTCCTTCTTCTGTCCTTGTTACTTTTTTTACTTCAGGTGTATTATTCTTACTCTTTATTATCCATTTAAAAGAGTGGAAAAAATTGCACCCATTAAATTTGGAACAAAAAGCATTCTTAAGCGGGTTATACATACCAGGGGTAATAGCTATATTAGCTGCTTTTTATAATTTGTCTGTCATGTTATCCATTCACTATGTTAACTATATGACACAAGCAATGCCCAATCGAATTATTAACCTTATTTTATTTTTCATGCTTTTTTATTTGTTTTTCAAATTCATTTCATTTTTAAACGATAAAATTTTAATAACAATTTCCAAATGGTATTTGTATGGAGTAATGGTGATTACTGTAATTGGAATTTGGCAATTTTTCCATTTTATGTTCGGTTATCCAATGATTGATTTAAATACAAGGTCTTTTGTCCATAGTGTGGATTCAAATGTTTTATTCAATTTTAGATTAACATCTATAACAGATGAGCCAAGTTATCTTGTACCTTTTTTAATTGATGCCCTTATAATAGGACTCCTTATATATACAAGTAAAAAGAAGTATTTTTTACAAGTATTTTTACCATGTTTATTTGTCTTAATATTCTCCTTTTCTGTTAGTGGATATGCTAATCTTGCTCTATTGATAGGTTTCCTTATCCTGATTTTCTTGACAACAAAAATAGAAAATAAGAAAAAAATACTGAAATACAGTTTATTTGCGTTAATCCCAATTGCGCTTATCTTAATTATCCAATGGGATTTTGTATTAAAATTGCTTGAGCCTATTACAGGACGATTTAATACATTGTTTGACATTCATCGTCACAGTAGATTGTATATGCTAGTGATGCCTTTATTTTGGCTTTTTGACTTTTCATGGGTAAATAGTGTATTTGGATTCGGTCCGGGTAGCTATTGGTTTTTAGCCAAGACGAAATTTTTGCATCATCAAGGACCACTCAGTGTTACATCAAACAATATTTTTATTGACCTATTGTTTGAGCATGGTATTCTTGGTTTTCTGGCCATTACTATAGTGTTCATCTTTATAGCTTATCGGTTATTCAAGGTAAGAAATGAACATAAGTATTTTCTATATTCATTAATATTATGGATTCATTTGGCAATAACATCTACGTATCGTTCAGATTTTGTGTCTCCAAGATTTTGGGCCGTAGTCATTATCATTTTTATATTTATAGAATTAGGAAAAAGAGAAAAAGGTATGCGTTCACTTAGCTTGAAAAAATAAGGGGAAGAGGTGTAAGAGGATGAAAGTAAAAAAAGCAATTATTCCAGCCGCAGGACTAGGGACAAGATTTCTACCTGCTACAAAGGCCCAGCCAAAAGAAATGCTACCTATAGTAGACAGGCCAACTATCCAATATATTATCGAAGAAGCAATCCAATCGGGAATTGAAGAAATATTAATTGTGACAGGTAGAGGAAAGCGCGCAATCGAAGACCATTTTGACAGGTCACTTGAATTAGAAGAAACGTTAATGGCAAAAGAAAAGTATGATCAACTAAAAGAGATAAAAATGATTTCCGATATGGCTGATATACATTACATTCGTCAAAAAGAACCAAAAGGCCTTGGGCATGCCATCTGGTGTGCTCGTAAATTTATCGGAAATGAACCTTTCGCAGTAATGCTAGGGGACGATATCGTTATGTCAGAAACTACACCTTGTCTTAAACAATTAATAAACGAGTTTGAAAATAAATCTGCATCAGTTATTGGCGTGCAGGAGGTTCCAGACAAAGACCTATCCAGTTATGGCGTTATTGATTATGATAAGAGCGAAAGTGGCAAGGACTCATTTAAAGTAAAAACTCTTGTGGAGAAGCCGAAATTGGAAGATGCCCCATCTAATCTTGCAATAATGGGAAGATACGTTTTAACTCCGGAAATAATTGATATGCTGGAAATAATTGAACCCGGCAGGGGAAATGAAATCCAGTTAACAGATGCACTTCAGGAACTGACAAAATCGCAAGACGTATACGGTTATCATTTCAAGGGAACAAGGTATGATATTGGTAATAAGTATGGATTTATACAAGCTCAAATAGAATTCGCTTTAATGAGGGAAGATTTGAGAGGACCTGTATCTAATTTGATAAAAGATTTAGTTGCTAAATTAGACTAAGACCAGCGAGAAAGCGATGAATATCGAAGCGAGTGAGGGATCTTGATGAATATTTGTGTTATTGGAACAGGCTATGTAGGTCTAGTTTCCGGTGTTTGTTTTAGTGAAATAGGAAACAAGGTAACATGTGTAGATATAGATGAAAATAAAATAAACAACTTAAAAGAAGGTATCATTCCAATCTATGAACCAGGTTTAGAGGAACTGGTAGTCAAAAACATAGAAGCTAAAAAGTTGAGTTTTTCTACAGATTTAAATACTGCAATGGAAAATGCAGAGATAATTTTTATTGCGGTAGGAACTCCTCCAAAAGAGAATGGAGAAGCTGATTTACGTTTTGTCGAAGCAGTAGCAACTTCAATTGGGAAGAAACTGAATAATTATAAAGTGATTGTAACAAAGAGCACAGTCCCAGTCGGAACAGGTAAGTGGATAAAAGGAATCATTGAGAAAGAATCGGGTCATAATAATTTTGATGTCGCTTCTAATCCTGAGTTTCTCCGTGAAGGTTCTGCTATTTTTGATACTATGAACATGGAACGTGCTGTCATAGGAGTAGAGAGTGAAAAGGCAAAAGAGTGGTTAACAAAACTTCACGAACCTTTTAAAACAAATATTGTCATTTCTGATATAGAAACTGCAGAAATGATCAAGTATGCAGCAAATGCATTCTTGGCAACAAAAATTAGTTTCATCAATGAGATAGCAAACATTTGTGAATTGGTAGGTGCAGATGTAACGAAGGTTGCTGAAGGAATGGGACTTGATAATCGGATCGGCCAAGCATTTCTTGCGGCAGGGATTGGGTATGGAGGCTCTTGCTTTCCTAAAGATACTAACGCATTAATAAATATAGCAGAAAAAGCGGGGTATAACCTAAAAATTGTTAAAGATGTAGAAGATGTTAATAAAAATCAGCGTTTCCGTATATACGATAAGGTTAAAGAAGCTTTCAACAGTGATTTAAATGGTAAGAAGCTAGCCGTATTAGGGCTTGCATTTAAGCCTAATACTGATGATATGAGAGCAGCACCATCTATTGATATTATTCCTAAACTTCAGGAAGAAGGTGCATTAGTACTAGCATATGATCCTGTAGCAATGAAAAATGCTCACAAGGAAATTCCTAACTTGCAAACAGTTGAAAGTTATATAGAAGCAGTACAAGATGCGGATGCTGTAATTATACTTACAGATTGGGAAGAATTTAAAAATTTAGATTTAATTACGCTTAAAGGCGTGGTTAAACAACCTGTATTAATCGATGGAAGAAACATGTTTAGCCTAGATGATATGGAGGAACTTGGTTATTATTATGCTTCTATTGGACGTAAAACAGTAAAAGGGAACATAAAATAAGTTAAAGTAAAGATGTGCACGATTTATGCACATCTTTTGGTCATTATATATTAGGATAATGAGGTGTTACTAAATGAAGAGATGGAAAACCATCCTAATAATTGCTTTCGGTGTACTATTTGTCTCGGGTTTTTTCTTCTTGGACAGTGAAGAGGCACTTTACAATAGAGAAGTAGAGCCTGAAATGGAGATAAGCGTTGGTCAAAAGAGAAATATCATGTCTTATATTGAAATAGCAAAATTCAAGTTCCATAACCTTACTATGGAAGAACATGAACCAAACCCGGAAAACATGACTAGGGATGAACTTATCGATTATCTCTCCAATTATTTTGCTGATCCAATCCTAACAGATCTCGTGGATTATTGGTCATGGAAAAATCCGGAATTGGGTTCTTTTGTAGAGCAATTCACTACGTTAGATTCTGATATTGAATCAGAACCGGTGTACATTCTCATGGGGGAAAAAGAAGTGCTTGTTCGGTGGATCGATAAACATTACGATATGGAAATATCTGTTGTAGTGGAGCGGAATGGGAACGGTTGGATTATAAAAGATATGCAATTTATATAGTAGTAAATAGGGATATTTAGGAGAAAAACGAATGAGAATGTTTTTAGGATTATTATTAGGACTTTTATTGATTTGGGGTACTCCTAGCCTATATGGAAAAGTCCACGCTTTACAAAAAGAGGAAAATTTGCGAGTCATTATTAAATATAATAATCTAGCTAAGAATGGCTTTTCCAATAATAATGATCGTACAGTTGAAATAAAAACAGTAAAAAGGGAGAAGTTCAAGAGCTATAAAAAAGAGTGGGAAAAAGACAAAGGTATAGAGTATGTGGAGGAAGACCATTTTTATAACTATACAAATATTAATGATCCGTACTTCCGTTATCAAGAAAAGTCTTTCCAAATAATGAACGTTCAAACAGGATGGAATAAAATAGAGCAAAACGACAATGTAACAGTAGCTGTATTGGACTCAGGGATTGACCAATTGCATCCAGATTTGAAGGAAAACATTATAAAACCGTACAATGTGTTAGAACCGGGTAGTTTACCTGTAGATCAACTTGGTCACGGAACCCATGTAGCAGGAATTATTGGTGCTAAAACGAACAATGAAATTGGAATTGCTTCTATTGCTCATAACGTCGCTATTATGCCTGTTAAAGTTGGGGATGAACACGGGGCATATGCATCTCATATTGCTGAAGGAATTGAATATGCAATCGACAATGGAGCGGAAATAATAAATATTAGCATCGCCGGACCAAAAAATAGATATGTCCAGGAAGCAATCAATAAGGCAACAAATATGGGTATATTAGTCGTAGCTGCTGCAGGAAATAATGCAACCGATACAATAGAGTACCCAGCAGGCTATCCGGGTGTTTTGTCAGTTGGAGCAATTTCAATATCTGAGGAACTTGCGGGTTTTTCAAATTTTGGGGATTCAGTATCTGTAGTAGCTGTAGGATCTAAAGTTTTAAGTACATTCCCAACGAATAAAACCACGCAATTGCAAGGGTATATATGGATGGATGGCACTAGTATGGCGGCACCAATGGTAGCATCCCAAGCTGCTTTACTAAAAAGTATGGATAAGAATCTAACATCTAAACAATTAATAGATATTATTGAAACATCAAGTGTGAAAAAGGCTGCATATCCAGTTCGTCACGGTAAAATTGATATAGGTGAATCAATAGAATTTTATCATGATAAAAATAGAATATATGGAATAAACTCTTTGGAAACAGCAGTAAAAATAGCTGAAAAGGGATGGAAGTCTATTGAGGAAACTTCTTTTTCAAATGAAAGTGTGGAGTGGAAAGGAAAATTTGCCATTTTAGCGAGTAATCAAAACTTTGCTGATAGCCTTTCAGTAGTACCATTAGCTTATAAATTGGACAGTCCCATCTATTTATCTGAGAAAAATTTTTTACCGTTAGCTTCTATGTCTTCCATGGAAAAATTAGGTGTAAATCATGTTATCATTATCGGCGGAGAACAAGCAATAAGTGCAAATGTAGAGAAAAAACTAAACGACTCTGGCCTAAGGACAATAAGAATTGCGGGGAGAACTAGGTTTGATACTGCAGTGAAAATAGGTGAGCTTTTAGACCCGAATAGCGGGAAAGTGATGATAGTAAACGGAAATAGTTTTCCTGATGCTTTATCAGCGTCGGTGGAAGCAGCTAAAAAGGAAATGCCCATAATTTTTGTTGAACAATCATGGATACCTGCCGCAACGAAAGATTTTTTGAAAAAGGGTAATTTCTCTGAAAAATACATTATTGGAGGTACCCGAATAGTAAATAAAACCATAGAAAAAGATTTAAAAGCAAAACGTATATCGGGTGCAAACCGATATGAAACAAATATCGCTGTTGTTAATTATTTCCAATCCACTTATGAAACATATTATTTTGCTACTGGATCAGACTATAAAGATGCCTTAACAGGTGGTTTGCTTGCCTCAAAAGAGAATAGTGGGCTTATGCTTGTAAAGCATTTATCGATAGATGACACCACAAAGACTTTTCTATATCAAAATCCTACCCAAAATTATAGTGTGCTAGGCGGAAAAAAAGCAATTCATTCGAGTGTGGTATGGAAAATTGACAAAATACTTAATGGCAATTAGTATTTATTTAGATTCATAGTATTATAATTTCTATGGCTATCGTATATCGGTAGCCATTTGGTTATTATTACTCTTTTTAGTTAGATTAACCATAATTTATAAGAAGTGGTTAGGCAACTATAAATATTATTATAGCTTTATTATTGTAGGAGGAATAAATAATGAACGACACATCTAATACTCCTTTAGTTTCTATTGTAACACCTGTATATAATGCAGAAAAACATATACAAAGTTGTATTGATTCCATACTAAGCCAAACTTATGGCAATTGGGAACTTTTTCTTGTTGATGACTGTTCCTCAGATAAAAGTCTATCCCTTATAAAACAATATGAAGAAGAATATCATCAAATAAATGTTATCCAATTAAAAGAAAACAGTGGTGCAGCAGTCGCTAGAAATACAGCTATTGAAGCAGCAAGTGGAAAATATATTGCATTTCTCGACAGTGACGATCTATGGGTACCTACAAAGTTAGAAAAACAAGTTAACTTCATGGAAGAGCAAGATATTGCATTTTCTTTTACGAAATATTCCATTATTGATGAAAGTGGTAATGACCTCGGAAAAGTCGTGAATATTCCTGATAATATTGACTATGAAGGTTATTTAAAAAATACAATCATCGGATGTTTAACAGTTATGTTAAATATAGAAAAAATAGGTAAAATGAAAATGCCTTTAATAAGGACTAGACAAGATTTTGCGTTTTGGCTTTCCATTTTGAAAAAAGGTCATATAGCTTACGGTATCCAGGAACCATTAGCAAAATATAGATATGTAGAAGGATCTATTTCAAGCAATAAATTTAAAACAGCGAAACGAAATTGGTATGTTTATCGTCAAATAGAGAGACTGAGCTTTTTTAAATCATTATGGTGTTTTGTAAATTACGCCTATAACGGGGTAAGAAAAAGAGCATAGACATTTCGAAATATTGTCACTGAGCATAAAAGTCAGATGCATTATTACTTGATAAAATAAAATGTAAAAGTAATTTCAACAATATTATGCTTCTTTTACGCTTTGAATATTTTTATTTTCAATCGGGTACATATCTGATAAAATGACAAAGGATGCTAAACATCAATTGGATAAAAAAACTAGACATGTTTGTTTCGATAAATCAAAAGATAAAATAAGAACAAGAAATTAGGTGACGACAAATGAATTTACAATTAGTCTTTGCTTTCCTAGTGTCAATAATCACCGTCCTTGTAACTACGCCATTAGTAATAAAGTTTGCTCATTTAATCGGAGCAACAGATAAACCTAATAAAAGAAAAGTACATCAAAAAATAATGCCAAGACTTGGCGGACTTGCCATATTCTTCGGAGTGGTAGTTGGTTATATGTTTGCTGGTCTATATGATCAAAGAATAACAGGTATTACAATAGGAGCCATTATTATTGTCGTTCTTGGTATTTTTGATGATAAATTCGAATTAAAAGCAAGAACAAAATTGCTTGGACAAATAGCTGCGGCTGGGATTATTGTCTATACAGGCCTTAAAATCGAATTTATTACTATTCCCTTTATTGTGGATAGGTTAGATTTAGGCTGGCTCTCTATCCCCATCACAATTTTATGGATTGTAGGAATTACTAATGCTATAAACCTTATTGATGGACTTGATGGTCTTGCTGCAGGTATATCGTCAATTGCTATAGGAACAATTGCTGTAATTGCAGGATTAGGTGGAAAAGAACTTATATTGACACTATCTATTATTATTTTGGGGAGCACAATTGGTTTTCTTTTCTATAATTTCCACCCTGCTAAGATTTTTATGGGTGATACTGGTGCGTTATTTTTAGGGTACTGCATTTCTGTATTATCTCTTCTAGGTCTATACAAAAGCGTTACTCTTTTCAGTTTCGTAATTCCAATTATTATTTTGGGAGTCCCGGTATTTGATACAGCTTTTGCTATTGTAAGGCGAATACTAAATCAACAGCCTATATCTGCACCAGACAAAAGCCATCTCCATCATCGATTATTAGCATCTGGCCTTTCTCATAAGAACACAGTTCTTGTAATTTATGGATTTGGTGTTATCTTTGCAGCGTGTGCAATTTTCCTCACATCTGCTACATTATGGGGAACTATACTAATAACAGTATTACTCATTATGCTAATTCAATTCATCGCAGAACTTGTAGGAATCTTTAAAGGTAATAAACCATTCATAAAATTCTATCGCAAGGTATTTGGAAGGCAGTAATTGCTACATCAGATTGGAAATAATTACTAGATTAATAGATAAACGCTCATCTTAGGGATGGGTGTTTTTTTACACTTGGATTGTGTTCTTCCAATCTAAAAAAACTGGCTAGTTGGGCCTGGTAACCTTCTGCCCTTACTAGCAAAATGCCTTAAATCAACGAAACCCCCATTTCAGCTGATGCTGAAATGGGGGTTTGTCTTACGGTCTGAAACTAGGGATATTAACATCCCTAGTTTTAATTTGTTAAAATTAATCAGTGTCAACTTGAGATTGGACAGTTGTATTTTCAAGACCCAAATGGTTCTTAATTGCACTTCTAACCTCTATGATGCTTTCATCATAAGGAATAAAATAGTATGTCCCAGTGCTAGTGTCATCAGCACCTTCAAGTGTTAAGTTTTCCATATTGGAGGAATTAAATCCAGCGTATAATTTACTTAGACCAATTCCTTCCGTTACTCTTATATTTGTTTCTACATTTTCACCCATTTCTTTTGCAATATCATCTACTTTGAAAAGGTTCCCCGGTGATAAAACATTACTGATTGCTGCCTGGATAATCTGCTTTTGACGGTCATTGCGGCCAAAATCGTTGCGAGGATCCTGTTTTCGCATCCTTGCATAAGCTAGTGCTTCTTCACCACTTAGTTGCATTTTACCTTCTGTAAAATAAAGGGTGGAGTTATCCACATCCGAATTTTCAGTGAAATCAAACGGAACTTCCACTTCTACTCCGCCGATAATATCGATAATATTTTTAAAGCCTTCAAAATTGACAGTGGTGAAATAATCTATCGGAACTTCCAACAGTTCTTCCACTTTCTCGATCGTCATTTCCTTACCACCATATGCATGTGCATGATTAATCTTAGAATAATAACCAAGATGCTCGTAATATACTTGAGTGTCCCGAGGGATACTCAACAATTTCATGGTTTTCTCTTCGGGATTTAATGTTGCAACAATCAGGGTATCAGTGCGTCCGTTTTGTCCACCAGTAGAGTAATCTTCAATTCCCATGATAAGCACGGAAAATGGATCTTTATTAATTTCGATTTGTGTATCCCGATATTTTGATTTATCTCTATCAAGCTCAGTATATGCCTGATTTGCAGCGCGGAATGTTTCAAAAAATACATATCCACCATAAGCAACGACTGCTAAGAAAAGTGTAAGGAAAACGAATAATACTCGTTTCAGTCTTCTGCCTTTCCTCTTCTTCTTTTCTAATCTTGAATTAACCAATGTTTTGTCTCCTCTTAAAAAAGATTTACATATCTTGTTCCAAATACAATTGATCTCCTGAAGTCGTTTGCGCTTTTCCGTTTGTAATGTCTGTCATCCAATCAATGTATGGTTGGATAGCATCCTTTTCTACATATACATCAAAAGTGACATCTTCCAAATAGTGTATATCTTTAATTTGATATTGGGAAGATCTTAGCTCGTTCTCTATTTTTCCAAGCATCGTATATTCTACTGTTGTATGCATAATTTGTACTAATATTCTTTCCACCATTCCAACAAAATTAATTCCTTCAGAAGTGGCTTTTCCGTATGCGCGAATTAATCCTCCAGCACCAAGTTTAATTCCACCGAAATATCGGGTAATAACTATTACGGTATCTTTAAGTTTCTTTTTTTTCAGCACTTCGAGAATGGGAACGCCTGCAGTACCACTTGGTTCACCATCATCGTTTGCTTTTTGGATTTGATCTTGTTCGCCAATCAAGTAGGCCGAGCAATTGTGTGTTGCGTCCCAATGCTTCTTTTTTATATCTGCTATGAAGTTTTGGGCTTCCTCTTCTGTTGTTGCCCGGGCGATGTGAGCAATAAATCTGGATTTTTGAATAATAATTTCATGCTCTCCTTGCCCTTTTACGGTATAGTAATAAGATAGCAATATGACAACTCTCCTTTTAAAATTGGCGACATTTGACTGGATTATCAAAAAGTCATACTCTTACTATTATAAAACTTGGAGAGCAGGACATCAATTAAAAACTAGTACAAAGCTCCTTTATATGCCAGAAATCGACAAAGTTTAATGCGATTGTAATAGGAATGTTATACAGGTAAAACTTTTGTCCGATATAATCTGGGTAAACTATTTAATAGTGTACCCTCAAAAAGGATTGGAATATTTCGAATTATTTATGGTATAGTCTATTTTGTTCAGTCGGGTACAAAGTACTATATCTAAAAAGAAGCATTCTCGATATTCTTTTAAGAATACCGGGTCTTTTGGAGGATGTCCTATGTCTCGGAAAGTTATAAACTCAAAACAATTAGATATGATTATTGAACAAATGGTAAAAACGGTAGAATCAAGTAAGGATGAAATATTTGAAATTGGGGAAAATTCCCGAAAAGAATTTGAAAGTCTAGGGAAAGAATTACATGCAGTAAAGCAAGAAGTGACAGAGCTGATTAACAAACAGGATAATCTGGAAATTCAGGTCCGTAAAGCAAGAAATCGTTTATCTGAAGTAAGTAGGCAGTTTAAAAATTACACAGAAGAGCAAATTAGACAAGCCTATGATCATGCACATGAGCTTCAATTAGAACTACATACGACTTCGCAAAAAGAAATGCAACTCAGAAACCGCAGAAATGAAATTGAGCGGCGTCTCCTCAATTTGGAGGAAACCATTTCGAAAGCAGATCGACTTGTTAGCCAAGTATCAGTTGTGCTAAACTACGTTACTAGCGATTTACAGCATGTTGGGCAAATGATTGCAGATGCTACAGAAAAGCGGGAGTTTGGCTTTAAGATTATGGAGGCACAAGAAGAAGAGCGACGTCGACTATCTAGGGAAATCCATGATGGACCAGCTCAAATGCTTGCCAATGTTATGATGCGCTCCGACTTGATTGACCGTACATACAGAGAGCGTGGACCAGGAGAAGCTATTTCAGAAATTCGATCGTTAAAAGTAATGGTACGAACCGCTTTATATGAGGTTAGAAGAATTATATACGATCTCCGGCCCATGGCACTTGATGATTTAGGACTTGTGCCTACATTGAAAAAATATATTTCGACTATCGAGGAATATCACAAGGGTTATCCTCGAATCGAATTTATTAATTTGGGGGTAGAGCACCGTATTTCATCAAATTTGGAAGTTGCGGTGTTTCGGTTAGTGCAAGAGTCGCTTACAAATGCGATTAAACATGCACAAGCGAGCTCCATAAATGTGAAATTGGAAGTAAAGTCTACCCATATTACCGTCTTTGTAAAAGATGACGGAGTAGGTTTTGACACGACAGAAAAAAAGAAAAGTCGTTTGGCTTGATAGGTATGAGAGAGCGTGTGCAGCTGATCAGTGGAGAACTGGATATCAAGTCCGAGCCTGATCGAGGTACTACCGTATTCATTAAAATACCGTTAAGCTAAAGATATTTGGGAGGATGAGAGGATTGGATACGACAAAAATCGTGATTATTGATGATCATCAGCTTTTCCGTGAAGGTGTGAAACGCATTTTGGATTTTGAAGCGAACTTTCACGTTATAGCAGAAGGGGATGACGGGGAAGAAGCGCTGGACTTGATGGCCAAGCATGATCCTGACGTATTCATCATGGATATCAACATGCCAAAAGTAAATGGGGTAGAAGCAACAAGACGTTTGGTCGACGCCAACCCAGAAGCAAAAATCATCGTATTGTCCATTCATGACGACGAAAATTATGTAACGCACGCTCTTCAGACAGGCGCACGAGGCTATCTTTTAAAAGAAATGGATGCCGATGCACTAGTCGATGCGGTGAAAGTGGTAGCAGATGGGGGTTCCTATCTTCATCCGAAGGTCACGCATAATTTGGTACGTGAATACCGCCGCTTGACTGAAAATGGTATTTCAAATGGGGGGCGTAACGGCAGTGGAAGTGGCGGAACAGCCTCAGCTACATATCAGCAAGTAGAAATTCGACGCCCGCTTCATCTGTTAACACGTCGAGAGTGTGAAGTGCTTCAGCTTTTAGCGGACGGTAAAAGCAACAAAGCAATAGGCGAAGCACTATTCATTAGTGAAAAAACAGTGAAAAACCATGTCAGTAACATCCTTCAAAAAATGAATGTAAATGACCGCACCCAAGCAGTTGTCGTTGCCATCAAGAACGGCTGGGTAGAGGTCCGCTAACCTTGGAGAGTGATTTCTCCAGGGTTTCTTTTTTTACTGTGGCTGGGAAAGTGACGGGGATTTGCGGACGGCGAAATTTGCTAAATATGTGTCGAATGGCAAATAAACTATTCCAATTGGCAAATAAAAGCGAAAAATGGCAATTAAATTAAAAAGTTGGCAAATAAATTTTGAAAATAGCAAATAAAACATAAATGACACCTTCGAGAAGGTAAGCTCAATCACCCTCACTACCATCTTCTGCACAAAATTCAAACAATAGATGAAACTTCCACCTATTTCATGTACAATTTAATAGAACGAAACGAATATTTGGATAAGGAAGGTCACCTAATATGAAAACGGCTATTGTAACAGATAGTACTGCCTACATCCCTGTAGAATTACGCGCAAAGCATGACATACATATGATTCCACTTAATGTGATTTTTGGAAACGAGTCGTACCAAGAGGAAGTGGAAATAAAAATCGAGCATTTTTATGAGGAAGTAAAAAATAATCGTGACCTGCCTTCCACGTCACAACCTGCAATTGGCGAGTTTGTGGAACTATATGAACGGCTTGCAAAGGAATATGACGCTATTGTTAGCATTCATCTATCCAGTGGAATTAGTGGCACTTATCAAGGAGCGGTTGCTGCTGGTGAAATGGTAGATGAAACGGATGTACATGTGTTTGACTCCGAAATTAGTTGTATGATCCAAGGATTTTATGTGTTGGAAGCTGCTGAAATGGCAGCAGAAGGAAAAAGTCCTGAGGAGATTTTAGGACGTTTGAACCAAATGAAAGAATCTGATCGGGCTTACTTTATGGTAGATGATTTATCACATTTACAACGTGGAGGCCGATTAAGTAGTGCCCAAGCAATTGTTGGCAGTTTACTACAAGTGAAGCCTGTCCTTCATTTTGTCGATACAAAAATTGTTCCTTTTGAAAAAATCCGTACCCGCAAAAAAGCAGTGAAGCGAATTCTCGACTTATTCGATGAAGATGCGTCGCAACAGGTGCCGATGCGGGCAGTTGTCATTCATGGCAACCGTGAGGCAGAAGGAGAAGAATTGAAAAAGGAACTCGAACAAAAATATCCACATGTGGAATTTTACCTTAGCTATTTTGGTCCGGTAATAGGCACTCACCTCGGTGAAGGTGCACTTGGCCTTGGCTGGTATAAACGCTAAATTACTTACATGAATAACACCATAGGCAGAGGGCTGCTTGTGGTGTTTTTTCATATGTATACCAAGTGAAAAAGGAGGAAAGTAATGTTATTTCATCTACAAAACAACATCCTCAAACCCTCAACTAAACCTGATGCAAAACGCATCTCCGAATTTGAGACTATTCCCCATCCAACTGAACAACAAAAATTCCCTTTCAACAAAGAGCTTCAGTACTATCTCTTCGGAAAAAGACTGCTACCTGATGAACTCCCTTTTCCAATAGAAATGGTTCAAGAACATTATCAGACTGGATATATTATCTTTTCTAAAGGTGTTCAACAGTCAAAGACAGGTTATGTTTGCAATCGTTGTGGAAATAAAGAATCACATCTCTTTTTCACTTTCGCATGTGCACGCTGCCTTAAGCAATGTACTTACTGTCGAAAGTGTATCATGATGGGGAGGGTAAGTGAATGCACACCCCTTTTAAGTTGGAATGGTGCACAACCGGAACAGTTCGTTAACAAAGAAACAAATCTAGCATGGGAGGGCACGCTTTCCAAAGGGCAGCAGCTTGCGTCCAATCAAGTCGTCCAAGCTATAAACCATCAACGATCTCTATTAGTTTGGGCTGTCTGCGGGGCTGGCAAAACAGAGGTACTCTTTGCAGGTATTCACACAGCCCTCACCAATGGTAAAAGAGTTTGCATTGCTACCCCAAGAACCGACGTCGTCCTCGAACTTTCTCCACGTCTGAAAAAGGTTTTTCCTGCCGTCGACATTGCTACGTTATATGGAGGTAGTGAAGATAGAGGGAAAAATGCCCCACTTACCATCTCTACTACCCACCAGCTCCTTCGGTATTACGAGGCGTTTGACACCTTAATAATAGATGAAGTAGATGCCTTTCCTTATTCACTTGATGAAACATTGGAGTATGCGGCTTCTCAAGCACGAAAAAGGACGGCGAGCACCATCTACCTTAGCGCTACCCCTTCAGCGAAGATGCAAGCCCAAGTAAAAGTGAACAAGCTACAAGCTGTCACTATTTCTGCAAGATACCACGGGAAAATGCTACCTGTCCCAACCTTTGAATGGTGTGGCAATTGGGAGAAGAAATTACAGAAAAACAAATTGCCCAGGAATTTGCTTTTATGGATCAAACAGCATCACGAAAATGGGAGACCGATCTTTTTATTTGTTCCCAAAATTGTGCGCCTGGAAAAAGTAACCTCTCTCCTACAAAAAGAATATGGAGACATTGTGGCAGGCGTCCATGCTAAAGACAAGGAACGGAAAGAAAAGGTGGAGAGCTTTCGAAAAGGGACCATCCGCATTCTTGTCACCACAACCATTTTGGAGCGTGGTGTGACGGTGGAAAATGTTCAAGTGGGAGTGCTTGGAGCAGAAGGGACCATTTTTACAGAAAGTGCCCTTGTACAGATTGCTGGGAGAGCGGGTCGCAGCAGTACGTATTCAAATGGGGATGTCCGCTTTTTTCATTACGGGAAAACGAATGAAATGGTCGCTGCTAAAAATCATATTAGACGAATGAATTATCGTGCGAAACAAGGAGGGTTCCTAGGTGAGTAATTGCTTCATCTGTCATGGAGAGTTAGCAAGATCGTTTGGGTGGAATGATTTTCTCGGTATGTCTTCTGAAAAGTCCATTATCTGTTTTGCTTGTGAACAAGAATTTGAGAAAATTACGGGAAAGCTATGTGTTATTTGCGGAAGGATTTGGGAAGCTGTTCCTTTAGACAATCGTCACGGAGATCTTTGTTCAGATTGTTTCAAATGGGAATATTCCCTCGAAGCCAAAGGTTCATTAAAAATGAACCGTTCCATCTATAAATACAATGAGCATATGAAAGAGATACTGGCTAGCTACAAGTTCAGAGGGGATGCCATGATTGCCAACGTTTTTCAATCCTCTTTTAAGGAAGGCTTTAATCTGTTTTATAAAAAGGAAGAGCCGCTTGTTGTCCCGATTCCACTTAGTCCAGAACGCCTCTACGAAAGAGGCTTCAATCAAGCGTTGTTACTTGCGGAGTTATTAGGTGAACCGGTGGCAGACATACTTACAAAAGCAGATGCTCCTAAACAATCTAAAAAAGGACGACAGGAGAGATTGGTGCGCGAGAACACCTTTCATATTGTCTCGCCTGAAAAAGTGAAAGCTAAAAAAATTTTATTAGTGGATGATATTTACACTACGGGAACAACGCTTCGTATGGCAGCTAAATTACTTCGGGATGCGGGTGCTACAAGTATTTCGGCATTAACACTGATTCGCAGTTAACATTTCCCGAGATTTTACGATATAAAGAGTAGAACGTTTTGTACGAAAGGAAGTTGCCTTATGTCTCAACTCGAAAATTGTCCAAACTGTGATGCCATTTTTGTGAAAAATACCATTAGAGAAGTGTGTGAAGCCTGCTATCGTCAGGAAGAAACTGCTTATCAAACGGTTTATTCCTTTATTAGACAACGTATGAACAGAATGGCTAATATAGAGCAAGTAGTGGAGCAGACTGGAGTATCAGAATCCCTTATTTTAAAATTTATTCGAAAAGGCAGAATTCAGCTTGCTCAATTTCCTAATTTAGGGTATCCCTGTGATAGATGTGGTACGATAATAAGAGAAGATAAATTATGTCCGTCTTGTAAAAAAGATATTCATGGCCAGCTAACAGAGCTGGATCGTGAAGAAGAAAGACAGCAAGCATTAAAGAGCCAAGGAAAAACGTACCATGCAGGAAATCAAAAATATAAATAAACATTAAGATGGAATTGCCGATAAGATAGGTAGAAACGTTGTTCGGAAAGGAAGCGGTAACAATGAAAATTAATAATGTTGGACCTTCAGGTATGAACCCGTATAAAAATCACTTAAAACATCAACAGCTACAAATGAATAACCAACCAAAAGGAGATCAGCTGGAAATCTCCAATAAGGCGAAAGAAATGCAAGAGAAATCACAGTTTACGGAAGCACGCCAAGAGAAAATTGCTAAGCTAAAAATTTCAATTGAAAACGGCACGTATCAAGTAGACTCGAAGGCAGTTGCCAATAAAATGATCGATTATTATTTCAATAAATAAGGAGTGCCTATGTCAACTTCTACACTTATCACTGTATTGGAAAAGATGTCTACTTTACATGCCTACCTCTATGAACTAACTGTCCGGAAAGAGGAGGTAGTCAAGGGAAATAAGGTGGATGAACTGCAGCAAATTACAAGAGAAGAGCAGCAATATACACGAGCGATTGTCCAATTGGAAAAACAGAGGGAGCAGTTATCAGGGAACAAAACGATTTCTGAGGTTGCAGAAGTGAGTTCTCCAGAAGAAAAGACAGTGCTGCTCAATTTAAAAGAGAAACTACTAGATACGATTGAAAAAATTAAAGTTCAAAACGAGCTGAACCAATCGCTTTTACAGCAATCGCTCCAATTTGTCACCATGACAATGAACACCTTAAACCCGCAGCCAACTGCTGTAAACTATGAAAAACCTGCGAACTCTAAGAAAAGTCCCAGTGCGCCCGGACGTTCTTTGTTCGATTCAAAAGCTTAGGAGGAAAACCCATGCGTTCAACATTTCATAGTCTTGAGGTAGCGAGGCGTGGCCTCGTAGCTCAACAAACTGCCTTGCAAACAGTTGGTCATAATATTGCGAATGCCAACACACCAGGCTTCACGAGACAACGAGTAAATTTCGTCCAAACTGAACCATATCCACCAGCATCTTTAAACCGTCCTCAAATACCAGGTCAAATGGGAACTGGCGTAGAGGTGGGGAATATCCAGCGTGTACGAGAAAGCTTTTTGGATATCCAGTATCGTGGTGAAAACAACAAGCTTGGATATTGGGAAACACGTGCCGAATCCTTGCAAAAGATGGAAGAAATTATGAATGAGCCATCAGAAACAGGGCTATCCACTACATTAGACCGCTTTTGGCAGGCTTTTCAGGATCTTGCTGTTAACCCGACAAATGCCGGTGCCCGTTCCGTTGTAAGGCAACGCGGACTTGCAGTGGCCGAAACGTTCCGGTATCTATCTGATTCATTATCTTCTGTTCAAGCTGATATGAAAAACGAATTAGATGTCACGGTAAAACAAGTAAACGCATTGTCCCAGCAAATCAATAACATCAACAAGCAAATTGGGGAATTGGAGCCACACGGTTACCTTGCGAATGACTTGTATGATGAGCGGGACCGTCTTGTGGACGAGCTCTCCAAGCTTGTGAATATTAAAACGACAATAGTATCAAGCAGCGGAAACCCTAGCAGCATCGCAGAAGGAAAGCTGACCATCGACATGGTAGATGAAACTGGCCGGAAAATCGGGACGCTTGTTGATGCTAACAGTCTTCGTGTAAACAATTTATCGTTAGAGTACCGTGCAGAAACAGGGCTTGTTGATGGATTTAAGCTCGCTGATACAAGTTTCGGCATTGAGAGTATGCAAGCCTCTGGTAAGTTGCGCGGGCTCATCGATTCCTTTGGATTCATGCAAGGCAATGTAGAAAAGGGAATATATCCAGATATGTTAAATCACCTTGATACACTTGCCTTTGAATTTGCACAAGAAATAAACAGAGTCCATCAATCGGGCTGGAGTGTTTCTAGCATGGAGTCTGGAGAGCATACCGCTTTTAAATTTTTCGAATTTACCAATACAGATATTTCTGCTGGTAACATCAAAAATGCAGCGAAGCTTTTCACAGTATCAGCAGATATCATTCAGTCCCTTGATAATATCGCTGCTTCCGGCTATAACCAAGGAGTCATTGCAACAGGGGAATTTTATGGCTATAGCGGAGTAGAGAATATTTCAATCACGGTACAATCCACCGTAGACGCGAACGGAACGCAGCAATTTACGTACAAAATATACGATGCTTCTAAGTCGCCTAAACAGGAATTGAAAACATCTGGAGAGTTTGCAAGTTTAGAAGAGCTTGCAGCAACACTTTCGGAAGAATTTGTCGATGAAGACGGCAACCCATCCGTAAGTTTTAACATGGACTTTGTCCGAAATGAGGACCTTACCAAAGGAAACTTCATTACAGTGAATATTCCAAACACAGGAGAGGTGGCAGGTCGTGTTGGGGACGGAAGCAATGCTATTGCCCTTGCGGAAGTTAAAGCAAGGACGCTGCAGCTTAACGGAGTATCCACTACGTTCCAAAACTATTACGAGAGTGTCATTGGGGGCTTGGCGGTTGATGCTCAGGAAGCTAACCGACTTGCCTATAACAGTGAAACCCTGCGATTATCCGTAGATCAGCGTCGTCAGTCTGTGAGTGGCGTTTCTCTGGATGAAGAAATGACCAATATGATTCAATTCCAGCACGCATACAATGCATCAGCAAGAATGATTACATTAACAGATGAGCTTTTAGATAGAATTATTAATGGAATGGGAATAGGCGGAAGGTAGGTGTAAAAAATGCGAGTGACACAAAGTATGCTAACGCAAAACTCCTTGCGTCAGCTTAGTACAAGCTATAGTAAAATGGGAAAGCTGATGGAACAGCTGTCCACAGGAAAAAAAATCTCTAGACCATCCGATGACCCAGTTGTTGCGATGAAGGGGATGTATTACCGTACTAACTTAACAGAGCTTGAACAATACAAGCGAAACCTGAGTGAGTCCTATGCTTGGATGGAAAATTCTGAGGCTGCACTGGAGCACGTTCAAAGTGTAATGCATCGTGCAAGTGAACTAGTAGTCCAAGGAGCAAACGGTACACTTTCACCAGAAGATCGTGTGGCTATTGCAAAAGAAATCGAACAATTAAAGCTTGATTTCGTTCAAGTGGCCAATTCTCAAGTGGCAGGCAAGTATATATTCAATGGCACAGCGGTTGATAAACCAAGGATTTTGGATGCGAATGACCCTACTTCTGTGAGTAATGAAAATACTCCGTTTGAAGTGGAAGTATCAAGAGGAATTAAACTTCAGTCAAACATTAACTCTGACAACGTGTTCAACCAGGAAATGATGGAGATTTGGAATGGCATCCAAGCTGCATTCGAAAATGATGATATTGCTGCGTTATCAACTCTTAAAGAGCGATTTGATAAAAGTGCAGATCTTATTTCGGCAGAGCGATCCGAGCTTGGTGCACGCTATAATCGCCTGGAAATGATTGACGACAGAATTGGCTATCAAGAGGTGATTGCAACTCGTATTCTTTCTGACAACGAAGATGCCGATATTGAAAAGGTCATTACAGATTTGACATCTCAGGAAAGTGTACACCGTGCTTCTCTTGGTGTAAGTGCCCGTGTTATTCAACCATCTTTATTAGATTTTCTACGATAGAAGAGGGACTGTCTTAGAGGTACCTGTCTAGTTGACAGTCCTTTAAAGACAGTTTTTTCAGTATAGAAAGGGGATTTAATAATGCTCTTCCCGCAAATCAGATTGCGATCGACTTTTGCTCAGACAGAATTGCAGATTGAAAAGCCAATACAAGAAATCCAACAACCGAATGCTGAAATGACCATGGAACAGCCAAAAGCTGAACTGACTATGGAACGTATACCTTCCAGACTAACCATCGATCAAACCCAGGCTCGCGAGGATATGGATTTAAAGAGTGTTGGTAGAAGAATTGAGGAAGCAGCCCAGCTAGGTTATCAGAATTGGCTTGCTGGACTTGCCCGCGTTGCCCAAGACGGCAATGAAATGATGAGAATTGAAAATGGTGGCGGAGCAATTGTACGACAGGCAAAACGGAATAGCGAAGGCCCGCCTAAAGAATTTAATATTGGCTGGATTCCCTCTCATTTTAGTGTGAAAATAGATTATGAGCCAGGTTCAGTTGATATCCAGTGGCAGGTAAGAAGACCAGTGGTAGATGTAGAGGTGAAAAAGCCGATTCACCAATATATTCCTGGATTCACACAGGTGAATCTTGCAAACTATAACTCTATCAATATTGACTTTGAAAATCTTCGCCATGTAGGAACAGGTGGTTATGAACAAAAAATATAAGGTCGTGATTAGATGAAAATAAAAACAAAGTATCATGGATTAATTGATTACAATCAAGAAGACGTTTTTCAATTTCCAAATGGCATTCCTGGTTTTATGGAAGAAAAAGAGTTCTTAATTATTCCCTTTTCAGAAGACAGAACTTTTTTAATCTTACAATCCACGAAAACCCCTGAACTTGGTTTTGTGCTGACAAATCCATTTTCATTTAATCCACAGTATGATTTTAATTTAGAGGAACAGGCAGTGGAAACGCTGGATTTAGAATCTGAAAAGGATGTATTGGTCTATTCCATCCTGACAATAGCGGAACCATTTCAAAACACAACTGCTAACCTTCAAGCTCCAATAATCTTGAATTCAAAAAAGAATCTTGGAAAGCAGGTTATTTTAACAGGTACAAGCTATCAAACAAAACATAAGTTGTTTTCAGAGGGAGTAGTCAAATAGAAAGGAGGAGGTTGCATGCTTGTACTTACACGTAAAATAAAAGAGGCAATTAAAATTGGTGATGAGATTGAAATTACTATTTTAGGAATGAGTGGAGATCAAGTAAAGCTTGGTATTCAGGCACCAAAGCATATTGAGATTCATAGAAAAGAAATCTACCTTTCAATCCAGGAAGAAAACAATGCCGCATCTCACTCCTCCTTGGATATGCTTCAGGCACTATCAAATAACCTTAAAAAGTAAATCCAAAAAAATATATTTCATTCCTCACTAAACACTTATTGAACTTGGTCGATATAAAACATGTAAGCGGAAAGAATTAAAAGGCGGCCGACTTTTGATCTTTCTGCAAATATTATACCGATTACACAAGGAAGTGAAATCGGCAACCATTCAAGGAGGAAAATGAAATGAGAATTAACCACAATATCGCTGCATTAAACACGCACCGTCAATTAGGTACTGCAAACAACGCTCAAATGAAGTCTATGGAGAAACTATCTTCTGGATTACGTATTAACCGTGCTGGGGATGACGCTGCAGGTCTTTCTGTTTCTGAAAAAATGCGTAGCCAAATCCGTGGCTTGGATCAAGCTTCAAGAAACAGTCAAGACGGTATTTCTTTCTTGCAAACTGCTGAAGGTGCTTTGAATGAAGTTTCTGCAATGGCTACTCGTTTAAAGGAACTTGCAGTTCAAAAGGAAAATGGAACGTATAACGAAGAAGACATCACAAACATCGACTTGGAAATGACTTCTTTAACTGAAGAAATCAACAACATTTTTGATACTACTGAATTCAATACGAAGAATGTTTTCGATACAGAAGTTGACATTACTGTTACTCAAGATGCTTCTGTAAAAATGACAATTGCGGCAGCTACACTTGATTTAACTAAAGCTTTAACCTCTGAGAGCACCGTTGCGGAAATTGACGCTGCTATTGATGAAATCAACTTACAACGTGCTACATACGGTTCTCAACAAAACCGTTTAGAGCACACTATCAACAACCTAAACACAACGAACGAAAACCTAACTGCTTCCGAATCTCGTATTCGTGACGTAGATATGGCGAAAGAAATGATGGAGCAAACAAAGAACTCTATCCTTGCGCAAGCATCTCAAGCAATGTTGGCTCAATCCAATCAAATGCCTCAAGGTGTACTTCAACTATTGAGATAATTGATTTAGAGGGCGTCTAGTTTGGTAACGAGCTAGAGTATAACTGGGTGAATTGCTGGAACTTCCTAAAGCTTCCTCTACCACAACGTAATTGGAAACGATAAGCGTGATGGTATGAAAATGAAGAAGATGAACAATGGATAATCAGCAGCCAAGCTCCTGTGAGGAAACTCTGGAGAAGGTTCAACGACTAGAGAAAACGGTCTAAGGTGAGAACTATGACTATGAATCTCGTAGGGCAGCAATAACTGTTCGAAGTGCCCAGCTCCATTAAAAATGGATGAAGATATAGTCTATTCTGTAATCGAAAGATGCAGTCGCAAAGCAAGCGAACCAACAACCACAAGGAGTTTTACAACTTCTTCGTTAATTATATTCAAAAAATACTCTTGGACTTTCCAAGAGTATTTTTTACTATGTTATAACTAATCTACCTTCAATTGATAAACTACTGACCAACAACTTCTGCTAGAATTTTAGGTTAATAATGTATTAGTCAAATTATATGTTTTTTGGTCTTGTTAGCTCCTGTATCTCCTCACTATTATATTTTTCACAACAACTTTGAATAACTTCATCCTCTGGATATTTACTTTTCTACTAGGTATTTCTAGTTTATTTTAAAAAATGCACACTTGTCACTGTTTGAACTATAATCAAGGTAGTCCATAGTGTCTTTTGTACATGCTGATTAAAATCCAAAACATTTCTCAATTTTTTTGCTGAATTTAAAAGGAATTGAAGACTGTGAGAAACTGTAAACCTTTCATACGAACAATTCGACTTATGAACAACATTGTAAGCAGAGAGAAATATGGGGAGTAAAGTACGCTTTCTTTAGGTGATTAATACGAAACGATTTCGAAAGTGAACGTTATTCATAATTTTTTCTTAGTGAAGAATGGTTTTTAACTGTCAAAAAAATATGGAAATAACTTGATGAAAGAGGAAAAGAAGCCGATCATATGGTGTTTCTCTTGAGGGGAGCATAAAACTATTCTGGAAAAACCTTTCGATATCTATATTCTTTTAACACGGTGGAGTAGTGTTGTCTATAACTATTATTCGTCCTTCTATTCTATTATTTTTATTATCTTGCCATCCTCCTATTTACTAATGTTGAACTTCTGTTATGGTAAAAACACAATATCCCCCTTTGACCTTGAAGGGAATGTGCGTGTTATTTTACTTATGATAAATTCCTAAACAATAATGAATACAAAAACTTCACGTTTACTAAATCCATCCGATATTAATAATAGAAAACAATTTCTCGGAGGGGACCTGTATGCAAATTTCGCCAACGGCAAGCAACTTGGATTCCACAGCAAGAGTACTTTCAAAAGGAACGATTTCAAGCAAGATTGATAATTCAGTAAAACAAACAAAAAAAGCTCAACCAGAAGAAAATAGAGCTCAAATGGAAACGATTGTGGACGGCATGAATGATTTCATGAAGCCGATGAACATCTCGGTACGCTTCCAGCTACACGAAGAGTTGAATGAGTATTATGTGACTGTTGTGGATGCAGTTACTGATGAAGTGATAAGGGAGATTCCAGCCAAGAAATTTTTAGATATGTATGCAGCAATGACAGAATACATGGGGTTATTTGTTGATAAAAAGATTTAGGTGGTGATTAATAATGCGCTTAACTGGTTTTCAGAGTGGATTAGATATTAATCAAATGGTTAGTGATTTAATGAAGGCTCAACGTATACCTATGAATAAGTTAACACAACAAAAGCAGTTATTAGAGTGGAAACGTGACGATTACCGTGAAGTTAATCGTTTGTTGAATGAGTTTAGCAATCTTTCTTTTAATATGACGTTACAGAGGAGTTATTCGCAGAAGAAGGTAACATCAACGAACACTAGCGTTTCGGCCACTGCCACTTCTACGGCAGCTAATGTTTCGTACACTCTTTCAAATGTAAAGGTTGCGACTGTAGCTACAAATGCTTCGTCAAGCTCAATGATGACTAGCGGGAAAAAGCTAGACACTGCAAAAAGTTTGTGGGAACAGCGTGGGGATATTGCAAATTATGATTCGTTAAATTCTATTGTGGATCCTCGTTCGGTTACACAAGAAACTGATAGAGTGTTTGTTGGAACCGACTTTGATCCTAAGGAGCTAACTCTAATTAAAGTGACTAATAATGAAGGTGAGGTTAGCACCTATTCGATGGTTAGTAGTACTGACCAGTTCCAAGAAGGGGAAAACCAAGCTTTCTATGATGAGTCTACTGGAGAAGTAATTTTTAGCAATACTTTAGAAGCTGATTCTGTCATTGAGGCTCCACCTAATTATAAGTTTGCGATTACTACATATAATCAAACGGGTGAACCATTAGTACACGAGTTCAGTTTTCGAGCTGACGCAACAATGAACGAGATTATTTCGCAAATTAATAGTTCGAAACTGGGGCTTACTGCCTTTTTTGATGATTTTAATGGTGGTCTCGTTTTAACAAAGAGAGAAGCCGGTGATTTTAATAACGGTGGAAACGAAATAGAATTTTCAGGTGCTTTCCTTACCAATGTAATGAATCTTAACCAGAATAATGAACAGGGTGGTACTTCTGCAAAAGTGACCATCAATGGAGTTGAAACGGAACGTAACTCTAACAACTTCACCATCAACGGCGTTACCTTCAATCTAAATGAAAATATGGCCCCTGGTGAATCTGCAGTTATTAACGTAGCTAACGACACTGAACAAACGTTTAATACGATTAAGGATTATTTAACTAAATACAACGAATTGATTGAAAAAATAAATGCCAAACTCGGAGAACCATTGTACCGTGATTACAAACCACTTTCTAAAGACGAAAGAGAAGCACTTTCTGATAGGCAAATTGAGCAGTGGGAAGAAAGAGCGAGGAGTGGTTTGTTGAGAAATGACTCCATCCTTTCTTCTGGGTTAGGTAAGATGAGAACTTCACTGTATGAAACAGTAGGGGGATTAGGTGGTTCTTTTAGCCATTTAGCACAGATAGGAATAACAACAAGTACGGAATATATGGATAAAGGGAAGCTTATTTTTGACGATGACAAACTTCGGGAAGCAATTGAAAAAGACCCGAATTCTGTCATGATGATGTTTACGTCAAATGGAAATAACGAAACAGGTATTGGTATTGCAAGAAAGCTAAGAGAAGCTGCTCAAGGTACAATAAGAAGTATTGAAGCACGTGCAGGAAATGCCAGTCGTACAGCTCAACAGTTCACAATTGGCCGCGAGTTAATAAACGTGGACAAACGCATATCAGCATTCGAACGCCGTATGCAAACTGTAGAAGCACGCTATTGGCGCCAATTTACCGCAATGGAAAAGGCGATTGGACAAGCAAATAGTCAATCAATGCAATTAATGAGTTACTTTAACAATGGCTGATAAAAAGGAGTGAACAACGATGGCGATAAAGAATCCATATCAGGCTTATCAGCAGAATTCTGTTAATACTGCGACTCCCGGCGAGTTAACATTAATGCTTTATAACGGTTCGTTAAAATTCATGAAGCTTGCCAAAAAGGGAATCGAAGAAAATAATATTGAATTAAAAAACACAAATCTTATCAAAGCGCAAAATATCATTCAGGAATTGATGGTGACTCTGGACGTATCTCAAGATGTCGGAAAATCAATGATGTCGTTGTACGATTACATGAACCGCAGATTGATCGAAGCAAATCTAAAAAATGATCAAAGCATAATTGAAGAAATCGAAATTCATATGACGGAGTTTCGAGACACATGGAAGCAAGTAATTCAAGCATCTCGCCAACAAGCTTATGCTGAAGGCGGAAGTGTCTAATGACAATTGTAGAAAGTTTGGACAAGATTACTAGTCACTTAATTGCGTTATTGGAAAGTCCATTACCAGCAGAAGAGAAACGTGATTCATTTATGGAAGAGATTGACCAAGTGTTACAAGCAAGAGAAGAGTTGATAGCGAAACTTTCACCTCCTTTTTCTGATATAGAGATGGTAATTGGGAAAAAGGTAGCTTTAGCTAGCCAGGAAATCCCCACAAAACTGGAGGCTTTTCAACGTCAAATCAAGCAAGAGTGGGGTCAGCTCCAACAGTCCAAAAAGACTGTGAAAGCTTACGAGAACCCATACAACGCACCGACTGCCGATGGAATGTATTATGATAAGAGGAACTAATAATCATGAACGAACAAGATTTTTATTTTTTGCAGGATTATAATGCCCTTTTAGATGCATTAGCAGAAGCTTATAATCATCTTCGTGATAAATCAGGGAACTGCTCTGATAAGGTGAATGAACAAGTGCTATTAGCTAGTCAGGAAGCGGTAGTTAAAATAAATGAAACAAACAAAACGGTTAAAGAAATTCTTAAAAACCATCAATCAATTTCTGATTATTTACATGAATTTTCAAGTTTTTTGAATGAATTGGAAGATAGTGGATATTTTTATCAGGACTTTTCTATTCAACAAGAATTCCTACTTGAAAAGGTTTATCCGTTATTCAGTCTATGGAAAAATAATATGCAGAAATGCCTTTTCCGGTATATTGCTCATTAAGCCCTCTTACTATATAAGAGGGTTTTTAAATTGATAAGAAACTTTTCCCAATTATCCGCATATACTTGATTCACCCCTTCAGAACAAGGTTTGGACTAGGATTCACAAAATCTTAACATTTTTTTAACGTTTAAGCAGGAATTGTGTAGGGTATTGTAGAAATATGTTTACATAGCTTTCATAAAAGCTTAACCTTCCATTTTTCAGGAAGGAATATGTAGGCAGAATGTTTGGGTTTTTCCTAAACAGGAACAAAAGGAGGAGTTCGATTTATGAAGTACAACGTTCGCGGTGAAAACATTGAGGTAACTCCAGCAATCCGAGATTATGTTGAAAACAAAATCGGAAAGATTGAACGCTATTTTGATTCCACAGAAAATGCTGAAAGCAAAGTTAATTTGAAAGTCTACAACAACTACCAAAAAATCGAAGTAACAATTCCTATGACAGGACTAGTTCTACGTGCAGAAGAAAGTCATGAAGATCTCTATGCCGCAATAGACCTCGTCGTAGATAAATTAGAGAGACAAATTAGAAAGCATAAAACAAAAGTAAATCGCAAGCTTCGGGACACAGGTTCTCCTAAATATTTATTTAATGAAGTTATCGAAAATGGTGCACCAACAAACGTAGCAGTTGAGGATGAAGAGGTGGAAGCTGACTTAGTTCGTACGAAGCGCTATAACTTAAAGCCAATGGATAGCGAGGAAGCCATCCTTCAAATGAATTTACTGGGTCACAATTTCTTCGTATTCTTAAATGCTGCAACGAACGAAACGAATGTCGTTTACAAACGTAATGATGGTAAATATGGCTTGATTGAGTCTTACTAATATACAAAGGGACCTCGTACAGGAGGGTCCCTTTTTAAGTGATTCTGGCTATTCCTACTCCATGTGAAATATGTTTTTTTGCATTTCGACATTTTTACCTAGCGCTATTTCTCGGGAAATGTCATTCTAATTGGTGTTGTGTCATTTCCTGCTAATTTTCTGAAAAGATAAGCTTCTATATCCCTCTATAAGTTGTACCAACCCCCAATAAGTGTTAAAATTTAAATATTATATTTAGCTATACGACTATAGTTACAGAGGAGCGTTTGTATGCTTGGTTTACTGAATAAAGTGTTTGATATGAATAAGCGTCAGTTAAAGCGTTTGGAAAAATTGGCGGATCAGATTGATTCCCTAAATGGAGATGTGGCGAAGTTAACGGATGACCAGCTGCGTGAGAAAACAGTTGAATTCCGGAGCCGCTATCAAAAGGGTGAGAAATTGGATGATATGCTAGTTGAAGCATTTGCGGTAGTCCGTGAGGCTTCTAAACGTGTGTTGGGGCTATATCCTTATAAAGTTCAGTTAATGGGGGGCGTTTCCTTACATGAAGGAAACATTTCCGAAATGAAAACAGGGGAAGGTAAAACCCTGACTTCGACTATGCCGGTTTACTTAAATGCTATAACTGGAAAAGGTGTGCATGTTGTAACGGTAAATGAATACCTTGCAAGCCGTGATGCAACCGAGATGGGGCAGTTATACGAGTTCCTTGGTCTTACAGTTGGCTTGAATCTTAATGGACTAACTCGCGAAGAGAAAATTGAAGCGTATAAAGCAGATATCACCTATGGGACAAACAATGAGTTTGGTTTCGACTATCTTCGAGACAACATGGTGTTATATAAAGAACAGATGGTACAGAGACCCCTTCATTATTCCGTTATTGATGAGGTGGACTCCATTTTAATCGATGAAGCCCGTACTCCGCTTATTATTTCTGGTAGTGCACAAAAATCTGCGAAATTATATATTCAAGCAAACGCATTTGCCCGTACTTTGACTCAGGATGTGGATTTTACTTATGATGTCAAAACTAAGGGTGTGCAGCTAACAGAAGACGGAATTACAAAAGCGGAAAAAGCCTTTGGAATTGAAAATTTGTATGACATTTCCAATGTGGCATTAAACCACCATATCAATCAGGCATTGAAGGCACATGTGACGATGCATAATGATGTTGATTATGTAGTCCAAGAAGGCGAAGTCGTCATCGTTGACCAATTTACAGGTCGTTTGATGAAAGGTCGACGCTACTCAGATGGATTGCACCAGGCTATTGAAGCAAAAGAAGGCTTGGATATTCAAAATGAAAGCATGACGCTTGCAACGATTACGTTCCAGAACTACTTCCGTATGTATGAAAAGCTTGCAGGTATGACTGGTACTGCGAAAACAGAGGAAGAAGAATTCCGTAATATTTATAATATGAACGTTATCGCGATTCCAACAAACCAAGATATCGTTCGTGACGACCGTGCAGATCTTATCTTTAAAACAATTGACGGGAAGTTTAACGCTGTTGCCGATGATATTGCAGAGCGTTACAAAAATGGACAGCCTGTCCTAGTTGGTACGGTTGCGATTGAAACCTCGGAAGTCATTTCAAAATTGTTGACGAAACGTGGAATTAAACATAATGTCCTGAATGCGAAAAACCATGCTCGTGAGGCGGATATCATTCTAGATGCTGGTCAAAAAGGTGCAGTTACGATTGCGACAAATATGGCCGGTCGTGGTACAGATATCAAGCTTGGTGAAGGTGTGAAGGAAGTTGGCGGTCTTGCTGTTGTTGGTACAGAGCGTCACGAATCCCGACGGATTGATAATCAGCTTCGTGGTCGTTCCGGTCGTCAAGGGGACCCTGGGGTAACTCAGTTCTATCTTTCCATGGAAGATGAATTAATGCGCCGCTTCGGTTCCGATAATATGAAGACGATGATGGAGCGTCTTGGAATGGATGACACTCAACCAATCCAAAGTAAAATGGTTTCTCGTGCAGTGGAATCTGCCCAAAAACGTGTGGAAGGAAACAACTTCGATGCTCGTAAACAGCTTTTACAATATGACGATGTCCTTCGTCAGCAACGTGAAGTAATTTACAAGCAGCGTTTTGAAGTGCTTGATTCTGAAAACCTACGTAATGTGGTAGAAAGAATGCTCGTTTCTGCCATTGAACGACAAGTGGGCTTATTTACTCCGAAAGAAGAGGTTCCAGAAGATTGGAATATGCAAGGAATCATTGATTATGTGGACGCAAACCTTCTAGAAGAAGGCGATGTGACGCTGAATGATATCCGTGGTAAAGAGCCAGAAGAAATTTCTGAGTTAATCATTGAAAAAGTGAAGGCTCGTTATGATAAAAAAGAGCAAGAGCTAACAGAAGAACAAATGCGTGAATTTGAAAAAGTAGTCGTTCTTCGTGCAGTTGATAGCAAGTGGATGGATCACATTGATGCAATGGATCAGCTACGTCAAGGTATTCACCTTCGTGCTTACGGTCAAATTGATCCACTTCGTGAGTATCAGTTCGAAGGATTTGCTATGTTCGAAAACATGATTGCGGCAATTGAGGAAGATGTGGCGAAGTATGTAATGAAAGCCCAAATTCGCAATAACCTGCAACGTGAAGAAGTAGCAAAAGGGCAAGCAGTCGTTCCGAAAGAGGATGGCGGCGAGCCACCTAAGAAGAAACCTGTAAAAAAAGCAATGGACATAGGTCGTAATGACCCATGCATTTGCGGAAGTGGTAAAAAATATAAAAATTGCTGTGGATAATAAAAGCTAACTGAAGTGGGGCGAGTGTGCTCCACTTTTCCTATGTTTAATGAATGATGTTTCAGGTCCACTCCAGGTACTTTTTTATTTTCATGAAATACGATATGATAAACTATTAGTTGCCCTGTTACTATGAACGGGAAAAAATAATGAGGTGAACAAGATGGAATTAGTAGAGATTCGTCAAGAGTTAGAAAAAATGGCTAAGCGATTAGTTGAGTTTAGGGGGTCTCTTTGACTTAGAGACAAAAGAACGTCGTATTGCAGAGCTTGATAATGAAATGTCCAATCCTGAATTTTGGAATAATCAGAATGCAGCTCAGGCTATCATTAATGAAGCAAATGCTTTGAAAGAACCAGTTGCTCAGTTACATGAATTAAATGAAAACTATGAAAATCTACAATTAACATATGAATTAGTCAAAGAAGAACCAGACGCTGATTTAGAAGCAGAGCTTGCTAGTGAAGTAAAAACAATAGCAGAGGATTTCAATAAATTTGAACTTCAATTATTGTTAAGTGGTGAGCATGATAAAAATAATGCCATCCTTGAATTACACCCTGGTGCTGGTGGAACAGAATCACAGGACTGGGGCTCCATGTTACTACGTATGTATACGCGTTGGGCAGAGCGTAAAGGCTTCAAGGTCGAAACACTTGATTACCTTCCAGGTGATGAGGCTGGAATCAAAAGCGTAACATTGCTGATTAAAGGGCATAACGCATATGGCTATTTAAAAGCCGAGAAAGGCGTCCATCGTCTTGTACGTATTTCACCTTTTGATTCGTCTGGTCGCCGTCACACGTCCTTCGTTTCCTGTGAAGTCATGCCTGAATTTGATGACAACATTGAAATTGATATCCGGACGGAGGACTTAAAAATTGATACGTATCGTGCAAGTGGCGCAGGTGGTCAGCATATTAACACGACGGACTCTGCTGTAAGGATTACACATACTCCAACAGGAGTCGTGGTTACTTGTCAAACCGAGCGTTCTCAAATTAAGAACCGCGAACGTGCAATGAAAATGTTGCAAGCTAAGCTTTATCAGAAAAAACTGGATGAACAACAAGCAGAATTAGATGAAATCCGTGGAGAGCAGAAGGAAATTGGCTGGGGCTCACAAATTCGCTCCTATGTCTTCCATCCTTATTCGATGGTAAAAGATCACCGCACTAGCGAAGAGGTAGGGAACACACAAGCTGTGATGGATGGTGACTTGGATCCGTTTATTGATGCTTACTTACGTTCGAAGTTATAAAAGTCCAAGGCATCTCTTAGCAATTCCAATTGCTTAGAGGTGTTTTTTTATAGGCTCTTTTCTAAAAGATTTTTGTCATATTATCGGTTTTGGGAATTTGTTTGTATGTTGCTTGGAATGATACCTACCTCCAAAGGAATATAAAAGACCATCAAAGGTAAGTGGAATACCTCGAAAGGTTTGTAAGAAAGCATCAAAGGTTTTTAAAAGATCTCGAAAGGTTTCCCGAATACCTCAAAAGGTGGTTGTTTAGTGAAAATAAATCAACCTAGTTCGAAGTCACCCCCCCTCACCCTCGAATAACCCAACCTAAATAGGAAAAAACTATATGCATATTTACCGACTCCTCCCCTTTTTATTAACGCTTTACCACGTTATTTCGGTACCATTTACACCCTTGCCATACCATGCTATACTCTTGCTCGTTGTGTGAAATTTTAATGGAAACTTCTTTGGAGGGACACAAATTGAGTCGTAAAAATAGAAATGGTAACAAAGGGAATCCTTTGTACGATCGTATAAAGGAATATACATATGTCATTCTTGGATCAGTTATTGTGGCACTAGCTTTTAATTTGTTTTTACTTCCTAACAGAATTGCATCAGGAGGAGTAAGTGGAATCAGTACCATTTTGGATTCTGTAGTGGGCTGGGAGCCAGGAATTGTACAGCTATGCTTCAATATACCGCTTTTTTTAGCAGGTGTATTGCTATTGGGAAAGCAATTTGGTTTAAAAACGTTAGTGGGAACTATCACATTACCACTTACAGTACTTTGGACTAGTGGGCTTGCACCAGCGACGGAGGATCCACTCTTAGGTAGTTTGTTTGGTGGAATGGGAGTCGGTCTTGGTTTAGGACTAGTATTCCGCGGTCGAGCGTCAACTGGTGGAACGGATCTGGCGGCACAAATTATCCATAAATACTCTGGGCTCACACTTGGGGCATGTGTCGCAATTATTGACGGACTTATTGTAGTATCTTCGGCGATCGTATTTAACTTGGAACTAGGAATGTACGCTTTGATAGGTCTTTTTGTTACAAGTAAAACAATTGATTTTGTTCAAGTGGGACTTGGCTATTCTAAAATGGCTATTATCATTACGAAAAATGAAACAGCGGTTAAGGAAGCCATTCTCACAAAAATTGATCGTGGTGTGACAAAGCTCTCTGCTTATGGTGGATATACAGAAACAGAGCTTCCTGTTTTAATGTGTGTGGTGGATCAGACGGAATTCACAAAATTGAAACAAGTGGTTCGCACCATTGACCCGTCTGCATTCGTGGTCGTTACGAACGCATCAGAGGTCCTTGGAGAGGGTTTTAAAAGAGAGTAATTAGGATATAATAAAATCAATCTTGATAATGATTACATCTCTAAAAATGGGGGACCTACCTATGAAAAAGTATTTTATGGCTTTTGTGATGGGAGCATCACTACTTACTCTTGCTGCTTGTGGTGGTGGCGGTGAAGACCAGGAAACAACCACTGGTGGTGGCGAGTTCACCATGGTGGAAAATGATGAAGCGCAATCGTTGTATAAACAAAGCTGCATCGGCTGTCATGGAGGAAACATGGAAAGTGGCAGCGGACCAAACCTCCAAAAAGTTGGTAGCAAATACAGTGAAGATGAAATAAAAAACATTATTTTAAATGGTAAAGGGTCTATGCCTGTAGTGATTAATGATGATGCGGAAGCAGCTACACTTGCTGGCTGGCTAGCTGAACACAAGTAATAAGGAAAACTCTCTTTCAAGGGAGTTCTTTTTGATTTTCTTGTTCCCAATAAAGAATTTAATTGTTCTTAATATTGAAATAAATTGTATGAACCTCTATAATTATAACTGTGTAGTGTGATAGGACAATTAATAAGGAGGCGATAACTAATTATTGATTTTTAAAAAAACTTAGGAAAGTGAGGATGGTCAGGTATTACTTACGAAAGAAGAAATGCAACTGAATTCGACTATATTAGATAATCAACTAATAAGTAGTTTGGATTAGCATCCACCAAACTACTAGTATTTTTGTTGGGTTTTTAAGTGGTTAATAGTGGAAATATACTAAGACTTATTAACTTAATTGTCGGAATTTTTCGTTTAATGCAATAATGTATATTGAAAATTACGATTGTTAAAAATATAATTTGGATTGTAAAGATTTTGGACTAACGTAAGTAATTGGTACTGAAGGTAGAGTCTAGAATTTTTGCCGGTTTTCATGAAATATATATAAATGGGGAGTGGGATGATTTGAAGCAAAAGTTATATGCAGCATTAATGCCTTTATTGGTTTTAGTACTAGTATTTAGTACATTCCAATCAAGTGGTGTATCCGCAAACTCAAACAAAGCGGTGGAGTTGGCGACCTTACAAGGGGATTTTGATTTATCATCCTCAAAAGCCGTTAAAGTAATTGTTGAATTACAAGAAGAATCAATTGTTGAAGCGAAGCACAATGGGAAAAAGCAATCTAAACAAAACCTGAAAAATGCTCGCGATAAAGTAAAGAAAGAAGTTTCACAACGTACGTCCAAAAGTAAAGTGGAGCGCGAGTATGAGCATGTATTCTCTGGGTTCTCTTTGGAAATCCCTGCAAATGAGATTCCTAGTTTACTAGCGACTCCTGGTGTAAAAGCTGTATATCCTAATGTGGAATATACAACAACTGAAGTATTGACAAATGAAGAATTCAGTCCAGCTATGTTTGATTCGGCTCCATTTATCGGATCAAACGATGCTTGGGATTTAGGATTTACTGGTGAAGGTGTAACGGTTGCAGTTATCGATACTGGTGTTGATTACACACATCCTGACCTTGCACCAAACTTTGGTGTATATTTAGGATGGGACTTTGTTGATAATGATGCAGATCCGCAAGAAACCCCTCCTGGTGACCCTCGTGGAGCGGCAACGACTCATGGAACGCACGTTGCTGGTACAGTAGCAGCAAATGGTCAAATTAAAGGTGTGGCACCAGATGCGACATTACTTGCCTATCGTGTCCTTGGTCCTGGTGGAAGTGGTTCTACGGAAAATGTGGTAGCAGCAATCGAAAGAGCGGTTCTTGACGGAGCAGATATAATGAACCTTTCTCTTGGGAACTCATTAAACTCTCCTGACTGGGCAACATCTATCGCACTTGACCAAGCAATGGCAGAAGGTGTAGTAGCAGTTACTTCTAATGGTAACGCTGGTCCTAATAACTGGACAGTAGGATCTCCGGGTACTTCCCGTGAAGCAATCTCTGTTGGAGCAACCCAACTACCTTACAATGTATTTACAGCAACAACTACTTCTTCTGATGGAGCATCTTATGCTTCCTCTGCTGTTCAAGGATTCCCATCTGAAGATGAGCTATTATCATTGAACGGTCAAGATTTTGAATTAGTCGATGTAGGATTTGGATCACCGCAAGAATTTGCTGGAAAAGATGTAGAAGGTAAAATTGCACTAATCAGCCGTGGTGCTGGTATTGCTTTTGTAGATAAAGCTACTGCTGCTAAAAATGCAGGTGCAGTTGGAGCTATCATTTATAACAACGTTGCAGGTGTAATGCCGAACGTTCCAGGTATGGATGTTCCAACTATCATGTTGAATCAGGCTGATGGACAAGCACTTTTAGCTAAAGTCAACGATGTAACAGTAAGCTTTGATATTGCTTTCTCTGAAAGAGTTGGAGAAACAATGGCAGACTTTTCTTCCCGTGGTCCTGTTATTGATACTTGGATGATTAAGCCTGATGTATCTGCTCCTGGTGTCAATATTGTAAGTACAGTTCCAACTTTCAATCCGGACGCTCCTCATGGTTACGGTGCGAAGCAAGGAACAAGTATGGCTTCTCCACACGTAGCTGGTGCAGCTGCAGTTATTCTTCAGGCAAATCCTGATTGGGGTGTGTATGAAGTGAAATCTGCTTTAATGAATACAGCAGAGAAGCTGATTAACCCTGCAACAGGTGCAGAATACCCGCACAACACGCAAGGAACTGGTAGTATCCGTGTTGTAGATGCATTGCAAGCTGAAACGCTTGTAAATCCAGGCAGCTACTCTTTCGGAGTGTTTGAAAAGACGAAAGGTAAGCAAGTGGAAAGACAGCAATTTGAGATTACAAACCTATCTAATAAAGAAAAACGCTATAACATTCAATTTGAATTTAAAAATGAAGTAAGTAAACATGTAAAAGTAACGACTAGCAATAACACAAAAGTAAAGCCAGGCAAAAGCCAGAATGTAAATGTGAATGTTCAGGTTGATGCTTCTAAGCTGTCAGATGGTTATTATGAGGGACATTTACTAATCTCAGAAGGGGGTAAAACAATTCAAGTTCCTACCATTCTATTTGTAGGAGAACTAGATTATCCTCGAGTAACAACTGCTGGTTTTGTAGTATTGGGAGATAATAACTTTGAACTATATAGCTACCTTCCTGGTGGTGCAGACGAGCTAGAATTTTGGATCTACACAGCAACTGCCAGTGGTGATTTAGGAACATATGTAGGTGATGCTCTTTATGACAGCAATCTTGGTAAAGGATATAACTACCATAACTGGGATGGGAAGCTTGTAGACGGAAGAGCTCTCCCTGCAGGGAATTACAGACTTGCGGTATATGCGAAGAAGGGCAATTTCGACCGAGCTATTCTTGCTACTGATGTTCTAACTATTCGATAGGTTAATAAATTGTCAATTTCAAAAACCACTTTCAGGTTGTATATCTGAAGGTGGTTTTTTTTGTATAAAAAATGACGATATTTTTCGACATTCTCCTTGAAAATGGAAGTAAAACCCTGTATTTCCAATCTATTAGATAATTTGAAAAGAAACTGTAATAATAAATACTCTTATTTTGTCGAAATAGATGCTATAATAATAAAGTGAATTTATGCGGGAGCTTGTGAAAATATACATAGTTTAATATAAAAGTCGTATATTTTGCTTTTCCGTTATTGCTCTTATATACATTCCTAATGAAGTTGTCGAATGTTAGGGATTCTGCAATGAGATTCAAATTTTTACCCAAAAGGTGATAAGATGATTGAAATGCAAGACGTTTATAAGAAATACCCAAATGGCGTTCAAGCTATGGACGGTATTAATATAAAAATAAAAGCAGGCGAATTTGTCTATGTTGTTGGCCCTAGTGGTGCTGGTAAATCCACGTTCATCAAAATGATGTATCGGGAAGAGAAGCCTACTGGTGGGGATATCGTCATAGATGGAGTAAATCTGTCCAAGCTAAAAGAAAAGAAGGTTCCAATATTAAGAAGGAGCATTGGGGTAGTTTTCCAAGACTTCAAGCTTTTGCCACAATTGACTGTGTATGAAAATGTTGCTTTTGCGCTGGAAGTTATTGAAGAAAGTCCTAAGAATATTAAGAAGCGTGTGATGGAAGTATTAGATCTTGTAAAACTTAAACATAAGGCAAGACATCTCCCAAGCGAACTTTCTGGAGGAGAGCAGCAAAGAATCTCCATCGCGCGGTCCATTGTAAATAAACCGAAAGTCATGATTGCCGATGAGCCAACTGGGAATCTTGATCCAGATACGTCTTGGGAAATCATGAGTATTTTTGAGGATATTAATGCTCAAGGGACCACTATAGTAATGGCTACCCACAACCGTGAAATTGTAAACACAATTAAAAAACGTGTTATTGCCATAGAGCATGGAAAAATAGTGCGTGATCAAGCAGAGGGGGACTACGGATATGAAGCCTAGAACTCTGATGCGTCACTATAAAGAAAGTTTTAAAAGTCTTGCACGAAATGGTTGGATGACATTTGCTTCTGTTAGTGCTGTAACTGTAACGCTTCTGCTTGTTGGTGTATTTTTAGTCATCATGATGAACTTGAACAATGTAGCATCCGAAATTGAAAACGATGTGGAAATTAGAGTTCATATTGACTTGACGGCCGAAGAAGAAGAACAGCAAGTACTTAGAGAGCAAATTTTAGATATAGCTGAAGTGGAATCGATTGATTTCTCTTCAAAGGAAAATGAGTTAAAAAGCTTGGTTGACAGCTTTGGTGAAGAAGGTACCGCGTTTGAATTGTTTGAACAAAACAACCCTCTTTACGATGTTTTTATCGTAAAGACAGCAACGCCGCAAGATACGATAAAAGTTGCGAATGAGATTGAAGGAATGGATAATGCCTACAATGTCATTTATGGAGCAGGAACAGTAGAAAGGCTTTTCACCATTTTTGAGATTGCAAGGAATATTGGACTTGCTCTCATTCTTGGCTTAGTCTTTACGGCTATGTTCTTAATCTCCAATACGATTAAGATTACCATTTTTGCAAGAAGAAAAGAAATAGAAATCATGAAGCTTGTTGGAGCGACAAACGGGTTTATCCGTTGGCCATTTTTCCTAGAAGGATTGTGGTTGGGAATCCTTGGTTCTCTAGTGCCAATTGGAATTATTCTCACATCCTACTATTATTTAATAGATTTGGTACAACCTAGAATCCCACAAGGTACATTTATACAGCTGCTACCATTTTACCCCTTTGCTTTCCAGGTTATTGCTATCCTGGTCGCAATTGGAGCCTTCATCGGTATGTGGGGAAGCATGATGTCCGTCCGTAAATTCTTGAGAGTTTAATAGATTATGACTAAAAAAGAAAACTTTTCGGGAGCATCGCATCTGTTCCTGAAAAGAGTACATAAGAGTTTGGGGGAAAGTAAGGGATGAGAAGAAAGTTTGGTATCGTTGCGATTGCTGCAGTCATTGGTTTTTCCGGATTTTTCTCGTCGGGATTAACAGAAAAAGCATTTGCCAATGAAATGCAACAACGACTCAACGAGGTAAAAGATCAACAATCAAATAATGAATCATCAAGATCAGAAAAACAAAACGAAGTAAATAAGCTTCAATCAGATCAAAAGGATTTAGCTGCTGAAGTGGATCGACTCGATAAGGCAGTTGCCGAAACGAAAAATAAAATTAGTGCTAAAAAAGAAGAAATTGATTCTACTCGCCAAGAAATCGAAAAGTTAAAAGAAGAAATTGAAGTTCTAAAAGAAAGAATTGCAAAGAGAAATGAGCTTCTAGAAGATCGCGCTCGTTCCTTCCAACAGGGTGGAGGAGCCGTTAACTATTTAGATGTTTTGTTAGGTGCACAAAGCTTTGGAGATTTTCTGGACCGCGTTGGTGCGGTAGCAACTATTGTTCAAGCCGATCGTGATATTCTACAAGCTCATCAAGAGGATAAAGAAGCATTAGAGCAAAAAGAGCTTGAAATGCGTGAAAAACTTGCAGCACTAGAACAACAATTGACTGACCTTGAAAATATGGAAGTAGAACTTAAAAAGCAAATTGCTGAAAAAGATAAGCTAATGAAGGAACTAAGACAGAAAGAACAAGCAACAATGCATGAAATTCACCAATTAGAAAATGAAGCGGAAGTTCTTGCTGCACAGGAAAAAGCGATTCGTGCCGAAATTAAAGCGGCGGAAGAGCGAGCAAGAAAAGAAGCAGAAGAGCGTGCGAGAATTGAAGCGGAAAGAAAACGTCTGGAAGAGGAACAACGTAAGAAAGATGCAGAAGCAGCAGCTGCAGCAAAAGCAGCAGGTAAGCCAGCTCCCCCTCCTACACAGGTTTCATCACCTCCACCACCAGTTTCATCCGGAAACTGGACAAGACCTGCAACTGGTAGTGTGACGTCTGGTTTTGGT
This sequence comes from Sutcliffiella rhizosphaerae, assembly GCF_917563925.1. Lineage (GTDB taxonomy): Bacteria > Bacillota > Bacilli > Bacillales > Bacillaceae_I > Sutcliffiella_A > Sutcliffiella_A rhizosphaerae. The sequence goes on from NZ_CAKJTJ010000010.1 coordinate 86,957, forward strand.
TCTCGTTGGGGATCACAGCATTACGGTATTGATATCGGTAAAAATGGAAGAACAGGTAATGTTCCAGTCGTTGCAGCAGGAAGCGGTACAGTTTTCCAAGCATACAAATCCAGCTCTTACGGAAATGTAGTTTTCATTACACACTATATGGATGGACAGACTTGGACTACTGTTTATGCACATCTTGATAGCATTGGTGTAAGTGCAGGACAATCCGTCTCAAAAGGAGATTTTATCGGAAATATGGGGAACACAGGCATCTCCACAGGTCCTCACTTACACTTTGAATTACACAGAGGGTCATGGAACGGATCTAAATCAAATGCGGTAAACCCTGCTTCTTATATTAATTTCTAATCTATCCACATATTATGTACAAGCTACACATATACTGGATATAAAGGCATTACACTTTAATGGTGTAATGCCTTTTCTTGCAATTTACCATGTCGTAGCTTGACCTTTACATAAGCTATATTAATACCAACCATCATCAAGCTATGGTACAATTGCGTCATATCTATCGTTCGGCAAGTGGTCAAGGATGAGGAGGAGCTTTCATGAATCGCAAAATAATCACAGTATTAATGCTAGTCTCAGTTTTAATTGGAGCAGCAGGGATGTATGCGGGAATTCACTGGTTTGACAATGGTCCTGTTGCAGCTGTTCCATCCAATTCATTAACAGATTCGGAGCAGGCAGCAGCTCCTCAAGAATCACCAAAACAAATCGCTGAAAACATGGAGAAAATAAAAAAGGCATATGAGATTATATCTTCTCGCTATGTTGAAGAAATGGAACCAAACGAATTAATTGAAGGTGCTATTCAAGGAATGGTTAATACGTTAGAGGACCCATACTCCGTGTATATGGATAAAGATACAGCAGAGCAATTCACTCAATCCCTTGAATCCTCATTTGAAGGAATCGGTGCAGAGGTCGGGATGCAAAATGACAAAGTAACAATCGTTTCGCCTTTTCGCGGTTCTCCAGCTGAAAAAGCCGGACTGCAACCAAATGATCAAATCCTGAAAGTGGATGAAGAGGATATCGCAGGACTTGATCTATACCAGGCAGTGCTAAAAATTCGTGGTGAAAAAGGCTCGGTTGTCAAATTACAAATCCAACGTCCAGGTGTTCAAGAACCATTTAATGTTGACGTAACAAGAGATACAATTCCGATTGAAACAGTTTATTCAGAAACATATGAACAGGAAGGGAAAAAAGTGGGGTACATCCAAATTACTTCATTCTCCCAAAATACAGGGGCAGACTTTAAGGAACAGTTAGCTGCCATTGAAAGCGATAATATTGAGGGTCTGGTGATAGACGTCCGAGGAAACCCTGGTGGACTTTTAGATCAGGTTCAAATTATTGCTTCAGAGCTTGTGACCCAAGAGAAGCCTTATGTGCAAATTGAACAACGCAATGGAGAAAAGCAGCGTTTCTTCTCTTCTATAACCGAGAAGAAACCCTATGAGATTGTCACATTAATCGACAATGGAAGTGCTTCCGCTTCAGAAATACTTGCCGGTGCCTTAAAAGAAGCAGGTGGGTACGAAGTGGTTGGAGATACCTCCTTTGGTAAAGGAACAGTCCAGCAGCCGTTAGAACTTGGAGATGGCAGCAACCTGAAGCTTACGATGTATAAATGGTTAACTCCAGATGGTAACTGGATCCATAAAGACGGAGTAGAGCCGACGGTACCAGTAAAGCAGCCTGACTACTTTTATGCTAATCCAATTAGCTTAGATGAAAATGAAGAGCTAACATTTGATGACAATAATGAAAAAGTAAAAAATGTCCAAGTGATGCTAAAAGGACTTGGTTTTGATCCTGGAAGAGAAGACGGCTATTTCAGTAAAGAAACGGAAAATGCCTTGAAATCCTTCCAAAGCGAAAATGGCATTCCTAATACAGGAAAAGTGACTAACCAAACTGCTGAACAGCTGCAAACAAAACTGCTAGAAGCGGTCCGTTCGAAAGAAAACGATGTTCAACTAAAAGAAGCAATTAACACATTGTTGAAATAATTTTATTCAAGTCAGCTCCTGCTATGGTGGGGGCTGACTTTTATATGATAAAATAAAAAGAAAGTTTGTATAAGTAGGCGGTGATTCACAAATGGAATCATGGGTATTTGAACTATTAAAAGGTGTGGGGCGTCTATTTATCCACCCTGTTTTATATGTAACATTAGCTGTTGCAGTAGTATTAGGATATTTCCGTGTTAAGCGAGAAAGATATGATTTTCTCATAAGGATAGAATACGGATTGACAGAATTTCAAAAGGCTTGTAAAAGTTTACTCATTGGCATAGCCTTGTCTGTTTTTACCATTGGTATCGGTGTTATTTTGCCATTTGGTACCATTGTTCTTCTAGGTCTATTTACCATCCTTTTTACTCTATTTATTAAACCAAGATTGCTATCTTCAGCGTACATTTTTGGATTTGCATTTTTAGGTGTAATCCTTTTACCAAATATTGAAACTAGTATTTCTCTACTGCAAAGTCTGTTTGTTTCTATTGCTGGAACCGATTTATCGACACTTGCACTGTTAATGGGAATGCTTATCGTGGTGGAGGGACTACTTGTTTGGAAGCAAGCATCTTTTCAAACCTCGCCCATGCTCCATAAAAGTAAGCGCGGACTTCCAGTTGGTTCTCATGTTGTGCAGCGCGTCTGGATCCTGCCATTATTTTTGTTTGTACCAGTGACTTCTGGCGGTATCACAACATATTTTGATTGGTGGCCAGTTTTGCAAGTAGGCGAACACACACTTACCATATGGCTTGTTCCGTTTGCAGTAGGCTTTTATCAGCACCTAAGGGCAAGTCTGCCAAAAGTGACTATTCCGATATTAGGGAAACAGCTATTTTTCCTCGGACTATTGGTTTTCCTAATAAGTGCTAGCAGTTTACTATGGGCTACTTCTGCCATTATCGCAGCTATCGTAGCAATTTTTGGACGAGGCTGGTTACAATATCGTACAAGGATACAGGAAGACCGGCAACGACCACTCTTTGTCCAACGTGATGATGGTCTTGTCATCCTAGGAGTGATCCCAGATAGCCCTGCTGAAAAAATGAATCTCCAAATAGGAGAAATCATTACTAAAGTAAATAATATCCCAGTAAAAACCGTCCCTCAATTTTATGAAGCACTTCAGAAAAACAGAGCATTCTGTAAGCTTCACGTTGTCGATATAAATGGGGAGATACGATTTGCGCAATCTGCCTTATATGAAGGAGACCATCATGAATTAGGTCTATTATTCATCCAAGAGGGAAGGAAATGGAAACGGGCGGAAGTGAGTTAGTCGTAAATTTCCAGAATTCAACGGAATTCTAGTATATTTTCATAAGTGTATGGACGATGCTAAACTAAAAGAAACTGGTTATACAACCACATTGTTAAAGTGGTACTATTTTTTCCGGAGAATTTTTTATTTTGTTAATGCCAATTCCTTCGTGGTAATTAATAAATTATAAATCACTTTTTCTGTATTTGCTAAATTCAGTTAAGAATGGTATAATAAAATTAATTATTTTTGTTCGGTGTAAAATTGCGAGAAGAGAAATCTCTTCAATAGAAATTTTTTCTTAAGATAGAATGTTTGAACAAGGGTAGTAATACAAGTGTGGGACATCCCACAATAGGAGACGATAATATGGAACAAGGTACAGTAAAATGGTTCAATGCAGAAAAAGGATTCGGATTCATCGAGCGAGAAGGCGGAGACGATGTATTCGTACACTTCAGTGCTATTCAAAGCGAAGGCTTTAAATCGTTAGAAGAAGGTCAAAAAGTAACGTTTGATATCGAAAACGGCCAACGCGGCCTACAAGCTGCTAACGTTAATAAAGCATAACCAAAGTGAAAAGACTCCATCTTGGAGTCTTTTTACTTTAATTATCTCTTTAGGTTAGAGGAAACAAATAAACATCAAAAAATAAGTTTTATCATGTTTGATACTAGAGGGGATGAGGACTATGAGCTTGGAAATGTTTCGTGTTGGGGAAATAGTAAATATCAGAAAATCTAATGAATTAGTAATAATTTCAAAAAGTCATTATGTGAAAAATATGAAAAGATACTCTTATGTTGTCAATAAATATCCTAATACTTTTTTCTTTGAAGAAGAATTAGTAAAACATAAGAAATAACTGGATGTTTATACATTGCTACGAATCATTTAATGGGGGACCCTGTCCCATACCCATCAAGCTAATTAAAAAATAATACCTCCATTAATGTAAAAACACTATGCTTATCGTAAGAAGTTTACGAGAAAGGATGGTGTTTTTTTATAAATCCTATCATCTTTAGTGAATTGACATTTTTGGCTATCACATCATGGCATTTCTGACAAATGGCGAAATTAAGAGGAAGATAGTTTTTAATTAAAATATTAGTATACTTTAAAGTATAATTATTGGTGAGAAGTACAAAGAATACTGCATTTTTTTCATAAACTATAATGAGAATGAAAAAGGAGTATATAATATGACAGTTAGTATTAAAAAGGAATTGTCTTTTGAACAAGGTGAAGAATTACTTAAAGTATTAAAAACGCGTTTTGAGAAACATAGGTATCGCCATAAAGATATAGAATGGACTAATGTGCAAGCAAAGTTAAATGCTAATATGGAGAAACTATGGTCGCTTAATGAAATGGAAAATACCGGTGGTGAACCAGATGTTATTGGATATGACAAAGAGAAGGATGAATACCTATTTAGTGATTGTGCAGCGGAAAGTCCTAAAGGGCGTAGGAGTTATTGCTATGACCGGGAAGCACTAGAGTCAAGAAAGAAACATAAGCCTGAAAATAATGCTTTTGATATGGCGACTTTTATGGGAATAGAGCTGTTGACAGAGGAACAGTACCGGATGCTACAGAAGCTTGAAAGCTTTGATAAGACGTCGAGCTGGGTGCAAACCCCTGATGATATCAGAAAATTAGGTGGAGCACTTTTTTGTGATTACCGATATGGCCAAGTATTTGTGTATCACAACGGTGCTGAATCCTACTATGCTGCCAGAGGTTTTCGGGGCATGCTAAGAGTGTAAAAGTTAAATCAACAAAAGGTGTCCGAAATCTTCCGGACACCTTTTGTCATAAATTTAGAAGAGGTAATAAAGTTATAGTTTAGAGCATTGCCAACGCCGATGAAGAAAGTGAAGCCCTACCTTTTCACCGCCTTGCGCATTTTTATTACCAAATTGGTGCTAAATCACTGGCAGATTTAATCGCGACAATCATGCTTTTTTCATCTGCAATGTTTTTTCCTGCAATATCAAAGGCTGTTCCATGGTCGACGGATGTACGGATAATGCCACCTTTTAATCCGACCGTAATATTTACGCCTTCTTCAATTCCCATAACTTTTACTGGTGCATGTCCTTGATCATGATAGCATGCTACAACGATATCAAAATCGCCTCTGCCGGCTCTAAAGAAAAGTGTGTCGGCAGGATATGGACCTTCAACGTTAATACCTTCTGATTGAGCTCGCTCAATGCCAGGCAGTAATTTTTCCTCTTCTTCTCCGTTTCCGAATAATCCATTCTCACCTGCATGAGGGTTAATTCCACATACTGCAATTTTAGGAGATTTCAAACCAGCATTTACTAATGTTTCGTGTGCTAGTTTTACTACTTTATAAGTTCTTTCAGGGTTAATGCTTTCAATTGCTTTAATTAGTCCAACATGAGTCGTTAAATGAATGACTCGTAAGTTTGGAGTAGTTAGCATCATAGAGAAATCTTCTGTGTCTGTTAAAGTAGCCAGTATCTCTGTGTGCCCAGGATACAGGTGCCCCCCTAGATGAAGAGCTTCTTTGTTTAAAGGTGCTGTACAAATAGAGTTTATTTTCTTTGCTTTAGCCAATTCAACAGATTTTGCTAAATATTGATAAGCAGCGTCTCCGACTATTCCAGATACTTTCCCGAATGGTGTATCTTCTGGTAGTAGATCCATATCTAAAACGTCAATAGTACCAAAGTCAAATGTTGCTTCAGCTGGGTCACTAATGACACGTAACTGGTGATGTGTATTCGTAATTTCTAGCGCTTTTTTTAGTATTTTGGCATCGCCTATAACGATGGGGTTACAATGGTCGTATACTTCACGATGATTTAAGGCTTTTACGATAATTTCTGGTCCAATACCTGCTGCATCACCCATTGTAATTCCTATTACTGGTTTTTGGTCATTCTTTTTCATAGCTAAGTTCTCCCTTTAATTTCTCAATGGAATCTAGTAAGACGTTTTCTTGTCCAAATCCGCCAGCTTTTGTAATGGCATAGAGTCCATCTACACCAATGAATGAGGAAATTGGTACGCCTACTTCTAGTTCATCGTATAATTGGAAGCCTGTAACATTCCATTGTTCACAGATTTTTTTAGCGGTGTCTCCTCCGGTCATCACGACGCCCTGGAAGAGTTCTTCCTGAAGTAGTCTAGAAGATACTTCGCCAATCATCTTCACAATTTCTTTGCTCGTTTCCGTATAGTTAAAGCCGTTTGTGCCACCAATTTGACGAGCGTATTGAATGTCCTCAGGTTCACCTGCAGAATAAATGACAACATCTTTTCCTTCTTCTGCTAGTTTTCTTACTTCAGAATAGACTCTGTCTATTTCTGAATCTCTAGACTCCATATCTGAAACGGCTTTAAAGGAATCCACTTTTATAGAGCTTATATCTTTATTTTGCAATAGTATCTTTAACTGCTTTCTGGATTGAACATTAACGCTTCCTACTACAGTCAAAATAGGCTTGTTTTTATTTTCAATTGTAAAATTAATGCTAGAAGCTTCTAAACCAAAATGGCTCGGCAAATAATTTGCTAAGCCAGCTGAACCGACTAATCCGACTTTGTATGCCACATTCTTAATTTTTTCGAGTAGCAATTCTAAATCTGAGTCTAACTCAGAATCAATCACAATAAATGCGACATTATTTTCTTTAAATTGGATTAGCTTGTTTTGAAACAATTCTGTATTGCGAAGCTCAGCTAATGTAATTAAGCCTACTTTTTGTCCCATTTGATCGCCTAATAATTTTGGTAAATAGGATTCCAGCACCGGTGTAACCGGATCATTGGCGATTTCTGTTTCTGATAATTTTCGGTCATTCAAATAATGGTAGCCGTCAATTACTTTTCGACCATTATTAGGATAACCTGGAACGATAAAAATAAAATCTTGTTTAAGTTCTTTTTGAAAACCTAATAATTCTGACCCAACATTTCCGCGCATTGTAGAGTCGATCTTTTTGTAAATATATTCTACGCCTTGGTCAAGAAGGAATTTGGTAACATTTGCGACAAGGTCTGCTGCCTCTCCTTTTTCCATTGCACGACTATCTGTATCAAAAACAGCTGCATCCTTGCCGATGATATGCTTTTCATCTTCTTTAAAGAACACGGAGGTTTTTAGTCCGTATTTTGCTAACTGGACGCCACTATCGTTTGCTCCTGTTAAATCATCTGCAATAATTGCTAATTTCATAATTCCTCTCCTTTAGTTAACAAACCACTACATAGTTGCATTAATCTCTTTTACCGGTTTGCCATGTTTTTTCTCTAATCGTTTAGCTAAAAAGCCGATAAAAATTGGTAGTAATATCGCAGTTGTCACTACACTTGCTGCTACTTGAACTGTTGCAATCTCAGCCATAGGCATGAAGGAAGCATTTGCTGCGGCAATTGCCATCGGTGTTCCTACTGCATTCCCGGCGGTTGAACCTTCAGCTGTACCAACAATAGGATTCCAGCGAAGCCATTTAAAGATAAAGTAACCAATTCCACCTGTAAGAAGTACAGTTAGAACGCCTAATAGTATACCACTTATTCCACCTTGGATAATGGATTTAAAGTTAATTCCCATACCTAATGCAAATGCAAAGAATGGAACTAGCTTGTCGCTTCCTTTATACAAGAAATCTCCCATGTCTTTATCTAAGTTACCGATAGCAATACCAACCAACAATGGTAGTAAAACAGCTACAAAGTCAGTAATCGTAAACATACCTTGTGTGAATCCCATTGTCCCAAAAATAGCTAGTGCAACCATTGTTAAAAATGGTCCATCACTTAGGGCTAGAAATGGGTAAGCTGCTTTGTCATCTTCTTTCCCGTATTGACCAGCTAATGCTATATACAACCCACCATTAGAATTTGTCATTGCTGCAATGATTGCTAAAGGTGCTAGACCTAAAAATAATCCATTGGAGTCTGCTAGTAATAATGCAATTAATCCAATACCAGCTCCAATTCCCCATTTAAAAGTTAGTAAAGTTACACCCTTTTTAACAGAAGTACCTGCTGTTTTAAACGTAATTTGTGTACCAGCTATTAATAAAAATAGTGCGATTAATGCGCTAGCACTATTTACAAATAGTGCTTCAGTAAAGCCACCGATTCTTAATGCGTTTGGAAAAAATGTATTGATGGTTGCTGCTAATAGTAAAGGTACAACCATCATTCCACCAGGTATACGATCTAACGTTGCCTTAATTTTCATCTAAAATGCCTCCCTTTTTATAAAGCGCTTTCACTATCAAAGCTTACTTGCATTATAAAATACGAAGTAACATAATGCAACACTATAAAATTAAAATACTTAAAAACTATTAAAAGTGTTTCAAAATGCAACAATCAATTCCACGAAAAAAGCTTAAAGATTTACTCTTTAAGCTTTCTCCATAAAGTAGCCCTATTTATCCCAAGACGCTTTGCAGCTTGGGTTTGATTGTCTTTTTCTTCTTTTAATACTTGTTCAATAATTGCTTTTTCAATCTCTTTTAACGTACCACTAATTGGAAAATTAATAGCGAGTTTATTTTCATTTGTCACTGCTAAAATGGTTTCTTTTTGAAGTACATAATCTTTTTCATCCAACGTTGCCTTTTGAAGTAATTGCTTCAATGAATGAATATTGTGGTCATAGTAAAGGTCTTGAAGGTAATGTAAAGCTTCTTTTGAAATGGCAACTGGTTTTGTTCCAAATTTCTGGTGAAAATCAGCTAAAAAATAGTTAACCAAATCTACAATATCTTCTTTTCGATCAGATAAGGAAGGTAAATGAACATGATTTAATTTTATGTTATGTAAATCGGATTCTTCCCAAAAAACATTACTAATAGCAATGAAATTGATTCCATGTTCGTTACAAATTTGGATACATTTCTTTAATAACTTCATATTAGTATCCCTATTAAAATTTACTAAAAGGATTGTACTTGGATTTAATGTTATTAATTGATTCATGTTGGTATAATCAAATTTATTTGCATCCACTTCAATAAGAAGTCCATTACTAGAGTGATCAAAATGTAATTGAGTGGCTAAAAAATATTTCCCTGTTCCTTTATCACCTGTTAAGAGAATGGGCTCTTTTTGGTCAAACAAAGTTTTTAATACGTTCAATCGATTAGACAATTGTTTAGAAGAACTTGCAACAGGCTCTTTCGCAACATCTTTAATTATTCTTAATCCTTGGCCGTCAAAAGTGACGGTATGTTTATTTAAGGTATAAATTTTAAACGTCTTATCAATAATTTTTCCCTTAACTTGTATCCCATCCGAATTTTTCACGTAGTGCTTTTCAACGGTAGGTTGGACAGATAAACTTGTATGTAACAAGCCCCATTCACTATCCTTGAGTGGTTCTTTAAAATCCTTTAAATGCTTATAAATGAGTGAATTTTCTTCATCAAAAATCATGATGTTTCTATATTCATCTAAAAATAATTTTTTTATTATCATTTCAACATTTGATCGTTTGGATAGCGTATTTAATAAATAGATGGCTTCTTCTATAGCGCGTATTACCGATTCTTTACCAGATTGAAGCAGCATCCCTTTTAGTCCTAATTTGTGCGATGTGTTTATAGTGATTACATCACCTAAAATGTGGTCATACCCTTTATTTTTTAGATTAATTAATAAACCCGCAACTTCATCTGCTGAGTGGATGGTGTACACGTTTATTGGCAAATGTAGGAGTTGAATAATGGCGCTTGCTCCAGTGGTTATGTTTTGGAAACCAACTACAGCGGTTTTTTCGTTAATCCTACTAGCTAACGTGAGGGACCTTGTTAAATCATATCCTGAAAGATGGATATCAATAACAGGCACCGACACAACGCCTTTTATTAGTTTCGCTGTCCCACCTCGACTTATGAATAAGTCAATACCTTCCTGCTCTTTAGCTATAGCTATATCGGCACCTTTTTGTAAATCACCTACAGAGTACGTAATTTCATAATTTGGAAAAAGTGGGATGCAGTCGTTTAAAACCGATACCATCGCAGAATATGGTGCAATAATATGAATGCGTAACATAGTTAACCTGCTCCTAAAATTAATTAGTTGTTATAAATATTGAAACATAATAAAAGAAAAAAAGGTAGTTTAAGGACTATTTCATACAATTTAACTTCCTAGTGAAGAATAAAATGGTGCTGGTATACTTTAAAGATATTTAATTAGGTGCAGTAACGTATTTTTAATCAATTTCTCATAAATAAAAGTGTTCTAATATAGTATGATATTCGATAGGAAGAAGAATCACTAGAATTATTTAAAGCTTATGTAGTGGAGGGAAACCATTTGTTCGAGGAGTTTATATTAACTATTCTTCATGCATTTAAAAGTCTATCCTATTTCGGGGTTGTCTTAGCACTAACCTTCGAATTTATACCTGCTGAACTAGTATTACCTTTAGTAGGATATTGGGTGTATCAAGGGGATTTAAATTTGATTTTAGCAATAAGTGCGGGGAGTATTGGTGGGGTAACTGGCCCGCTAACACTATATGCTCTTGGAAGATTCGGAGGTCGTCCGTTAGTTGAAAAGTTTGGAAAGTACTTATTTATTCGGGAAAAAGATTTGGTTGCCTCGGAAAAATTCTTTGATAAATACGGTCCGATTATTGCTTTTCTAGGAAGGTTTATTCCAGGCGTTAGAACAGTAATCTCTGTACCTTGTGGAATAGCTAAAATGAATGTTTGGGTTTTTTCATTGTACACATTCCTAGCAATGGTCCCTATTACTGCAATATATGTGTATATAGGTTATACATTGGGGCCGCATTGGACGGACGCTGCCTCACTCATAGCAGTATATTTAAAGCCAATTGGGATTGTCATTTTAGTAGTATTAACCTTTTTCTTTTTATGGAAATACCGATCTAAACTAAGAAAAAGATAGAGAGGTTAAAAAGGAATGATTGTCCAACTCTTGCATATATATTAACCGTTATCTAAATAACAAAAAAGAAGATAGCGGGAGTGTAGATAACGATGGAAATTGGATTATCAATCATTTTTATTTTGGTGTTACTCGGTCCTTTGCTTATAAAAAAGGTAGAGGAAAATATCGAAGTTTTTCTGTTAGTAATGGGAATTGTGGCATGCATGGTAAGTGGGGTATATAGTGAAATGCTGTTTTTTATTGCAGCAACAGATCCTATCTTTATTTCAATAGCAGTTATTATCGCTGGTATCTTGTTCAAATGGCTGCAAGAGCCATTGAGTGATATGATTCATTTTATTAAAGATAGAATTCCATTTAAACTGTTCATTTTTATGGTTGTGCTGTTGCTTGGTTTAATCTCCAGTGTCATCACAGCCATTATCGCTGCATTAATGTTGGTTTTTATCGTAATTGAACTCGGGCTTGCTAAAAAGGATAAACTTTTACTAGTTATCCTTTCTTGCTTTTCTATTGGATTAGGAGCTGCATTGACTCCGATTGGTGAACCACTTTCCATCGTAACGATCAGTAAGTTGAATGGTGATTTCTTTTACTTGTTGCGTTTAATAGGGGTAGAAATACTTTTAGCTCTTTTGTTGTTCAGCTTTCTAGCAGCCATTATAATAAAATCCCCCGGAGGGGAAAAAGAGCGTGGGGGAGAGCATAATCAGGAAGAAAACTATGAGGACATCTTTATTAGGGGATTAAAAATATATTTTTTTGTTATGGGCCTGACATTTTTAGGTGCAGGTTTTGAACCATTTATATCAGCATACTTCTTAGGATTGGATCCTTCATTGTTGTACTGGTTGAATATGTCTTCAGCGATACTGGATAATGCCACATTAGCAGCGGCTGAAATTAACCCAGACTTAAGTGAATCGGTCATCCGAGTTATCCTACTTGGTCTTATGATTAGTGGGGGGATGCTGGTTCCAGGTAATATTCCCAATATTATTGCAGCTGGCAAGCTGGGTATCACCAGTAAAGATTGGGCAAAATACGGTGTGCCCATAGGTTTGTGTGTAATGGTGCTTTACTATTTTATTGTCTTATAGGCAGGATAAAGACAAAAAGCAGTAGTGAGTAGCAAAGAAAATGCCATCATAAGTTGGATGAAGACAAAAAACGGTTGTGAGTATCGAAGAAAATGTCATCATAAGCAAGATGAAGACAAAAAGCAGTAGTGAAGAGTGGATGACTTTGCAATTATCCTGGAACTGGTACTCCATTTGAGTGCCCGATATATTGATTTTATAATAATGCGGGTACTTAATCCCCAAATGAGTGCCCGCATTTTCTATTTTGCAATAATGCGGGTACTTAATCCCCAAATGAGTGCCTATATTTCTCATTTTTCTAATTTCCGGGCACTTAATTTCTATTTGAGCGCAATAGGAGCGGAGGAAATCCCCTGCTCCTTATATTCTTTTTACAGATATAGCGGCACGAACTTTTTGCAGGGCTTGTTTTCCTGCATCTTTTTTTGCCATTAGTACGTTTACATAGATGGCATCGATCATTGCTAGCTGAGCAATCCTTGAGGCAAGTGCTTCTGATCGATAATCTGTTTCTTCTGACACAGTATATAATGGTGTATCCACACCTTGACTAAGTGGGGATTTTGCAAAGTTAGTGATTCCGATTGTTTGTACTCCGTTTTCCTTGACGACTTCTAAAATGTGCATCATGTCTTTGGAAGCTCCTGTGTGGGAGATGATGATAGCGACATCTTCTTTCGTCAATTGACTGGCAGACATCAATTGCATATGAGTATCAGATAAAGCGCTTACCGAAATTCCCGTTCGAATAAGTTTATGATAGGCATCCATGGCAATTACATTTGAGCCCCCGCTGCCAAATAACTCTACCTTTCGGGCGCCAAGTATAGTGTCAATTACCTTTTTGAATTGTTCCTCATCAATAATCTTCAGCGTATCCTCTAATGTTTTAATATTAGAGCGGAATACTTTTTCTGCGATTGTTTTTTCGCTATCCTCTTCCATAATGTTTTCATGGATATCGTGAATTGGTTCCACAATTTCAGCCGCTAATGCAATTTTCATTGCCTGATAGCCTTTGAAGCCGATTCGTTGGCAGAATCGAAAAACGGTAGAATCCGCTACTCCAAGATCATCTGCGATTTGGTTAATCGTACTGTGGACAATTTTTTGAGGATTATGGAGAATGTAGTCCGCGATGACAAGCTCTTTTCCCCTAAACTTTGGGTAACGAGAACGTATGCGCATCATACAGTATTGCGTTTCTTGACTGTTCATGGTGCGACCCTCCAAAACTCGTAATCTATTATCTATCATAAATAGAAATAAAAAAAAAAGAAACTATTTTTTGATAACGCTTGCATTTCGAGGAATTTTTTTTCATAATAAGTAAAAGATAAAAAATATTTTTCCTCGAAGAGATTTTTTACATAGAAAGGAGTTTCACATTATGAAACTTGCAATGATTGGGTTAGGCAAGATGGGTTACAATTTAACATTAAATCTGATAGAGAACAAGCATGAGGTGGTCGCATTTGATGTTGATCGTGAAAACGTTATCAAAAGTGAACAAGCTGGTGCAATCGCCGCTTTTACTATTGAAGAGGCATTAGCAAAACTGGAATCCCCTAAAGTTGTGTGGATGATGGTACCTGCTGGCGATATTACCGAAAACGTATTATCAGAGATAAGTGGTTTAGTTACGGAAGGAGATATTGTCATTGACGGTGGCAACTCCAACTATAAAGATACATTGAAAAGAGCGGATATGCTTGCTGCAAAAGGGGTTCATTATTTGGATGTCGGCACGAGCGGTGGCATGGAAGGTGCACGAAACGGAGCTTGCACCATGATTGGCGGTAACGAAGAAGCCTTCAAGCATGTCGAGGGGTTATTCCAAGATATTTGCGTCGAAAATGGCTATTTATATGCTGGTAAATCTGGTAGTGGCCACTTCTTGAAAATGGTGCATAATGGCGTTGAGTATGGCATGATGCAAGCAATTGCGGAAGGCTTTGATATTTTGGAGAAAAGCGACTTTGATTTTGACTATGAAAAGGTTGCTAGGGTATGGAATAATGGGTCGGTCGTTCGTTCTTGGTTAATGGAACTTACGGAAAATGCCTTTAGTAAGGATGCTAGATTAGAAGGAATTAAAGGAGTCATGCATTCCTCAGGAGAAGGAAAATGGACGGTAGAGACGGCCTTAGATCTCCAAGCAGCAGCTCCAGTTATTGCACTGTCATTAATGATGAGATATCGCTCTTTAGAGCCAGATACGTTTTCGGGTAAAGTGGTAGCAGCATTGCGGAACGAATTCGGCGGACATGCCGTAGAGAAAAACTAATTTTTAGGAGGAAGACATAATGTCTGGATCTATGTTAATTTTAATCGCAGCAGCTGCTGTGTTTGTGCTACTGTTTTTAGTTATTCGTACAAAGCTGCATGCCTTTGTTGCACTTTTGCTTGTAAGTTTACTAGTAGGTATTGCCTCAGGGATGCCACTAAATGAAGTAACAGCTTCCGTCCAGAGCGGGATGGGAGGCACTTTAGGTTTCGTTGCAGTCGTAGTGGGACTTGGTGCTATGTTCGGTAAGATGCTTGAAGTATCTGGTGGAGCAGAAAGACTTTCGCAAACCCTTATGAAGAAGTTTGGTGAAGAGAAGTCACAATGGGCACTAGGTATTACAGGATTCATCGTCGCAATTCCCGTTTTCTTTGATGTTGGTTTTATTATCTTAGTACCAATTCTTTATGGTTTAGCTAAAAAGACAGGTAAATCTCTATTACACTACGGTATACCATTACTAGCAGGACTTGCTGTTGCACATAGCTTCCTTCCGCCAACTCCCGGACCAATGGCTGTTGCAGAATTAATAGGTGCTGATTTAGGGTGGGTAATCCTATTTGGTGTGATCGCTGGTATCCCAGCAATGATTATTGCAGGTCCGATTTTCGGTAAATATATTGGGAAGAGAATTCATGTAATGGTTCCTTCTTATATGGACGTTGAAGATAAAGAATATGATAAGGATCTTCCAAGTTTTAAATTAATTGCTACTATCATTTTAATTCCATTAGTTTTGATTCTAGTGAATACGTTTTCAACTGTTATATACGAACAAGAGCATATCGTACGTCAAATTACGACCTTTATTGGGCATCCATTCGTTGCGTTAACATTAGCAACTCTATTAACCTTCTATTTCTTAGGTACAAAGCGTGGGTACACGAGACAAGAAGTGCAAGATATTGCAACTAAAGCACTTGAGCCAGCCGGAATTATTATTCTTGTAACTGGTGCCGGTGGAGTATTTAAGCAAGTATTAATAGATTCAGGTGTAGGGGATGTGCTTGGTGAAATGATGGCAGGTTCAGCACTACCTCCAATCGCGCTAGCGTTCTTAATTGCAACTGCTGTCCGTGTTGCGCAAGGTTCTGCAACTGTGGCAATGGTTACGGCGGCAGGGTTAATAACACCACTTATTAGCATTCTCGGTCTTGAAGGTCCCGTTCTGGGATTAATCGTTATTGCCATTGCATCTGGAGCAACTGTACTTTCTCATGTGAATGATTCAGGCTTCTGGCTTGTGAACAGGTACTTCGGGTTGAATGTAAAAGATACACTGAAATCTTGGACAGTAATGGAAACCATTATTGGATTAGTTGGGTTTGCTATTGCATTGACCATTGGTTTTTTCATAAGCTAAAAGCTACATTGGGTCAAGGAAACCGTTTCCTTGGCCCGATATCTGTTTAGCACGTTCATTTTTGAGGCTTTATATGATTAGAAGAGAAGGAGAGAATCTCATCATGAAAACTTATATGCTCGGCGTTGATATAGGTACAACAAGTACTAAAGCGGTACTTTTCACGAAAGATGGAAAGGTAAAAAGTCAGCATGCTGTCGAATATCCGTTATACACACCTGAGATGGGAGCGGCTGAACAGGATCCAAATGAAATACTGGAAGCTGTGACGATTTCTATTCGTGAGGCTGTGACACTCGGTGGAATAGACTTAGAGGAGCTTTCTCATATAAGCTTTAGTGCTGCAATGCATAGTGTCATTGCAGTGGATCAAGACGGACGCCCGTTAACGAAAAGTATCACATGGGCAGATCAGCGCAGTGAGAAATGGGCGAAAAAAATAAAGAATGAATGGAATGGATATGAGATCTATCGAAAAACGGGGACACCAATCCATCCTATGTCTCCGCTTGTGAAATTGGTTTGGCTGCGTCATGAACATCCAGAAATTTTTCATGCTACAAATAAATTCATCTCTATTAAAGAGTTTGTGTTTCATCAGTTTTTTGGAGAATATGTCGTGGATCATTCCATTGCCTCTGCAACAGGAATGCTTAACCTAGAAAAGCTTGACTGGGATGAAAGTGCACTAGCAGTAGCAGAGGTAACGGTAGACAAGTTTTCCCGATTAGTTCCTACAACAGAGGTGATGAGCGGATTACTACCAGAATGGGCAGAAAAACTTGGACTGACTACTGATACGAAATTTGTCATTGGTGCAAATGACGGGGTTCTTTCCAATCTTGGAGTCAATGCGGTGCAGCCAGGGGTGGTGGCCTTAACGATAGGAACTAGTGGTGCAATTCGTACAGTTGCTGATCGTCCTGTAACAGATCCAAAGGGGAGAACGTTTTGTTATGCTTTGACAGAAAATCATTGGGTTATCGGTGGTCCTGTCAATAATGGCGGAATGATCATGCGGTGGCTACGGGATGAATTTTGCCAAAGGGAAGTGGAAGAAGCGGCTAAACTCGGTGTGGATCCTTATGGTGTCATGACACAGAAAATTGCACAAGTCAAGCCGGGTGCGGAAGGTGTACTTTTCCATCCTTATTTAACTGGTGAGCGTGCACCGTTATGGAACGGAAATGCTCGCGGATCCTTCTATGGGCTTGGTATTCACCATAAGCGAGAGCATATGATGAGGGCAGTACTGGAAGGCATTAACTTAAATCTCTATACGGTTTTACTAGCGTTGGAAGAAATTATTGGCATCCCGGAAAAAATCCATGCAACTGGTGGTTTTGCTCGTTCGGAAGTTTGGTGCCAAATGCTTGCCAATATTTTTAACCAAGAAGTAAGCATACCCGAAAGTGTGGAAAGTTCTTGTTTAGGTGCAGCAGTCCTAGGTATGTATGCACTTGGTGAAATTGATTCCTTTGATGTGATGAATGATATGGTAGGTACAACAAATGGATATGTCCCTGATAAAAAAGAAGTGGATGTATACAAAAAATTGACACCACTATTTATTCGCTTAAGCCGATTGTATGAGCAGGAATTTGATGCAGTCGTTGAGTTTCAAAAAGAAGTAAAATAGTATTACAATGCCAAATAAAAAAGAACGACATTCTCACTATCACTACCATACCGAGATTGTCGTTCTTTTCTATATACTTGATTCCATTTTTCCTGCTTCGTCTTTGTTGTGCGTGTTCGCATATCAGCCAACGAATAAGTTCCCCTCCCATACTCTGGATTACGTTTACCTTCTCGAATTTGTTTTTCGCGCATTTTTTTTGCTTTGCTTTTTGCCATCTTCATCACTCCTAACGTATTGTTACATGGTAACTAGTAGTAAATAAAATGTACTTTGTGCAAGAAAAATGCATATCAAAATAAAGTAAGCATTTGTCTTAACTACAATTTTTACCATTAACAAGAGTATAATTGAAATTGAGGAAGTTGGAAATAGAAATTCACCTATTCCCTATATTTTTCATCCGTTAGTTTCTGTTATAATAACACTATTGTGTAATTTTTGAGAGGCAGGTACGTATACGTGAAACAAGAACTTTTAAATAAAGAAATTGACCGCAGAAGAACATTTGCGATTATTTCGCATCCGGATGCTGGTAAAACGACGTTGACGGAGAAGCTTTTACTTTTCGGAAATGTGATTCGTTCAGCGGGTACAGTGAAAGGTAAAAAGTCAGGGAAATTTGCGACATCGGATTGGATGGAAATTGAGAAAAAACGTGGAATATCTGTAACTTCCAGTGTGATGAGCTTTGAGTACATGGATAAACATATCAACATTCTGGATACTCCAGGACATGAAGACTTCAGTGAAGATACGTACAGGACATTGACAGCGGTAGACAGTGCCGTGATGATTATTGACTGTACAAAAGGGGTTGAACCTCAGACGATCAAGCTTTTCAAGGTTTGTCGTATGCGTGGTATTCCTATTTTTACGTTCATCAATAAGCTTGATCGTGAAGGAAAAGAACCACTTGCGCTTCTTGAAGAGATAGAAGAAGTGCTAGGAATCGAATCCTATGCAATGAACTGGCCAGTCGGGATGGGTAAACGCTTCTTAGGTGTGTATGATCGCTACAATGAGGTGTTTATTCGTTATCAAGGAAAAGATGAAGAAGAACGCATTCCATTTAATGAACTGGATGATGTGGAAGAAATTTCTACACATCCAACCTTTATTCAGGCTAAAGAGGATTTTGAACTTTTAGAAGAGGCTGGTAACGATTTTGACATCGACAAGGTGAAAAATGGCTTGCAAACCCCAGTGTTTTTCGGAAGTGCTATTTCTAATTTTGGTGTGGAAATGTTTTTCCGTACGTTTTTAGATTTAGCTAGTGAACCTCAACCACGTCAAACGGAAACAGAAAAAATAGTACCAAAATCAGAAGGATTCTCCGGCTTTATTTTCAAAATCCAGGCAAATATGAATCCTGCACATAGGGACCGACTAGCGTTCTTACGAATTTGTTCTGGTGTGTTTGAGCGCGGTATGACTGTAACAGTAAGTCGTACTGGCAAGACTATTAAGCTAACGCAATCACAGCAGTTTCTAGCATCTGACCGTGAAACTGTCGATCAGGCTTATCCAGGGGATATTATCGGAATTTATGATCCTGGTGTCTACCAAATTGGAGATTCGTTGTTCGACGGAAATCAGAACATTGAATTTGATGAAATCCCAACGTTTGCTCCAGAGCTTTTTGTTCGAGTCGAAGCTAAGAATGTGATGAAAGGGAAACAGTTCGGAAAAGGAATTACTCAACTTGTACAAGAAGGTGCCATTCAACTATTCCGTCAATATGGAACAGAGTCCTATATTTTAGGAGCGGTAGGACAGCTTCAACTTGATGTTTTTGAATATCGTATGAAGGGTGAGTACAATGTCGAGGTTGTCTATAATATTATAGGCTCAAAAATTCCGCGTTGGCTCGAAGATCAAAAAGTCGATACATCTTTATTTGACTCTCGCAATATTTTAGTGAGAGACCGCAATGACCAATATGTCGCGCTATTTGATAGTGATTTCTCCTTAAGATGGTTCCAAGATAAAAATCCAGATGTTGGGTTGATTGACATTATGGAGGAAGAAGAATAGAGTATGCCCAAAACTGCCATGAAGGTAAGTTTTGGGTTTTTTAAGTGAAAAAATAATGTTCGACAAAAAGTGCAGAGATCATCTAAAACAAACCCTCTTTTCATCCGATATAAAACAAAAAGAACAAAGGGGATAAAAGGGGGAAACTGTGTGACAAATAAAGCACCGGAAGATAAAAAATGGATGTTAGAACATCTATACAAGACCAGACAGTTTGTTGTTGGGACTATGACTATCCTACAAGTAAATGGAAAGGAAGTTTCCACAGGTAGGACCAAGATATATCTCGAAGAACTTAGTATGGAAAAAATTCGTTTTATTTCTAAAGTACAAATCCCTGAAAATAGTGATGTGCTGCTAGGGTTAAACTTTCAAGTGGCAGGTCAAGACCTTGACTTTAAAGCTACCATTATTGGTATGCATGCGAATACGAAGAAAAGGAAATATACATATTTGGTGGAATTAATAACAGAAGATGATCAAGACATACAAACGATACATACATTCGTTAATAAAATCCAGCTTGCAAATAAACAGAAAAAGCTTCGCAGTGTGACAGAGACAGCTGTTGAAGTAGAATAAGCCGCCTTTATTAAGGTGGTTTTTTTATTTAACGAAACCTACTTCTTATATTTTCCGTCAAACTAAGAAAAAGAATGGGGGTGCAAGATGGATAGGAGGAACACCTTATCGGATGAGAAACGAGAAGAGCTTGTGATTTCGGCTATGAACCAGCATGGTGAGGAGATTAAACGCCTCATTTTCACATATGTCCGCAATTATTCTGTAGTAGATGATCTATCTCAAGAAGTATTTGTTAAAGTATATAAAAATCTTCACTTATTCCGAGGCGAAAGTACGATGAAGACATGGATATATCGAATCGCCATTAATATATGTAAGGACTATTTAAGCAGTTTCAAATATAAAGTGCAGCAGTTGGTTAATCCAATACTCGTAAGTAAAGAACAACCAGAGGAAAAGGCATTGGCGTCTGAAGAAAACAGAGAGCTTGCTCAATTAGTGATGGCTTTACCGTTAAAATATAGGGAAGTACTCATTCTACATTACTATCGTGATTTTTCCATTGAAGAGATATCGGAGCTTCTCTCTTTAAAACAAAATACGGTAAAAACACATTTGCGAAGAGGAAGGGAAAAAATAAAGGGCATTTTAGCAAAAGGAGGGCTCGATTATGAACAGGAATCCAGAAAAGGATCACTTTAAAAAAGAGATGGATCATTATATCTCCCCACACTCAATGTTTACGGGGGTTGACCGAAACCGAATTCTCGAACGCATTGAACGTGCAAAAAGAAGAAAAAAATGGTGGGGTAATCCTAAAATGGCATTGAGCATCCTACTGTTATTCATCGTAGCTGGAAGTTTGTATGTGTTGATAAACCAGAGCAATCAAGAAGAGGTTTTATCAGCACAAGAAGTAATAGATACTCTTTATGTGGGAATGTCTCAGGAAGAAGTGTGGAGTTATTTAGGAACAGATTATCTAGAAGTAGAACCAAGTAAGGATAGCGGTCCTAAATATGAATTGCATCGTTATGATTACCCGCTAAAGGAAGGGTATGAGTTTATAACGAGCATTGATGAATTAGATATTGAAGGGGTAAAAACGGGAATGATGGGGATGCAAGTGTCAGTATTTATTGATTCCAATAACCATGTGGCAGGTTATTCTGTGCTATATAAAAATAATGCCGGAAAAACGCTCATTCATTCAGTTTGGGGAGAAAAAGTAGAAGAAATTGCACCGTAACTGATTGATTCTATTTTCAATAGCTAAAAACTGCTATACTAACAATAATAGAATATCGGCAAGGATGGAAAAGAGGTTTTTATTTTGTTAGTAAAGCTTTTATTGGCACTAGTTCTCCCCGCGTTACTTGTTATTTTGTTTACACGAGTCACATATAATTTATATGTTGGTACTTGTCTGGCAGTAGTCCTGCTAGCAGGTTCCTTATACAAGGGGCACGGGAATGAATGGTATGTCATCTTAATAGATATCGTGTCGTTGGTGATTGGCTTTTGGTATGCAAAAAGAATGGTAAAGAAATTTAGATAAGAAATGGAGCGAAAATATGCTCCATTTCTTTTTATATGTGCGCCCGGCATGGGTGCAATCTATAGGGTGCAAGTCCCGAACTGTGAAGACAGAAGTAGCAGTTAGCTTAACGCAAGGGTGTCCATGGCGACGTGGAATCTGAAGGAAGCGGGCGG